>JBHGBC010000112.1:0-19375 GCA_041946805.1 bacterium
TTTTGCATTTCATCAAGGTTTTTCTCCTAAAAGGAGCCTTTTCTTATCATACAAGGGTTGGGGTGAGGGAAAGCCTTATGAAACGGTTTCCACTTTTCGAATTGCGAACCATCTTTCGCGTATCAGCAATGAATCCCCCGCGGGGGAAGGCTCTATACCAGCTCAGGATTTCAATCCTAGGTAAGGGGTTTTGAGTGTACACACTTCTCGAAGCAGCGAGGATAATGTAATCCCCCTCCCTCACAGCCGCAACCGCAGAATCAGGGCGTCCTCAACCGGTTTGCGGTAATACCGGACGCGGCGGCCGGTTTCCTCAAAGCCCAGTTTACGGTAAAACTCGCGCGCGGCGGTGTTCGATTCACGCACTTCGAGCGTGATGCCGTGCGCGTTGACTTCCCGGCCCCGGCGCATGGCTTCCCGAACCATCATACGCCCGATGCCATGTTTTTTGTGCGAGGGGCGGACCGCGATGTTGGCGATGTGGATTTCGTCCTCGACTAGAATCCAAAGAAAACAATACCCTACGACTTCGCCGAGGTCCGCATCCACGGCCACGAAGGCGTGGTGGAATCCGCGGGGTTCGAGTTCGGAGAGAAACATCCCGCGGGACCAGGGATCGGCAAACGACACGCGCTCGATCGCCAGCACCGTGTCGATGTCTTTCAGAGCAAGAGGCCGGATGTGGATGTTCATGATGGGGGCGCGGCGGGCGCCTGGCCCGTTCTCCAGTTGATCTCCGCCTGCGATGGCCCCAAGTAGTGCGGCTGCAATTGCGCGGGGGGCACTCCCCGGCCGGCTTCCAGTTCCCGCACGGCCAGCTCGGCGAGCCAATCGGCCCGGGGAAGATCGGCGGCCGTGGGCAGTTCGATGAATTGATGACCCAGCATCTCGCGGAATGTGTCCCTATACGGCTCCAGACCGGGGCCGTACAGCACGGCCGGTTCGTGTATATGCCGGATCAATTCGTCCGGTTCCACGCACAGTTCTCCGGTCATGGGCTTCGGAGCGTCTTTATACCACTGAAACAGGCGGGCATACAGCCACCCCTTGCGGGCGGACAAGAGCGGACAGACGGGAAACCGCGCGTGCGGCAAGGCCCAGGCCAGCACTGTCAGAGAGGATATACCCACGCAAGGCAGTTGCCGGGGGAACGCCAGGCCTTGGGCGGTGGCGATCCCTACCCGCAGCCCGGTGTACGAACCCGGGCCGGTGACGCACGCCACGGCGGTCAGATCGTCCACCGTGCGCCCGGTGAGGCGCAGCAACGCGTCGGCCGCGGGCATGAGGCCCTGGCTGTGGGTCAAGGCCACGCTCAGGGTCAGCAGACCGAGGGTCCCCGCCTCGCCGCGAAGCGCGAGGGAGCCGGTGCGCGTGGAGGTATCCAAGGCCAGCATCAGGGTCATATGCGTTCGCGCAGGGCCTTGTGCAGGAAACGTTGATCGCGCCGGGCGGTCCAAAGGATCCACTCGCGCGCGCCGTCTTCCATAATGTCAGCAAACAGATGAATGGTGGACTTGGGCAGCAACAGTCCCAGCCGTTCGGCCCATTCCACGGCCACAATGCCCGGCTGCTCCAGCATTTCGCTCCAAAAGGACGCGTCCCCCGCCGGGATTGCTTCCAGGCGGTAGGCGTCGACGTGATACAGGACATTGTCGCCTCGATATTCGCGGCAATACACAAAGGTGGGGCTGGCGGCGGCAGCTGGGGCGTGCACGGCTTCCGCGAGCCCGCGGACCAAAACGGTCTTGCCCACGCCCAAACCGGCGTGCAGCGCCAGGACGCCCCCTTCGCCGAGGCCGGCCTGGATCAACCGCGCGGCCAGGGCCTGGGTTTCCAATTCATCCCGCGAACGGAACAAGGAACCGCAAGGCTCATAGACCTCCTCTTCGGTGATCACCGCCTCCATGGGATGGTCCCGCTCATGGGTCTGGATGGCGTGCACCACCTGAAAATCGAACGCCACCGCCATCACCCGCGCGCCGGGCCTTTTCCCCGGCAACAGGCGGTCATAGAATCCCGCCCCGAAGCCCACCCGGGATCCGAACCGGTCGAAAGCCAGGCCAGGAACCACGAACAAGTCCACCGTCTCCATGGGAACCGGTTCGCAAAGGGCCGGATCGGGCTCCAGAATGCCGAATGATCCTGGCAGGACCAAGTCGCGTTCAAGATCGCAGACGCGCAACAAGCGAATCTCGGAGCCGTTGACCTTAGGAACCGCGATCACTTGGCCTTGCCGCAGGGCAGCCTGCATCAGTTCGCGGGTTCCCACCTCTTCGGCGAGCGAGGAATACAAGGCCACGCAACGGGCTTTTTGATATTCAGGGAGTGATACCAGGGTTTGCGTGATCCGGCGGCTTTTCTGCTGGGCGGCGCGAAGATCCTGCGCCTTGCGCCGGGCGCGCATGAAGGAACGGAGGCCGCGCTTGTCACGCGCCATCGCGTCTTGAAACGCCCGTTGTTTGAGGGTATTGAGATCCAGACCCGTCAGGTTTTCCCACGGCATCGGCCAGCTGCCGGCGCTTGGGGACACCCAACCGAACTCCTGGTTAGATCGATTCACTCGAATCCGGTCCCTCCCCCGGTCCGCTGAATTCTGCGGGCCAATCAGGAATTGATCGCTCCCACGGCTTCCGCTTCCAGCCACCGGACACGGTCCAAGGCCAGGGAATACCATTCCGAATCGGTGGGGATGGATTTATAACATTCCAAGGCCTTGGCGGGATCGTTTTTGTCCTCGTATATTCCACCCTTCAGGTAGGTGAGCTGATATTTCATGGAGAGCGATTTGGCCTCTTTTTCGAGGGATTCCAGTTCCCGCTGGGCCTCATCGGTCTTGCCCAGGCTGCGGTAGGTCTGGATCAGGGCGATCCGGACGGGCAGGGCCTCTTCCTTGGGCAGCCGGGGAAGCGCCGCGAGATAATCGTTCAGGGCGTTGGTGTAGTCTCCGGCGCGGGCGCGCTGATCGGCCCGGAGGACATACCCCAGGGTGGCCACTTCGGCGCTGGGATAATCCTTCAATAATGTATCAAGTTCCTTCAAGGCCTCGCTGGTCTTGTTCTGTCCGATCCAGGCGGTGGCGTTGCCGTACAGGAGCTGGGCGCTTTCGTATTCGTTGGCTGTGCGGATACGCCAGAAATACACGGCGGCCACGACAACGATCACCAGGGCGGCGGCCAACCCGATCTGGCGGCCGTAGGTATTCCATATATATAGGATTCGTTCCCGGGATTCTTCCACGAAAAGGGACAATTCGTCTTCCTTGAGCCGGCGTTGCAGATCTTTGTGGTCCAATTTGGAGGGGGTCATGTATGTACCTTTCGTCCAGCTTTTGCCCTTTCTACCGTTCCCTGTTACCACGGCGCGCAAGGGAAAATGAATGATAAGCCAGGCATGTTTCGGAAAAAAACTCCGGAAAAGGGAACCAAAACGCGATCTGGATCGTTTATTAAAGAAGGAAACCCGTGTCCAGTCAATTCGCGCAGCCGGGACATGCGCCCTGTCCGCAGACCGGGCTATCCGGAAATCCACACGCACCTTCACCGCAGGGAAGGGTACCGGCCTGGGCGACGCCAAACGTGGATAATTGCTTTTCGACTTGGGGACTTCCACATTGAGGACAAGCGATTTTTATATCTTTAGAAAAAACGAGCTCCTCAAATAAATATCCACACTGAACACAGGCATATTCAAACAGGGGCATGGGAATAACCTCGGTTGAGAGTTCAAATGACTATACATAGTTTACCCAACGTGCCGAGAGAGTCAACTTTCGGCGCCTTCCGCCGAACAAACCCTCTCCGGCTAGCGACTAACCAATCAACGCTCCAGGAGAACGGTAACGTGTGTCTATCTCTCCTTGAGAAGGATGCTTAATGACATAATCTTTGAAATGTTAGCCGAAACACCGGCTCACACGAAAATCTCAACGAGACCAGACATCCGCCGTCGGGGAGGAGGTAGATTCGATGCTCTTGGGTTCATCCGGAAGGAATGCCAACCGCTGGTTTTCCCTTCACCGGAATCCCATCCCCTCTCTCCCTGAATTCATGGTGAAATGACGTTCCTGGCGCCAAACCTCTCTTCTTTCTATTCCCTGGGGGCCGATTTGGGCCGCGGGATTTCACACGGGGGGGAATGGACAGGTTGAAAACCTGGGTTTCGGAAGCCAATGGCGTTATGATGAATGGCAAATATCTAGAATTATTATAGAAAACCACATAACCGATAGACATCATGAACGATATTGATCTTATAAATATTATCCGGCGTTCCGGCTTGATCAACGAGGAACAAATCCAGCGCGCCCGCCAGGAACAACAGGTAAGCGGTGACGCCATCGAGGATATCCTGCTACGGCATCATCTGGTGGAGGAGGACCGGCTGTTGGACGCTCTGAGCCAGGCCATCGGGGTGCCGTGGATGGAGATCCCCCCCAAAATCCAGCCCAGCGTCATCAACCTGGTCCCGGCGGAATTCGCCCTGCGCCACTGCATTTTGCCCTTGCAGCAACAAAACGGCTCGCTGACGGTGGCGGCGGTGGACCCCACCGACCTGCAAGTGTTCGATGACCTGCGCATGCTGACGGGCTGCGAAATCGAAGTGGTCATGGCCCGGCGCAAGGAACTGCTCGAAAACATCGAACGCTATTTCGGCGCGAGCATCGAAAAACTGATCGCCAACCTGAGCACCAGCGACGACGACGAAATCAAGATCACGGACAACATCGAGGATCTGCAGGAACTGGCGCGCGAACCCACCGTGGTCAACCTGGTGAACCTGATCATCTTCCAGGCGGTGCAGGAAAACGCCAGCGATATCCACATCGAGCCGTTCACCAACGAATTGAAAGTCCGGTACCGCATCGATGGCATGCTGCGGGAAATGCCGCCGCCCCCCAAGCACCTGCAGCCGGCGATCGTCTCGCGCGTCAAGATCATGGCCGAAATGGACATCGCCGAACGCTACACCCCCCAGGACGGCCACATCCGCCTGCGCATGGCGGACCGGGAACTCGACTTCCGCGTCTCCACCATCCCCACCGTCCACGGGGAGAGCGTGGTCATGCGCATCCTCGATAAAACCAACGTGTTGCTGGAAATCGAGGATCTGGGATTCTACAAAGACACGGAAGAACAGTTCGTGCGGATGCTCCACCGCAGCTACGGCATCATCCTGGTGACCGGGCCCACCGGCTCGGGAAAAACCACCACCCTCTACGCGGCCCTGAACCGCATTCAGAATCCCACCGTGAAAATCATCACGATCGAAGACCCGGTCGAATATAACATCGAGGGAATCAACCAGATGCAGGTGAATCCCAAGCGCGGGCTGACGTTCGCCAACGGCCTGCGCTCGATCGTGCGGCAAGATCCAGACATCATCATGGTGGGGGAAATCCGGGACTACGAAACCGCCGAAATCGCCATCCGCTCCGCACTGACCGGCCACCTGGTCTTCAGCACCTTGCACACCAACAACGCATCGGGAGCGGTCACCCGCCTGATGGACATGGGGGTGGACCCCTACCTCATTTCGTCCTCGGTGGCCTGCGTGCTGGCTCAGCGGCTGGTGCGCAAGAACTGCCCGAAATGCAAGGAGCCGTATACCCCCGATCCCGAAATGATGCGCCTGTCCGGGTATTCGATTCCGCCCGGCGTGACGGTGTACAAAGGCGCCGGTTGTGAGTATTGCCACCAACAGGGATACAAGGGGCGAGAAGGCATTTTCGAGTTGCTGGTGATCAACGACGCGGTCCGGGATCTGATCCTGAACCGCCCCTCCGCCAACCAAATCCAACAGACCGCGAACATCACGAACCTGCGCGATTACGGTTGGAAAAAAGTGCTGGACGGCGTCACCACCGTGGAGGAAGTCGTCCGGGTGTCCCAGGAAGATGAGATGGGCGGCGGCGCGTGAGTCACGATCCGCCGGCATCGCAAGGATCATCCGCCGCCATACCACACCGTACGGGACCAACTCCAATAGAATCAAAGGAATACTTGGGGTATGCCGCTATTCACGTATCGCGCCTTGACGGCGGATGGACAAGTCATCGAAGGCACCTTGACGGCCGGCTCCCGGCCGGACGCGGTGTCGCTGATCAAGGAACGGGGCATGCGTCCCGTGCAGGTGGAGGAAGGGCAGGCCAAGGCGGAATCCCGGGCCCAGGCCGCCGCGGCCACGGGCCGCCGGTCGCGGGTCACTCACCGGGACATCCAGGTCTTCACGGGGCAAATGGCCGCCCTGCTCAAGGCGGGCATCGTCTTGTCGCAGGCCCTGGCGATACTGGAGGAACAGACCGAAAGCGAAACCCTGGGGCGGATCATCCGGGAGGTGCGGGAGCAAATCCACGGCGGCGCGAGCCTCTCCGACGCCCTCTCGGCTTACCCGAAGCAGTTCAGCAAGTTGTATTGCAGCATGATCCGCGTGGGCGAATCGGGAGGCGTGCTGGACGTGGTCCTGAAGCAGCTGGCGGGATTCATGGAAGCCGAGAATACCTTGAAATCGAACATCATGACGGCGCTCGCCTACCCCTGCCTGGTGGTGGTGGTCGGCATCGGATCGGTCACCCTCCTGATGACGGTGGTGATTCCCAAATTGAGCATGGTATTCGCCGATTTTGGAGACAAGCTGCCCTGGCTGACCCGCACGTTGATCGACGTCAGCGACTTGTTCGTTCGTTATCTCTGGTTGTTGGGGCTGTTACTGGCCGGCCTGGTTTACGGCTTCCGGAAAATCAAGGCGCACCCGGCGGGGAAAGAAAAACTCGACTGGCTGGTCGAAAAAACCCCGCTCATGGGTTCGATTTTCATCAAGGCCCAAATCTCGCGCTTTTCCCGGACCATGGGCCTTTTGGTCAAGAGCGGCATTCCGGTGCTGCAGGCATTGAACCTGATGGTGGACACCACCTCGAGCGCCCTGCTTTCCCACGCTTTGCGGGTGGTCTGTGAAAAAGTGAAAAAAGGGGAAGGATTGGCGAAACCCTTGCGGGAAACGGGATTTTTCCCCCCCATGGTGACTAACCTGATCGCCGTGGGAGAAGAATCGGGCAGTTTGGACGAAATGTTGTTCCAGGTGGCCGAGACCTACGACCAGGAAGTGGCGCACGCGATCAAGCGGTTCATCACCATGTTCGAGCCGCTGGTGATCGTCCTGATGGCCATCGGCGTGGGAGGCATCCTGTTCGCGTTCCTGCTGCCGATTCTCAACATCAGCAGCATGGTCAGCTGACGCGGAACGGGGACGAACGCTTTCATCATGAACGAGCCGAGAATAAATCCCAGTCCGCCGGCGTCCCATGAAGAGACGCCGTCCGGCTTCACCTTGGTCGAATTGATGCTGGTGATCACCATCATGGGCATCATGGTGGGGATGTTGGTGCCCAATTTCTCCCCGCTCATGCAAGGCATGACCCTCAAGCACGCCTCGCAGGCGGTGGCGCAGATTCTCCGGTATGCCCGCAGCGTGGCGGTGGAGCGCAGCACGGCCGCCAAGGTCCTGTTCGACTCGGAAACCGGCGCCATCCTCTTGGTCACCGAAGCGGATCCGATCAATTTCCCCGGTGTGTATCAGGAAGAAGCGTTGCCGGTGGCCTATCCCCGGGAATACCGGACCAAGGTCAAAGTCCCCTTGATCGACAAACGGACCCTCTTCGGGTCCCTGGAAGAGAACGAACTGACCTTCATGCCCAATGGGTCGACGTCCGACACGTTCATCTACCTGATGGACGAGAATGAACGGATGTACACGGTCGGGATCATCGGCCTGACCGGACAGGTCTTGGTGTGGGATCATGTGGTGCAATCGTTTTACGAACCGTAAGACCGATGCGAACCGGTCGTTCTCGCTGGTGGAGTCGCTGCTGGCCATGACGATTCTGGGCCTCAGCGTCACCAGCCTGATGACCACCTTTTCCTCGGCGCTGCTGGTGGGCAAGTTGTCCGAGGAATATTCCCTCGCCGCATCGCTGATGGGCGAACTGCACACCCAACTGCGGGCCAACCTGCTGTCCCCCCTGGAGGACAACCGGGGAACCTTCACGCAATACCCGCGGTTCGCGTGGCAGGTGAATTATTACTATACGGACACACCCAATCTCTACCAGGTGGAACTGGTGATCCAATGGAACCGGGGCAACCGCCGGCAGGAGTTGAAGCAAGTGACGTACCATTACTTCGAGATCCCCACCCCAACCAGCACCGGTTCGGAGACGGAAAGTACATGATAAGGGGACGAGCCGCGTTCACCCTGGTCGAATTGCTCATGGCCACCACCCTGACGGGGCTGGTGCTGGGCGGGGCGTTCATGTCGCTCTCGGTGGTGCTGCGCGGCTACAAGGAATTTTCGGGGAAATCCAACGTGTCGGAAACCGCCCGCCTCATCCTGGAGCGGATGCAATCCGACCTCGAAGCGGCCTTTCTGTCGCCGCACCAGGACACCACCCGCTTCGTGGGCATGGACATCCAAAGCGGGGATTTTGAAACGGATATCCTGACCTTCATCAGCCGGATCCACAATCCGGCCGAGACCGGCGGCGGTTCCAGCGATTTGGCCGAAATTCAATATTACATCGATCAGGACGACACCACGCCGGAACGCTGGCTGCTGCGCCGTTACGATTTCTCGCCCGACATGGATCCCTTCTCCGGCGGTGAAATCGCGCTCCTTGGTCCCCAGGCGGTGTATCTGGATCTCCAATACTTCGACGGGGCGGCCTGGTGGCCGGACTGGGATTCCACGGAATCGATTCCACTGGCGGTGTACATCACCCTCGGATTCTTCCTCCCCCGGCAGGTGGATGACGAACCCACGCTGGAGAATATCCAGACCTTTTCGACCACCGTGTGGATCCCCTCGGCCCGGCAGCCGGCCGGAGTATCCGAGGGAGGGATGTCCGGCGGATCGCGAAGCGCCCCGGGCGGCGGTTCGGGAGGCCGGACGGGCAGTGGAACCGGCAATCCGGGAGGGACGCCCAATGGATAACCGCACTTCCCGCCGGGCGGCGGCCTTGATCGTGGTGTTGTGGGTCGTGGCGATTATCGGCACGATCACCATGGTGTTCACGCGGCAGGCGAACCTGGCCTTGAAGGTCAGCCGCAACATCAACGACGGCAACCAGGCCAAGATGCTGGCCGAGGCGGGCATCTACCGCGTGATGGCGGAACTGGTGAAAGACGGACAAACCGGCGGCCCCGACTCGGATAAAGATGCCTGGTCATCGAACCCCGAAGCCTTTTCGGACGTTCCATTAGGTAACGGCGTCTACCGCGTGATCCGTCCTGATTCCACCACGGAGGGCGCCGTGGCCTACGGCGCGGTGGATGAATCGGGCAAGCTGAACATCAACACGGCCACCCGGGACCAGCTTCTCCGGCTCCCCAACGCCACGCCGGAATACATCGATCCGATCCTCGACTGGCGGGACGAAGACGACACACCCGGAGAATTCGGCGCGGAAATCGACTACTACCAATCCCTGCCGGAACCCTGTCTTCCCAAAAACGGCCTCTTCGATTCGGTGGAAGAGCTCCTGCTGGTCAAGGGCATCACGCTGGATCTTTTGTACGGAGAAGACACCAACACGAACGGAATTCTGGATCTCAACGAAAACGACGGCGACAAGATCTACCCCCTGGACAACAACGATGGAAAGTTGGACCGCGGGTGGTATCCTTTCCTGACGGCGTATTCCTATGACAAAAACCTTTCCTCCGAAGGGGAGGACCGGGTCAATATCAACACGGCCGACAAGGAAAAACTCACCCAGGAATTCGGGGACGTGCTCACGGAACAGGAAATCGACGCCATCATCTCGGTCCGCGGCCAGCAAGAATTCGCCTCAGTGGGCGAACTGCTCAACAAATCGGCCGCCGGCTCCAGCGGCGGCGGCAATACCGGCGGCGGGGAGGCCACTTCCAACGGGGGGAATCAGAACCGCAACACCCGCGGCGGGAACCGCAACTCCGGCGGCGGCAACAGAGGGAACCGCGGCTTGACCGATGAGGGACGCTTCACGTGGGATGAAACCGGCAGCGCCCAAACCCGCGACCGTTCCGCCGGCGGGAATCAATCCGGCAGAGGCCGTCCGGCCAGCAGTTTCAGCCGGAGCGGAGGTTCGAATTCATCCGGCGGCGGGCGGGGCAACGCCTCCCGGGGCGGCGGATCGGGCCAATCCAATCAAACCAGCCAACCCGCGCCGGGATCTTCCAATTCCATCTCGATTTCACGGGACAAACTGAAACAGATCATCGACCGGATCTCCGTGACCGACGAGGAAAAACTGACCGGCCGGATCAACATCAACACGGCCCCGCGCGAAGTGCTGCGCTGCCTGATCGGCGATAATGAAAACTTGATCGATGACATTCTCGAATACCGGGAATCCAGCAAGGGGCCGTTCAACGACATCGGCGGGCTGCTCGATGTGAGCGGCGTCACGGACGAGATCTTTCAGCAGATCGCCAATTCGATCTGCGCCAAATCATGCGTGTTTTCCGCCCGCTCCACCGGCTATATCCTGAATTCCCGGGCCTATAAAGAAATTTACGCGATCCTGGACCGGGGGATCTCACCCCCCGGGATCCGGGTCTGGAAAGTGACCCGATGAAAATCAAGACACAAGCGAATCACGTGGTGTTCCTCCAGCCGGTGGCCAATCAACTGACCTGGCTGGAAACCAAACGCGACAACCACCGCCTCCTGGTGTTGAGCGCGGGCGCGCAACCCTTGCGGGATGAAGAAACGGCGGAGGGCGCGGCCCCGGTCTCCAACGCCCTCCTGGAAAACCTCGGCGGCGCGTTGCCGGCGGTCGCCGCCCGCCTGCAACTGGGCTGGTTCACCCGGTACGAGGTGGTGTTTGTCGCGCCCAGCCACCGGTTGACCGCCCGGTTCATGGACACTCCCGCTTGTGAGGATGACACCCTCCGGGACTTGGTCTCCTTCGAAGTTTCCGAGGCCTTGCAGATCCCCATCGACGGCATCGCCTGGGATTATTTCGTCTCCTCGGCCCATGGCGCCGATCCGGAAAAGCACCTGGTATGGATCGCCACCCGCAAAACGTTTTTGGATCAACTGCTGAGCGCCTGGCCGCCGGACGTGCTTACTCCTAATCAGGTGACCTCCGATTTCTGGGCCTTTTACGAATACCTCCTGGGCACGGACCCCTACGCCCTGGCGGAACCGGCGGTGCTGGTCGGCCAGGACGGGGAACGGGCGGCCATCACCGTGGCCACGCGCCGGGCGATCTATTTGACCCGCTCCGTGCCCCTAACCCGCCCCGCGCGTTTCGACGACGCCAACGGCATGGAAACGCGGGGACTGGTTTTGGCGCTGGAGATCGAGCGGACCCTCTCCTACGTGGCCGACCGTTTTCCCCCCGGCTCCATCCAAAGCATGGTGGTCTGCGGCTTCGACGAATGGCCGCTGGACCCGGTCCAAGAGACCGCGGCGCGCAACGGCCTGCGGCTCTCCCGGCTCCGGCTGCCGGATGTCGCCGCGCGCTTCGAGACCGGAGACGCGGACCTGTCCGCCGCGCATCTGGCCCTTTTGTGCATGGCCCACGGACGGCTGGCTTCGGAGATTCCGGGACCGAATCTGTTGCAAGTCGAACCGGCGGGCATTTCCTGGGGCAGTTTCATCCCGGAAGCGGCGCTGCCCTCGCGGAAATTCTTGACCACGGCGGGCGGTTTCCTGGTGGTCTTTTTACTCCTGTGGGCGGGCAAGGGAATGTGGTACCGGCAGGCCGTGGCCGAACGGCTGGAGCGGGGCGTGGATCTCATCAAATTGGCGACCCGGCTGCAAAAGGAAGAGCAAGGTCTGCGGCAACTGGAGCGGATCCACGTGGATTACGCGGAACTCTTTCTGTTCCTGGCGGAAACGCTCCCCAAGGAAATCCTGGTGAAATCGATCAACCTCGACGCCAAAACCGGCGTGGATCTGGTGCTGCTGGGGGGAAACAACCAAAGCGCGGTGGAAATCCAGCAGAAGATCAACGAAAGCCCCTATTTCAAGGACATGGTGGTGGAACGCGCCGCGTTCGAGAACGACAAACCGGTCATCTACATGAAAGGCAAACTGCGCACCGCGGGATAAGAGGAATATGCCATGGCCATATCGGAACGGGAAAGACGGTTGCTGCTCATTACGGTCCTGGTGGCCGTCCCGGGGATTTTGTACATCCTCTGGTCGTTTTGGTCACAACCGGTGGATTCCTCCAGCGAATTTTCGGCGGCCACCACCGAGCGCTTCGAGGACCTCTTCGCCAAGATCCGGAACGTCGAGTCGCAAAAAAGCCGCAACCGGGTGTTGGGGACTAAACTGGGCAATCCCGCGGGATCCTTCATCAAGGACAGCGAAGTGTCCAAGTTCATGGCCGAGATCGAACAGATCGCCGGCCGCTCCGGCCTCCAGATCAAGAACTGGTCGCCCAGCCTCAACAAGCGGGCCAAGCCGATCCCCACCCTCGAGTTAAAGGTGTCGATCGCGTGCCAATTTGACAAGTTGATCACGTTTTTGCGGGAACTGCGCGGATCGAAATATTACTGTCAACCCACTTCGCTCAAGGCGGGACTCAAGGATCCCAACCAGCCCGAGCTGGACGTGTCGCTGACCTTGACCACCTATTTGATTGAATCCCAGCCCGAACCGGCCGGCCCGGTTCCGGCGATTGTGAAGGGGTGAATGATGAAGACCATGCTTTCCAACAAGTTCGGACAAATCGCGCGGGCTTACTGGCAGCCGCTGGTGTTGGCCACCCTCCTGTTGCTCATCCTCTCCCAGCTGATTTCCTGGGGCGTGTCGGTGGCCGAACTGCGCAAGGTGGACCGGTTGATCACCAACACGGCCACGGTCAATCCGGAATCCACGCCCTCCGCGGCTTCGGCTCCACCGGCTCAGCCGGGTGGCTCCAGGGCTCCTGGCGGTCCGGGCGGCCCGGGCGAACCCGGGAATCCAGGGGGGAGCGAATCCCAGCCGCAACCGGCCAAGAACATTTTCAAACAGGATCAGATCAATTACCAACTCACCGCGATCTACCTGAACAAGGCGGTGATCAACGGCCAGGAAGTGGGCGTGGGCGAAAAAGTGGGGGGAAAAGCGACCCTGCAGGAGATCGGGGTCTCCACCGTGGTGTTGAAGGACGACGACGGCAGCCAGCGGACCTTGAGCATGTTCCAGGGCGAAGGCGGCGGCGGGCCGGGCGGCGGCCCGGAGGGCGGCGGGCGCTCCCGCCGGGGAGAAGGAGGGTCCCGTCCGGGGATGGTAGATCGTCCACGTTCGGATGTGGAACTGCCGGAAGCGTTACGGGCCCGGGGCATATCCCGGGAACAATTGCGCAGCATGCCGCCCGAGGAGCGGCGGCGGTTGATCATGAAGCTTACTCCGAATGTAAAGGTGGAAGGCGTGCAACCCATTGGACTGAAAATCGAGCCCCGGTAGCAACCTCCCAATCATCAAATGGAATGATATACGCAAAGGACATTGGATAACGAAGAGAAGCGTCTCGGATCTTTCGGAACGCATAATTTAACACAAGGAAGCAGAATGATGTTTTTCATGCCATCGCGAACCATACACCCGATCCTGCTGGGCGCCGGGATGCTTCTGGCGTTGGCCGTCACGGCCCCACGGATCCAAGCGGAATCCAGCCCGGCGGCTAATCCGGAAGTCAATCCCCCGGACGCCGGCGGCGCGGCCCCCGCCACGAACACGGGCCTGGGCGGCCTCTTCGCCGATTCGCTCAAGAATATGATCCAGAAGGGCACCTTTTTCGTGCCCAATGGCGAATCGGCCAAGCCGGTGCATGGTGGCCCCGGCCAGCCGGACCGGTTCAAATTGAATTTCAACAACGCGCCCATCGACCAGGTGTTGAAGTTCCTGAGCGACATGACCAAAAAGGTCGTGCTGAAAAGCGACGAAGTGCAAGGCCAGTTCACCATCGTGAATCCCAACGAGGTGACCAAGCAGGAGGCGATGCACATCATCGACGCCGCCTTCATGCTCAAGGGATACACCTTCCTGGAATCCGACCAGATGATCGTGGTCCTTCCGGTCTCGGTGGCCAAACAGAAGGGCGTGGATGTCCGCGTCGGGGCGGAGCAGGAAGAGCTGGGCACCCGCGTGCAAAGCCGGATCCTCGAGCTGAAATACGCCCGGCCCACGCAGATGCGGGAGGCCCTGTCGCCGCTCATCTCGGAAAACGCCAGCATCATCGCCGACGACCGCTCCAAAACGCTGGTCATCACGGACACGGGATCGAACATCGACCGCCTGGTGGCCATCATTGAAAGGCTGGACAAGGAGACCACGTCCGAGGGCGTGGTCATCCGCGTGTTCCGGCTGCGTTACCTCAATGCCACGGAACTGGCGCGCAGCCTCAACGACATGATCGCCAACATCATCGCCTCCAAGACCACCGGCGGCGAAACCCGGGACCGGCGTCAGGAAGCCAGCATGACCAGCGAGGTGGTGGCGGACCGGTCGACCAACGCACTGATCATCGCCGCCCCCGATTTCGCGATCAAAGCCGTCGCGGACTTCATCGAGAAGATGGACGTCAGCTCGATGCAAAACATGGAAACCAAAACCTTCCAGCTGAAGAGCGGGGACGCCCGCGAAATCGCCCAGGGATTGCAGCAATTCACCCAATCGCGCCGCACCAATTTCTATCAACCGGTGGTGTTCGCCGATTCGCGCACCAACAGCATCGTGGTCCACGCCTATCCCGAGGATGTGGCCGCCATCGAGAACGTGCTCAAGCAACTGGACAACCAGGAATCCTACGAACGCATCACCCGCGTCTACACGCTCCAGAACGCCGACGCCATCGTGCTCAGCCAAATGCTGAAACAGCTCATCACCGGGCAGGACAGCAGCTACCAGCGTTCCTGGTGGGGCTACGGCCGCCAGAACGACCAGGACCAGGTCAACATCGTGGAAGACCAGCGGCTCAACGCGTTGATCGTCACCGCCAAGCCGGCCGATTTCGCCATGATCGACAAACTGGTGCAGGAACTGGACCGCCCCCTGCCGCAGTCCAAGGAAGAGCCGCGCGTCTACCGCATCCAAAACGTGCGGGCCTCGGATGTGGCCTACCTGATCGAGCAGATCTTTTCCGACGACCAATCCAATAACTTCAACTATTTCTTCGGCTGGGGCAACCAGCAGCAGGCCCTCACCGGCCTCAGCGGCAAGGTGAAGACCATCGCCGATACCACCACCAATTCGCTCATCGTCATCGCCGCCAGCCCCCGGGCCTTCGAGGTGGTGGAAAAACTGATCGAGAAACTGGACCGCCTGGCCCCGGAATTCGGGACCACCAAGGTTTTCCCCCTCAAAAACGCCAGCGCCGCCTATCTCGGGGCCCAGCTGAACGCGCTGTTCCAGGAAGATCCGTCCCGCGCCGGCAACCGGGGTTTCTTCTGGTACATGAACCAGCAAGGCAACCGGGACGAGCAGATCAGTCAAATGATCGGCAACGTCCGCATCGTTTCCGAAACGCGGACCAATTCGCTGATGGTCACCACCAGCTCGCAATACTTCGACGCCATCGAAAAATTGATCAATGACCTCGACCGGGAAATTTCCCAGGTGCTCATCGAAGTGCTGATCATCGAACTCATTGACGTCCAAGATGACCAGTATGGGATCAACTGGCCGGACAACATCCCCGTGACGGTGGAAGCCTCCCTGGAAGCCCCGGGCAATGACATCGGCCTGGACCGCGCCACCATCCTTTCCCGGGCCACTTTCAACGCCGCCCTCGACATGCTGCAATCCGACAGCAAAACCAATGTCCTGGCGCGCCCCAACATCCTCACCGGCGACAACCAGGGGGCGTTCGTGGAAGTGATCAACGAAGTACCCATCCTGGGCCAGATCTCCCAGGGCAACGTCACCACCAACCAGCAGATCGATTACCGGGAGGTGGGATTGAAACTCAATGTGACTCCGCACATCAACGACGCCACCACGGTCACCATTGACGTGGACCTGGAATCCGGCCAAGTGCTGGACCAGTTCGCCCTGGTCACTCCCGCCGGCAAATCCCCCGCCTTTTCGCGCCGCACGGTGACCACCCGCCTGACGTTGAAACATGAGGAGACGGCGGTCTTGTCCGGCGTGATCGACACCAGCTTCACGGAAAGCAACCGGGGCATCCCGGGCTTGATGAAAATCCCCGTGCTGGGCAGCCTCTTCAAGACGCGGGGCAAGAACCAGTCGAAAACCGAGTTGTTGACCTTCATCACGCCCTACATTCTCGCCGATCAAAACGATCGCCTGGCGGTTTTCGACCGCCACAAGGCGCGCATCGAGCGGTACGAAAAGTTCCGCAACATCATGAAAGATGTGGATGTCCGGGCGGGAGTAAATCAATAATCAAACCCTGGAACGGACCGCCACTTTTTCCCATGAACTCGGCCGCCTTTCCACCTGTCAGCGGGAACTGGGATTCTATGCCCGGGATACATTGTTTCATCATGAAGAATAATCGTGTCATCGTCTTGGTCTTTCTTCTCGGCCTGGTGTGTGGAACCGTCTTCAACTGGTTGTTCCGCCCCGGGCCGGATATCTCCCCGGCCGTTACGCCATCCACCGCGGAACAATCCACTTCCTCCCCTGAGGAGGAGGGGACCGAACCGCCTATCAGTCCCATTCTGAGCGAGCGCTTTTTGCCCAACACCGCCCCGTATTGGTTGCTGGCCGACCTCAAGGGTTGGCGGCAACACTCCAAGGGACTCACGGATTTGTTCCAGCAGGAAACCGTGTCCAAGGTGTGGAACCAGTTCGCCGCCTCTCTGCCCCGGGGGGCGACGCCGGCCCTGGAAGAGCTCCTGGGCCACGCGGATGAAATGCGGCTCTTTATTCTGCCTCCCGAGGGCGGATCCGCCCCTCCGGTGGCCGTGGCGGCCTTTTCGATTCCGAACATCACCGCCCCGGACGCGCCGGACTCTCCGCCGCCGGGCATTCATTCCCTCACGGCTTCCTATCCCGAAGCCGCGACGCGCGAGATCGTGGCCGGTTCCAAGGCCATCCAGGTGATCGAATCGCCGCTGGGCCGCTGGGGCTGGCGGGTGGATGCCGGGCTGTTGTGGATCAGTTCCCAGCCCGATTCGCTGGCCCAGTTGTGGAGCACTCCCCCGCCTCCGGCAAGCGTGGAATCCATCGGGCCACAAGCCGCCGTGCGGGAGAAATATCCGGACACCATGGCGGCCTTGTTCGTAAACGCCCGCCATCCCGGAATCCCCATTCCCGGCGGACTGGGCGCGCTCACGCAGGCCATGCGGGACGCCGGGATCGGCCAGGCTTCCTGCTTGTTGCGCTTCCCCGAAAACCGGGGCATCATGACTGTCCTGGCGCATGCCGAATCGGCCACGCCCTGGGTGGAACACTGGACTCCCCTGCAAGAATTCCCCTTCAAGGACGCCGACCCGGCGGGCTTGATCGAATTGGCCTTGCGCTGGCCGGGCATGGATGTTCCGCTCGCGGCCACCGCGGCGGTGGAGCCGCCCTCCCCCGCCCTGGAAACTTCCCGCTCGGCCACCGGGGTTGTCGAATCACCTTCGCCGGTCTTAGGAACTCCTCTCGCAGCCTTTCCCACCGGGGATGGCACGCCGGTGCTGACCACGGATTACCGGGAGGAAAACTTGGAATCACTCCTCGATCCGGAGTGGGAAATGCCCCTCCCCGGGCGCAAAGGAGAACGGCCGTTCCGGTTCCGGCCCGGTGAAGTAGACTCCCGCCCGATGGGGGCGATGGTCGCGCGGGCGCAGCTGCGTTTTCTGACCCGCCTCTTCCCGCCGGGCAAGGAAATCGGAGTGAACTTCTTTGGATTTTACGCCGACTCGCCGGCCCTCGCGGTCGCCATCCCCACGTTGGACATCAATCCCACGCCGCAACAGCGTCTCGAGGCATTGCCCTTCCTGGAGAAGGAAGCCATCGAGGTCGCCCTGATCCCCGGCGCCCTCTACCGCTTCCGCGATACGCCCTACACGCAGTTTCTCGGCCTGCAGGAACTGCTGGTGCTCGAACGCGACGCGGTGGCCTATCTCTTCGACGCGCGGGAAGCGGCGCGGAACTACCTGGAGGAGAAGGAACACAAGGACGCCCCCCGGGACACGCGCTCCAAACGGACCCGTTCCCTGTTGGAGCATGTCCGCACTCCCGCACAAATCCAGCTGGTGATCAACGAGGATTTCTACAAGTATGTCCTGAACCAGGAAAAAAAGCGGATTCCCGGGGATTTTCCCTACAAAGACGACTTGTTCTCCCTCCTGGATGAACTCCTCGATCATACCAAGCCGATGGCCGCCAGCGGGGGCTGGGCGGATTCCACCTGGTTCCTGGAGACGTACACGGAATCCGAGACCGCCCTTTTGTTGAACACCAGCTTGATGATTCTTGCGCTGTCCCGGTTTTTGGGATACTGATATGCCCTGGATGATCCATTCCATCTAGGGAAAGGCGGTGCGGGACCGGTATGAACGGCTCGGAAACTTATCAATTCTCTTGCCGGTGCGATTCACGGCCTTTCGCAGTGACGGTCCCGGCGCCCGCGCGGACTCTCCACCTCATCCTGGGCGTGCTGACTCTGGGCGTATGGCTGGTGGCGCACGCGCTATACCGGATCGGCCGGCTTTACTGGATTTCGCGCTGCCCCTCGTGCGGCAAACGTTCGCGCAAGCTATTCTGGACCATCGTTCTCACCCTGCTTTCCACGGCGGAATTCGCCCGCCTGCTGGCGTATTTCCTGATCATCGCCCCGGAACGGATCATCGCCGACGCCAGTCTGACGCAAGTGCCGGATTCGCTCGACCTGGACAGCCCCCTCCATTCTGGAAACGTCGGCCAGGCGGTGGGATTTCTGTGGGTGGTGGCCATTCTCCCCACGGCGGGAACGCTGATCGCCACGTATTGGCCGTACCTCATTCTGGGATGGCTCAGCGCCTTGACGCTGTTCGGCTATATGCTGCCCTCGTATTATTTGAAGAAGGAAAGATAACCGGAGAAATGCTCCGCGGAGAAGAACTCCGGCCGGTTCATGCCTTCCGGTTCACGAGGTTCGCCGCGGGCGCAACCACCGTGCACGTCGCCTCCGCCAACGGATTCGGCCGAGAGGGAACGAATCCGCTCCGCCCCGGCTCGTGATCCTGCCAGATCTCAATGGTGGCCGGACATTCCTGCCGGCTCATCCGGGGAGTGCGTACTTTTTTCCGATCTCCGGTACGCGTCTCTAAGAAATCGATGCCCCCCCAAAATTCCCTCTCCCTCGGGGAGAGGGTCAAGGTGAGGGAATTGTTTTACGGGTGGACCTGGCTGTCCTCCCTCATCCGGGAATGAAGGGAATCAATTTTACCTCTTTATGTACGCACTTCCCGGA
>JBHGBC010000113.1:0-19359 GCA_041946805.1 bacterium
GGCGGGATTGAGGAGCATGCTATAGGCGATCCGGGGATCGGCCTCGTGGAGATGAATGGGGTATTTCGTTATCACGTGATCCGTCGCGCCGGGAATCCACGCTTTGAAGATCGGGGCGTTCAACTGTGGCATCGGCTGTTTTCCCCATGAGAACCATCCCGGTAATCGTTCCGGGCGTATTTTGAAGAATGGCGTTGCGTTCCGCACTTTGCTTGCATATAATTCTTTCAATTTCAATAACTTACTGTCGTTAACTTGATACTCCATGTCATCTTGGGAAAAAGAAGCCACCGCGCCGCCGAGAAACAGCAGCAGAATGAGAGGATACCCAATCGCGAACATTTCCAGTACTCCTTGTTCGTATGGTTGAGGGCCAGCGGTATCCGCCCGCAACTAATTATACGATTGGGGTGCGCGAAAAGTCTTCGGAAATGTTCCCTGGGTAAAAAATGGTATGGCATTACGGCTTGGCGCGTGGATCGAATGCCAGGGGCGATACCCCTGGCTAATCTAAGATTGCCCCTATGGGGTTCAAATACTTGTGTTTTTATGAGGATAAGCATCATTGTGAATCGGGGGGAAAGAGTGGCTTTCCAGAAGAGGGCCAGAGCCAGTGGATGTTACTTTTCATTTTCATTTCGCGCCTTACTTCCGCGCCGAAATGGCACATCTTATTTCAGGTGATTTTAGCAGTGCATCGGTTCTGTCTTGGACAATACAGCGTAACAATTTCATTCTAATTGATTTATAATCAATTCAACCAATTTTTGACCCATTTTTCCAACTTAGTATGCCAATTGCTAATTAATCCAGGCAACAAGGGAAAAGACTCATACTACAGAATCAGGATCAGTTTGAAGATAAAGACTGCAAGCCATTTTAAATCAATGGATTCATGGATACATCCGATTCGGTTTTCGCACGAGGCAGACCAATGGATCTAAACCGGTTCACCCAAAAATCACAGGAAGCGCTGGGAGAAGCCCAGAACTTGGCTATCCGGCATGGGCATGTGGAAGTCGACACTGACCACCTCCTCCTGGCTTTGCTGGAGCAGGAAGAGGGTCTGATTCCCCGCATGCTGCATAAAATGGACGCCCCGGCGGAGGAGATCCGCGGCCGGGTGGCGGCCGAATTGCAGCGCCGTCCCCGGGTCAGCGGTCCCGGGGCCGAGCCGGGCAAGATTTATGTCACCAATGCCATGAACCAGACGCTGGCCGAGGCGGAGGCGGAAGCCAAGCGGCTGAAAGATGAATACGTCAGTGTCGAACACATCTTCCTCGCGCTGTTCACCAAGGCGGCCGCCGCGCCGTGCATGAAAATCGTTCAGTCATACGGTATCACCCGGGACAAATTTCTCAAAGCACTCACGGACATCCGCGGCAACCAGCGGGTGACCAGCGCCAATCCGGAAGAGACCTACGACGCCCTGTCCCGCTACGGGCGGGACCTCGTGGCGGACGCGGCGCGCGGGAAACTCGATCCGGTCATCGGGCGGGACGGGGAAATCCGGCGGGTGATCCGCATCCTGTCGCGGAAAACCAAGAACAATCCCGTGTTGATCGGCGAACCGGGCGTGGGCAAGACGGCCATCGTGGAAGGTCTGGCCCACCGGATCGTGCGCGGCGACGTGCCCGAGGGATTGAAAGACAAGAAGATTTTTGCCCTGGATATGGGCGCGCTGGTGGCCGGCGCGAAGTACCGGGGCGAGTTCGAGGAGCGGCTCAAGGCGGTCCTGAACGAAATCAAAAAGAGCGAAGGCCGCATTCTCCTGTTCATCGACGAGCTGCATACCATCGTGGGCGCGGGGCGGGCCGAGGGGGCCATCGACGCCGGCAACATGCTGAAGCCCATGCTGGCGCGGGGCGAGCTGCATTGCATCGGCGCGACCACGCTCAACGAATACCGGAAATACATCGAGAAGGACGCGGCCCTCGAACGCCGGTTCCAGCCCGTCCTGGCCGAGCAGCCCAGCGTGGAGGACACCATTTCCATCCTGCGCGGCCTGCGGGAACGGTTCGAAGTGCACCACGGGGTGAAAATCCTGGACAATGCGGTGGTGGCGGCGGCGGTCCTGTCGCACCGGTACATCACCGACCGCTTTTTGCCCGACAAGGCCATCGACTTGATCGACGAGGCCTGCGCCATGATCCGCACCGAGATCGACTCCATGCCCACGGAGCTGGACGAAATCACCCGGCGGATCATGCAACTCGAAATCGAGGAGCAGGCCCTCAGCAAGGAGAAAGACAAGGCCAGCCAGGAACGGCTGCAGAATCTCCGCAAGGAACTGGCCGATCTGCGGGACAAGGCCGGCGGCCTCAAGGCGCAATGGGAGGCGGAAAAGAGCGGCATCCAGAAGATCCGCCAATTGCGCGAGACGCTGGAAGCCACGCGGCGCGAAATCGAAAAGGCCGAACGGGCTTACGACTTGGGCAAGGCGGCGGAACTGCGGCATGGGCGTTTGCCGCAACTGCAGGCCGAACTGTCGCAGAGCGAGGCTGAACTCAATCAGAAGCAGGGCGGCGTCCGTCTGTTGCGCGAGGAAGTGACCGAGGAGGAGATCGCCGAAATCGTGTCGCGCTGGACCGGCATTCCCGTCACGCGCCTGGTGGAAGGCGAGCGGGAAAAACTGCTGCGGCTGGATGATATTCTCCACCGGCGGGTCATCGGCCAGGACGAGGCCGTCCAGGCCGTGGCCGACGCGGTGCTGCGGGCGCGGTCCGGCATCAAGGATCCCCGGCGGCCGATCGGCTCGTTCATCTTCCTGGGTCCCACGGGAGTGGGCAAGACCGAACTGGCCAAAACCCTCGCGGAGGCGCTGTTCGACACGGAAGAGAACCTGATCCGCATCGACATGTCCGAATACATGGAGAAACACGCCGTGTCGCGGATGCTCGGCGCGCCTCCCGGCTATGTGGGCTACGAGGAAGGCGGCCAGCTGACCGAGGCAGTGCGCCGCAAGCCGTACAGCGTCATTTTGTTCGATGAATTTGAAAAAGCGCATCAAGACGTGTTTAATGTGCTTCTCCAGATTCTGGACGACGGGCGCCTGACGGATGCGCAAGGCCGCACGGTGGACTTTAAAAATACGGTGATTATCGTAACTTCCAATATTGGATCGCAACACTTGGCGGACGGCGCCGACGACCGGGGTGAAATCCGGCCGGAAGTCCGGGACCGGATCCTGCGGGAACTGCGGGCGCATTGCCGGCCCGAGTTCCTGAACCGCATCGACGACATCGTGCTCTTCAAGACGCTGCGGCTGGATGAGATCGAGAAAATCGTCGAGTTGCTGCTTGAGGACCTGCGGCAGCGGCTCCACGACCGGCGGATGACGCTGGGCGTGACGCCCACGGCCACCGAATACCTGGCCTTGCACGGATACGACACGGCCTATGGGGCGCGGCCGCTGCGCCGCTTGATCCAGCGCGAATTGGAGACCAAACTGGGCCGGGCCTTGATCGCGGGCTGGGTGTTGGACGGGGCGAAAATCATCGTGGGCGTGAAAAACGGAGAAATCGACGTCTCCTACGAAAACCCTGCCCCGGCGGCCGAATCCATTGAAGCCATCAACGCATGAATCAGGATGAAAAACCACAAAGGGGGCGCCAGTCATGCATATTCCAACCGTGGGCGTCATCATGGCGGGGGGATCGGGCGAGCGCTTCTGGCCTTTGAGCCGCCAGAAATCACCCAAGCAGCTGCTGCGCATTTCGGATGATCAAAAGAGCCTGCTGGAGGAGGCGGTCAACCGCCTGCGGCCCCTGCTGCCGCCCGAGCGCATCGTGATCGCCACCAACAGCCTGCTGCAGGATCCGATCCGCTTCGCCAAAACCCCCGTGCCGCCGGAAAATGTCCTGGCCGAACCGGTGCGGCGCAACACCTGCGGCTGCCTGGCCTTCGCCGCGGCGCACCTGCTGGCGCGCTTTGAAAAATCATCGGACGATCTGCTGATGGCGGTCACCACCGCCGACCACAGCATCCGGGACGAGGAGGCTTTCCTTCGCACGGTGAAATCGGCGCTGGCCTTCGCGCAAGATCATGACGCCCTGATGGTGATCGGCATCCAGCCCACGCGGCCGGAAACCGGGTATGGTTACATCGAAACCGCCGAAGACCGGCAAGCGGAAGCGGTCCACGAGGGCGTGCCGGTCTACAAGGCGCTGCGTTTCCACGAGAAACCTTCGCAAGAGAAAGCGGAGGGGTATATCGCGCAAAAGCGCTTCTATTGGAACAGCGGCATGTTCTTCTGGCGGATGTCCACGTACCTGAACAGCATGGAAAAGGCCGATCCGCGGATCACGCGGAGCATCCGCGAGATGCGCGACACGTTGCTCACCGGCTACAATCCCGATTCCATCATCGCTTCGATCTTCGAACGCCTGCCCAACATCTCCATCGATTACGCGCTGATGGAGAAGGCGGACAACGTGTATGCCGCCGTGGGCGGATTCCAGTGGGACGACCTGGGCGCGTGGGATTCCCTTTCCCGCTTCCGGAGCCAGGATGAGCAGGGCAACATCACCCACGGCGATCCCATTCTGATCGATTGCCGCAACGTGACGGTCTACAACGAACCGGGAGCGGAGCGCATGGCGGTGGGGGTCATCGGCATGGAAGACGTAGTGGTGGTGACCTCGCCCGACGGAATCCTGATCTGCCCGAAAGACCGCTGCCAGGATGTCCGGCGGATCGTGGACGAACTCAAGAAACGCGGCGCCGGCCAGGTATGATCCCATTAGTGGAATAACATCCCCGTGGGGGATAAATGTGAATAGCCGCAGGCGATAGCCTACGGTTTCATGAGAAAAGTACACGAATCCCGAAGGGGTTGAATGCAGACAGAACCGTAGGATGGGTTAGCGGAGCGTAACCCATCATGATTTTATCAATCCCAATTCAACTTGAAATTAATCCCATCCATCCTCAATACACGGAGAAACCCCATGCCTGACGCGACCTCCCTACCCTGTTTCAAGGCATACGATATCCGGGGCAAGGTGCCGTCGGAATTGAACGCGGACCTGGCGTACAAGATCGGCCGGGCGCTGGTGGAATTCTTGTCCGCGAAACGCATCGTGGCGGGCCGGGATGTGCGGGCGTCGGGCGAGGAGTTGCGCGCCGCCCTGGTCCGGGGCATCACCGAGGCCGGCGCGGATGTGGACGACATTGGCCTGTGCGGCACCGAAATGGTTTATTTCGCCACCTCGCACCTCCACGCGGACGGGGGGGTGATGATCACCGCCAGCCACAATCCGCCGGAATACAACGGCATGAAGTTCGTGCGCGAGCAGTCCAAGCCCATCAGCGCGGACACCGGCCTCAAGGACATCGAGCGCATGTGCCTGCGCGGCGTGTTCAAACCGTCCGCCACGGCCGGCCGGACGCGCGAAGTGGATATTTCCGCGGAATATGTCCAGCGCCTGCTGACCTATGTGGACGTAACGAAACTGAAGCCTTACAAAGTCGTGGTCAACGCCGGGAATGGCTGCGCGGGGCCGGTTTTGGACTTGCTCGAACCTCACCTGCCGTTTCAATTCATCAAGGTCCATCATGAACCCGACGCCTCGTTCCCCCACGGGATCCCCAATCCTCTGCTGGTGGAAAACCGGCAGCCCACCATCGACGCCGTCATGGAAAACCACGCGGACATCGGCGTCGCCTGGGACGGCGATTTCGACCGCTGCTTCTTCTTCGACGAAAAGGGCCACTTCATCGAAGGCTACTACATCGTCGGCTTCCTGGCCCAGGCCCTGCTGGCCAAGCAACCCGGCAGCGCGATCATTTACGATCCCCGCCTGACCTGGAACACCATCGAATTGGTGAAGAACCACGGCGGGATTCCGGTCCAATGCAAATCGGGCCACGCGTTCATCAAGGAAAAAATGCGCCAGGAAGAGGCCATCTACGGGGGCGAGATGTCCGCCCATCATTATTTCAAGGACTTCTTCTATTGCGACAGCGGGATGGTCCCCTGGCTGCTGGTGCTGGAGATCATGAGCCGGGAAGGCAAGCCATTCTCCACGCTGGTCGAGGAACGGATCCGCAAGTTCCCGTGCAGCGGCGAAATCAACAACCGGGTGGCGGACGCGGACGCGGCCATCGAACAGGTCCGCCGGCATTTCGAACGGCTCCACCCCATCGTGGACGTCACCGACGGGATCAGCTTCGAGTTCCCGGACTGGCGCTTCAATCTGCGCCAATCGAACACCGAGCCGGTGCTGCGCCTCAACGTCGAAGCGCGGGACAGCATCGCCCGGATGGAAGAGAAAACCCGCGAAATTTTGAGTCTGATTCAAAGGCAGGGTTGAGATTGGCCCAGGGTTAAAACCCTGGGCTGCCATTCGGCGGCCCCTTGAAAGGGGCGCGGAATCCCTCACCCTGGCCCTCTCCCCGAGGGAGAGGAAATCGTTTCGTGTCCCCGTACGTATTCATACCTCGAAGGCAGCATTGAGATAATCCGGACATCGGGTAAATAGTAACGCCCCTTTTTCATATCCTAGAAAAAAGCAGGAAAGCCATTACAATTCTCCCTTTATAATCGTTTTTTTCGGGTACGCTTTCATTCAGGGAAAATAAAAGGAGAACAGGACTTCATTGTCATTACGGTAAGGCAATTTGACTGCGAAAAACCGATAACCTGTTCCCTCTCCCTTGAGGAAAGGGCCAGGGTGAGGGAAATCCTTGTTTCGGAGCTCCTCACCCCGTCCTTCTCCGTAATGGCGAGGTAGAATCCGTGTTTTCCCGTGAATACCCGTTCACTCCAACATGTTTTCCGGATAGCACAATCATGGATTACCGAAACACGTTGAATCTGCCCTCCACCGATTTCCCCATGCGCGCCAATCTGCCCCAGCGCGAGCCGGACTTTTGGAAGTTGTGGGACGAATTGAACCTGTATCACACGTTGCGGGAACGGCGGAAGGACCGTGAGACCTTCGTCCTGCACGACGGCCCGCCCTACGCCAACGGCGCGATCCACCTGGGCACGGGCCTCAACAAAACCCTCAAGGACCTGGTCGTGAAATCGAAAATCCTGCTGGGGATGAACGTTCATTACCGGCCTGGCTGGGATTGCCACGGCCTGCCCATTGAACTGAACGTCGTCCAGGCGCTTTCGGAGGAGGAATCGAAGAGCCTGGGCTCGATTGAAATCCGCAAACGGTGCCACAATTTCGCCTTGAAGTTCGTGGACAAGCACCGCAAGACCTTCAAGCGCCTGGGCGTCCTCGGCGAGTGGGAACGGCCCTATCTGACGTTGAATCCGCCCTACGAAGCGGAGGAACTGCGCCAGTTCGCCCGGCTGGCCGAGCGGGGGTATGTCTATCAGGGCATGAAACCGGTCTATTGGTGCCCGGTTTTCAAAACCGCCCTCGCCGAGGCGGAGGTGGAGTACGAGGAGCACACCTCGCCCTCGATTTATGTGCGTTTCCCCATGCCCGAAGCCTCGCGCGGCAAGATGAAACAACTCTTCGCCCTGCCGGACGGCAAACCGGTGCAGGTGGTGATCTGGACCACGACCCCCTGGACGCTCCCCGCCAACCGGGCGGTGTGCCTGCATCCCAATTTCGTGTACGGGCTGGTCCCCTTCGAGAATGAATATGTCCTGATCGCCAAGGATCTTCTCGGTCCATTCGTGAAAGAAACCGAATGGAAACCAGCCGGGGAGATCATCGGCAACGCCACGGGGCGGGAAATCGCCGAGTTGAAAGTCGAAGCCCTGCCGCCCTTCGGAGGGCGCCCGGTCCCCCTGATCCTCGGCCCGCACGTCACGCTGGAAGCCGGCACCGGGTGCGTGCACACGGCGCCCGGCCACGGGCATGAAGATTACCTGGTGGGCATGGAATACGGCCTGGAGGTCTTTTCACCGGTCGATGAGGAAGGCCGGTTCACGAACGAGTCGCCGGTCTGCGCGGGGATGAAGGTCGACGAGGCCAACAAGCCCATCATCCAGGATTTGAAAGCCCGGGGCCTGCTGGTGCACGAGGACCGGGTGGTTCACCAATATCCGTATTGTTGGCGGAGCAAGAAGCCCATCATTTTCCGGGCCACGCGGCAGTGGTTCATCTCGCTGGAAAAAGACAACCTGCGCGACCGCCTACTCGACGCCATCGACAACCAGGTCCAATGGGTCCCCGCGTGGGGACGGCAGCGCATCCGGGGCATGGTGGAGAACCGGCAGGAATGGTGCATCTCGCGCCAGCGGCATTGGGGCGTCCCCATCCCCGCGATTTACCTCCGTGGCTCGGAGGAAGGAATCCTGGACGCGGCGTTTATCAACCAACTCGCGGAGGTGATCCAAAAGGAAGGCACGCTTTTCTGGTATCAGGCCATCAACGATCCGGAGATGCTCTCGGTCATTCCCCGCGTGCATGAATTGTTGCCCAAGGGGATGAGTCTCAAGGACGTGCGGCTGGAGAAGGACATCCTGGACGTCTGGTTCGATTCGGGCGTGAGCCACCATTCGGTCATGGCCCAGGAGGAAAATCGCTATCCGGTGGATTTATACTTGGAAGGCAGCGACCAGCACCGCGGGTGGTTCCAATCCTCGCTGGTCACCGCCATGAGCGCCGGCCACGAGCCGCCCTTCCGCACGGTGTTGACGCATGGCTTCACCGTGGACGAGGACGGCCGGAAACTGTCGAAAAGCCGGGGGAATTATGTCGTCCTGGACGATTTGATCAAGGAGATCGGCGCGGACGTGATCCGCTTGTGGGTGGCGGCGGAGGATTTCCGCGGCGACATGACCTTCTCCAAGGAAATCCTCAAGCGGATAACCGAATCCTACCGCCGCATCCGCAACACGGCGCGGTTTCTCCTCAGCAACCTGTATGATTTTTCACTTGCCGAAACCGTGCCCGAAGACCGCCGCCTGCTGCTGGACCGGTGGATTCTGAACCGCTGGCGCGAGTGCAAGCGGCGAATTCTGCAATCGTACAAGCGGTATGATTTCCACCGCATTTTCTATGAGCTGAACAACTTCTGCAGCGTCGATCTGAGCGCGCTCTATCTGGATATCATCAAGGATCGGCTATATGTTTCAGGCAAACACGGCCAGGAACGCAAATCGGGACAGTCCACCCTGGCGGAAATCGCGGTGGAACTGACCGCCTGCACGGCTCCCATCCTCAGCTACACGAGCGAGGAAATCTGGCAGCATTTGCGGCAATTGAACCTGGTGGACGCTCCCAGCGTTTTCCTGTACGATCTGGACCTGGAGATTCCCGAGAGCGACAAAACCTTGATGGAAACCTGGGACCAGGTGTTCCTGCTGCGCGCCGAGGCCATCAAGGCCATCGAGCAGGCGCGGGCGGCGGGCGTGATCGGCCATTCGCTCGAAAGTAGCGTCGCCATTCAAACCGGCGACGCGAAATGGCAGGCGTTGCTTGAATCGGCCGTGCAAAACCAGAAGGGAGACAGCCTGGCCGATGTCCTCATCGTTTCGCGGGTGGAACTGGGAGTCCTGCCGCCGGACGCGGCCGTTTACGCCAGCCCGGTGCTTCCGGATACACGGATCGCCGTGACCAAGTCTCCGGGATACAAATGCCCCCGCTGCTGGCATTATGACGAACAGGCCGGTCCGGAAGAGACGGATCTATGCCCCCGGTGCAAGGAGGTTCTCGAGGACCAGGAGATCGCGCTGGCGTAAGTCATGAATTCCACCCACACCCCCCCGCCGTCCTCACACCCATCCACCCGCCGGGACCTGTGTTGGATCCTGGGCATCGCCTTCGCCGTCTTCCTTCTCGACCTGGCCGCCAAACTCTGGGCGGTGGCGGCGTTGAAGCAACAGCCGCCGATCGACATCATCCCCGGCGCCTTTCGTTTCGCATACGGAGAGAATACCGGCATCGCCTTCGGATTCTTGCGCGACCACGGGGGCGTCCTGCATTTCGTGGCCCCCGCCGCCTTCGTGGCGTTGCTGGTCATCATTTACAAGCAATTCGCCGAAGTGGCGATGGACGGCGGATTCCGCCTGATTTTCGGACTGCTCATCGGCGGCGCGTTGGGCAACATCCTGAACCGGATGTACAGCGGCTACGTGATCGACTTCATCGACGTCTTCATCGGCACGTACAACTTTCCCACGTTCAACATCGCCGATTCCGCCCTGACCGTGGGCGAGATTTGCCTGATCGCCAAATTGCTGTTCGGAAATCGGCCCGCGTCCCAGGAATCGGGCGTGGAGGGCGGCGGGCCGCCGCCCAGGACGCGCCCCACGGACCGGCAGCCCACGATGGACAAGGCCAATCCGGCCAATCCCGATTGAGGCGGACCGGGATTCGGCCCACGGGCCGCCGGTCCGGCAGATCCGCATGCATCCCAATCTCGTCAATCTCTTCGGCGTGCAAATCACCACGTACGGTTTGATGGTGGCCCTGGCTTTCGCCAGTTTGTGGCTGGCCGCCGTGGCGCGGGGCAACAAGTTGGGTTATCCCCAGGAATTCATCCAGAACCTGATCACCGTGATCGTCCTCAGCGCCTTCGCGTCCGCCCGCGCCCTGCATGTCGTCGTGGATTGGGGGGCTTATTCCGCCAATCCGTGGCAGATCCTCCTGTCGCGGGACGGCTACGTGTATCTCGGCGGCTTTGTGGGAGCGGTGTGCATGGCGGCCTGGTACACGCGGCGCAACCGGCAAAGCGTATGGGGAATCGCCGACCTGTTCGCGCCCTACCTGGCGATGGCGCAGGGGATCGGGCGGATCGGCTGCCTGCTCTTCGGCTGCTGTTACGGCCGGGTGTGCGAACTGCCCTGGGCGGTCCGCTTTCCGGAGGATTCACCCGCGTTTTACGACCACCTGGCCCACGGATGGCTCGGCGCGGACGCGCACGCCTCCCTGCCCGTGCATCCGACGCAGGTTTATATGTCGCTCTTCAATTTCGTTCATTTCGGGATATTGCTTTTCATCCGCCAGCGTCAAACGTTTCGCGGGCAAGTGGCGGTGTCGTATCTCATGATCTACAGCGCCGGGCGGTTTGTTTTGGAATATTTCCGGGGAGATTACCGGGGCGGATGGATGCATCTCTCCACCTCGCAGATCATCAGCATCCTGCTCTTCGGAATAGGACTGGCGGGATTCGCGGCGCTCCGGCGGATGGCCATGCCTCCCGATACCGTGCGCGTGGAAGCCGGCGAAGCGTCCGTGAAGGGGGCGTGAGGCCCGGCCGGTTTGCCAAGCACCTACGTTTCGCCGCCGCAACCGGGTAAGATAGGGCTTCCTCGCGCCGGGAGTTTTCAGGAGAAGCGTCCGGCGCGCCGCTTCCGGCCGCGGCCGGCCATGGCGGAAGAAACGCACCGGGTTTTTGACTTTTCGTCTCGTTGATTCATGCCATGACCAAAACCACGGTATCCTTTCTCGCGATCTGGCTGCTTGTCATTCTGGCGTACAGCGGATTACGGATTCACACTCTGTACGCTCCCCTGGTGCACGACGAGGGGCTGTTTCTCTCCGGCGCGCAGGCGTGGGCCGGCGGCGAATTGCCCTACCGGGATTTTTGGGACCACAAGCCCCCGGGGGTGTTCTTCTTTCATTCCCTGCCCTTGCGGTTGTTCCCCTTCTCGCTGCCCGCGGTCAAGTGGCATCAGATCCTGTGGCTGTCGGGCTCGGCGGCCTTGCTGTACACCTTTTGCCGCCGCCGCTTCGGATGGCTGCCATCGCTGCTGGCGTTTCTTCTGTACGTGTTTTACACCAGCACGCCGGTGACCATTCAATCGGGCGGATTGACCGAGGAGTGCGCCCTGTTCTTCGTGGTGCTCTGTTTTTGGCTGATTCTCCGCGTCCGGGGGACCTGGGGCTGGAACTGCTTTTTCGCCGGGCTGGCGCTGGGCATGGCCGTGGAGTTCCGGCAGACCTACGTCTTCACCACCGCCTTCCTCCTCGGCGCGCTTTTGCACAACGCCCATCAACGGAGCAAGAAATTGAAGGATGTTCCCGGCCCGCTGGCGGCCATGGGCCTGGGCCTGGTGCTGCCCGAGATCTTCATATCCGTCTATTTTCTCGCGCACGGGGCGTGGTGGGACTACTTCGAGGCCAGTTATCTGTTCAACCTCTACTACATCGGCCCGGGCCGGACCTACAAACCTCTGGAGGAAATCCTGAACCTGCAATGGCGGTTCATCCTTTCCACCGGGCCTTATCTCTACGCGCCCCTGCTGACCCTCTCCACCTGCTACTGGGCGCCCCAGGATGTGCGGTGGATGACCTGGCCGCTGATGGTGGCGTTTTTCGGCGACCTGGTGGCCATCTCGCTCAGCGGCGAGTTCTATTACCATTATTACGTGCAGGCCTCGGTTTCGATGTGCCTGCTGCTGGCGCTGTTTTTCGAAGGCTTCCTCCGGGGGGCGCGGTCCGCCTGGGAAGCGGGGATGTGCTCGCCGCGGTTTTGGGGCCAAGCCGTGTACGGGCTGGCGCTGCTGGCGGCCGCCTTTCTCCCCCTGGCGGGCGGGCTCGAGCGCTACCGTTCGGAAGTCCATAAAATCATGGAAAACCAGCGATCGGGCGAGGGGCCCTATCAGATGCAGCGGGGCGTGGCCGACGCCGTGCGGACCATGACCGCGCCGGAGGACCGGATCCTGCTCATCGGGCGGGAACCAAACTCCGTGTACATGTTCGCGCACCGGTATCCGGGGAACCGGTACTATCATTATTCCCCCTTGTGGAAGAAGAAGCTGGCGGCCGCCGTGAAGCCCCGGCATTACCAGGCGTTCCTCTCCGACCTGGATATATACCAGCCGGCGTTGTTGCTGCTCGACCAAAAAACCCTGTCCCTGGAAAGCTACGAAGAGGACACCGGCGGCGAAAAAAGCCGGCTGCGCAATCAGTTTCTCGGCCGCGTCAATGCCTTTCTCGCGGACAACTACATCGCGTTGGAGGATGTGGTGGATTTCTCCCCGGCGGACCGCTGGTTCTGGTATGACACCCGGCTGCGGATCCTGGTGCGGAAAGATCTGGTGGAACCGGTGCGCCGGCGTTTATCCGCGTCCTGAGCCGTCTTCGTACCGTTGGATGACCGCCAGGTTGTGGCCGCCGCCCGCGCCGTCTCTCCGGTAGGAAAAGAAGCGGGGATCGCTGTAGGTGCAATCGGGCGAGACATCGATGTGTTTATCCAACACGCCCGCCTCCATCAACTGGCGACGGTTGATCTGTTTCAGATCGATGGCCCGGCGGACCGCGTCGAAGCATTCCGGATGCCGGCCCCAGGCTTCCTGAAAAGGCCCCCACACATCGTCCTGGACCGTGAAGCCCCGGAGGGAAATTCCCGGGCCGATCCAGATGCGCAGCGCCGCCGGCTCGATGCCGCATTCCCCGGCCAGGCGTTCCACCATCCGGGCGGAGATATTGCCCAAGGTTCCCTTCCAGCCCGCGTGGGCGATGCCGACGGCGGCGGCGTGGGGAGCGGTGAAAAAGACCGGGAGGCAATCGGCGATGAGTATGGCCAGGGGCACCCTGGCTTCCCTGGTGATCATACCGTCGCCGTGACCGATTGGATCGCGGCCGGTCCAGGCGCCCGCCCCGCGGTGGTCCCGGCTCACCGTCCAGATCACGGTTCCGTGTTCCTGATAGACATGGGTGAGATGTTCGGCGGGAATGCCCAGCATCCCGCAGGCCTGGCGGCGCGCGGCGCGGACGGTTTCGGCGGGGCCGTTCTTGAAGCTCAGGTTCGCGACCCGGTTCCTGTTGCCGCCGGGGCGGATGAAGCCATGCGTCAGTCCAGGGATTTGATTCAATAAGGCGGATTGCACGATTTCCATTTTTTTCCAAGGGTTCCGTTGAGTTTTTCCAACGCAGATCCAGTTTCCCAAACGGAACGGGTTCATCGATGGTATAAAACGCCAATATGGCGCCCTTTCCGGGAAACCCTCACCCTGCCCCTCTCCCAGAGGGAGAGGGAATTGGGGATCCAAAGGGAGAAGGAATTGGGGATCCAGAGGGAGAGAGAATTGGGGATATGGGTCCCGACTCTATCGCAGGGCGGAAGCCCCGGGCAATTTCGAAGCGAAGTGGGCCCTGGCACGGCCATCCCGCGTATCAGGAATTCATTCATGATGAATACTCAACAGGCACCAAACGGCAAGGCATAGCGTGAGGCTTTTTCCATACGGAGTCCGGGCTTTGATCCCGTCCGGCTCGATGATAGGATACACGGGATAATCAAAGCATCGACCGCGGGACAGAGGAAGAGCCACGCGCTCCATTCCGGATTTCATGGCCAGGCCGGCTGTAGCGAAAGCGTAATGAGACACCTTCATCCGACACCGACAAGGTCCCCGATCCTCTCATCCCTCTTCGGGAGCCTGCTCGCGGGCCTGCTGCTGGGCCTGGGGGGTTGTTCGTCCCAGCCCAGCGAGACCCAGACCATCGATGTGACGCCCCTGGTGGCGCAAGGGCGGCTGGATGACGCGGCCCTGGAGATCACGCGGGCGATGGCCGAGCATCCCAATCACGCCGGCCTGCTGTACAATCTGGCGGCGATCCAGCATTTGCAGGGGAAGTTGGACACGGCCCTGCGGACCCTGGAACGGGCGCGGCAACTCGCCCCGCAAGACGACGGCATCCAGTTGTTGATGGTGGACTTGTTGATCGAAAGCGGCGATCCCCAGAAAGCGTGGGATGTGTTTCACGGCATGAGCGAAGCCAAACGGCGGGAGGCGCGGCCGCAATACACGCTGGGGATCATCAACTCGCGGCTGGGCAACTGGACCAACGCGGAGAATTGTTTCCGGGCCGCGGCCGGGCTGGGCGAGACCAGCGGCGCGGCCCAGGCGGCGCTCGCCTACGTCACGCTCAAGCAGGGCCGCCTGGAAGAGGGGAAGGCCTATCTGCTGGAAGCGGAGACGGTCCAGAACAAATCCCCCGAAACCATCCGCCAGATCGCGGAGAGCCAACTGCTCATCGGGCAGGCGGCCCCGGCGCGGGACCTAGCCCGGAAACTCACGGAAGTGAATCCCAACGACGCGCGCAACTGGTCGCTGCTGGGGCGGGCGGAAATGATCCTGCTGAACTTCGGGGAAGCCGAGAGCGCCTTCACCCGGGCGCTCAACTCGCCCCACGCCACACCCTGGACCCAGGTCGAATACGCGGAAATGCTCTTCGCCGCGCGGCGCGAGGATGAAGCCCTGGCGCAGGCCACCGAGGCCGAGAGCCGCCTGGACGCCCAGAAGGTACCGATCCGCAATCCCGCGCTGTACAACCTGCTGGCGACCCTCTACGCCGGCAACGGGCAAACGCTGCTGGCGCGGAAATACCTGCTCCGCTCCCTGCAGGCCGACGGGGCCCAGGCCAAGGTCCGCCAGCTGCTCCAGAAACTCAGCGCGGAGGTTCCCATGGAGCCGGAATCCGAAGCGGCGGCCGGATCGTCCCTCCCGGAATCCACCGCGGCCTCGCCATGATCCCGCCGGTCCAGGAAGTGCTCATTTCCCGGGAGGCCATCGCGGCGAAAGTCCGGGGACTGGCCCGGGCCATCAGCGCGGCGTACCGGGGCCGCGAGTTGGTGCTGATATCCATCCTCAAAGGCTCCATCGTCTTTCTGGCCGACCTGATGAAGGAACTCGACCTGGACGTGGAGATCGGCTTTTTCTGCCTCTCCAGTTACCGGGGCGAGACCTCCCCTCAGACAACCATCCAGCACTATGGCATTCCCTTCCCCGACATCGCCGGCCGGGATGTGTTGCTGGTGGAGGACATTTTCGACACGGGAGCGAGCCTGGCCTACGCCTATAACGAATGCCAAAAACGCGGGCCGCGGTCCCTCAAGACCTGCGTGCTGGTGGTGAAGCAATCCAAGGAACGGCCGGAGTTGCCGCCGATTGATTACCGGGGCTTCGACATTCCCGACGTGTTCATCGTGGGCTACGGCATGGATTACCGCGAGAAGTACCGCCAACTCCCCTACATCGCCATTCCGCGGTTGCCGTGAGGCGGGCGCGCCGGGCCTAGCGCACGGCGGGGTGGGATTCCAGCCATTGGCGGAAGGTGGGCGAGAAGCCATGGCGGCGGGCGGCGGCGATCAGCCGCTTCAGGTAATCCTGGCGGGGGAGCAATCCGCCGGCGGTCTTGTCGGGCCAGGCGGCGTACGAATAGGCGGTGTATTCGAGTCCATGGAGGGAAAGGACGCGGAGGAGTTTCCGGTAATATTTCAGGGAGGGAACGCCGGCGTCTTCGTCCAGCCGGGGCAGATCGGATTCGTGAAGGCGGTAGATCATCCCTTCCACCTTGCCGCCGGCCGCGGGGACGATATTGGCGAGGCCGCGCCGTTCGAAGCGGAAGAATTCATCCTCGAGGACGTTGAAGACCAGCCGGTACCCGGGCAGGATACCGGAAATTTCCGCGTCCACCGGGATGCGCAGCCGCCGGAGGCAATCCGCGTCCAAATGCAGGGAGTATGCGAAGTAATAGATTTCTTCCATGCGTCCCCATTTCCCCTCGCCGCGGCCCGGAGCCGCGGAATGTCAATCCATGGGTTCATTCAGCTGCAGAGTCCATGAGAGGCCAACCCGCCCTCCGAATCCTTCTCGCCAAACGGATGGAATTGTCTTCGGTCTGCCTCATTCATGGGGAAAGAACCGGGGTGAGGGGCGTTATAGCCAAGCCTTCCCTCACCCATTCCCTCTCCCGGCGGGAGAGGGAATGGATTACTTTTCGCTGTTTTCCCAGGGCTTACGCCCTGGGCCAGGCTCCGGCCGCGCCGGTGGCGCTCAAAAAAACAGCACTGCTTTTCAGTAATTCGTTTCGTCACGAAATCTCAACCGTAACTAGGATTCTAGAGTTTTCGTCATGTATTCCATTCCCGGATGAACCTCACTCCATTACTTGTCCTCGCTTTTATAGCGGATGACGCCGTTTTCCATTTGTTGTTTCTGAGAGGGTTTTTTGTTGTTGCGGGAAGACGGTTTCACCGCCTTGGCGGACGCGCCGTTGGAGGAGTTGGTTTTGCTGGAGGCCCCCTCATCCCGCAAGGCCTCGTCGATGGCCTTTTCCTCGTATTTCTTTTCGTTGTCCCAATCCAGCAGTTTGTCGTTGATTTTCGTTTCCTCGAACTTGGTCACGCCCCGGTTCTGCAGGTCGCGCAGCCGCTGGGTGTTGTCGACCTGGGCGAAATCGAAGGGATCGTCGATGTTGACGATGCGGGGGGTGATGAAGACCAGGAGTTTTTGCTTGTCGTCGGAGGTGGTTTTTTTCTTGAACAGGTTCCCGAGCACGGGGATGCTGCTGATGAAGGGGACACCCGAATGGGAGCGGCTTTGGGAGCGGTTGATGATGCCGCCGAGGACCACGGTCCGGCCGCTCTTGACCGTGACGGCGGTGGTGATGAAGGATCCGTCGACCGCCAGGCCGTCGCCCAGGTTGGCCAATTGCACGCGGCGCGCCCGGGTGTCTTCCATCGAGATGTACATTTCCACGTAGCCGGCTTCGCTGGCGTAGACTTCGAGATCCAAGAGCGTACCGACCTGGCGCGAGCGCTGGGTGAAATAATCCCCTCCCCCGCCTGAGCTGTAGCCGTAATACCCTTGCTGGCGCACGGCATAGGGCTCTTCCGAACCCAGGTTGAAGGATCCGACTTCCCCGTCCTGGACCAGCAGCCGGGGGCTGGCGATCACTTCCGCCATGCGTTTTTCGACCATGGCGTCGATCTGGAACCGGTAATTGCCCTGGCTGACATCCATCAGCGTGAGGCCGTTGGAGCCCGTGGTCAGGAAAGGATTGAACGAAAAGAAGCCCTGGGTGGCGGAACCGATCTGGTCGGGGGCGTTGGGGTTGCCGCCCGCGCCGATATCCTTGCCGAAGGCGGCGGAGGTGCCGAGGGTCAGCGACTTGTTGGTGTTGATCTGGACGATGTCGGCCTCGATCCAGATTTGCTGGGTGGGGATATCGAGTTCCCGGACCAGGCGGAGCACCTGGTCGACGACCGAGGGGATGTCCTGAAGGAAGATGCGGTTGGTGCGCGGATCGAAGTCGACGTAGCCGTTTTCGGTGAGGAGGCCCTCGATGAGGGGCATCACGTCCTCGGGGAGGGCGAAGGCGAGGGGGATCACCTCGAACTTCAGTTCCACGTCGAGGGCTTCGATGATGGCCTGGGCCTGATCGAGGCGTTCGGGGGTGTCGGTGATGATGAGGCGGTTGTTGCGGGCGTCGACGAAGAGTTCGCCTTCCTGGGTGTTGATCACGCCGGCGAGTTGATCGGCCACTTCCTGGGCGTTGGCGTAGCGGAGGTTGAAGACGCGGGTTTCGGTTTGCACGTCCAGTTGCTGGATCAGCTGGTCCATGGCTTCGACGGCGGCGGGGATGTCGCGGACGATGATTTTTTGGGAATCGGGATCGATGATGACCTGTCCGTTGGGGCTGCGCATCCCTTCGAGCGTATCCTGGAGTTGGGTGACGTCGAGATAGACGGGGGTAAAGGTGCGGGTGATCAGTTCCACGTCTTCGACTTTCATGCCGCCGATCACCTGTTGCGAGCCGATGCGGATGGCGCCGCTGTCGAGCACGATGTAATCGAGGCCGTTGGCGGGGAGGACGGTCTCGAGGACCTCGCGCACGGTGGGATTCTGGAGGTTGAAGGTGACCTTTTTGTTGCTGCCTTCGTCCAGGGCGAATTGGAGGCCGCTTTCCGCCTGAAGCAGGCTGATCAAGGTCGAGAGATCCTGATTGCGGGCGATGACGGGGCCGTCGATGCGCTTGTCCAGGCCGCCCCCGGCGGGCTGGGCGGATTGGGCGGCCTGTCCCGCGGGGGCGCCCGGCGGGCTTTGCGCGGGTCGTCCCAGGGGGCGGGGGGACGAGGTCCGGGGCGGACGGGGAACCTGGGGCGTAGGCGCTTCGGGCGCGGGCGCCTCGGAGACGCCGGGGGCGTTGGCCTCGGGCGCGGCGGCGCCGGAGGTATCGCCGGCCGGCTGGGGAGGCGGCAGGGTTTGCTGCGCATCCACGGCCGGGACCAGCCAAAGGCCAAAGACGAGAGCGGCAATGAGAAAACGGACCACGGGATGAGAACGGCGCAAGGGGTTACTCCTTTTTGGAAACATTCTTTTTCACCTGCCGGTCAGGGACCAGGGCAACCTTCGTACGGGATCTTACCGGGGCTGATTCGGCGGATTAGGCATGCTGACTTGCTGGTTGATCTCGCCGATGGTCCCCGTGTTGATGTCTTTGACCTTCACCCGGGGCAGTTGGGGATCGGGGATCAGTTCCAGGATCTGGAAATCGCCATGGCCCGGCGCGGCGTCGTCCAGGATATCGCCCACTTTCACGGGGTGGGAGGTTCCGTCGTATTTCAACAGAATGGCGAAATTTTTTAAAACCATGTCCACCTTCCAGTTTTTCGCGGGGATGACCGGAGTGGGCGTGGGTTCGGGCCGGGGGG
>JBHGBC010000114.1:0-19250 GCA_041946805.1 bacterium
CGCGAAGTGCTGTGGACCGGATTGATCTACACGGCCGGCCGGATGCTGGCCTACGTGGCGTTGGGCGTCTTGTTGGTCACCAGCCTGTTGTCGATTCCCTATGTTTCACAATGGCTGCAGAAGTATATGAATCAACTGCTCGGCCCCATCCTGATTGTGGCGGGAATGTTGCTGCTGGATTTGATCCGAATCCGCGTTCCGGGAATCTCTTTCGGTGAAGAACTGCAAGAAAAGGCAGGGAGGGGAGGAATATGGGGCGCGGGGCTGTTGGGAATCCTCTTCGCGCTGTCGTTTTGTCCCGTGTCGGCCGCGTTGTTCTTCGGCAGCTTGATTCCCTTGGCCATCCGGTATGAATCAAAAATTCTTTTGCCTGCCCTGTACGGAGTGGGTACGGCGTTGCCCGTTTTGGGATTCGCGGTTCTGATCGCGCTCGGCGCGGGATTGCTCAGCCGGGCCTTCAACTGGATCACGCAACTGGAACAGTGGGCGCGTTGGATCACCGGCGGGGTATTCATCATGGCGGGGATATACAATACATTGATCCATGTCTTTCAAATCCAGTTCTCATAAGCAGATAAGTGATAAAGTGCCATGTCTAAATTGAAAATCCTCTTCCTCTGCACGGGCAACTCCTGCCGCAGCCAAATGGCCGAAGGCTGGGCGCGGCAACTGAAGGGAGACATGATCGAAGCCTATTCCGCCGGCATCGAGGCATGCGGCCTCAATCCCAAGGCGGTCAAAGTGATGGCCGAGGCGGGCGTGGATATCTCTCAACAAGAATCCAAAACGGTTTTGGATTTGCAGGAGAAAGATTTTGATTATGTCATCACCGTTTGCGGACAAGCGGATGAGAACTGCCCGGTCTTCCCCGGCCGTACCCGGGTGATCCATCATGGCTTCGACGATCCGCCCCGGCTGGCCTTGGGCGCCAAGACGGAGGAAGAAGCCTTGAAAATTTACCGCCGAGTACGGGATGAAATCCGTGATTTTGCCGTCAGCTTACCGGATTCACTTAAAAACGAAACCTGAATTGAATGAAGGGAAAAACGTATGAGCGCGAATAATCCGAATGTCACACCCGAGGACATCCGCCTGAAAGTATTGGAAGGCTATTCGGCCATCGCCCAGTCCGGCGGCTCGTGTTGCGGGCCGTCCTCCTGTTGCGGGGCGGACACCGGCGAAGCCGCCACGCGTCTCGCCCAGAGCGTCGGCTACGACTTGGACGAACTGGCCGTGCTGCCGGAAGGGGCCAACATGGGTCTTTCTTGCGGCAATCCCGTGGCCTTGGCTTCGCTGCGTCCCGGTGAGGTGGTGGTGGACCTGGGCAGCGGCGGCGGTTTCGATGTGTTCATCGCCGGGCGCAAGGTAGGGCCGGCGGGCCGGGCCATCGGCGTGGATATGACGCCGGACATGCTGGCCAAGGCGCGCCGCAACATCGCCGCGTACCGCCAAAGCACCGGGCTGGACAATGTCGAGTTCCGCCTGGGAGAGATCGAGCATCTGCCCCTGGCGGACCGCTATGTGGATGTGGTGATTTCCAACTGCGTCATCAATCTCTCGCCGGACAAGCAAGCCGTCTGGAACGAAATCGCACGGATCCTCAAATCCGGGGGCCGGGTGGCGGTCTCGGACCTTGCGTTATTGCAACCTTTGCCCCCGACGGTGATGGAGATGGTGGAAGCCCTGGTGGGCTGCGTCGCGGGCGCGGTGTTGGTCAGCGAAACCGAACTCCTGGCGAAGCGGGCGGGACTGGTGGACATCCAACTGGAATCCAAGTCCGATTACATCGACGCCATGACCACAGTGCATGATCCCCTCTACCAAAAAATCGCGGAGCATCTCCCGGCTGGCGTGAAAATCTCCGACTACATCACCAGCTTGTCCGTATCGGCGCGGAAACCCTGAATCGGTTCATTACACAACTTGTAAAAAGGATTTTCACCCATGAATGAGCAATCCAATCCCGCCACCGGACTTTCATTTCTGGACCGTTTTTTGACCGTATGGATTTTTGGGGCCATGGCGCTGGGCGCCGGCATCGGTTACCTGACGCCTTCGGTGTCCCAGTGGATCGCGAACCTGCAAATCGGCACCACCTCCGTGCCCATCGCGGTGGGACTGATTTTGATGATGTATCCGCCCTTGGCCAAGGTACGGTATGAGGAAAGTGGTCTGATCTTTGAAAACAAAAAACTCCTGGGGCTGTCCCTGTTGATGAATTGGGTGATCGGCCCGGTGGTCATGACCGCGCTGGCCATCCTCTTTCTGCACGACTACCCGGGCTACATGATCGGCGTGATCCTCGTGGGCCTGGCCCGCTGCATCGCCATGGTCATCGTCTGGAACGAACTGGCCGGCGGCGACCGTGAACTGGCCGTGGGCCTGGTGGCGTTCAACGCAGTGTTCCAGGTGTTGTTTTATGCCGTGTATATCTACCTGTTTGTCACCGTGTTGCTGAACAGCCTGGGATTGATCGAGGGGATGAACATCCAGGTCTCCATCGCCGGCGCCGCCCAGACGGTTTTCATTTATCTCGGTATCCCCTTTCTGGCTGGATTGATTACCCGTTTCACCTTGTTAAGAATGAAGGGGCGGGAATGGTATGAATCGGTGTTTGTCCCCCGGATCAGCCCCATCACCCTGGTGGCGCTGCTGTTCACCATCGTGGTGATGTTTTCTCTGAAGGGGCAATACATTATCGAACTGCCTTGGGATGTCGTCCGCATCGCGATTCCCTTGACGATTTATTTCTTCCTGATGTGGTTCGCGGCCTTTTTCATCACCTCCAAGATGGGCGTGAATTACGAAAAGGCCACCGCGGTTTCCTTCACGGCCGCCAGCAATGATTTCGAACTGGCCATCGCGGCCGCCGTGGCCATCTTCGGCATCAGCTCGGACCAGGCCTTCGCCACCGTGATCGGCCCATTGCTCGAAGTGCCGATCCTCATCGGCCTGGTGAACGTCGCCTGGAGATTCAAAACCTCCCTCTTCCGGGTGAATCCATAAACACACCACGTTAAGACCAGCCATTTGGTTGGATTATTTAGAATATTCTATTTTTTTCGAAGATATAGAATTTATTTTTTTTATTATCTTTCGACTAATTTTAATTATTTTGGAGTGCATGTATCATAGGGTAAGAAAGGGATTTACGATTTTCCAAACTCCCTGTTGGTTCATCCGCCTAGTGAGTATTTTTTTCAGATGCCCGGCCGGCATCCCATCGAGTGGATCGATGAGAACCACACCAAGTCCCCTCTCCCCCGGGGAAGGTAAGGGTGGGAAAATCTTTATGCTTTACCGCAGTTTGACGGTCTTCATGGCCTCGCGCAGCATTTCGAGGCTCTTGCGGGCCGGGGCTTGGGCAAAGATTTCCCGCACGGGCGTCAGCAGGTCGGCGATGCTCTTGGCCACCGCCGCTTTCAGGTCGGAGGGATGCAGCGCCTTGGCGCCGAAGTCCCGGGTGAGGTCCGCCAGGGTGGCGTAGGAGATGTCCCCGCCGTGTTCAGCCTTGCGCTCGACGCGCAGCGGTCCCCGGTTCAGCGCGAAGATCAGGTGCCGCGCCCAATCCAACACCGGATTGAAATCGACTTCGCCTTCCGGGCAAAAAGCCTTGTTGATTTTCCGGATGATTTCCTTGGGCTCGTCGGTGATGAACACGGCCGTGTCGGGCTTGGATTTGCTCATTTTCATGGCCATCCACACTTCCTGCAGGCGTTCGGGGTCGATGGGCCACATGGGCGGTTTGCCCAGGCCGCTGAGCAGGTGGTGGTGCACCGCCACCGGCGCGATGGGATTGCCTTGGGGATCACGCAGAGGGTTGGTTTTCATGGCGTTGGCCACATCCAGGGCCACCACGTGCGCCTTGCGCTGGTCTTGCCCGGCGTGCGCCAGGTTCACTCCCAGGGCGTAGATGTCGGCCACCTGCATGGGGGGATATATCAGTTTGGCGAAATCGACCGCTTCGCCTTCCGAGCGGCCCAGGATCGTGATGGAGCGCAGGATGCGTTTCAGGGTGGTGTTCTTGCACACCTCGATGAAGGTTGTCCAGTAATCAGGCTTGCCGTGGTACAGATCCGTGCCCAGCACGACGTTCAGTTTCTCGGGAGCGCCCCCTGCCGCCTTCAGGCAGCTTTTCAGCCCCTCGGCGAAATAGCCGTGGGCGATCGAGCGGATCAAATCGATATCCCCGCCCAGCTTGTCGTTGATCCAGCTGTGCCAATCCGCCAGGAACAGGGTGCACTCGACCCCCGCCCGCTGAAAATCGGCCACCTTGGCCATGCACTGGATTCCCGTTCCCAGGTGGATTTCGCCCGAAATCTCGAAGCCGATGTAGTGGCGCAGGGGGATATCGTTCTGCAGGTACTCCCGCAGCCGATCCTCTGTCAACACTTCTTGGGCATTGGCGGTGATCAGTCGGAAGCGTTCGTCGATGTTCATGGGTTACACAGCGCAGGAAAATTGGAGATTTCGTATGCAAATAACTCTAAAAATTAAATCCAGGGGGAAGGATTCGAACCTTCGTAGGCTTGCGCCGGCAGGTTTACAGCCTGCTCCCTTTGGCCACTCGGGCACCCCTGGATCGTATTATCGGTTTTGCACAAAAATGGGAGATTCGCGTTTCCGCCCCCTCCCGGATACGGGTCCACCTTCGCGGGCCACGAAGGATTATTTTGGTTGGCTTCGCCGGATTGTCAAGGAGCGGAAAACGGGAAAGCCGGGGACGGCTCCGAACCGGAAAAGAACCATCATCCGTGAAATATCCACCTATCCTCCCGGTTTGGCCAGCCGAATGACCGAAAACGTCCCGCTCTCCCAACGAAGAATCAGATCCGGCACTCCAGGCCAGGGTCCCCCGCCGCTCCACACGCGTTCCGGAGGAGCATAAGCCAGGGCGTAGAGATAACGGATCGAATTGGGGATCTTCGCTTCGAGCGGCAAGTTCAGCCCCGTCACCGCCACGGACTGGACGTCGGGAAGATTCAGTTTCCGCAACTCCGAAACCACCAGCCGGTACAGCGCGTCATCCTTCTGAAAATAGCGGATTTCCGGATGACAGGCGTAGAGACTCACGTTGAACAGGCAAAAACCTGTCACTGCGGCGATGGCGGCTCTGCGAGCGTTTCTGGAGGCCTCCCCGACCTTCTCTATCAAACCAGCAGTCAACAATGCCCAGCCCATCCCGGCGAGGCAGGTGTAACGGCTGGGGTAATAGCCGGGCGTGTCGATTCCCACATAGGGAACCAAGGCCAGGAGCATCCAGGCGAGAGGCAGGATCAGCTGGTACCGGCGCGCGGCCACAACGTAAATCGAAAGACCGCCGGTGAGCGCCAGCGCCGCGAGGGCCCATCCCAACGGGGGATTGGTGATCCAGGGGAAAAAAAGCCGGATCAGAAAAGCCCCTGCGTTGTGCGGCACATGCGTCCCCCATAAGGAAAAGACGCCGCTTTGCACCGCCGCTCCCCCCGCCGCCAGATATCCCCGCCAGGCCAATGAAAGAATCCAGGGAATCCCCAGCGCCAGCCATAAAACGAACGATGCCGCGTATCCACTCTGTTCTTCTCTCTCCATTGTAGTAATACCCTCTCCCATTGGGAGAGGATTAGGGTGAGGGTGAGGGAAATCTCTTGGCCAAGCATAGCGTTGATGAAGCCAAATCCCTGCCGCGATAGGCAATAACACCACCGCGTTTTCCTTGGCCAGCAGGGCCAAAATATGGGCGATAACGGCCATGGATCCCCAAAACCGCGGCGATCGCTCATCCGCACGGATCAAGACCAATCCCATGATCGCTCCCCCAAATCCCACCCACAACTCGGACGACGCGCAGATCCAGAACACGGCTTCCCAATGGCTGTATGTCGAAGCGAACAGCGCCGCCGCGATCCGCGCCGCGCGAGGAGACCGCAGCAATCGAAGCGCGAGAGGAAAAAAAACCGCCACGGTGAAGAGATACAAGAGGCCATGCGCCAGGCGGTACCCCAGCGGATTCGAACCAAACAGCCGTGTCTCCATCCAAAAGACGGCGAGATGAAATGGCCGCCAGATGCCCATCTCCCACACATCGAACCAATGAACCGGGGAAGGATGATCGTACCGCAGCCAGGCCAACAGCCCAAAATCATCCGCATGAAAATATCCCGGCAAACAAAGCCCGGCCACCAGGCCCGCAAGGCAAAGGGGTATGCGAAAAAACCTGTCGATTTTCAAAATGGTTCATCCCGATGGTTGATTTCCTCAAATATACACATTTCGGAAAAGGGAAGGAATTGGATTAAAAAATCGTAGTAGACGTAGATTATTCTTCATGCGCGGCGTAGACCACCCTGATCCCCGGTCCACTTGCGCGGGGATGTCGTACAGAAACTGCGCAGGCGCAAACAACCATTCCGATGTGATCGACGATGACATCGCTCAATCAAAAAACGGCCATTCGGTCACAACCCAATGGTTGCGCAGGAGTTGGAAGAACAAGTACAGCAGGGAGAAAACCGCGCATTGATACAGAACATACTCCACGGCCTTCCGGGGCAGGGGAAGACGGAAGATGACCTGCAGCATCAGGATGAGGGCTGGTATGGTCAGTCCCGTAAAGAGATCCCAGTCCGCCGGATAGGGCCGGTCCGGACGCCAGACGAGCGAATAGACGAAGTAAAATCCCGCCAGCAATCCGATCCAGGTCTGCGCGGGATGCCACTCCCGGACGCAGGGCAGTGCGGGCAGCAGAGTCAGAAACAGCAGCATCCCTGCAGGCATCATGTAGAAATATTCATTCAACTGGGTGATGTAATAATCGGCCGACAGGAAGGTGGCCAGCGAGTGAAACATGGCCCGGTCAGTGCCGGTCAGCATCACTTCGTCCCCCCAGAAATGGTCCCACATCGCCCAGGGATCGCCTCCATAGCCGTAAATCAGCAAAAACATCCAGAAGGGAATGACGAAACCATAGAACGCGGCCAGGGATTTCAGCAGTTCCGTGAAGGGATTCCGGTCCGCGGGAGCGATTTGGTTCCGGAGAAACGGCAACGCCAAAAAGGCGGGAATCCACCACCCGGAGGAAAGATGGAGGCTAAACAGCGCGCCGAACATTGTACCGGGGATCCAGATCGAACACTCTCCCCGGAGATACAACACCCCGGCCCAGAGAAAGAACGCCAGGCCGGTCAGCAGCAGGGCGTAGATTTCGATGTTGCCCGTGAACACCTGGGTATAGCCGCAGCAACTGATCAACAGAACGATGGCGGTCCCCACTTCGCCCGGCGCGAACAGCAGCCGGAACACGCGCGCCATGATCCAGGTCGTGATCACTCCGCAGACGATGGTGATCAGGGAGATGCTGATCAACGCCTCCCAGCGGAATGCTTCCTTCCCGCTCCACACGCCCAGGCGGTAGATCAGGGTGGCGAGCGGCTCGCGCAGGTAGCGGGTCCAATTATGGGGAACCACGCTGTGCTTGAGCCAGTCGTAGCCGTCCGGGGAAATGTTCTGGCTGCGGATCACCCAAAGGCATACAGCGGCCGCCAGGCCGGTCACCCATACCTGGCGTCCGAAAAAGCCCCGTTCTTCCAGAAAATGAAACGCGCCTCGCGCCCCATTCCACACCTTGGGAAATACCAGGGGATGAATGAGCAGCAAGCCCAGTTGGTACCATACGATCCGCCAGGCCACGGGAACCAGGCGGATCATGGAGAATCCCCACAGGTCGCGGGTCATTTCGTTGATCAGACCAAAGCCGTACAGCAATGCCGAAAGTCCGCAGGGGATGAAAATCAGCCGGGTTTGATACGTTTCGAGATATTCCTGCTGCCGGGACAGGGTCAAGGCGGCGAGCACCAGCCAGAAGGGATAGATCACCGGCGGCGTGGCTCCCTCCCGCCCAAGCCCACCGGGAATCAGGAAAGCCAATTGCATCCCCAGAAAAATCGCGTGACAGGATAAGTCGAGGATGAGGGGGGACCGGGTCGGATTCATACGTTCTCACACGCTGTGCCCGGCGCCAGGGGACGGCCCCGGAGAAACGAGGCGGCCGTCATGGTTTTTTTGCCGGCGGGCTGCAGTTCCAATAATTCGAGAATCCCATCCCGCGCCGCGATGCGGATGGTGTTGAAGTCCGTGCTGACAAGGGTTCCAGGCGGAGAGGACGGTTCTTCCCCGATCACTTCCGACCGCAGGATCTTCCAGCGTTCACCTTGGCAAAGGGTGAACGCCCCGGGATCGGGATTGAGCCCCCGGATCCGGTTGTAGATCTCACGCGCGGGACGGTTCCAATCGATCCGCGCGTCTTCATTCTTGATCTGCGGCGCGAAAGTGGCCTCAGCCGCGTTTTGGGGAATGCGCGGGGCCACTCCCGCGGCGATGTCCACCAGGGATCGCAGCACGAGCCGCCCGCCCTTTTCGGCCAGACGCTCCGCCAGGCTGCCGGCGGTGTCCCGGGAACGAACCGGTTCTTCTTCCTGGTAAATGATATCCCCGTCATCCCACCCGTCCGAGAGGTACATGGTGGTGTTGGCGGTCGAGGTTTCACCGTTTATCAGCGTCCATTGGATAGGCGCCGCTCCCCGGTACTGGGGCAGGCGCGAGGGATGGAGATTCACACAGCCGAGGGGAGGGATTTCGCGAACGGCCTTGGGCACGAACGCGCCGTACGCGACCACCACCACTACATCCGGCGACCGTTGCCGGAGCCATTCCGCGGCCGCCGGATCTTTCAAGGATTCCGGTTGAAACAGATCCAGATTTTTTTCCCGGGCGAATTCCTTGACCGGCGGGGATTGCAGTTGCTTGCCGCGGCCGGCGGGACGGTCCGGCCGGGTGACGACGCCGCATAATTCGATGGCGGCGTTTTCATGCAAAATCCGCAAGGTGGGGAGGGCGAATTCCGGTGTACCAAAGAAGATGGCGCGTATCGGCATGAAGCGAATGGGCGGTCACGCGACCGCCAGTTCCTGCAGCGCGCGGGCCAGGGCGGCGCGTTCGGAGTCCCGGAGGTGATCGACAAAAAGGATCCCGTTGAGATGGTCCATCTCATGTTGGATGCAGCGGGCAAGCAAGCCGGACGCGGCCAGTTCGAATACTTCGCCGTTGACCGCCTGCGCCTTGACCCGGATGCTCTCCGGCCGGCTTACTTCTCCATCGACGCCAGGAATAGAGAGACACCCTTCTTTCATGAGAGTCATTTCCGGGCTTTGCCAAATGATCTTGGGATTGATGAGGGCGTATTTTCCGTCCGGCTCCGAAGTATCCACCACGATGACCTTGCGAAGGAACCCAATTTGCGGCGCGGCCAAGCCAATGCCGCACGCCTCGTACATGGTCTCGAACATGTCGTTGACCAGTTTTTCGAGTTTCTTGTCGAATTGTTTGACGTACTTGGTTTTTTTGCGTAAAACCTCGTCTCCGTATATGCGGATATCCAAAATCGCCATGACTCCTGTCTCCCGGCCTGCTTCCCGCGCCACCCCTTCAGCCGGGATGGCGGACCGGGATGGCGCGAACTTCGTTCAGGGCTTGTATTCTACTCGCCGCACAGGGCTTAAGCAAGAATGAATTTCCTTTCCACGCCGGGATGGGGGGGGAAGAAAGCGCAATGTTCCCGGCGGGATTTCATGGAGAGACAAATCTTTCCCTCACCCGGAACTCTCCCGGAACTCTCCCGGAGGGATGATCTTACCCCAAAAGTCATGTCAGGATGGCATTCCCGCGAAAGCGGGGATTCAGTTTTTTCCAGGCGCGAATGATGGGGCCGCGATGCCAAGCACCCCTACAGGATTGGCCCGCGGGTATTAAATTGTACTTATGGATCTTGCCCCTGTATCACGAGATACGCTTGGATTTTGTATTTCCCCCGGATGAAGGATAATCCGAAAATCCCTCTACCACCGGGAGAGGGCCAGGGTGAGGGAAGCCCTTGCGGCGCTGGCATCTTGCCTGCATTGTCCTTAACATCTTTGGGCCCCAATAAAGGAGTCACAAAACTTGGAGCCTTTTTCGAAGACCATCGCGGTGTATGGCAGTTCGGGCATCACGCAAGACTCGCCGGCGGCGGAACAGGCCGCGCGGGCGGGCCGGCTGCTGGCCGCGGCGCGGTTCAAGATCTGCAATGGCGGGTACATGGGTGCGATGGAGGCCTGCAGCCGGGGAGCGCAAGAAGCGGGAGGCATGGTAATCGGCGTGACCTGCGACGAATTCCAAAACCGGATGCCCAATCCCTTCCTGACGGAGGAAGTGCGGACACCGGATCTGCCCGAGCGGATTTCAACCCTCATGCGGATGGCTGATGCGTACGTCATCCTGGACGGCAACATCGGTACCCTGGCGGAGCTTTTCCTCGCCTGGAACGTGGTGGCGATGGGCTGGCGCAAGCCCATCCTGGTGGTGGGGGAAAAATTGAAAAACGCCCTATACGATCTGCAGCAGCATACGGAAATCGGCGGGAAACAGCTGGCGATGTTGAACTTCGTGGACACCGTGGACACGGCGGTGGATTTTCTCCAGCGTTACTTCCACAACCACCAACCCGGGGCTTAATGAAATCTCCAGATTCTCCCTCATCAAACCGGCCGGATTTTGGGACCAGCCCATGGTTCCTCGTGGCGCTGTTCGATTTCTATCTTGTGGCCGGTATTCTGGCGCACGCGTCCGCGTTGTTCTCGTTTTTCGCGGCCGATGATTTCGGGTTCCTTTACACGGTAAGCCAGCAAGGCATCGCAACGGTTTGGACGGTCCCCTCGGACCGTTTCTTCCGGCCCTGGATTTGGCTCAGTTTTTGGTTCGATTACCGGATCTGGGGACTCAATCCCATCGGATACCACCTGACCAACCTCATCCTGCACGCCGCCAATGCTTGGTGGATCACGTTGATCGCGCAGGAGTTCCTGCGGCTGTTCCGGTTGATGGAAACGAACCGTTGGCTGCCCTCCCTGGCGGCGGGACTGCTTTTTTTGGTACATCCCAGCCACACGGAGGCGGTCAGTTGGATATCCGGCCGGTCGGACGTGATCGCTACCTTTTGGATTTTGCCCTCCCTGTTTTTTTATCTGGTCCATCAACGTACCCACAAGAACAACCTGCTGGCGGTATCAATCGGGCTGTATGGATTATCCTTACTATCTAAGGAATCAGTAGTTACGTTTACTTTCCTGATCCTGATTCTCGATTTCCTTGGTTGCTTGTATCTCCCTGGCCCCAAATCCAGTTGGATACAGCGCTGGGGGTATTTCGGCATCCTGGCGGTTTACCTGGTTCTGCGGCGGATCGTCCTAGGCGATTGGATCGGCGGATACGGTTCCAACATCCATACCCGGCTCGATTTTTCCATGCTGGAGCGGAATTTTCTCTTCTTTACCGCCCGTGCCTTATTGCCCTCCATGGAATATCCCATCCATGCGTGGATTCAGGGGATCGGCCGGGTGGCACTCCCGGGAATAATCGGCGCACTGATTCTGGCCGCCGTCACCCTGTGGAAAGCCCGCCGGAACGAACGATGCACGATTTGGATCGAGCGAGCCCGCTTGCCGATCCTGTTGCTGGTCCTGTTTCTGATGTACGCGGCCGTCCTGGCTCCCGTGCTCAATCTCAGCATCCATCTGGGGGGATCGTTGGGCGAACGGCTGATCTATTTCCCGGGCGTGTTCATCCTCCTGATGCTGGTATTGATTGTTCACGCGCTGGTCCGCCGCCCGGGATACGCGGTTCTCATCTGCGGGGTCCTTACTCTCTTCTACGCGGCCGCCCTGCATCAGTCCAACCGGTCATGGGTGAGCGCCGGTCAATTGACCCAGCAGATCATCCACGATCTCGGCCGCCTGGGACCCGCGCGCCGCGTGATCATCCTGAATCTCCCCGATACCATCGGCGGGGCGTATGTGTTTCGCAACGGCGTCAAATCCGCGTACAATCTCTTCGCCGGGCCCGCCCGCGTGGAGGAGATCCGCGTGGCCGCGTTCCAATCCCTCGCCAGCCTGGAGGATGGCGTCGAAGTCCGCCGCCTGGCGCCGGGGACGTACGAAGTGAAAACCACCCATCCACGGACCTATTTTTTGAACCGCCGGATACCCGCGCAAGATCTCGCCTTTTTTCAGCTCCCGGAGAGAGCGCGAAACCGCGTCACCGTCCGTATCAACGAGGTGCCGGTGAAAGACCGCATCGTGTATTATTCGCTCGGATCACTCCACGCGCTGCCGTAACGCCGGAGCGCCACTTCCAGTCTCGCCTGGCCTTCGGATCGTTCCTGCACTGTTCCAGCCGCAGCGGAAGCAATAGAATTGACCTGAAATAATGAATTTCCGGGATCGAGCATGAAGCGCTACAAAGTCTGGAACCTGATCAAGGCCTACCTGGATCTCCTGCTGCGGCGGGAGAAACCCTTCGCCGACCCGGTCGAGATGTCCGTGGGGACTACCTCGTTCTGCAATCTGCGCTGTATCCAATGTCCGCGCGAAGGGCACGACGGCAACCTCATGCCCTACGATGAGCATTTGGACATGGAGTATTACAAAAGCCTGGAGCCGTATCTGAAACGCGCCAAAGAAGTCAGCCTCTACGGCCTGGGCGAGCCGATGATCGACAAGCGCTATTTCGAGAAGGTGCGCTATGTCACCTCGTTCGGCGCGGACGTGAGCCTTTCCTCCAACGGCACCCTGATGGACGAACGCCGCTGCCGCGAGGTCATCGAATCGGGCATCAAAGCGATCGGGATCTCGCTGGACGCGGCCCGTGAGGCCACCTTCGCCGTGGTCCGGCCGCCGGGCGGCCTGCCGGCGATCGTGGAAAACATCAAGCGCCTGAGCCGCATGAAGAAGGAAATGGGAACCCCCCGTCCCCTCATCCGCCTTTCGTTCGGCATCATGCCGCAGAACGTGGACGACTTGCCCCTGTTCCCCGATCTCGCGGCGGAGGCGGGGGGCGAGGAGATCATCGTCCATTCGGTCATCTTCATGTCCGAAGCCAAGCGGCAGGAGCTAACCGTAGATTCACAAACCGTCCGGCAGGCCGTCGAGGCCGCCCGCGCCCGCGCCCGCGAATTGGGGATCGCCTTTTGCGAGTGGGATCTCGATCCCATGACGTATTTGAAATCCCTGCGCTATGTCCGGGGCGAGAGCGAGGAACCGCCCGCGTCCCCCACGGCGGACCGGAAAACGGGCCAGGGGTATTTCTGCTTCTTCCTGTGGCGCAATGCCATGATCCAGGGCCATGGCGAACTGTTTCCCTGCTGCTACATGACCAACAAGCGTCTGGGGGAACTGGAAAACGGGAACCTGCTCGAATTGCGCGGCCATCCCTTCCTCGCGGACCTGCGCCGCCGCCTTTATGAGGGAGATCCCCCCGAACCCTGCGCCAGCTGCCCCCAGCTGTATCCCTACGACCGCCAAAACATCCTCAAAAGCGGCCTGCAGGAAATCAAAAACCTGATCATCTCGTAATGCGAGGAGGGTTGGGCGTTTTTGAATCATGCATTTCCATTTCATCCCAGCAGGGGGTCCATGGGAATAACCGCCGGCGGCAGTCTACAGTATCGTGAGAAAAGACACCACTCCTGAAAGGGTTGAATGTAAAATCATTCAATCCCTTGGGGATTAGATGCCGGCGGGACGCCTGCACCGCAATGACCCGGATCCCCGGTTTCGCGGGGTATGACATGCTTGGCCAGAATCCGTGTCTCGCCCGAATCGCAGAGCTTAGGTTAAGCCGGATGAAGATGTCATTACCCCGGCGCAAGCTGCCTCCTGCCGCCCACTTAAATCACGGCGGATTCCAGTTTCTTCAGTCCGTAAAGAGGGGGGAGCAGGATGGAGAAGGTTTGCATAAGCAGGAACAACGAGCCGAACAAGATCAAGTTGGGATTCATGGCGAGTTGACCCGCCAGATTCGTGCCGGGAATGTGATTGAGAACGAACTGGGCCACGACCACCACGCTGGCGGCGAAATACAACAAAGTGAGGATCATGGTCACCAGCGCCCCGGTATCCGAGGTCACGTCCGCGGCGTTCGTGGCTTCGAACTTGTGGAACACCGCGCCGAAGCCCATCGACCAGCTGGTGAATCCAAACGCAAACAAGAATAAGACGAAGATACTGAGCCATTGGAGCGTGGGATCCACGGCCAGGATCCGGTTGAGCATGTATCCCATCCCCTGGCCGATGAGCAGCAGCACCGCCGAGTGCAGGTAATACTTGGTGAAGAAAAAACGCGGGAGGCCGATCCCGGAGCTTTGGATGGTCCAAAAAGCTTTGCCCTCCAGGCTGATCGAGGGGAAGCTGAACCGCAGAGACAGCGTCGCCTGAATGAAGCCCAGCAGGATCACATTGAAGAAAGCCATCTGGTTGCGGATGCGCGAATCAGGCTCGTCGAACATGATGTTCTGCGTGTGGGCCACGTAGAACAAGACCAGCGCCAGGATCAGCACCAGTTGCCCCCACTGGGAAAAGTCCCGCGTGAAAACGTGCACTTCCTTGAACAGGATGGCGCCCGCCCGGCCGGGCATGGCCCGCTTCAGCCACAGGTGTTTTTTGCGGAAACGGCGCCCCTCGGGACGCCGGTGCGCGAGGCTGACCCGTTCCTGCGCCCAGAGCCACGCGCCCGCGTACCACCGGCAGCCCAGTTCCAGGGCCACGTGCCACAGAAACAAGGCGCTGGACCACAACAACGCCAGGTAAAACAACGTCCGTCCCACCTTGCTGGTGTGCGCCGCTTGCATCACCTGCGTCATCCAGTGGCTGGGGATATAGGGATAGCTGGAAAGCCGCAGGTTGGCCAGTGTTTCTCCCAGTTTGTTGACGTCGATGCTGCCCAGCAGGATTTTGTTGGTCAGGGAGATGTAGAGAATGATCCCGGTGAAGCCGGTCAAAACCAGGAACGAGCCCGCGGCCATGCGGAAGGCGCGCCCGATGATCCACCGGGCGATGAACAACATCGTCAGGATGCCCATCAATCCCGCCGTGATCAAAAATCCCGCCAGGCCCAACACCACCGCCGGGTAATACCACCAGGCCGCCTGCAGTTTCCACCCATAGGCCAGAATGATCGGGATGCAGAACAAACCCGACACCCATCCGCCCAGAATCAACGCTTCCAGGCACTGGATCCGGTACAGATCAGGCACGGGATAGGGGGAACTGAACAGCGGGGGCAATTCTTGTCCCCGGAACAGGGAGGAATAGGCCGTGAGGATATGGCCCAGGAGGATGATGATCAGAACCGCCAGGAAGCCGAAGGAGATGATCCGTTCCAGGACGATCGGCCCGACCACATCGACTTTGTTGACCTCTTCGCACAGGCGCGCGACCACCAGGTAGCACAAAAACCAAAAGACGCCGAGCAGCAAGAGAAATCCGCTGGAGCGGAGGATGGAATCCAGGTTCAAGTGTTTCCAGCGCCGTTTCGCGCACAGCCACTTGACCTGGAGTAAAGCCCGATCTTGTTTCGATCCCATGATGACGGGATTCCCGCGCCGGACCCACGGAGGCGGAAGCCGTTCCGCGGCGCGTGGCCAGGGCGCTTACAAGGAAGTCAACTGATTATCATCCAGCGAATGATCCCAATAGAGAAACCGCTGGCATCCCTCGCACACCACGATGTCCTGCCCGCGCTTGGCGAGTTGCACCAAGCGGGGAGTCAACCGGATATTGCACGCGCTGCAATGATTTCCGTTGGCCGTAGCCACCGCCACGCCCTGCTTGCCATCGAACACCCGGATGAAACGGTTGTAGAGTTCGGGTTGGATGGTGAAACGGAGTTGTTCGGTTCCCTGGCGGGCTTCATCGACCCGCGCGGTCAATCCCGTTTCCCGCTCCTGTAGGACCGAGAGTTCGGACTGTAAGGCGGATTCCCGTTCTTCCATTTCCTTCCGCTTCTGTTCGAAGAGTTTCTTTTCCTTTTCCACCCGGTCCATCACCTCGATGAGGCGTTCCTCGGAGCGGGTGTTCCGGCGGTCAAGGGTTTCGATTTCCGCCACGGTCGCCTGGTATTCCTTGTTGTTCTTGATGGTCAACAACTGGGCTTCTTTCTTGACCCGGGCGCTCTGGCCTTCCTGAATTTCCAGTTCGACGGTGCGCTGTTCCACCTCGTATTTCTTGTAGCGCTCTTCCGCCCGGCTGGCTTCCTCTTTCAGGTGGTTGAGATAGGTGAGGATTTCTTGTCTTCGGCGGGGGATTTCTTCGAATTCCCTCTCCAGCTCCCGCTGGGCGCTCAACGCCCGTTGAAGCTCGAGAAGGGAAGAAAGTCTAGGATCCATTCTGGGTTACCCTTTGCCTCGCGTCACTGGCCGTTCCTGGAGCTGGTTTAATCTTGCGGACGAGGATATTTTTCATCCAGCTTGTCGGTGATGTCTTCGATGAAACGCGCGATGGTGATCGAGTCGGGAGGCCGCATTTCCGGTCCGTTGAACGCGCTGATGTACGCGGACGTGATCATCGCCACCAGCTCCATTCGCCTTTCGTCACTGACCCGTTCCACCATGATGGCATCCACCTCCATTCCTGACGTTCTTGGCTTGACTATTTTTCATTTGTCCAACAATTTAGCATACGAACTGTCTGAGAATCACGCAAGGGTTCAATCGGCCCTGCCGCCCAAAAACTCGGTTTTTCCATCTCCGACGGGAAAACGCCATGACGGACACCCCCAATCCCCTCCCGTCTCCACGCACCCGGATTCATGTCCCCGGAGCCGGCGAAAGCCTGCTGTTTCTGGAAGACGCCGATTCGCTCGCCGTGAGCCGCACGCTCCGCCTGCAGCCGGGCGATCCCGTGGCCGGATTCAACGGAGACGGGATGGAGTATCACTATCGCGTCGTACAAGCCACCCGCGGCCGTTTGACCTTGGAACTGGAGCGGTCCGAACCCAATCCCCGCGATCAATTGCCTTCCACCACCATCTTCGCCGCCGCCACCAAGGGAAAAGGCAAGGACCGAGCCGCCCGCGATCTCCCCCCCCTGGGCGTCACCCGTCTTGTATTTTACCGGGCGGGCCGCACCATCGGCGAACCTTCGGAAGCAGCCACTCCCCGCCTCCAGAAAATCGCGATCGAGGCCTGCCGCCAATGCGGACGCTCCACCATCCCGGCAGTCGATGTGCGCAAGCACTCGTTGCCGGAATTGTACCAAGCGGGTGAATTCTCTTCCCGCCAAACTTTATGGTTTTGGGAAGCGGCCGGGGATACCGATCCCTGGTCATCCCTCGCTCCGGACGGCCCTCTCGCGCTGATCTTCGGTCCGGAAGGCGGTTTCTCCCCCGAAGAGATCGCGTGGCTCCAATCCCTGGGAATCCCCGTGGCCGCCCTGGGCCGCCGGATTCTGCGGGCCGAGCTCGCGGCGGTCGTAGGTCTGACGTTGGTCCAGGCGCGCCGGGGATTGTTCACCCAGGGCGCCGGTTCTGGCTTTGGGAGGGAGAGTTTATAATGATGATCAATACGGGATTGGGCCGGGAGGGGCGTAGAGCAGTTGGCGGGTTACGCGCTGACGCATTCCATGCGGCTGATCGGATGGTGCTTCCGATGGGTTACGCGCTGACGCGCTAACCCATCCTACGTCTTCCCTCACCCTAACCCTCTCCCAGAGGGAGAGGGGATTCATTATTCATGTTTCACCCCTCCCAGGGCTTACGCCCTGGGCTATACTCATCCCGCGCCGTTGGCGCTCAAAACTCATGCCGAGCCGTAGGCGCTCAAAAACTGTTCTGCAAACTGGTAATGACCGTGACCGGCAAGAATGCACCCTCTTTTTTGATTCAAACACTCGGCTGCAAGGTGAACCAGTACGATTCCGAGCGGTTGCGCGCCCGGTTGCTGCGCCTGGGATTCCGCTCGTGCTCCGGCGAGAACGGCGAGCCGGATCTCATCATCGTCAACACCTGTTCGGTCACGTCCGAAAGCGACCGCAAGGGCCGCCAGTTGATCCGCAAACTGATCCGCCGCTTCCCCACGGCGCGCGTGGCCGTGACCGGATGCTACTCGGAGCGCAAGCCGGGCGAAGTGCTCCGCATTCCCGGCGTCGGCGAGGTCGTGCGCCTCGAAGACCAGGAAGCGTGGGTCCAGCGCGCCGCCGAGGAGCTGGGCTGGGGATGCGCGGACCAGGACGCGCTAGGGGAACCGGGCGAGGGAATCGAGCTGTTCGAGGAACACACCCGCGCGTTCGTCAAAATCCAGGATGGTTGCGATCTGAAGTGCACCTTTTGCAGCATCCCCCAAAGCCGGGGCACGGCCCGCAGCCGCCCTCTGCCCGAAATCGTGGCCGAATGCGCCACCCTGGTCCGCCGGGGGTATCCGGAAATCGTGCTGTGCGGCATTTGCCTGGGCTTTTACGGACAGGGCACCGACATCCGGCTTCCGCGCCTGGTCCGGGCGGTGGCGGAAATCGAGGGCATCCAGCGCATGCGTATCTCCTCCCTCGAACCCCAGGATGTGAGTGACGATCTGTTCGCGGTCATGACGGAGCACCCGGAGATCGTCTGCCCCCATCTGCATTTGCCCCTGCAAAGCGGTTCCAATGCCATCCTGCGCCGCATGAAGCGCCCCTACACGGCGGAGTATTTCCAGGAGCGGGTGGAACACGCCCGCGGGCTCATCCCCCACTTCGAAGTCTCCACCGACATCATGGTGGGCTTCCCCGGCGAAAGCGAGGAAGATTTCGAGCGGACCCTGGCGGCGGTGAAAGCCAACCGGTTCAACAAGGTCCACTCTTTCCGCTTTTCCGTCCGCGAGGATACTCCCGCCGTCCGGCTGAAAGAACACCTGCCGCCAGCGGTCATCGAGGACCGCCGCCGGATCCTTGACGAGGTGGCATCCGCCGTGGCGGATGAGGTCAAGCAGGGCTACATCGGTTCCGTGCTCCCGGTTCTCCCTGAAACACCCGAAGATGAATATGCCACCGGATTCACCCCCAATTATCTCCGCGTGGATTTCACCGCGAACCGTCCCATTCCCCCCGGCCGCCCGGTTATGGTAAAACTGACCGGACTGGAAAAAGGGCGGCTGAGGGGCGAGGCCTGGCCGGCGAATGCCTGATTCGCGGGAACTATTTGCTCAACCGCAGAGACAGGATGAAATACACCTTTTCTGGGCATCCCTCATCCTGGCCCCCTCTCAGGGAAGAGGAGATTCATTACGTTTGGTTCATCCGGGAAGTGCGTACTTAATGAGGCAAAATCGGTTACATTCACTCCGGGACGAGGGCGGACATCCAGGTCCGCCCCTACAAAAATACCCTCACCCTGGCCCTCTCCCAGAGGGAGAGGGAATTGGGGGAGTGGTTTTC
>JBHGBC010000115.1:0-18757 GCA_041946805.1 bacterium
GCGGGTTCACGCTGATCGAACTGCTTATCGCCGTGGCCGTGCTCGGCATTCTGTCCGCCATCGTGGGCGCGAACTACCTCAGCGCCATGGAGCGGGCCGACGCCGCCGCCTGCCGGCAAAATCTCCGTACCCTGCACAACGCCTTGCTTGCGTACCGGCTCGATTACAACCGCTTCCCCCCGGCCGATGGGTTGGCCGATACCCATCCCCAGCCGGGCTACACCGCTTATGGTTGCGGGCCGGCGGCCAACGGCTATTGGAGCGGCGTGTCGCTCCTGCTGGCCGAGCGCGGCTACTGCCCGGAAGCGGCCTTGTATTGCCCCACCCTGCGCCGCGAGCACGGGCGTCCAGTGGCCGCCTATCCGTCCTGCAACGGCTCGGATTTATCGGGCAAAGAGGTCCCCCAGTGGCGGTTTCTGCGGTACGCCTACAACAGCGCCGCCGCCGACGCGGGGGGATACGCGGGAGGCGAAAACAACATCGAGTCGGAGTGGGATGCCGATGTCTGGATGGTCCGCTGCCTGCATCTCAACGTGGAGGAGTTCAACCCGGACCGCGCCGTGGCTTTCCCGGTGCGTATCGGGCCGGACGAAACCGATCCCCGGCGGACCTGGTACGGCGAGTTCGAGCTGACCATTCACGGGGCCATCCGCACGCGGGCGGTGCAGGCGCGCGGGCATTGACGGGAAAAGCGGATCCTTGCCTGGTACTGCGGCCGTTTACATCCTGATTGTTTCTTCTACCGCACTATCGGACTTGAACACCCTGCACCAACGTGATTCCTGGTAATCGGGACTATTTTCCATTCCACCGCGGGACGCCGCTGGCTTGGGAGTTCGCGATCACGAAATCGACCAGTTCTTGATCTTCGAACCAACCGCTCCACATGTTATGCCCCTGCCCCGGGATCACCTTGAGCGTGATGGGGCCGCCCAGCTGCTGATACCGCCGGGCCAGTTCGCCGGAGTTCGCTTCCAGCGGCACGACGGTGTCGCTGTCCCCATGGATGTGATAAATGGGGACCCGCGCCGCCGCCAGCCCTTCCAGGCGGTCGATCGGATTGTACTTGGTGATTTGGTCCGCCAATTGCGCTTCCGTCAGATGATACGCGCCGTGGGCCACAGCAAGGCCGGGATAGCTGATGAGATTGCAAACCGGGTAGATCCCCGCGATCGCGGAGACGGAGGCGGGATGATCGGCCGCCCAATTGTACAGCATCAGGCCGCCCCGGCTGCGCGCCAACAGGCTGGGTTTCCGGGAATACGGCCTCCGGGTGGTCATTTCCTCAAAAAAGGCCGAGTATAAGGCGCAACCGTCGGGACTGCCATACGACTCGCCGGCATCGATCCCGGCGATCGCGATGCCCGCCGCCAGGAAGCGCTCGAACATCCAGCGTTCTTCCGTCCCCGGGAGGCCGGGCAGAGTCGGGGCATACCAGACCCAGGGAATGACGGAACCCGTTGTGGACGAGGCCGGGGGAATGACGAAGGCGGTGCGCCTTTCCACCTTGAATTCCTCGCCGGGCAGTGGCAACACCTTGGCGGCGGCATCCTTGCCCGGCTCCGCGGCGAATCCGCGCGCCAAACCCCAGCCGCCCTCCAGACACAAACCGCCCACGCATACCCCGAGCATGCCGTAAATCCATCGCCGATGAAAAAGCCGCCATGTGCTCATGGTTCGAGATGGCTCCCTTCTCCTCAGAATCAGAACACGAAAACAGTTACATTTTACAGGATTATTCCGGTTAACTGAATAAGAGTCCCCTGCCGGGGACAGTCTATCCGCGCCGCAGTGGATCAATTCTGGTAAACGTAACACGGCCGCCGCCCCCTTTGCCTTCCCTTCCTCCTTTGGATGAGAGCCATGGTGAGAAACCTCTTCGGAGTATCGTATGCCATCCCTCTCCGCGTAATGATTTCCCGATATACACTTCTTGACATCATGTCTTCCATACACATTCCCGCCGGATCGTTGATAATACTTCCCGCCTTTCTCATCCCTGGCCTATCCCGTATGAAGAGAGGATTCCGCTTATGCGGCCTACCTCCCCCGGCGTTCCTCCGCAATCCATCCATCCCCTGGAATCCACTTGGATTCCCGTTCTGATCCTGGTTCTCCTGACCGGCTGTGCGACTCCCCTCCGCGTCACTCCCACCACGGAGAACATCTGGTTCGATCAGATGCACAACAGCGCCTTGCTGTCGGATACCCTCAGCGAGCCAACGCGGTGGTTCCTGTATCAACGGGAATTGGAGGCGGAATACAAGAAGGATCCAGCCGCCCTGATCGCGGCGCTGGACCGGGACATCGTCCGGGAAACCGGCCGGGACGCCTTCCTCGCCCTGGCGGAAATATGTTACGAACAGGCCCAGAAACAGCATCGAAAGAAGGACCTGTCCAGCCGGCTGTCGATGTCGTGCGTCCGGTACGCGTACGCGTATCTCTTTGAAACCGGCCTGACGCCCCAGCCGGACCTCTACAGTCCCCGGTTCCGCATGGCCTGCGATCTCTACAACCGTTCCCTCGCGCGCTTGATCCAACTCGGCGGCCGGCATGCCCAGGCCCAAGGTACGCAAATCACGCTGCCGATGATCCAAGGCACGGTGAACATTTTGACTTCGAAAAGCACGGCCTCGTTCGACCTCAACCAGTTTACCGAGTTGCTCGATGTCTATCAGCTCAAAGTCCGGGGCGTCGCGCATATCCACCGGAACTATGGCATCGGCGCGCCCCTGGCGGCCGTCCATCGCACGGCCTCCCCGGAGGGAGGCGCTGATCCGGACGCGCGCATTTTTCTACCGGATTTGACGCTTTCTTATTCCGCCACGGCGGTTCTGCGTTTTCCGGATCCCATTGCCCAGCAAGATCCGGCGAACGTTCAGGCGGTCTTCGAGTTGTATGACACCACCCGGCACCACGCCATCGAGATCGGCGGACGCCGCGTCCCCCTGGAGGCGGATTACACCACGCCCCTCGCCTATCAAATCGAACAGCGCCAAGAGGATTATTCCGGCTTCTTTTCGATGCTGTTTACTGGATCCGCGGAATCCAAACGCGGCATGATGATGATGCAACCCTACGATCCCCACAAAATCCCCGTGATCTTTATCCACGGGCTGATGTCCTATCCCCAGACCTGGATTCCCATGGTCAACACTCTCTTGGGAGACAATGGCCTCCACCAACAATACCAGTTCTGGTTCTACCGCTATCCGACCGGATACCCGCTGATGTACTCGGCCATGCAATTGCGGGAAACCTTGCAGACCATGCGGCGCGTGTTGGATCCGGAAGGGGATGATCCGGCCTTCGATCACACGGTGCTCATCGGGCACAGCATGGGAGGCGTCCTGACCAGGTTGATGGTCCAATCCAGCGGCGGTGAATTATGGCGGAAAATCATGCCGGATAATCCCGCCATCGAGGAATTGAACGCCCGGCCCGAAGTGAAGGACCTGTTAGGGAACATGATCCATTATGAGCCGGTGCCGTTCGTGCAGCGGATCATCATGATCGCCGCTCCCCACCGGGGTTCCCAGACCGCATCCGGTTTTTTCGGCCGGATGGGGAACCGGCTGATTTCCCTGCCCCGGTCCTTCATCGCGGCCGGCGAGGAACTGCTCACCACCCTGCGCCTGGCCGGCCGGCCCAAGGATGAATTGAAGCGGACCGGCATCAGCAGTTTGTCCTCAAGGAACCGCGCGCTGCAAGTGACCGCGGACATGCCCATCGCCCCCGGCGTGACCTATCATTCGATCATGGGGAACAACCGGGAGGCGGGCCTTCCCGGCGGCACGGATGGATTGGTGTCTTACGAAAGTTCCCACCTCGAGGGGGCCGCCTCCGAGAGCATTTATCACTCCCAGCATGATGTGCATGCCAATCAGTTGGCCATCAGCGAGGTCCGCCGGATATTGCTGGATCATCTGGAGGAGAACCGGGACCTGTTTCCGGAAACAGCCAAGGAGGAAGCCCAGGACATCGGCAGGATATAGCGAATTGGCAGGCGTTCCCTCACCCTGCCCCTCTCGCGGAGGGAGAGGGAATCGGGGGTGGATCTCCCGAACCAACCGGGTTGAGAACGGGCCGCGTTTTCAGAAGAAAAGTACGCACTGGCCGGATAAACCCAAATCCTCCCGCTTTATGGGCGTTTCAAAATTCACTCCACGCGATCGTCCGTTTTTCCCCCGGCTGCCTCCAACGGCGCGTCTTTCTCCCAGCCGCCTCCGAGCGCCTTATAGAGGTACACGATGTACAGCAATTCGTCCCGCTGGACCTGCGCCAGGGCCAATTCCGCGTCGAACAGATCCTTCTCGGCGTCCAGCACTTGCAAGTAACTGTCCGTGCCACCCAGGAACCTCCGGTTGGCCAGCCGCAGCCGGTCCTGGAGCGATTGCACCAGCAACTCCTGCTGTTCCCGTAGTTCCCGCGTCTTCTGGAATCCGATCAGCGCGCCGGAGACTTCCTGGAAGGCGGTTTGAATCACCTTTTCGTATTGCGCCAGCATTTGCGTATAGCGGGCTTGGGCGGCCAGGTTCATGGCGCGGATGCGTCCCGCGTTGAAGACTGGCTGCAGGGCGTTGGCGGCGATGGACCAGGTATCGGAATGAGACGAAATGAAGTCCTCCAGGTCCTGGCTTTCCAGGCCCACAAATCCAGTCAGCGAAAGGCGGGGAAAATAGAGCGCCTTGGCCACGCCGATTTGCGCATTGGCTGCGATCAGCATCTCTTCCATCTCCCGGATGTCCGGCCGCCGCTCCAGCAAGTCCGAAGGCAATCCCGCGGGGATTTCGGGAGGCACAGGCTGCCCGGTCAGCGCCGGTCCGCGCGGGATGTCCCCCGGAGGGCGGGCCAGCAACAGGCTCAGCGTGTTTTCGGTCTGCCGGATTTGACCCTCCAAGGCGGGAATCCGGGCGGAGGCCGAATACACCAGCGTTTCCGCCTGCCGCACCTCCAGGCGCGTGGCCACACCCTCTTGCTTGCGCAGTTGGGTGAGTTGCAGCGAGCGTTTGCGGGCGGCCAGGGTGCGTTTGGCGATCTCGAGTTCCAAATCCAGTTCGCGCAGGTCCAGGTAGGCGCGCGCCACTTCGGCCAGAATGGAGATCGTGACCGCCCGTTGGGCCCATTCCTGGGCCAGCCACTCGGCGCGGGCCGCCTCGGTCTGCCGCCGGATCCGGCCCCAGATATCCAACTCCCAACTCAGGTTGAATCCGCCCTGAAAGTAGTTGGATTCCAGATTGGCCCGGTTGGGTGAATCCTTGTAGGGATAGACATTCTCCGAAGAGCGCTGGCGGGCCGCGCCCGCGCCGGCGTCGATCTGCGGGAAGAGGGCGGAGCCGGTTTCGGTCACCCGGGCCCGGGCCTCCAGCACGCGGGCCACGGCGATGCGGATGTCGTAGTTGTTCTCGAGCGCGGTTTGGATCAACTCCCGCAATTGGGCATCCTGGTACAACTCGAACCACGACAGATCCGCCAGGGACGCCGATTCATGCCCCGGAACCGCTTCCGGCGCGTCCCGGAAGCTCGCCGGCGGCGAAACGGGCGGCCGTTGGTAATTTGGCCCCATGGCGCATCCTGAGAAGCAACACAGCAGGGCGGGAAGAAGTAGGATGGTCCTGTTCATGCGCGTTCTCCCTCCGGCTGCCCGCTGTTGGATTCCCCGGCGGGCGGGATGGGTTTTCTCCACTCCACAAGACGTTCGAGCACGACGTAAAACGCGGGAACCAGCAGGATCCCGAGACAAGTGCCCACCAGCATGCCGCCAATCACCACGGTCCCCAGCGACACGCGGCTGGCCGCGCCCGCCCCGGTGGACAGCGCCAGGGGCACCACGCCCAGGATGAAGGCGAACGAGGTCATGAGAATGGGACGCAGGCGCAGATGGGCCGCTTCCACCGCCGCTTCGGTGACCGGTTTCCCGGCGTCCCGCTGCTGCCGCGCGAACTCGACGATCAAGATGGCGTTCTTGGCGATCAAGCCCATCAGCATGATCAATCCAATGCTGGAATACACGTCATTGGCATGCCCGCTGATCCAGGTGAACAAGTACGCGCCCAGGACGCCCGTCGGCAGCCCGAACACCACCGCCAGGGGAATCAGCCAGCTTTCATACTGGGCGGCCAGGAACAGGAAAACCATCAACACCGCGAAACCCAGCACCATCCCGGTGCTGCCGGACGCCTTTTTCTCCTGGTACGCCATCGTCGTCCAGTCATACCGGAACCCGGGCGGCAAGAACTTGGCGGCGGTCTCTTCCATGGCCGCGAGGGCCTGGCCCGAGCTGTAGCCGGGAGCCGGCCCCCCCAGGATGTCCGCGCTGCGCAGGATGTTGAAGCGGTTCACCGACAACGGGCCGCTGACCGAAGCCAGCGTGACGATCTCGTTCATCGGGACCATCCGCCCGTCCCCGGTGCGGACATAAAAGCGTTGGATATCATCCGGCGTCTGGCGGTATTGGGATTCGGCCTGCATCATGACGCGGAAGGTGCGCCCGTATAAATTGAAATCGTTCAGATAGTAGCCTCCCAGGAAGGTTTGCAAGACCTGGAAGACGTTCGAGACCGGCACGCCCAGGGTTTTGCAGCGGTCGCGGTTGACGGCCAGCGAGAGTTGCGGTTCGTTGGGGGAAAAGGTCGTCAAGACGCCCGCCAATTCCTTCCGCTCGCGCGCGGCGCTTACCACCCGCAGCGTGGCGTCGGCCAGGGCGGCGATGTCCTTGCCTCCCATGTCCTGGATCTTCATGTTGAAACCGCCGGCGTTGCCCAGGCCCTTGATGGGCGGCACGTCGAAGGCGGTGATGCGGCCACCCGGAATGGCCGCCAACTTCGTCCGCAGGGCCTGCAGGATGGCCGGGGCCTGCAATTCCGGCGTTTTCCGCTCTTCCCACGGATCCAGCACCACAAAGAGCGAACCCACGTTCGAGGCGTAGATGCCGCTGACCATGCTATAACCGCCCATCGAAAAGTAATTGGCGGCACCGGGAATACCACCGATCACCGTTTCGGCTTGCACGGTGACTTCATCGGTGCGCGCGAGTGAGGCGCCGGGCGGCAGCATGACGTCGACCATGAAATACCCCTCGTCTTCCGTGGGGACGAATCCCGAGGGCACGGCGGCATTCAGTTTATAAATGCACAAGATCACCACCCCCATGGTGATCCCCACCAGGAGCAGACGGCGGATCAGCAGCCGCACGACGCTCAAATAGCGGTGGGTGCTCCAATCGAATCCCGTGTTGAATCCCCGGAAAAAGAGGCCCAGCACTCCTTGGGATTGGGTTCCGGGTTTCAACAGCAGCGCGCTGAGCGCGGGACTGAGCGTCAGCGCGTTCAAGGCGGAAAGGGCCACCGACACGGAGATCGTCAACGCAAATTGCTGATACAAGCGGCCGGTGATCCCAGGAAGGAACGCGACGGGAATGAACACCGCCATCAACACCAGGGCGATGGCCACCACGGCTCCCGAGACCTCGCGCATCGCCTCGATGGCCGCGTCCCGGGGACTCATCTTCTTGTGGGTCATGTTGTGCTCGACCGCTTCCACCACCACGATGGCGTCGTCCACCACAATCCCGATGGCCAGCACCAGGCCGAACAGCGACAGCACGTTGACGGAGAATCCCAGCAACGGGAAGAAGACGAATGTCCCGATGAGGGAGACGGGGACGGTGAGCAAGGGGATCAGGGTCGCGCGCCAATTCTGCAGGAAGATGAACACGACCAGAATGACCAGGACTATCGCCTCGAAGAGGGTCTTCACGACCTCGCGGATGGATTCGCGCACGAACAGGGTGCTGTCGTAGGTGACTTGATAGCTCAATCCCTTCGGAAAATTCCGGCTGATCTCTTCCAGCGTCCGGACGAGCGCGTCCGCGGTTTGGATGGCGTTGGCGTCCGGCAGCTGGTAAATCAGCAGCAGCGAGGCCGATTTGGCGTTCAAGCGCGAAAACGTCCCGTAATCGGCCGCGCCCAGTTCCACCCGGCCGATGTCGGACACCCGGACCACGGAACCGTCCGGCCGCGCCCGCAAAATGATGTTGCTGAATTCTTCCGGCGTGCTGAGCCGCCCCTGGGCTTTGACGGTGTATTCAAATTCCTGGCCGGGCGGATTGGGCGGTTGTCCGATTTTCCCCGCGGCGGCCTGGATATTCTGTTCCTGCACCGCCTGAATGACATCCGCGGCGGTCATGCCCAGCCGGTACATCTTGTCCGGATCCACCCACAGGCGCATGCCGTATTCCCGCTCGCCCGCGATCAGGACGTCGCCCACGCCCGCCACGCGGAAGAGGGCGTCCTTGACATTCATCTTGGCGTAATTGCTCACGAAGAGTTCATCGAAGGTTTTATCCGGCGAGTAGATGGATATGACCATGAGCATATCCGTGGACTGCTTCTTGATCGTGATGCCGTTGCGGCGCACATCTTCCGGCAATTTCGGTTCGGCCAGTTTGACCTTGTTCTGCACCTGCACTTGGGCGATGTCCAAATCCGTGCCGATCTCGAAGGTGGAGGTGATGCTCAGCTGCCCGTCGTTGGTGCATTGGGAATCGAAATACAGCTGGTTTTCGACTCCGTTGAGTTCCTGTTCGACGGGCGAAGACACCGTTTGTTCCACGACCTCCGCGCTGGCGCCCAGGTAGCGGGTGGTGCTTTTGATGGTTCCCGGCGTAATTTCCGGATACCGGGCGATGGGCAGGCCCGACAGCGTGACCAGGCCGGTGATCACCAGGACGATGGAGATCACCATGGCAAAGATGGGGCGGCGGATAAAGAAATAGGAGAACATGGCGGCGTCCCTCCCCGGTTATCGGGCAACCGGCTTCGCGGCCGGGGCGGCGGCTTGGTCCAACGCCGGTTCCGGAATCACCTTGACTTGCACCGCCATGCCCGGCTTCACTTGTTGAAGCCCCTCGACGATCACCCGGTCGCCGGGCCGCAGCCCATCCTCGATCACCCAAAGGCTCCCCACCCGGTCCGTAGCCTTGACCGGGCGCGCGGCCACCTGGTTGTCCGCGCCCACGATGTACACGCTCCGGTTCCCCTGCAACTCCATCACCGCCCGCTGGGGGACCAGCAATACGCCGCTTTTCTCGTTGCTTTTCACCAGCACCCGGCTGAACACGCCGGGAAGCAGGGTGGATTGCGGATTTGGGAAATCCAAAACCAATTCCAAGGTGCCCGTCTGAGGATCCACCGTCCGGTCCGCCGAGCGGAATTTACCCGGATGGGGATAGACACTGCCGTCTCCCAACAGCAGTTGAAACGCGTGCGGCTGGTCCTTGACGGCAGGTTGCTCCTCTCCCGCCCGGGCCAATTTTTGGATGAAACCGAGATATTCCTTCTCTCCGACTTTGATTTTCACCTGGATGGGATCAAGCGGCGAAAGCAGGGTCATGGGCGTGGGAGACATTTTGGTGGCCAGGCCGCCGGTCAGGATCTGCGTTTCGCCGATGCGCCCGCCCACCGGGGCCATGATTTCCGTGTACTCCAGATTCAGCTCGGCCAGCCGCAGGTTGGCCTTGGCGGCTTCCAGCTCCGCCGCCGCGAGGGCGATTTGCGTCTTTTGGGTGAGTTTGGTCTGCGTCACTTGGGCCTTGCGGGCCTTCACCTCTTCTCCCAATCCACGCTGATTGGCGATGGCCGCGTCCAGTTCCTGCTGGGGCGCCGCTTCCTCCTTGACCAGGGGCGTGTAGCGGGCCACATCCTGCTGCGCCTGGATCAGTTTGGCTTCGCTTTGCAGCATCAGGGCCTCGGCTTGCAAGACTTCGACGCCTTCCTTGGCGTATTGGACCCCGGCCTCGGCCTTGGTCACCGCGGCCTTGGCCTTTTGCATTTCAGCTTGGTAGGTCCTCTGGTCCAGGATGTACAACCTCTGTCCTTTTTGGACCATTTGCCCGGTTTCAAAGAAGGTTTGCTCCACATACCCATCCACCCGCGCCCGGATTTCCACCGTGTCGGACGCGTCCGTGTTGCCGATGAATTCCACATAGGTGGGCACGGTGCGGGGAGTCAACTCGATGACGCTGAGTTCCGGCGCCGCCCCCCGGGCCGGCTGATTTTGCGAGATCCCCTCCCGGTTCCCGGCGATGACCAAAAACGCGATCCCCGCCAGAAGCAACACGACCGCGTAAATCACGGAGTTTCGGCGCAATAGTGTGATCTGAATCATGATTCGGCTTCCTTTTCCCATGGAATCCCCCTGCGCCCTTCATGGTTCATCCGGCCCAGGGGACCGGGCGCGGCGCGATCCCTCTCCGCCCGACGCCCGTTCGCCTTCTCCCTCCCGGCCGCGGGGCCACAGCTCCGCCAGTGGCCGAGGGGGCAAAACCGTCACCAAATTTTGGTATTCAAGGAATGATCGAAGAGAGGATCCTCTTCCGGTTCACAATTTCCGTTAGGGACAGTAAAACGCCGAGATCGCACCCACACTCGATTGGAAGGCCGGATCCATCATACCTTTTCATCGATTGACTTAACAAGCAAATTCATTAAATTTCAGCGATTATTTCCGCGGCCAGGCGGGGCAGCATGCGGCGGGAAAGAGGAGGCCGTTTCCTTCCCGGGCGGCGGGGGATGAGGATCATCGCAAAACCGAAATCCGCGGGAACACGAGAGGGCGAGTCCCTGCGGACGGATTGGAGAGGCAGCTGATGGAGAGGGAGTGGAATCCAGAGTGGTTCCGGCCTCATTGGGGAGGGATCACGAACTGGTTTTTGGGAATCCGGTAGATTTCCAGATTGTCGAACTGCGCGGTGACCTTCTCCCCTTGCGGTGGATTGACTACCTGAAAGACCGGCACAATGGCGGAACGCTCGGGGCGATAAAACACCTCGAGCGTGTCGAACCGGTTGAGGAACCGGGAGGCGTCCATTAGCAGATTGGACTCGATCGAGCCGTTCAAATTGGCGCCGGCGAGGTCCGGGGCTTCCACCGCGTCCAAGGCGCCGAAGGCCAGCACCGCGCCCGGAGCGTTGAGGGAGACACTGATCCGCATGAAGACATAATCCTCCCCGCAGGCGGCCGGACGGCCATAGAAGGTCGCCCCTTCCCCCCCATCAAGGGTCACGGTGATGCCGAAACCGTCCGAATACCGGTTATACCCGGTGGCGAAGTTCAAAGGGCGGAAATAGACATCCCCCAGATCGAAATCCCCGGGCGCGCCTGGCGGGAAGAAAAGCAATCCGTTCTCCGAAGCAGTGGGCTGGTTGAACGAATAGACTACAAAAGGACTCAGAGCGCCGCCCGGCGTCGGTGACGGCGCCGCCAGGGTGGGGGTGGGTTGCACGAGCGTGGGTGTGGGAGTCACCGTGGGCGTGGGCGTAGGCTCGTAGATCATCATCCGCAGAAAGGCCTCGTCGAAGAAAACGCGCCCGTTGGCCGCCGCGTTGACCAATTGAAATGCGATCGTCCGGGTGCCCTGGGGGATATCGACGATGGCTTGGATCTCCTTCCACTCGTTGAAACTGGCGAAATCGGCTTGCTGCCATTTCCCGATTTCAAAACCCAAGTGGTCGATGAACCGCAGCCCGAAACCGCCTTGACCATTTTCATCCTGGCAGTTAATGACCGCGCCCAGAAAAGTCTGGGCGGCATGCGCGCCGATGGCTTCGGCATAATCGCTCACGTCCACCTTTTGCTCGATTTTGGCGTTCTCGTACAAGGCAAAGGAGTTGTAGCCTTGATATTGATAGGCGCTGGAATGAAAGACCGTGCCGCTCAAGATGACCCATCCATCCAAACCCTCCTCCGCTCCCGGATTGGGCAGCCGGTTATCGGAGATGGTCTGGGCGCCGGCGGCGGCGCAGGCCACGAGCCATGCCAAGCAACTCTTCCGAATCATGTTCCTCTCCTTTGATCAATAATGATTTATGTACAGACTTTTTATTTGTCCGGAAATAATTTTATATATAAATAGAAGATATGCATAAAGAATGTCCTGCATCTTAACCGAATTTCAACGGCGGGCTGCCGGGATTCAATCTTTCAACATGCTGGTAAACAATGCCTGGAATTCATATAATAAAATTATATCGCATAAATATACGATCATTTACAGAATAACATTATATAATCACATGATGATGGATGAAAAGGGCCGCGCTCCATGTGAAAAAAAATCGCACGAACCTCACCAGCCGGGCGGAGGGAGAGGAGGAAAAGGACGATGGCATGGAGGAAAACCGGGGCGCGATACTACGTCCTCCTTCAACGCCTCCACCCAATAGCTCATCCAGTTTCTCCCTCTTCATTTCCCCGATCCTGTATCCTCGAAGTTCCGGGGACCGCTGGTAATTGGCGGGGAAGACTGGCAGAATGATACGGCCGGCGTGGAGGGTGGATTTCTATGCCCGGCCCTGGCCAATCGAGGTTCTACCATGAACGAACAAGCGAAATACCTGGACCAACCCCTCCACGTCAGCCATTACGCGCTTTTACTGGGCATGATGTGGACCGCGGTGGTCCTTGCGGCGTTGGGGTGGAACGTGCGCCTGCTGCGCGCCTCCTTCACGCAGATGGCCTGGATGGAAGCCAAGGGCTCCGCCAACAAGGACCTGCTCCTGCAGCAGTGGATCTCACGGCAGGGCGGCATCTACGTGCTGACCTCCAAGGAAATCGAACCCAATCCCTACCTCTCTCACATTGCGGAACGGGATATCGCCACCCCGTCGGGCCGGACGTTGACCTTGATGAACGCGGCTTATGTCATCCGCCAGGTATACGAAAACCTGCCGGAAAACGCGGGGCTCCGGGGGCATTTCACCAGTCTGAAACCGATCCGCCCGCAAAACCGGCCGGACCCGTGGGAAGCCGCGGCGCTGCGTTCCTTCGAAGCGGACGCCTCCGAAACGCATGCCATCGAAATCCTGGACGGCCATCCGTACATGCGCTTTATGCGGCCCATGTTCGTCACCGACCGGTGCCTGAAATGCCACGCCCAGCAGGGGTATCAGTCCGGGCAGATTCGCGGCGGGCTCAGCGTTTCCATTCCCATGACGCCGTACTGGACGCGGATGCGCGGTGATCTGGTCCCCCAGATCGCCGGGTATGGCCTGATTTGGAGCCTGGGGACGGTGGGGATCGCGGCTTCCGCGCGCGGCCTCAAGATCCGGATCCTGGAACGGGAGAAAATGCGCAAAACCGCGCAGGAAAGTGAAGAAATGAGGCTCGCGAACGAGCGCATGCGGCAGAATCTGATCGCCGCCGCCCAGGTCCAGCGGGGGTTTATGCCCGAAAATCCGCCCGTGATCCCCGGTTTTCATTTCGCGTGGCTGTTCAAACCCTCCGAATACATCGGCGGGGACCTGCTCAACATCCATCCCCTCGGCGCGCACCGCTGGGCGTTTTACATTCTCGATGTCTCTGGTCATGGGGTTCCGGCGGCCTTGCTCTCCGTCTCCATTTCCCACATTCTCGATCAACTGATTCTCTTCCCGGCCGCGGGAACGGAACCCGGCGGTCCTAACACACTGGAGGAAGCCGGGCCGGCTTTGGAAACCTTGGTCCAGCACCTCAACCAACGCTTTCCCGGCGACAAAATGATGTTCTGCACGCTGGTTTTCGGGATCCTGGACACCCGGGACGCGAGCGTGACCTGGATCCGGGCCGGTCATGAACCACCCTTGCGGGTGAAGAGGAGCGGCGCAGAAATCCAGTACTTCCACGTACCGGGCGGGCCATTCATCAACGCAATCGGATACGAAAGCCATCCGCAACAGATTCAAAGATTGCTCCTTGAACCCGGCGACCGGTTTATACTCTTTTCGGATGGGATCATCGAGGCCCGGCGCGATCATCAGGAGTTCGGTTATGAACGTTTCGCCGAAGCCATGCGGGAAACCCTGCCCCAACCGGCCGATAAAGCCCTGCAACTGATTCTGCAACGCGCTTCCGAATGGTCCGGCAGTCCTGAATTTGTCGATGATGTCACGCTTCTCGTTTTGGAAAGAACGAGGGATTGAATCTGCCTTCCCTCTCCGCCGATCCCGGTTCCCCACTTTTCCGCCCGTCCGTGACAATCCGGAGCAACCATGCCTCGACTGCTCCGGTCATACCCTTCCCTGTCCCGGATCGAACCGGCCCCCGGTGTTTATTCCTCCGATCCTCGCCGAGGCCATGCCGCCGGGACAAACGGCCTGGCGCGATACCGCTCCCGGCCTATCGGAGAAGGTAAATCTTGTAGTTTAATAGGATAATGAATACTCCGTCCGGCTTTCCGGTGAATAGAAATTCCAGCGGTGAAAGGCGGAAGGGTGAAACCGAACTGAAATAGCCGGCGGTTTTCGCCGGTTTGTATGTCAAACCCTCGTTCATAGGAGGAAAGAAAACATGAGACATCCGCTGCTTGGTTTGGTGCTGTTGGTGGCATTCGTTTCCGTGGCCGTGGGCGCGGAAATCCGTTCAGCCGGTGACGGCCATTTTCATGGCGACCCGCCCTATTTGCTGGAAAACGGCTGGCAGCCGCTGATCAATGGAAAGAACCTGGACGGATGGCGCCTGGCCGATCCGAAACAAGGCGGTTGGGAAACCGCGCGGAGTGTGTTTTGGGGAGGTCTGGCCAATCCCCGGATGCTGACCGGACAGAACGGCCCCGGCGACCGGCTCTTCTTTCCGGCGAATTCCGCCAAGCCCGGTCCCGCGAACCTGTTGAGTTCGGAGAAGTACGGGGATCTGGAACTGTACCTGGAGTTTCTGATTCCGGACGGTTCCGCGTCCGGCGTCTATTTGCAGGGATTGTACGGCATCCAAATCCGCGACAGCTTTGGAAAAAGCGATGCTCCAGTCTCCGAAATCAGCGGCGCCCTGGCGGATTATGAATCCACACAAAATGGCGGGGTGGCGCCTGTGGAGCGGGTGGAGCAGCCCGCGGGCCGGTGGCAGTCCCTCCACGTCTGGTTTCAGGCGCCCCAGTTTGACGCCAACGGCAAGAAGACCGCCAACGCCAAACTCATCCGGGTCCTCTACAACGGGACGTTGATCCACGAAAACCTCGAACGCACGGGCCGCTCCGCCGGTTCGCTGGATATCCCCGAAGCCGCCGCCAATCCCCTTCTGCTGCAAGGCGGAAAGACCCCCGTGGCGTTTCGCAATATCTACGTCCGGCCGATGAAGTCACTGCCCGTCTTCGCTTCCCAGAAGAAGCCCATGCCGGAGCTCAAGGTCATCCGCACTCCGGATGTCATTTTCGTTCCGACCCCTCAGGAGGTAGTGGAACGGATGCTGGAGCTGGCGAAGGTTCAGAAAGATGACGTGGTCTACGACCTGGGATGCGGCGACGGCCGGATCGTGGTGACCGCGGCCAAGAAATACGGCTGCAAGGGATTCGGATTCGATATCGATCCGGAGCGGATCAAGGATTCTCTGGCCAACGTGGAAAAGAACAACGTGGGCGACCTGGTCACCATCGAGCAGAAGGACATTTTCACGCTGGATCTGAGCCCCGCCACCGTCGTCACCCTGTACTTGCTGCCCAGTTTGAACGTGAAATTGATACCCCAGCTGGAAAAATTGAAGCCCGGCACACGGATCGTCTCGCACGATTTCGACATGAAGGGAGTCAAACCGGATCAGGTCGTGGAAGTAAAATCGGAGCATGACGACAGCAGCCACACGATTTACTTCTGGACTACTCCGCTTAAGAAGGAAAAGTGAACGGGGGGGTGATGAACCGGTTCCTGGTCATCATCGCTCCGCCCGGGATGAAATGGGGAGAGGGGGCGAAAGCATCGCGCGTGATCGATCGAAACCGCCCCCTCTCTTTCCAATGGGAGTGCGGGCTTCCGCCGGGCCGTTGGATTCCGCCAGGCTGGAGATGGCGCGGCGGCTTACCCGGAGGTTCGCCCTTCCGCCTCTCACCTAAATCCATTGATAAATCGGCCAGTTGAGTGAGTTCCAAACGAAGCGCAATCCGGCAAGGCAGTTGCCCGGCGTTTTCCTGTCCAAATTTCACCGGCCTGAAAGATTTCGCTTGCGTTTCCGTATGATTTTTGAATAATAGTCCAGCGATCCGGTGTTACGATTGAATTCCCTCTTTAACCCAAGGCTTTTTGATCAATTCACCATCTTAGTCATCCAGGAGACAAAGTCATGAGACCGTTATTCATCCTGCCCGCGCTCTTCTTGTTCCTGTTCGTGTCCAGCCCGGCCGATGTCCTGGCCCAAAAGTTCGACGCCGAAGGCAGCCAACTCATCGAAGCGCCCTTCACCGGCACGCCCCCCGTAATTGACGGCATCCTGAGTTCCGGCGAGTGGAGCCAGGCGGAATCCAATACGGTGGATTACGTGAACCTGGGGGTCGCGGGCAACGCCGGGCCGGGCGCGGTCGACAACACGGACGACATGAGTTACACCTTCTCCGTGATGTACGACGATCAATTCCTGTACATCGCCGTCTCCGTGAAGGACGATGCGTATGTCAGAACGAATTACGGCCGTGTCCTGCAATACGACTGGCCGGTTGCCTGGGAAAACGACGCGGTGGAGTATTTCTTCGACGGAGACAAGAGCCGCACGGAAACGACGAGCCGCAACGATATCGAATCCGAAACGGGCGGGCAATGGATTTTTGTATACGATGCGGAAGATTCCCCCCTGCCTTTTGTCTCCGCCGAAATTTTTGGATTGTTCTCCCGTCCGTATGGCATAGGAGCCAACGATGCCTGGTACGCGAAAACCACTTCCGATGCCGCAACCAATGACTGGTCGCAGGAAGCGCGTTTCGCGTTGAGCATCATCGGCTCGCCGAAAGCGGGAACCGACATCGGCTTCGATCTCTGTGTGGATGACGTGGAAACCTATGATCCCGCTACCCTGGATCCCAATCAGGCCTTGATGGAACTGCGGGAGATTCAACTGTACTGGACAGTTTATGGATATGAACCCGGCACTCAAACACAAGAAAACACCCACGAAAACGAAAGCCTGTGGGGAACGCTGCGGTTTCTGCAGAAAACCAGCCTGAGTGACTGGGCGTTGTACTGAGGGATTACGCGCTTCGCGCTAACCCATCCTATCTCAAATCGTTTATTAAGGGTTAAGTCCTTAAAATCCTATAACTTCCCCTAATTCCGCTCCCTCTCCTTCCGGGAGAGGGCCGGGGTGAAGGAATGTATACCATTACGCTATATCCCACCATTAAAAACCTATCTTCTCCCTAGCCCTGGAGGTGAAATCCGTTGGGGAAAGACTTCGATGAAAGGCTTCCCCCTCACCCTAATCCTCTCCCGGAGGGAGAGGGGATTGGGGATTGAACTCTCGAACCAGTCTGATTCAGACCGCCAGCATTTTCAGAAGAAAAGTACGCAATTCCCAGTGAACCAAATCCAAGGCCCGAAATCCCTTCATCCGTGGACACTTCTCCATCTGTCTGGCATTTTATTTGTTCGTCCGGGAAATGCGTACATACCAGGGAAATGGTATTCCATCCACTCGATGATGGGGGCGGGCACAAAGGTCCACCCATCTAAAAAAATCCCTCACCCTACCCCTCTCCCAGAGGGCCGGGGTGAGGGAATGCGGGACTATACTCAATTCATCTCCCAATTCATCATGAACACCGCACGATATGGGTGGATTTTGCCATGCTTCTTATTTATTGGTGGGTTTCGCTCCGCTCAATCCACCCTGCATTTTCACAAACTCCGATACGATGGATAGAATAAAAAAAGAAGGAGCATTTCCAATGGGAAAAAAAGTTCTATTGATCTGTGACATGTTGAATGATTTCATCCAGCCGGGAGCGCCCCTGGAAGTGCCGGGAGTCCGGAACATCATCCCGGCGATCCGGCGGGAAATGGAAAAGGCCCGGCGCGAGGGCGTCCCCATCATTTACGTTTGCGATTGCCACGTAGCCAGTGATCCGGAGTTGAGCGTCTGGCCGCCGCACGCCATGAAGGGCACGCCGGGCGCCGAAATCATTCCCGAGTTAAAGCCGCGGGAAGACGACATTGTCCTGGAGAAAACGCGCTACGACGCGTTCTACAATACCGATCTCGAGTCGATCCTGCGTTCCCTGGGCGCGGCCGACATGATTTTGACCGGCGTCTGCACGGAAATCTGCATCCATTACACCGGCGTCGGGGCCATTCAGCGGGGTTTTCGCGTCCATGTGCCCGAAGATTGCGTCCATGGGCTTTCGGAGCCTGAATCCGCCGCGGCGCTGCGCATGTTGAAACAGGTCCTGCAGCCGGCCGCGCCCGCGGGATCCTTCCCGCATCCCCCGAAAAACCCATCCAGGCTGGGAATGTTGTAGCGGCGGGAGAATCCGTGCTACAGTTTTTTCAGGATGGAATCACGAATTGACACCGATTTTCTCAAAATCCATGGTTCGATTTCACGTTGCGACAGAAGAAGAAATCCTGGCGGGAACGGTAACGGACGCGTATTTCGTCCGCACGATGGAAATCCTCAAGCGCAAACCGGTCAGCCGGCCGGTCGTGATGGAAATCCGCGCCGCGTCGTTGCCGGATGGCTGGCCTTGGGCGGTATTCGCCGGGCTAGAAGAACTGGCCGCGCTGCTGGAGGGCATCCGCAAGCCCCTGGACTTGTACTGCCTGAATGAAGGAACCCTGTTCCGCGCGGGCGATCCGGTGGGGTACGTGACCGGAGACTATATCGACATCTGCGTGTACGAAACCGCCATGCTGGGATTCTTGTGCCAGGCCTCGGGAATCGCCACGCGGGCGGCGCGCTGCGTCAAGGCGGCGGAAGGAAGGCCGGTGCACAGTTTCGGCACGCGGCGGATTCATCCCGCCCTCGCGCCG
>JBHGBC010000116.1:0-18754 GCA_041946805.1 bacterium
GGAGAGGGAATTGGGGGAGTGGTTTTCATCGATCATTTCGAAGAGACGCGAACCGGCGATCTGAAAAAAAGTACGCACTGGCCGGATGAGCCTTACTTTTGTTTAATCCCTCCCAGGGCTTACGCCCCGGGCTATACTCATGCCGCGCCGTTGGCGCTCAAAAGCTGGACTGCAATGAGTACCCATAATCTTTTCACAGGACATTATTTATGCGGATTCTTGGCGTATATCGCACTCTCATTTCGTGCTCCTTGGTTTTGTCCGTCCTCCCGGCGTCCGCTGCGGAACCGCTGCCCTGGGCCAATCCCTGGGACGTGGGCATGAATTACGAATACGTCAACCGGGCGTTTTCCGACTTGGCCAAGGAGATCCAAAGCGGGGCGGCGCCCGGGGCGGTGGGCCTGGTGCTCAAGGACGGGAAAATCATCGCCCGCCGCGCCGTGGGCAACGCCCAGACGCATCTGGTGATCCAGGCCCAGGAAACCAACGAACTCACCTATGTCCCCTACAGCGACCGGATGCTCGAAGGTACCCTCTTCGACCTTGCCTCGCTAACCAAGATGATCGCCACCACCACGTCCATCCTCATCCTGTTGGATCAGGGAAAGATCGACCTGGACAAGACCGTGGCCACGTACATCCCCACGTTCGCCGCCCGCGCCAAGGACAAGGTCACCGTCCGTCATCTCATCACCCACTCCTCCGGGCTCTCCTCCTGGTTCCCGTTTCATGAAATCTACATTGACCGGGAAGAGATTTTCCGTGCGCTCGACGAGGATTTCGCCCTCGAATCGCCCCCGGGCGCCATCCGGATTTACAGCGATCTGGGCTTCATGGTTTTGGGGCGGCTGGTGGAAGTGGTGTCCGGCCAGCGCTTGGACCGCTTCGCCCATGAACACATTTTCGGCCCCTTGGGCATGGATCACACGCGCTTTTTGCCCGGCCTTCAAGAGCGGTACCTCGCCGCACCCACCGAGCTCGATCCGCAACGGGACAAGATCCTCAAGGGCATCGTCCATGACGAGAACAGCCGCGCCCTCGGCGGCGTCTCGGGCCATGCGGGGCTGTTTTCCACCGCCACCGATCTCGCCGTGTTCGCCCAGATGCTGCTCAACCAGGGGGAATTCAACGGTCAACGGATCCTCAAGGCTTCAACCATCCAGGCCATGCTGAAGCCTCAACTGCCGCAGCCGGCGATCGACAAAGGCTCCGATTTTCTCCGCAACCGGAAACAACTCATTGGCTGGTGGGGCATGGATGACAAGCTGACGATCGGGGCGGACGGCGGCCTGTCCTCCCGCACGGCGTATGGCCATACCGGATTCACGGGAACGGCGATGTACATCGATCCGGAGCACAACGCCGCCGCCATTTTGTTATCCAACGCCATCCATCCCAAACGCGAGGACGCCAACCGTTCCGCCCTGCGCCGGGCGTTCTTCGGCAATATCAGCAAGGCCCTGGCGGGCGCCGACGTGAACGTGGAGGCGGAGAATCCGGCGAAATAGTTTCAGAAAGGAGCATGAAAACGGTTCAAACGAGAAGTGCGTACCGGATGAAAGCCGAATCCCTGGTCAGCCCCCATAAAAAAAATCCCTCACCCTATCCCTCTCCCAGGGGGAGAGGGAATTCATTCCTTTCCCTGTAACTATCCTTGGACACAGGTTCCGGGTTATGCTCATGCCGCGCCGCCGGCGTGAGAAAATCGATCCGGCTGAATCCATCATGATCGAGGTGACGCACATGAGAACGCATACGACTATCATGGATATCCTCCCGTACTTTCCGAGGCCGATGCCTATCCTCGGCTATGCGGCCGCCATCTTCGCCCTTTCCCTGATCACGGCGCCGGCGGAAGAAAGCTCCACACCGCTGTCCGCGATTCAGGAAATCGAACTGGTCCATTTCTCGCATACCGATGTCGGATTCACCGACCATCCCGTGGTCTGCCGGGAACTCTACGTGCGGTATCTCGACCTGGCCGTGGACGCGGTGTTGGAATCCCCGGACGGGCCGGAAGACGAGCGCTTCGTCTGGACCGCCGAAGCCACCCTGCCGGTTGATGACTGGTGGCGGCAAGCGGAACCATCCCGGCGCGAGCGGTTTCTGAAGGCCGTCAACACGGGCCGTCTGGAAATCACGGCGCTGGCCTTCAACAACACGCCGTTCCTGAACGCGCGGCAGTGGGAGACGATGCTCCACTGGCTGCCGGAAGACCTGTGGCAAAAGGTGCAGCCGAAAGTGGCCATCCAGAACGACGTCAACGGCTTTCCCCGCGCGGCCGCCATGGGCCTGCTCGACCGCGGCGTCAAGTACCTGTTCACGGGAATCAACGAAGACAGCGGCGGGTCGCCGTTTCCCCGCCCTTCCGCCTTCTGGTGGGTGATGCCGGACGGCCGGCGGCTGTTCGTCTGGCTGAACACCGGCTATGGCTCGGGATTCAACCTCTTCGAGCCCCGGGAATGGCGGCGGGGGCCGGTCCCCGCCGCCGCCGACGCCCGCTACCGCCCTCCACGCCCGGGAGAAATCCTCAACCCGGACGAAGCCGCCGTCCGGGAGGCGCACCGGCGCTGTGTCGAAAATCTCCGCGCGTTGGAAGCGGACGGCTACCGGTATCCGGTCCTCACGATCTCCATCACCAACCAATGGCGTTTTGATAACGATCCCCCCTTCCCGCCCCTCGCGGATTTCGTGGCCGCCTGGAACCGGCTCGGTCTGCAACCCCGCCTGCGTTTGACCACTGCATACGACGCCCTGCAGCGGATGGAAAAGGCCATGGGCGGCACCGCGCCGGTTTACGCGGGCGAATGGACCGACTGGTGGGCCAACGGGACCGCGTCCGCGCCGCGGGAAGTCGCCGCCAGCCGCGCCGCCAAGCGCCTGCTCGAAGCGGTTCACGCTCCCCTGTGGGGCCCCCTTCCGGACCGGGCGTTGCCACGGATCGATGAAATCCTCCGGGAACTGTGCCTGTTCGACGAGCATACCTGGGGCTCCAGTCTGAGCGTGGCCCAGCCATACGCGCTCGACACCCTCGGGCCATTCAACGAAAAGAGCGGCTACGCCTATCGTTCCCTGGCGCGGGCGGAATGGCTGTTGTCCCAACGTCTCCGCACGGCCCTCGTCCCAGAGGGAGAAGGCCTGTTCGTGGCCAATCCCGCCCCGGCTCCTTTCAGCGGCTGGGCGCGGATGCCCGCCACCTGCTTGCGGGAAGCCTACAAGTCCGTGGAAGATCCCCGGACCGGCGAACGGTGGAAACTGTACTTTGAACCGGGCATCGAACCTTGGGGGCGTCCCCGCGAACCGGAGGACCTCAGCCGGGAGGATATTTCCGCCACGTTCGCGGACCGTTCGCCCAACCGGGCCGTGAAATTCTGGGTGGAGAACCTGGACGGCAACACCTGGCGGCGCTTGCGCTTGTCCACGGAAGCGGTGGGCGGGGACCCCGTTCCGAAAGACACGGTCCCCACAATCGGGGTGGACGACCGGGGCTGGCCGGTTTCGGCCGTGTGGCCGGGGATGAAGCAATCCTTGTTTTTGGAAGGTTTCGGGGGATTCACGGCGGTGGAGGTGAATGGTTTCGCTCCCCGGTGGACGCTGGCGGACATTCGCGGTCTGCGGGGAGAAGCGCAAGCGAAGTTGCGCCGCGAGACCCTCAACGAAATGACCGCGGGCGCGTGGGATCCGGCGGTCCGGGAAGAAACACCCCACACGATTCTCTTCACGCAACCGCTGGAGCATCCCCGCCTGGCGTGGGCCACGCGAGTGTTGGAGATTTGGAAACGGGAACCGCGGGCGCGCTTCACGATCCGGATCAACCGGATCCCTTCCGGCGCCCCGGAAATATTCTATGTGGCTTTCCCATTTCCTACCGGGGACGCGCTGCCGAAATACAGCAGCGGGGGACAGACTTTTATGCCATTTGACGATCAACTCCCGGGAACCTGCCGGGATTATTTCGCCATCGACGGATGGGCCGAGTATGCCACGCCGGACGGGCGCTGGCTGTGGGTCAGCCGCGACGCCCCCTTGGCCGCGCTGGGACGTTCACCCACGCTGGCATTCCTCAAAACGCCGCCCGCGGAAAGGAACCTCCTGCAGGCGATGGTTTTCAACAATTTCTGGTACACCAACTTCTGCGGAGACAGCCATGGCATCATGGAATTTCAGTTCGATCTGCTATGGCGGGAAGCCAACGCCCCGGAAGCGCCGGCCCTCCCGGACGCGCTGGTGAGCGAACCCTTGGTGCTGATCAATCCCTCCGTGGACGAACAACCCGGCATGTTGCGGGATTTGTATGCGCCGTAATCCAGGCTTCGATCCGATCTTGCAGCACAGGCATCCTGCCTGCCTTCGGATATGGATCCCCAAGCCGCTAAATGACATCATCCCCGCGAAAGCGGGGATCCAGCGCCTTTTTTGGTTGGGGCATGATTCCCGCAGGGGCACGTGGCCACGTGCCCCTAATTTTTTTTGCCACGCGGGAGGAACATCCGACCGATGCGGACACCGCGGTCCGCCCCCGCACGCCCTGCCCGAAGCACTCATCGCAGTCATCCAGGCGATGAAATTCGGGCGGACACCTAGGTCCGCCCCTACCATGATTCCATCACCCTGGGCCGATCGCGGGAGGGAGGGAATTGTGGGGGGTATCTCTTCTATTGCAGGACGGGGTAGAGATAACACTCGCAGAAAATGGTTTCTTACTTGCCGGAAAAACCAACGAAATTTGCCCCACTGCCGAAAACGTGAAATAATACACCTGTCATCGGGAATGGTATCTTCTTCCACACCGGTAATAAATTGTTGGAACGATCATTGTCTCTTATTTTCAGCAATGGAATTCGAGGGAGCAACCGCCATGGCCGTATCGCCGAAGTCTTCGTTCACGTTGATCGAACTGCTGATCGTGGTGGCGATCATCGGGATCCTGGCCGCGATCGCCGTCCCGAATTTCCTCAACGCGCAGGTCCGGGCCAAGGTCGCCCGCGCCGAATCGGACATGCGCGCCCTGTCCGTGGCCATCGATACCTACCGGCTGGACCGCAACAAGTACCCTCCCGACCTGGCCGATTTTCTCGCCTCGAGCGCCGCGCGGGTCAAGGATACGGGCGGGCTGTGCCTGTACGATCCCTTGACAACCCCGGTGGCCTACATGAGTTCGGCGCCGCTCACGCCGTTCGGCCCCTGGCAATCGCAATGGGTGGCGGGGATCGATTTCCGCGGGTATGACTATGAAAACCATGTGATCGAGGAATACAGCCGGATGGGGTATCTGGAAAACCGTTTCGAGTATGCCCTGCTCACCGCCGGGCCCACCACCAAGTTCGTTTCGCTGGATGTCACCGGCCGAAAAATCGGCGGCACGGTTTACAATCCCTCCAACGGGGCGGTCAGCGCCGGGAACATCGTGCGTTACGGCCCCGGGGGGGATTCGTTTTAAGGGACCAGAGGGCAGGTCCCGTCCGGCACCGATTTCGAGGACGAATCGATCCCTTCCACGCTTCCCCTCACTCTGCCCCTCTCCCGGGGGGAGAGGGAAATGCCGTTCACGCCGAGAATCACGATCCCGCGATGAGTTTCATGCTCGTCTAGGTTCCCCCGGGTCACGGCTCCATCACTTCCACGGGATTCGACGGCCCGATTTCCTCGACGATCTCGCCGGTCATGGGATCCGTCCGTAAGATTTTGTATTCATATTTCGCGTGGCGGACCAGATGAACCGTGTCGAGAAAGAGGATTTTCCCGCTGATCCGGTTGATGACCGCCGTGGGGCGTGTGACCTTCGCATTCGGTTGATCCGTCAGGAACGTAAAGAAGGGATCTTGAATGAAGTTGTTCTGAGTAATGTTGATTTTGATCAGGGTGGGGCTGATTTGCCGGTACGTGCCGGGCACATCGATGCGGCGGCGGTACACGATGAACGGGAATTGAATCTGAGGCGTGATGGTCAACTTCAGGTCGACCAGGCTGAACGTGCCGATGGGGATCCCCACGCCATACGTGAAAGGCAATACTCCACCCGGCTCGGGATTGGCCAGCCATAACGCCTCCAGGGTGGGATTTGCAGGCGGCAGGCCGCGAATGGGCCAGGCGGGATGGGTATCCATCCGGGGGCTGGCCGCCCAATCGAAGGTGACGGTGTTGTTGGCCATACGCCGTTCGCCGTTCTGCATCACGGCCTCGGCGCGGATCACGTAGGTGCGGTTGATGGCCACTTTCTCGCCGCGCGCGTCATCGGTGATATCCAGAATCGCCTGGTAGATGTTGTTGCGGTGGTCGAAGCGGTATTCGTTGGGGCTCAGGGACACTTTGCCTTCATTTCCCGTCAACAATTCGCCCGTGCCGAAATGGATGCGGAATCCGGACACGCCCACGGACGGCCCGAACCAGGACAAACTGACCTTGGGCAAGCCGGCGTCGCCCACCGGTTCGGCGCTCTGCATGGCGGGAACGATCTTGCCGGCGTCCTGCGCGGGAATGCGGACCTCGAAGGGGAAATAATAGAGGGAACTTTGGTTGTTGTTTTCGTCGAACGCCCGCGCGGCGTAACAGATCCGGCCGCCGGGCGCGGGGCGGAAGTCATCCACGATGGAGAGCGAGGCTTTCCCCTCGAAGCGTTCCTGGGCCACCATGACGAAATTCTCGCAATCGGGGCTGCGGTACAGTATGATGCCCGCCGTGTCGTCCGAACGGGGGAAATTGAACCGCAGGGGATGATTCACTCCCTCCTCGTCCACGGGCCAATGATCGCGGATTCCACCTGGATAACAAAATTCGCCCACTTCCCCGGAGATGGCGACCGTGAAGTACAGATCATCCGTGGTTTGATTGACCAATCCGAGATATTCCTCCGGCATGTCGAAAAAGCCGCAGTCCTGCCCGTCATCCAACACGGCGATGACCCGGTACGAGATGAAGGAGGGATTTTCCGGCATGAGCACGATCGTATCGGTGAGATTCACATAATCCTCGTCTGCGGGAAACTCCGCTTCGGCGACGGGAACATACCGCCGTTGTTCGGCGGCTTCGGGCGTGGGCGTATCCGTGGGGACCGGGGTGGGAGTCGCGCCGGCCTCGGGCGTGGGCGTATCCGCCGGCGTCAGAGTCGCCGTGGCGGCGGGAGTGGGCGTATCGGTGGGAGTGGGAGTATCGGTCGCCACGGATTCAATCGTGGGGGTATCCGTGGGCGTGGGGGTTTCGGTGGCCTCGGTGGAGTACTCAGGCGTGGGGGTCGCGTACTCCACGATATAGGGCGTGTCCGTGGGCGTGGGGGTCGCCTCGTACTCGTAGAACGGCGTGGGCGTAGCGAACGTGGACTGGGCGGGAGCGCTTTGGAACGACCGGATGATCTCGCCGGAGGGCTGGGTCCAAACTTCGAGGCGCTCCAACCGGATCTTGGTAATCCTCCGGGAGCCGCGGTTGACATAAAAATTCACGTTCCGGTTCCGGAAGTCGCCCCCGGCCGTGTCGGACAATTGAAAATTCCGTAGATCGCAATGGAAAGCGTAGGTACAGATTTCCGGCATGGGTGGCGGCGGAGGCGGCGTGGTATCGAAAATCACGCCGCGTACGGGAGGGGAAAGAGCCGACCTGTTCCCCGCGGCGTCCAAGGCGGCGACGCAATACCAGAAAGCCTGGTTCTCCTGCTCCGGGAGTTTCACTGCGGGATCCGTGAAAACCGGATCGCCGCCGCCGGGCTGGGGCACCTGCGCGATGTAGCCTTCGGGCATGCCGTCCACGGGCGGGAAGGGATCGGCTTTCCCGATGTGTTCATACTCCTGAAAGCGGTAGATGTAATATTGCGCCGTGTCGTCAGTGTTCCTCGCCCAGGTCAGTAAAACTCTCTGGATGCCATTGTCTTCCACGGCCTCCGTGTGCAAATCACGGGGCGTTTCGGGCGCATGCTTGTCTTGAACGGTGGCCGCGACCGGCGGGCTGGGTGTTCCATTTTGATCCAATAGGTCGCGCGCCGCCACCCAGTAGGTGAATTGATCCCCCCCGTTGAAGGGCTCTCCCACGGGACCCGTTTTTTCCAGGGACCGATTGTCATCGACGAACATATAATCTTCGTCCGGCGTCGCGCCCTTGGCCTGGGCGGTCAGGGGGACGATGGGCAACCGGTTGATTTTCTTCAGGCGGCCTTGCGCGAGGAGGGAGTCGAAATTCTCGCCGGTCAAATCGCGGTCCCCGCGGTACACGTTGTAGCCGAACATGATCTTTTTCTGCTGATCCAACGCGGCGGAATTGTCCCAGCGCAGGAAGACCTTGAGATGGCCCCGCTCGCCGGGGATATCGACCACTTCCGGCTTCAGCGGCGGCGGAAGGCGGGTGGGCTTGGAGGCGTCGATGGTCACGCGGCCCAGCACCAGGCTGTCCGGGCCGTTGCCGGTGGAGGTCCGCAGTTCGTAGGTGTAGATGCCGGGCACGGCGAGATCGAGGTACCCCAGGCCCTCGACGATGGCCACGCCGAAATTGGTCTGCACCAGCAGATTGCGACGCATCGCACAGGTACCGCAGGAATCGCCGCCGTCGAGGATGCCCAGCAGCTGCTCCGCGTAGGTCTCCGAGTTGACCGGTTCATCCAGCATGTAACTCAGCGAGTTTAAGATATCCTCATAGGCCCGCGCGGTTTCCGGTTGTTCGAACACGCTCCGGATCAACGGCACATTGCGCAGGCGCGCGGTGACCGCCAGCAGGGTCATGGGGGAGTTGGACGCGGCATCGCCGGCCTTCCGGTAAATAGCGAACTGCTCGACCGGCCGCGGCCCGTCGGTGATATACCAGCGCAGCAGGACCGGCGCTTTCCCTTCGACGGGCGTTCCCGCCAGGGCCACGAAAAACAAGCGGGGATCGTCCGCCGCGCCAGCTACCCGAGGGGTGATTATTCCAAACAGGAGGGTGGCCAAGGCCACGCCGCCCCATTTAATCGCATTCCACGTCATAGTCGGTCCTCCAGTCATTCTTGTACATCAGATCAAAGGAAGCGACACAGGCCATGCACCAGCCGTCGTCCAGCACGTCGGCCGGGGTGTTCCAGTCCTCTTCCTCGCAGAAGCCGATCCCGCCCGCGATCCAGGCGTCCCCCCGGAAGACGAAATCGGAGCCATCGTACGCGCCCAGCAGCGTCAGCCGCCCCTTGGCGCTGACCACGCAGGCCGCCTCGCCGAATATCCCCGCGTAGATCTTGCCGCCCAGCACGGGGCCGTCCGCGAACACCCAGAAGGCGAGGCCGCCCTCCGCCCCCACGGTCAGCAGGCACCCGTAATTCACGATCGGGAACGAGCCCTCGGCGCTGGCGAAAATCCCCCGGAAGCGGCCGGGTTTGAGCATGGCGGGGGCGTCCTTGTTCACGTCGATCAAGGGATCCAGGCAGTAGGTCTCGCCCAGGAAGATTCCCCCTTTGAGGTTGCCCTTGCTGAAACCGATGTTGGAAACAAAGGCGACCAAGTAGTTTTCATCGCTGCCGATGGAGACCCGGAATCCGGGATCCTTGATGGGCAACTTGCCCACGTTGAGCCCTCCCCGGACAATAAACGAGCCGCCGACGTTGATCAGCTTGCCATTGTTGATCATGAACTGGAATTCGATGTCCGCCTTGAGGCTGGCGCCGGCGAGGCCGAGGGGGACATCCTTCGCGCCGAGCCGGGTATCCATCACCGGCCCGCTGCCGATCGGCGCGCTGCAGTTCTTGCCCTTGTAGCCCACCTGGTAGCGGGTCATGTCCAGGTACGCGTTAAAGGTGATGTCATCGGGCGTGCTGATGGAAAACGATCCATCGATGTGCAGTTTTTCCAATACATTTCCCGCGACGATGGCGTAGCCTTTCATCGAGGCGCCCTTGAAGCCCTTCACGTTCTTGAAATCCCCCAAGGCCCCTTCCAGTTGGCCGATCTGTTGCTTGACGAAGTCCTCCACCGTCCGGTTCAAGCCGTCCAGGAGTTTTTGGGCCTGGTCGCGCAGCAGGTCCTGCACCGGCAACAGCTGGGTGTTCACGCTGATGGTCAGTTTTTGGAATTGGGGCGAATTGAAGACCTGGTCGAGAATCCGCTGGGTGATCTCCCGCGAGACCATGACATTCAACGACTGGAAGTCGGTTTGCGCGGCGGCCAGCAGTTTCGCCTTGACCGCCTGCTTGATTTGCGGGACCAGTTGGTTCTTCACCTCGTTGAGGGGAAACACCTGGTCCAGCAGCAGGGCGGGATCCAACAGTTGTTCGGCCTTCTCCAAGGCCGGCCGGACCTTGGTTTGGATCACGGCCAGGATTTCCTGGCGCACCTTCTCCACCGGGGCCAGGAGTTGGTTGATATCCACCCCGAACGACTGCGCGCTACGGACCGTATGGTTGACGATGGCCCGCAGCAGGGGGCTCAATTGGTCCGTCGAGAAATTCATGGCGGTCTCGATGTCGCTCAAGAAATCCAGCATGCGCCGGATGACCTGCGTGGCGGGCATGTCCCGCTGGGTCAACAGGGCCGCCAGGTCGAGCTGGCTCATCATCTGGTCCAGCAGTTGGTCGAACGCGGCGTTGGCCTGCAGCAGGTAATTCTGATATTCGACGGACGATTGCGGCAATCCGGCCAGCTGGGATTGCAGTTGTTGCGTGAATCCGGCCACGATGGGTTCCAGCAAGGCGGCCAGGGCGGGGCGAACGGCCACGGACAGGTCCACCCGCAGGCCGTTGGCCACCTCATCCAGTTTGTCCCGTACCGGTCCCAGGAAGGAATTGGCGATGTCATCCGAAAACTGATTGAATTTGCTGGAGAGATTCAATTTCGGCTGGGTGTTGACCTCCACCCCGAAGGTGATTTCCGTCCGGACCGTGTTGAGATACTCGACCGCCGAGACCAGGTCGAGCACGATGAGATCCTCCTGGATGGGCGTCTGGGTGCGGAATTCCTTGTCCGTGGGGATGTATTTCAGTTTGTATTTCAAGGTGATCAGGTTCGCGAATTTCGTGCGGACCTCGATGGGGCTGGCGTCGGCATACGCGGCGATTTTCTCCGCCGCCGTGGGCCCCGCGGGCGCCTGGCCATCCGGAAAGCCGTCCGCGTCGGCGTCGGGATTGCCGGCTCCGAACCAGGGCGAGCCATCCGCCAGATTGCCCACGAAACCGTTCACGAGGGCGTGAATCTTGGGGGGATCGAAGAGCGACACGGTCATGTCCCCGAGCAGGTTGTAAAAGCCGTTGGGCACCGTGGGATTGCCATCAAACGCGGACAGGTAGATTTTCTGGATCGAGGCGGGATATCCGTCATACTGAGTCAGCAAAGGTTGTTCGATCCGCGAGTTGGCGATCGTGCCGCAGGGGCGGAGGTTGATCTGCATGGCGGCTTCGTCCGTAACGTGTTCGATGGGATTCTTCGTGGAAATCCACAGCGTGCGGTCCCCGTCGGGCGAGGCGGGCGTCCGCTTCTCGAAGGCCAGGGTCAGCAGGCGGATTTTGGCCACCCAATAGGCCAGCAGTTTTTCTTCATTTTGCGCGTTGGCGGGAATCTTACCCTGGTCGAGGTTACCGCAGGCGTTAAGCGTCATTTTTTCGAAGGGGACGGTGATCAGCGCGGGCCAGGGGATATCGATGATCCCTTCGGTGGAGGAATCCAAGCCCTTGGAGTTGTTGTCGAGATACGCCTGCCCGAACGAGGTCAGTTGCACCGCGTAGCCCTTGCCGCCGCAATCCGGGTCCTTATACAGATCCAGGCTGTCGTTCTGGCTTTGCGCGTCCACGACTCCCGAATAGCCGCCCGGGCGCAGGTACAACTTGGTCCATTCCGTGCTGACCATGGTTTTCGTTTGCGAGTCGATCGCGACAGTGAAGAACTGGCCGTTGAACTCGCTGGGAAACAGGTTGATCCCCGCGAACAAGCTGCTGCCGTCGCGAAACGGCCCGTCGCCATACGAATACAGGTCGGCACTCACCCGCGCGCGCATGGCTTGCAAATATTCCGCCACGTTTTGGCCTTGGCCGGCCGCCGCGGCCGCGGGCAGATGAAAGCCGGGCTGGTACCAGGCCGCGTTGGCGGTGGGCGCAAATTGGTATGTGTTGAACGCGGGCGCCAGCGGGGCGGTCAGGGGGCTGTCGTTCACCACCGCTCCGTCCGGCCCGATTCCGGAGGGGCCTTGAAACGCCACCGCCACCGGCCCCGGTTCTTCCGCCGTGCACCCGCTGGCATCGAGGGGCATGCTGATCTGCAGGGATTCAAAACCGGATTCCGTGGATACGATGCGGTTTTCACGGATCTGGATTTTCAGATTGACCCCCGTCACCTGGGCGAGAGGAAACGAAGCCAGATATGCCACGTTCGCGGCTTGTAGATCGCAACTCAGACCGGCGGGTTGGATCACGGCGCCGCCTTGAAACGCGAGACCGCTGTTGAAATACGCGTCATTGGATGGACGGATGATGCCCGCCAGGATAGGACCTTCCACAATCGGAAACGCGGCGAGATGCGGCGCGTATTGATAGACGCACAGGGATTGATTCAGTTGAAGGCCCGTGGCGGGATCGAATGTCACCCCGGTGCTCTCGATGGAAAAAGGCAGGTCTTCGCCGATCCATTGCAACGGCCGGGCCAGGGTAAGCGGGAGATTTTCGATTTGCAGATTCTGATCCAACTTTTGATTGCCCAGGGACAAGGGCGCTTCCGAATAGGTCAGTTCCAAACCGGATTTGCGGTAGGCGATGCCCGGAGGCAAAGGGAGGGATAAATCCGCGAACGCGCCGGCGGGCGTGAGCGTCCCGTTCAGGTAGAAATACGAGAATCCGTCCGGGCCGGGCTGATAGGGCGTTTGCGGGGTTACGAACGCCGCCGAGCCGGCCGTGACCGTCAGATCGAGGGTCACGTCGTCCCGGGTGGCGGTTATTCCCACGAATGAAAAGGGGATGTCGGTGTTCCAGATGGCCGAACCCGAAAAAAACAGGGCGTTGGCGTCGAAGGAGTCGATTGCGGTCAACTGGGTGGTGATATTGCCAAAGATAACCTTGCCGGAGAGTTGCAGAATGCGGGTGAGGATGGACTCGTTGGTGTTGTTGGATAAGTCGGCTTCCACTGGAACCTGCCCGTTGGGGAATTGGTTCGGGTCGGAGGCGTCGATTTCCATCCGGACGCGCATGAGGTAGTAATCCAGGGGCAGCGGCTGGTTGTCCGGAAGGGGGTATTGGTATTGTCCTGCATAATGGAAGGCAGGCGGGTTGTCGTTGGGTAAGATTCTCGATTCCTGCCACGAGATAACCAGTTCATTGATCGAATTGTATAGTTCGAAATAAACGATTACGGGAAGCTGATTCACGGGAACATCATTACCATAAATGAAGAAGGTCCCTTCCAGGATATTCTCGGTTGGCATGCCCGGAATCACGGCCTGGGTGTCCAAAGTAACGCTTCCCACTCCCAAATCCCAGGGCCGGGCTTCTTGCAGCGGCCGGAGAAAATCGGAAACCGGTTTGGAAATGGCGGGCTGTGCAGTGACAGGACAAAACCAAAGAACCGCCAAGGGAACACAACCGGATAACCAACGGGGAAATCCTCCACGGAACCGTCCAGGAAAACGCCACGCCATGGTTTACTTCTCCCTCGTGATTTGCGAACCGGCGGCTTTGCTTCCGCCGCCCGGCCGCCGCGGGGCCGGCGTAGGCGGTATCATGGAATCAACCGCGGGATAAGCGTTCACGAGACTACCCGGCGAAGAAGCGATTCACCTGAACGAACAGTAGTGGGAATGCGTGATGACCATATTATGGAAGCGGATGCGGGAATTCCCAGGCAAGGTCAGTCAAGATCCATAATAAGGATACGGAGTCCGTACGAACGCCGATCATGGGGTGATTATTCTCAAAATCCAAAGCCAGCCGATCCGCGAAACCGCTGATTTCATCTAGGGGATGAATAGACTGCTATATAAGTGACATTGTATAACGCCTTGTCCGCGGTCTATTCTCCCTTTCCCCGGCTGCCTGAATTTGTTGCCGGATACCGTGTCCCGATTCCAGGCCAGGGATTTTTCAAATATGGCCGCGGGAGCGAACGGACGCCTTATCAAACCTGAAATTCCAAGGATACAATAAATCCCTTCTCCGGTCCCGCCGGGAGAGGGCAAGGCCTCCGGAGGCTCCGGTTCCGGGCGGTATGTCAGACAACAGGAATATCCATGATGATAGAATCGCGCAAGCCCGGGCACGGGGTGTACCGCTGGATCGTGTTTTTGCTGCTGGCCGCGGGATACGTGCTGGTCAACTTCCACCGCCTGTGTCCCGCGGTCGTGGCGTTGGACTTGATGCGCGATCTCCAGGCGGGCGGCAGCCTGGTGGGCATCCTGGCGTCGGCGTATTTTTATCCTTACGCGTTCATGCAGATCCCCTCCGGCCTGCTCGCCGATTCGTGGGGGCCGCGCAAGACCATCACGAGTTTTTTCCTCCTGGCGGGGATAGCCTCGATCGGCTTCGGCCTGGCCCCCACGGCCGGCGCGGCCATCGGCGCACGGGTGTTGGTCGGCATCGGCGTTTCCATGTACTTCGTGCCGGTGATGAAGATCCTGACCCGCTGGTTCACGGTTGCCGAATTTTCGTTCATGACCGGCTGGATGATCGCCGCTGGCGGCCTGGGAGCATTGACCGCCGCCACGCCGTTGGCCTGCCTCAGCGCGGCTTTCGGCTGGCGCGGCTGCTTCATCCTGATCGGCGCGGTGACGCTCGCCACGGCGGGGGCCATCTGGATCCTGGTGCGCAACCATCCAGCGGAACTGGGATACTCCGCCCCAACCGCCACATCACTCCCCCCCGGCCAACCGGAAGTGGACATGGGCCTCTGGCGCGCGATTCACTCGGTGGCGACCTCGTTCCGTTTTTGGCCGCTGGCGCTGTGGTATTTTTTCAATTTCGGGATTTTTTATAGCTTCGGCGGCCTGTGGGGCGGTCCGTTTTTGATGGAAATCCACCAATTGAGCAAACCACGCGCGGGGGCGATCCTGAGCATGATGGCGCTGGGAATGATGATCGGCAGCCCCATCTGCGGCTACCTGTCCGATCACGTCCTGCGGTCGCGGAAGAAAGTCTTGGTCCTGGCCGCGTTTTGCACATTCCTGTTATCCCTGGCGTTGTGGTATCTCGGCGGCCGGTTTACGGTGTTCTGGTTGTATATGTGGTGTTTTCTCCTGGGATTATTCAGCTGTTCGGCCGCCGTGGTGGGTTTTGCCGCCGTGAAAGAATCGTTCCCCGTCCGGATTACGGGAACCGCCATGGGCCTGGTCAATGTGTTTCCTTTTCTGGGGGGCGCGCTGATGCAGCCCGCCGTGGGATTGATACTCGATTGGTATGGCAAAAATCCGGCGGGTTACCCGCTCGCGGCCTATCGCAGCGCCTTTGGGCTCTATCTGTTGAGCGCCCTGTTCGCCCTGGTGAGCACTTGTTTCGTACACGAGACTTTTCCTGCAGCCCCCGCAAAAAGCCAGGAGACAGGCGCCAAGGATCAAGGTTCAACCGGATCGTAAGAACGCCTCGGGGCCACAGCGATTCCCGGGACATCCGCTTCCCGTGTGACCGTCTAGGACCATCTCTGCAAAAATCCCTCTCCCGGGGGAGAGGGATACACACGATCCGAGGGACCGCGTTTCGCCTTCAGCCTATCCTGCATGTTCAGATTTACACGTCCGATCCAAGCTACGCTTCAACCGGCAAGTGTCCACAGGGTGGGAAAAATTCCCTCACCCGTTCTTCTGCTCGAACTCCTTCAGGAAATCCACCAGGGCGCGGACGCCCTCGACCGGATGGGCGTTGTAAATGGAGGCGCGCAGGCCGCCCACGGAGCGGTGGCCCTTCAGTCCGGCCAACCCCGCGGCGCCCGCCTCCGATGCGAATTTCTTTTCCAGGTCTTCGTTATCGCCCTTCACCCGGAACACCACGTTCATCCGGGACCGGCTGCTCTTCTCAACCGGACCGTAAAAGAGCCCCGAGGCGTCGATGGCGTCATAGAGAATCCGGGCCTTCTCGTCGTTGCGCTTTTCGATCGCGGACAATCCGCCTTCCGCCTCGATCCAATCCAGCACCAGGCCGCAGATATAAATACCGAACGTGGGCGGCGTGTTGTACAGCGAGTTGTTCTTGACGTGAATCCGGTATTGCAGCATGGTGGGCAGTTCCTTGGCGGCCCGTTCCACCAGGTCCTTGCGAATGATCACCAGAGTCACGCCCGAAGGCCCCAGGTTCTTCTGCGCGCCGGCGAAGATCAAGCCGAAGCGGGAGACGTCGATGGCGCGCGAAAGGATGTCGGACGACATGTCGGCCACCAGGGGCACGCTGCCCGTGTCGGGGAACTCCCGGAACTGGGTGCCGAAGATCGTGTTATTCGAACACATATAGACATACGAGGCGTTGGAATTGAAGGCCACGCCTTGCAGGCTGGGAAGACGCAGAAACTTCTCGGACTCGCTGGACGCCACGATCTTGTATTCGCACAGTTTTTTGTGCTCGGCGATGGCTTTTTCGGTCCAGCTGCCAGAATGGATGATGTCCACCGGCTGGCCCTTCCGATACAAATTCATGGGAACCATGGAGAATTGCAGGCTGGCCCCGCCCTGAAGAAACAGCACGGCGTAATCGTCCGGAATCCGGAGAATCCGGCGCAGGGAAGCCTCGGTCCGGCCCAGGATCTCCTCGAACTCCTTGGAACGGTGGCTCATCTCCATGACCGACATGCCGCAGCCGCCGTAGTTGACCATCTCCTCCCGGGCCTTTTCCAAAACCGGCAACGGCAAGACGGCGGGTCCCGCGTTGAAGTTGAAGACGCGTCCTTTCATGGATGGTTCTCCTTGTGTACCCCCTCGCGCATCACAGGAAAAAAGGCATGGTTCAATAATTGGGAGATTGTGTCATAAAATAGGGTGAATGGAAGTGGCGGCAGGATGGATGGAGGAGAAAAATAAGCCGCTAGGGCGTTAACATGGAAATAGGGGCACGTGGCAACGTGCCCCCACGAATTGCGATTTTTCCACTCCCAGGTTTCAAGATCCCAGTTTCAGCGGGAGAATCACCTGATCAATGCTCTCCTCCGTCTGCGTGACCGGCTCGATCCGGAAGAGTTGCCACCGTTCGCGGTGGTACGTGGTCTCGCCCGGTTTCAGATTGACCACCGGCCCCAACGATTCGATTTCCATCATGTCCCTATTAGTGAAGATCTCCACCGACGCGCCCATATCGGGATATGTCTCGCCCGGATAGTAATCCAGTTTCTTGACGAACAGCTGATCCCCAAGGGCATACCCCGTCCAGCCCCGGGTTTGCGAAAATCCGAACTTGATGGGCTTATCCGCCGCTGGATCCTGCTGGAAGGTGATGTATTTCTTCATGTACTTCATCCGGGGATCGGTCAGGTCGGTGTAGCTCCAAAGGAACAAGGCTTGTTCGGGCAGGAAGTGGCCCGGGCCGTGGGGCGCGTAGGGCGGTGTGGAGAAGATGCCGAGGCCGCCCGCGGTCATGACCGACAAGGCCCAGGGGGCGATGGTTTCGGTCTTCAGTCCGCCGTTGGTGATCTTGTGCTCGATGGTCACCTCGCCCGCCTCGCTCATGGTGACGATCATTTGCTTCATGAACTTGACCGATTTGCGGAACGCCGGATCTTCCATCTGCTGAAGGATTTCCTGGTTGCTCTGGTACTTGGCCCGCAGTCCGGGATCGGTCACTTCGGGGGGCGCGGTGAGGGTCAGCTTGTTGCCCGCGATCTCCGCGGTGACGGGGAAATTATCGGGATAGTAGGTCACATCCACGAGTTCAGGCGCCACCCACAGCCGGTGCCCGCCATAGGAGACCCAGGTATCCCCGCCGGTCTTCCCCGCGGTCTGGGGATCCACAAACAACACATTCCGGCCGCCCACGAAGCCGAAATGGATCAACCGCGGCCCCACATCGGCGACGGCGATGAGTTCGACTTCGCCGTTGCTCATCCGGTAGCAATTCTTCCAGCCCAGGTAATCGATTTTTTCGATGTTCACGGTACCCGCTCCTGTCGCCATGACGAAATAACCCGAAACCGCCGTGTAAATCCCCGCGGCCGCCAACCTGCCCGCCCATCCGGCGCTCCAAATCCTATCCTTCTTCATAACCATGCTCCGTCAATCCTCCGAGGAGGGAATCGAAGTGTCTCGAACAACGGATTTTGGCATATTTCGTGTGGAGTTTCGACTCCCCGCAGGGGAAAAAGGTTGAAACAAGAAGGGACTTAAGGTTTCGAGGGAATGAAAATCCCGGCAAGTGAAAAGTCCAATCGCGTTTCCCCTCACCCCGGCCCTCTCCCAAAGGGAGAGGGAATTTTGGGGGGCTCTCTCCCAACCCGTCGAATCGATGTCCGGTCACACTCCCGGAAAATGTACGCACTGACCGGATGAACCAAATATCCCGTCATCCTTGAAGACTAGTTCTAAGACGGAGCGGCCAAAAGTCACTTTATTGTGGTGCAGACATCTTGTCTATACAAAATAGGGTTGCAGGCGGGACGCCTGCGCCACAATGTATAGAACATATCAGTTGCATTTTCATGTTTTGCCGGAGCGTCTTCTAAGGAAAACATCAACGAAAACATAAGATTATTGCGGTTCATCCGACAAGTACGTACCTCCGACGCTCTTGGCCCAGGATTAAAACCCTGGGCTGCCGCAAAGCCGTCCCCTGAAGGGGACTCCGTAAAGGCGAGACATCACCCAATTCCAAAGAGGCACAGTGGGGCGCAAGGGCTTTCACCATAATCCAATCCACTCACCCAGAGAGAGA
>JBHGBC010000117.1:0-18725 GCA_041946805.1 bacterium
GCGGCACGCCCGGGCGGCAGCCGCGGCCGCGTTTCCCGCGGGTTCCGGCTCTCAATCCTGGGTCGGCCTTGTGTTTCCAAGCCGGCTTTCGGGGCCGCTGAGGGCGGCGCAGGCCCATGTCAGTACCAGGTACTCCCAATTGGCGATGACATCGGGCTTCATGAGGATGGTCTGCCCGATGGTCAAAAGGAACATCAACAACGCCGTCAACGTCCACGCCAGGCGCTCTTTCCAGCCCGACAGGATGAAGGCGGCCAATAGAGGCTCCGCGAACAAAATCAACCAGGCGAGCAGCGCATTCAAGAGGTGTGGGGACCAGGTTTTGTCGAACTCGGAGGTGATGAAGCCCACAAACGCGCCAGGTCCGATGAAGATCCACTTCGATAGCCCCACGTAAAGCAGCCACGCGCCAAAAAAGATCCGCATGCCGATAAGAAAAAAACCGCGGGCGTCTGGATTGAAACACGTCATGGGCGCTATTTCTCCTTGCGCTGGTTGTCTGCCGGGGATGAGGCATCTCCCATCCTTCCCAGCCGGTTCCGGAGGACTTCGCCTCTGAATCAAGGACCGGCTTATGACGCAGCGGCAAATAGTGAAACTAATTCTATGATGTTCCATACATTGTGGTGCAGGCATCCTGCCTGCAACCCTAGTTTTGTGCAGACAAGATGTCTGCACCACCATCAGGAGACTTTTTGCCGCTCCGTCAGCTTATAGAAGCAGCCGGAACGGCATGCAAGTTGAAAAGTGCGGCGGTGGTTGCCGCGCGATAACCGGACGTTGCCCGATTTCCAGGGAGAGCCTGGAACCGGGCAGGGATGCTGGAGTCCGGCTGGGGAAGGATTGTGGAATCCAGAGGAGATAACCACAAAAAATCCCAACCGTCTCCGGTTGGGATAGGAATGGTCGAATCTGGTGGAGGCGGCGGGAGTCGAACCCGCGTCCGAAAACGTCCAACTGGCAAGCCCTACATGCTTAGTCTCAGCTCGATCTTACGATTCCAAGCGCCGGGACCGGCTTGTGAACCGCCAGCCTTCTGGAAGTTTCGCGGATCGGCCGAAGGCGGGCCTGCCCGCTATCCCCTTCCGTATAACGCCACTCGCCCGGCCGAAAGGGAGAAACCCGGCGCGGCGCGGCAGCCCTTAGGCCGCCAAGGGCAATTCTTGGTAATCGTTGGCAGTTATATTTGGTCCGCCTGTTTAACGAGGCCTGCGGAACCTCGGCATGCTCTTGCCAGCCAACTCGTCTCCGTCGAAACCGGTACGCCCCCAAGCGTGTAGGAGTTGACTTGATTTGGAAGTATACGGGATAACGTTGGTCTGTCAATGGCAAAATCAACCAAACGTGTAACGGATCCGGGGCCGGATCGGCTTTAATCGTTGGTCCCAATATCGTCCGAGAACACCGTTTGGATCAAGGCGTTTTCATTCCGCTCATGTTGATGCAGGGAAGCGATCAGGCTTTTGAACGATGCACAAACCGTATCGACATCGCTTTTCTGGATGCTGCTGGTTCCCTGAATGCTCTGGATCAGGGCGTTCATTTCGTTAATGAACCGGGCGTGCTCCTCCTTGAGGGCTTCGATGGTCTTGGCGCTGGCGGGGTGTTTTTCCAGCACGGGGATCATGAAACCGCCGTCTTCCTCGATCTGGAAATACGCCTGGAGGTGGGCGCAGAGATTCGAGGCTTTTGCCTCCAATTCCCGCAGCCAATCGGAGATCTGGGTTTGGGGCCGTGTTTGGATGGTGTCCAATAAATCTCTCAGCAAGTCCTTGATGATTTGATTTTCTTCCTGCGCTTTTTGGGCGATAGGATCTATTCCCATGATCACTCTCCCGGCCAAGATCTGGTTTTGCCTACACCATACTGAAAGCGGGGGGAATGGCAAGTGGACATTCCACCTGGATCATGTTCCAGATTGTTAAGGTAGTTTGTCCGGTTTGATCTCGGTTCCATCCTTGATCCCGTTTCCGCCGCGCGGACGCGGCGATTCCATGGGATTCAGGTCGCTGGCGGGAATCAAGGGAGCCGGCGGGATGGAATTCGATGGAACCACGGCGGCGGAAGCAGGCGTGACGGGCAGAACCGGATTGGTTTTCAAGAGGGAGGCGATGCCCCGGCGGACTTCCAGGCGGACCCGCGTGGCCCCGGAATTGATGGAGCCATTGGCGTACGACACATTTCCTTCCGCCCGCACGGGCATGGGAAAATCGGAATGGATGCTGCCGTCCACCGCCTGGATTTCCACCAGGATGGACGCGCTTTCGGGAATCCGCAGGATCAGGTTGCCCGTGTCCACGTTGCATTCGAAACTCCGGGTGATGGGGGCCTGCGGCTCCAGCCGCAACGATCCGTTGGTCACCCCGGCGCGGATGCCATCATAGAAGAGCTCGCAGGTCACATCGCCGCGGCGGTTGTCAAGGTTGATATAACCCTTGACTTCCTGCAGCGTGAGGATCGCGCCATTCCCCTGAAACGTAATATCGCGTTCGATCCGGCGCGCGCGGCATTCCCCATTTTGATGCGTAATCTCGGCGTTGCCCCCGATCTGCTCCACCTCCAGGCGGGTGCCCTTGGTTTCCAATTTGACGTTGGAACTGACATCCCGGACCCGGACTTGGTTGCCCGCGCTCGTATTTCCTGTGGAACGGATGTCGAGGTTGGCCCGGATTCTCTCGGCGGTGACATCCCCGGTCTCGTGCGTGATCCAGACATCGCTGTCCACGTCCGATACGGTCACGGAGCCGTTCTTGACTTTCAGCTCCAGGGTGATGCCGCGGGGAACCTTGGCGGTATAGTCGATGCGTCCCGCCGGTTTTGACAGCCACGAAAAGCCCTGGGAATCCTGGTATTCGATGACCATTCGGTTGATCGGGCTTTCATAGGCGGAAATGTCGATGGAATTGAGAATGGCTTGGGCATCCTCCACGGTTTCCGCCGCCGCCTGCTTGGCCCCCTCAACTAGTATGTAGGACTGATCCCAGCCCATGACTGTCAAATTGCCCCCCTCATGTTGAATCTCGACGGTTTTTATATTGATGGCGATTTGGATCTGCCGGGTGAACGGTTCCTGATCGATGACCAGGCCGCCGGACGATTGAAACGGCTGGAGAACCGGACTGTTGCATCCGGCAAGGACGAGCATCAGCCACATAACGGGAAGGACCGGAAGGAGGGGTTGCCGCTTCATTTCCTCAACTCCTGTTTATATCGCAACTTACGGCCATCACAGATCATACAGTATGAAACAGTATACCACAAAAGCGCGGCGGTATGGGAGCTGGCGGGCAGGAATTATTTTCCCCGGATTCCGCCGGGCATATTCAATGGTGCCTAACCGAACGCGCGGGACGCCGAGCGCTCTTCGGCCGAAAAATCGATCTATTTACCCGAGAAACCGGTCCTGACCGGTGGATCAAGGGAATTGACGGATGGCCGGCGGAAGGGCTTCCACCCCATGCAATCCCGAAAGAGCCGGGGCTTCTTCTACATCGCCCACAAATGCATGGTGTTCACGTTCTGGCCCTGCAATTTCAGATAATAGAACAATTGAGCCTTGTGAATATGTAAGTGGTGGATCATCTGGTGGACCCGATACCCGAGGACCGGGCTCGTGTTGTCCCAGGGCGCGGGAGTGGGTTTGTTGGCCAAGTCGTCCTCGGCGCATCGCGCTAGCATGTCCATCGCGGTCTGCTTGTCCTCGGCCAGGAGTTTTTTGGCTTCGGCCACGCTGCCGATAGTGGGCATTTTTTCGGCGGAGGGCAGCATCTCCTCCGGTTTCAGGTCTTTCACATCCATGCCCTCCGGCATTCCCCAATCGCCGGTAACGAATCCTTTGATCGGCGCGCCGCAGGCGTTGGTGATGTGCATCAGCAACTGACCGGTGGTCATCCAGTTCTGGCCGGTGGCGGGTTTCCAGTCCAGGCGGCTGTCTTCCACCATGCCTATCAGCAGCTCCGCTCCCTTGTAGGCGCTTTCGATTTCGGTTTGTAGCAGATCCTTCCAGTTCATGCTGTCCCCTTTCCATGAGACACCGGATCCGGGCGCGGTTGGATCGGCCTGGCCGGCGGTTTTTCCGCGGGATCCAAAAGAGTGATCAATTGTCCCGTGGTATCGAAATTCGGGAAACCGGGATGCGCGCGCATGGATGAGTGGTCCTTATTATAACGGATAATCGGATCCAAAATATAGCCGCAGGAAGCGCGCCCCCGATTCAGACCCCGCCGGAGGCGTGAAAGCGATTGGGTGTCTTATCCACGGACCGGTTAAATTGTTTCTAATTGTACGATGCCGATTTTCCCGGGGGGTTCACAATCCGCCGCCGCGCCGCTACTATTCCCCCTTGTGAGTTTTCCCACCGGTACTCCAAATTCCTGCAAAGCGAGGAGATCTGATGACCGTCGTCGATAAAAAGGCCGAAATCACCATTGAAGAATACATGCAACTGCTGCGCCGGACCGATGAACTGCTGGAAGCCGCCGAGGAGGAGAAGAAAAACACGCTTCCCGAAAACCAGGCCGACCTGGATGACCGGATCGAAGACATTAAGGCGATCCGCGAGCAGTTGATGGAACACGTCAAGAAAAGCGGCATCAGCCGGGAAATCCTGGAAAAAACCCGCCGCCTGCTGAGCATCTTCTGAGATAAGCCGTGCCCCGCCCTCTTGGACGCCCCCTGCCTCACCTGTTTCCGGCTCTATCCATGGCCTCCCGGTAACCTCTCCCCTCTTCCCCCGGGAAAGGGCCAGGGGGAGGAAAATCCTGTCAATTCCCTTGATTTCACCGATTTATGCCATTACCCCATGCTTCCGCCTGTAAGTGTACGTTGCATCGTGCCCCTACTTACTTGGACGCATGCGTCTTCTCTTATCTACTCAATGATTCCCAAATGATTTGCACCAAGCTCGATGCCCTCTGCTTCCAGTGCCCTCCACGTCTCGGCGGTGTATCCTTATTTCACCTCCCATGCATCATTTCTCCCCAATTTACTTGACTATGTCAACTAAATTGATAAACTTAATCAAGAATCGCCAATATGCCGGTTTGTCGGCTCCTTGAATCATCCGCCAAGTGCGTTGGAAGTCCGAAGTTTACCATTCACTATCCCAAAGTGTTCTTTGAGGTAGGAATCACACTCAGGAGGTCGTTGTCCGCATGCAACCCAATTATGATCCCGAAGCCGTAAAACCAATGGAAGAAGAGTTGGAATTTGTGGGAATCCAGGCCCTTCGTACAGGATCCGAAGTGGATGAAGCCTTATCCCGGCCGGGGACCACGCTGGTGGTGATCAATTCCGTTTGCGGATGCGCCGCCGGCGGCGCGCGGCCCGGCGTGACTTGCGCCCTGCAACATCATACCATTCCCGATCACCTGGTGACGGTTTTCGCGGGGATGGACCACGAGGCCGTCCAACGGGCGCGTCAACATATGCCGGAAATCCCGCCCTCGTCTCCCTGCATCGCGCTGTTCAAGGATGGGAAACTCGTCCATATTCTGGAACGGCGGCACATCGAGCAAATGACCGCGGACCGGATCGCCGAAAACCTGGCCCAGGCGTTTGACACGCATTGCACCGCTCCGGGACCATCCATTCCCGCGGAGAAGTACGCGCAATTGCGCAGCGTGCAGCAATGCGGTTCGACCATACCCGCCTTCGGGGCGCGATAAACACCCGAATGACCGCCAGTGCCGTTCGATCCATGGGGAGATGTCTCTCCATGGATCTTTTTTGTGGAGATTGCGTGGCGCGCGGCGGTTTTTTCTGGGATAATCGTTTGATCGCATCCGGATGGGGCCACACTGGTCAAGCTTGCGAGGAAGGATGGTTCCATGACGCGCCACGGAGAGAAAGGTTTCACATTGATTGAATTGTTGATCGTCGTCGCGATAATCGGGATTCTCGCCGCGATCGCCGTGCCCAATTTCATCAACGCGCAAATGCGCGCCCGGGTCGCCCGGGTGCACACGGACCAAAACGCCATCGGCACCGCCCTGGGCATGTATTTCGTGGATCACAACGCGTTCCCCCCGTTTCTGAACTGGCCGGCCTTCGCCTTTATCGGCGTCCCCGAACTCACCACCCCGGTTGCCTACATGGCCGATTATCCCGTCGATCCCTTTTACCGGTCCGAGGAGGGCCATGGCGTTCCCGAAACCTATAAATTTGTAAAAATGTCCTATTACAACTTGGACATCATGGAAAAAACCGGACAGGCGCGGGGCGGAACCAGCTTTGGAGTGGAAGAGTACAAGCATGGCAACCGGTGGTGCGTCCGCAGTTTCGGCCCGAACCGGACCGCGGATTACGATTCATCAAATAATGTATTCCCCGAGTACCACGCCAGCAACGGCACGATCAGCAACGGCGATATCTACAAGTGGGGACCGTGAACGGATCGGGGGAAGAAGACGCCTTCCAATGTAAAGCTGATCATTACCCAAAAGTCTTTGATGAATGTCAACCCCGCGCAAGCGGGGAGCCAGGACATGGTGGTGCAGGCATTCTGCCGGCCGCCCATCCCGAAGGGATTGAATAGGAATAGCCGGGGGTGACAACCCCCGGTAAGGTCAGGAAGAGATCGACCCCGCCGGGATCGAATGGTGTATTCAACCCCGGCGGGGTAGGTATTGATTCTTTTCGAAACCGTAGGCTGTCGCCTACGGCTATTCACATTCATCCCCTATGGGGATCAAATGCGAATGTACGATCAGGACTTCTGGGTAAAGAACAGCAATGTAAAGTAGGGGCACGTTGCCACGTGCCCCTACGATAATCGGATACGTTGAGTAGTCTCGAAAGGCGTGAGGAGGGAAAGCCAATTTTATTCCTTATTGGCTCTCATTCCGGCATATTTCCAAGGGGCGGCTGCGCGGGAGCGTGGAATTTCATGGCATGCCGGGCGTATGCTTCGAGCCGCTCTCCCCGCGGTGTGCGCTGGACCGCCTGGGCCTGGCGGGCGTGTTTCCAAGCTTCCACGAACCGGCCTTGCAGGAGGCCGCGCCGCGCCGCTTCCCGCAATTCCCACGCGCGCGTGGCGGCCCGCATCAGGAGCGAGAGATCGGAACCGCAACGCCGGCAATTGGCTTGATTGGAAAAAGCGACTTTACAGGTCGGGCAGATTAACGAAATTTCCGTCTTCCAAGGCGTCTGGTCGAATACCGGCTTCATGGCGCTTACCCTCCAATGAAGTAGAGTAGATCCTGCAGTTCGTGCAGCAAGGGACCGTACTCTTTCCCCTCCGCGGCCCGTTGTTCGATCTGGGCGCACAGTTCCCGCGCTTCCTCCCGGTCATCCGGGTGCATGCGGCCGAAAGCGGCGCGCGCCCGCTGAATTATCTCCTCATGTACCCGCAGCAGGCCGGCTTGGCGCGGGAATTCCACAATCCGCGCGGTTTCGGGGACCTGGGCTGGCGTGGTCTCTTCCAGGACGGCGGCGCTTTCCGGGGAACTCAGCAGATCGGACAGCCGAGCGCGGGATTCAAGGATGTCTTTCAATTCCTTGGGTTTGTAGGCTCCCTCGATGCGGATGCTTTTTTGCAGTCCGGTTTGCTTTTCCGTGGCCGTGACCGTCAGGATGCCGTTCAGGTCCAGGGTCATCCGGTCGATGATCACGTTGCCGGCGGGGACCCGCGACAATCCTTCGACCCGGAAAATGCCGATTCGCGTGTTAAAGCGGACATCGTCGTCCTCCCCCTGGAAAATCTGAACCTCCACGACCTCCTGGTTGTCGGCCACGGTGGTGAACTCTTCCGAGCGGGTCACCGGCAAGGGGGTATTCCGCGGGATGATCCGCGCGAAATAGTAAGGATTCGGGAATCCGTCCGGTTCGAAATGCAAGGCCGCGACGCCAAAGGTATGGGGGGTGATATCCACCAGGATTTGTTCCACTTCCAAGCCTTGCAGACGGGCGGCCAGGATGCCCGCCCCCATGGCCACGCAGAGGTCTGGATGCAGCTCCGCGCGGGGCTCTTTTCCGAAGAGGTCCTGCAGGACCTCCCGCACGAGGGGAGTCCGGGTCGATCCGCCGGCCAGGAGGACGTTTTCGATTTGCGCGGGCATGACCTGGGCGTCCCGCAGGGCTTCGTGCACGCAATCGACGGTACGGTCGATGAGGGTGTGGATCATCTGTTCGTATTCGCGCCGGGATAGTTCCAGGTCCAGATGGATGGACTTGCCGTTGACCGCGGCGATTTCTTCTTCCACCACTTGCACGTAGGGATTGGAACTCAAACCGATCTTCGCCGCTTCCGCCGCGTGGGTCAGCCGGTGGAGGGCCCGGCGGTCTTCGCGGAGATCCACCCGGTATTCCCGCTGGATGTGCGCCAGGAAGTGTTCGAGGATCAGCCGGTCGAAGTCGTCGCCGCCCAGGCGGGTGTCCCCCCGGCTGGCCAGCACTTCCGTCAGATCGTTCTCTTCCTTCACGATGGACACATCGAATGTGCCTCCCCCCAGGTCGTAGACGACCGATATCCCGCTGTGCGGCTGATTCAGGGACAACAGACTTTTGCGAAAGGCCAACGATGCGGCCGTGGGTTCGTTGAGGATGCGGACGACCTCCAAACCGGCGATTTCACCCGCCGCCCGCGTGGCTTGCCGTTGGGTGTCGTTGAAGAACGCGGGGACGGTGATCACGGCCCGGCGCAGGGGGAAATCCAAGGCCGCTTCCGCCTTTTGTTTCATGTAGCCCAAAATCAAGGCCGAGATTTCCTCGGGGAGGAAGGAGCGATCGCCCAGGAGAATGCTTTCGGTCCCGCCCATGCGCCGTTTGATGGATTTGATTGTCTTTTCGGGATACAGGATATATTGATTACGGGCGGGATGGCCCACCAACAAATCGTTGGTTTCCGACAGGCCCACATACGAGGGCAGGAGAGGGCTGCCGTCGATGTCGATAACTTGGATTCGCCCCTCGCGGTACAGGGCGATGCTCGAATACGTCGTACCCAGATCGATGCCCGCGATCATTTCGGGCGAGGGATTCGTGGAATGGGGGGTATGGGGGGAATTCGTGGACACGGACAATCTCTCCTAGTTTTTCTTTCTCGGTGGACCCGGCCGCGGGGGATCCACCGGGATCCGCCCCGGACCGGGCTGGAGGTTCGATTTTCTCGACTCGCAGGGACAACCGCACGGAATCGGCTTGCGGCGTCCCCGGCGGACAGCCCGGATTTACAGGCTGGTTTCCGACGGTTCCCCGGCGGGACAGGCAACCTTTACTTCCGCGAACCGGAGCACCCGGTCTTCGTGCAGGTAGCCTTGGCGGTAAACCTCCACGACGGACACCCCGGAGGCGCCTGGTATTTCGGCGCGGTCCACGGCCTTCATTTTCGTGGGATCGAATTCCATTTCCGGCCGGGCGATTGGCGTGATCCCCAGATCGTTCAACCGCTGGCCCAGTTTTTTATGACAGAGGGTGATAGTCTGGATCAGTTCGCCGGTGGCATCGGCGCCCGCGAGCCAACGCCGCCACCAGGGGCGGGACGGGGGACGGTTCTGATGTTGTTCCAGCCACCGGCGCAGCTGGTCATGGGTATCCAGCAGCGGTTCGGCCAACGACGCGAACGCTTTTTCCTTCCCCGATTGATACCCTCGTTTCCGCTCACCGGCCAAGGTTTGGGTGGTCAACAGCTCGACAAGGCTTTGCAGGTCTTCCAGCCCCGCGTGAAACGCCGAGAAGCGCTCCGCCAGCGCCGGGACCGCTTCCCATTGCCCCGCCGCATGTTGAATCGCCTGTTCCAGCCGCTGGAAGCCGCGGCCTTGCAGGGCGATTTCCTGCCGTAGGGCGGTCAGGGCTTCCAGCAACGTGTATAAATCGGGGGCCGGGGCGGTTTCCTCCGCCGTCACAACGCCTTCCGGACGCGGCTCCGGTTCCCGCAAGTGAAGGAGCCAGTCCCGCGCCGCGGCCAGTAGCGTCTCCTCCCCGGGCGCCGCTTCCGGCAGGGACGGTCCGCTGAGGAGTGGCTCGGTCCCCGTCGCACGGAGTGGCCTGGATTCGGCGAGAGAATCAATCTCCCTTGGTGGATTCCGGTTTGGATTTTCCATAAGGATTCTTCCTGTTTAACCGTTTTGTTTCCGTCTCGATCACGGACAGCCAAATCCCGGACCCCACCCGTCGGCGTTCGTCCGTGTCCGGCAAGTAATCGGATATGGATTCATGGACCGGGGCGCCAAACAACCGGAACCGGATCCGGTCTTTTTCGGTCTTGATCGTCTCATAGGCCGCGCGGATGCGTTCAAAGGCGGCGGGATCCCGGTCCGGCGGATGGCGGCGGATCGCTTGGGTGTACGCGGCCCGCACGGTTTCATCGGTCACGGCGCCGCTTTCCAATCCCAATTCCTGATAGGGATCGATCATCGGAACAATTCCTTTCCGTTTCGGAGAGTGATGGGATCACCAAAGCGTGAGCTGATCGTCGTCCTCGTCCGCCGGGGGTTTTGGTTTTTTCTCTTTCGGGGCCGCGGGCGTTCCGGGATTCTCTTCTTCGGGTGCATCCATGAAATTCCCGACCGGTGGGGATTTCAAGACCCGTTTGGAGCGTTTGGCGGTTTTGACCGCTTTTTTGGATTTGCGTTTTGGAATCAAATTGAAGAACTTGTTGAACCTATCGCGCAACGATTCTTTCGAGCGGGCGGATTTGAGGGCCCGGCGTTTGCGTTCACGCTGGAGAATGGCTTGGATCTGCCGCTCACTCAATTCGACGATGGGGGATTCGCGGGAGTCCCTGCCGCCGAGCAGATACATCAGCCCGGACCGTTGAGTCCGTTTCAACACCGCGACCGCTTGCCGTTCCAATTCGTAATCGCCGCGGGCCCGGCAGAGGGTGATCACAGCCAAAACGCAATCCTCGGCATCCCGCACGCGGGGCGGGCTTTCTTTCAACAAAGCCAAGGCGCGGTAATAAAGAAATTCATGCACGCGCGGCCCATTATCCCGCAACCCCCGGCTGATCGCCTCCTTCGCGAAGCTGGCGGTTCCGTCGCTGTGGATGGCGCGGGCGATGCGCAACAGCAATTCTTCCGGCAGGCCGGGGACTTTCTCGATCCATCGGCCGATCTGCGCCGACCAATCCATCGGCAGGATGGGCGCGTCGCCCACGGCCGCCAGGGCTTCACGCAGGTCGAAATAACTCTTCAGCAGGGGGGCCGTGCTGAGCTCGGGCAGGGGATATTGGTCCTCGAGGTGAGAGCGTTTCGGCGCCATTCCGGTGGCTCTCGACAAATGGTGAAACAAAATGACTCTCTCGGGGGGGAGTTCCTCCCGGGGCGGGAGCGGTTCTTCCCCTTTCCCGAGCGCCAGAAATTGTTTTATCCCTTCGAAAAGATTGCGCCGGGCCAGGTTTAATTCTTCGCTTTCGACTGGCTTGAGATCTTTTTCGGCGAGTTGCAACCTTCCTTGCTGCAGGTGTTTGAGCGCGGCCTGCCACTGCAGCCGGTAGCGGGCGTTGCGCACCTTGGGATTCAAACGGTCGATGCGTTCCGCTTTTTCCAGCAACTTGATCGATTTTTGCAGCGCGCCCCGTTTTTCGGTTGCTTCGAACAGGCGGATCAAGGGATCGCAGCGGTCCGGGCAGGCCTCATGCCATTGCAGCAGCCATTTTTCGAATTCGGCCGGTTTGACTTGTTCCGTCTCGAGCGACTCGATCAGGGATTCGAAATACTCCGGCTGGGGATCCAGTTCGCATGCCCGTTCCAATAGAACGCTGGAAAACAAGCGGCGCGGAGGAGTCTTCAATGGAGCCACGCGTTTATAGGATCCCTCATCGAAGTCGTCGTCATACTCATCGTCCACCAGAGTATCCATGTAATCATCGAATTCATCCGGGTCCATATCGATCCCCATTCCCAAATCCTTGGAAAGCCGGATGGAATATGGATCGCCGTGTGATTCGTCCTGGTGCGCGTGAAAGGCCGCCCGGCTCAGAATCACGGCTTGTTCCTGGGGAGTGAGGGAATCTTTGTACCGGCGGTAAAGTTGATTGAGGTTGTCCGCGGCGATCATCGGACTGTCCCGCGCGGTGATATCCATGATCATCAACCGCATGATCATCTCGCCATCCGGGCCCCAGACCTTCCGCAACACTTTTTCCATTTCCAACTGGACCAACTCATCATGGATGTCCGCCAGCATCATGGCTTCGATAATGGCCCGGATCACCGACCGGGCGAAATAGGGGGGCGAGAGCTCATCCCCATGTAGAAAATCCAGAACCTTTTCCCGGAGGAGCGGCCGGTTCCGGTCTCGAACCGCCTTCATCATGTCTTGCCATGCGGCGCGCGGGGAGTCGGTGCTCAACTGCCGCCAGAGATCCCGGGTGGGATGGGACGTCATTCCTTCGGGGCGGGGTATGTGGTTTAGCTTGCATTGGAGCAGATAGACAGCCTGCGCGAGGGCCGTATGCCGGGGTATACGTTCCAACATTTCCCGGGCCGCGGCATCATCGCGTTGATAATAGGCCTCCAAGGCGCGGATGAAATAACACCAATAAACCAAGGGCGACCGTCGGCCCGCCTGGGCCAGGTTTTCGAGCCGCCGGACGCGCTCCGCTTCCGGCAGATCTCCGGCCGCCGCTTCCCAGGCCTGCCAGACCAGGGTGGCTTCCTGGCGGAGGGGATGGTCCGCGGGGAGTTGCGGGCAGGCCAACAAATGGCGAGGATCCGCGAGACCGGTTTGGATCAGTGTAAAAGCGCGCTGCCGCGCCGTGCCCTCGGGATCGGGATGCAGGAGCAGCTGGACCACCCGGGGGATATCCCGCGGATCGAGGGGAAACTGATACACATCCTGAATCGCGGCGGGAAAGAGGTCCTTATGTTTCGGGAAACGGCTTTGGGCCACCTCGATCAAACGCTGGGCGTCATGGATCGCTCCGCTTTGCTGCAGATCCCGGATGCGTTCTTGATAAGCCCGCGAGAGCAAATCCTCCGCTTCCGGTCCGGGGTGTTCCTTGGCGTACCGTTTGGCGATATCCAGAGCGGTTTGCGTATGGCCGTCCGCGAGGTTTTGATGAACTTTTTCGGCGGTGGGGAATTCGAGTAAAGACTGTTTTTTGGGGTGGATACGGTTTTTTTTCGACACCGCTTTCTCGATTGACCCCTTGTGGTGAATTATTGAAAAACCGGATGCGCGAAAACGTGCCCTTCGTGCGTGATTCGCCTTGGGAATGGGGCATTATATCATAATATCGGCCGGAGAAAACCGCCTGCCGTTCGTATCCTGGCGTTTCAATACACCGGTAGTTTCCAGGGGGCGCGGTAGGGGCGCTCGTAGGCGATGCTGTTTTTCACATCCTCCTTGTTTTTCACGTCCAGGTTGACCGGATCCCACAGAATGGGCTTGCCCGTGAGGCTGGCCATGTTGCCCAGCATGCAGATCAGGGTCACGCGGGCCATGGATTCGATGTCCGAGGCGGGCTGGGCGCGGCTTTTGAGGCAATCCAGGAAATTCTTGACGTGATTGTTCATGCGCAGCCCCGCGTCGCCGCCGCCGGGGATGTTTTTCGGTTTTCCCACTTGGGGCGTTTCCGGGTAATATTTCATCTCGATGCGGTCCACGATCAGCGTCCCGTTGGCGCCGATGAATTCCGAGCCATGGCCGTTGCCGCCGTCCAGGCCGCGCCCGTTGTTCATGCGCGTTTCCCAGTTCATCAGCCAATTTTTGAAGCGGTAGATGACTTGCTGTGTGTCGGGGGTTTCACGGTCGTCGGTCATGAAATATTTGCCGGCCACCCCGTGGACTTCGACCGGTTCCAGGTCATTCATGCCCAGCAGAACGATGTCGAGCACGTGGACGCCCCAGTCGGTCATTAGCCCGCCGCCGTAGTCCCAGAACCAGCGCCAATTGAAATGGCAGCGGTTGGATTGATACGGAACCATCGGCGCGGGGCCGAGCCAGAAATCCCAATCCAGGTTGGGGGGCGGTGTCTGGGGTTTCTCGTTGCCGATGGGTTTGAGCCAGCCCACCACCGGATTGACATTCCATCCCCGGCCGACGGTGATTTTGCCCATTGCGCCGGAGCGGACGAAGCGGATCGCCTCCTGAAAATGCGGCAGGGTGCGCTGCCAGGTGTTGATTTGCGCCACCCGGTTGAAGCGGCGGGCCGCGTGGAGCATGGTCTTGGCCTCGACGAAGTTTTGCGCGAGCGGCTTTTCGCAATAGATGTCCTTCCCGGCCTCGCACGCCAGGCAGAAGGGCAGGGCGTGCCAGTGGTCCGGCGTTCCGATGATGACCGCGTCGAGGTCCTTGATGTCCAACAATTGCCGGAAATCCTTGAACATCTTGGGCTTGGGCCGGTCGCGCTTCACGCATTCGGCGGCCGCGGCCTCGGCGTGTTGGCTGTCCACGTCACACACGGCGGCGATTTCCACTCCGTCGAACTTGGTGAATTCGATCATGTCGGCGGTTCCCTGACCCCCGCAGCCGATCACCCCCATCACCACTTTTTCGTTCGCTCCCAGCGCGGAAGCCGCTGTCAGCCCCCGCGCCGCCAGTCCGGCCCCCACGGCGGCCCGGCCGGTGATCCCGAAAAATTCACGCCGATTCACATCGCGTTTCATGTCTGTGACTCCTTCATAGGCTCGAAATTCGTTCCCGAGGATGAGAGATTTAGAATATCATGGTTGATCGATGAATTGGAGCGAACCTTCCCATCGGCAATTGATGCCCGCGGAATAAATGAAGTATGATGAACCATTCGGTCATTCAACCGTGGTGATCCCGTTTGAAACAAGCAGTTCATGAAAATCTTGTTTCTCAACCATAACCTGATCTGGCGGGGGACCTTTTTCCGCTGCCTGGGATTCGCGCGCGAACTGGTGAAGCGTGGCCATGAAGCCGAACTCTGGACGGCCGCCCGCGATCCCCATGGCCGGGGAATCCATCTGGAGGAAGACGGCGTCCGGATCTGGCAAACGCCCCGCTGGGGAAGGCTGGGAGGCCATGACGGAGGCTACGCGCCGGTCGACAACCTGGCGCGGCTCATCCGGGCATGCCGTTGCGATTGGGATGTCGTTCACGCGTTCGACCACCGGCCCAATGTACTGCTTCCCTGGTTATGGATACGGTTCCGCCGGCGCGTGTTGGGCCGTCATTCCACCCCGCTGTTCGTCAGCGACTGGTGCGACTGGTGGACGGGCGGGGGCATCACCACCGGGCGGCGCGCGTGGCCGGCCGTGGACCGGATCGAACGGCGGATCGAGGAAGGCAGCAAGCGGATGGCGGACGGCGTGACGGTCATCAGTTCAGTCCTTTACCAAAGGGCGCGCAACGTGGGCATTCCGGAAGAGCGGTTGCTCCTGTTGCCTTCCGGCGTGGCGGTGGAGCGGTTTCCCATGTTGGACAAGTTGGAATGCCGCCGGCGGCTGGGATGGCCGCTGGACCGGCCGGGATTGGGTTTCGTGGGCTATTCGCTATGGGATTTAGAGATGCTGGCGGAAACGTTCCGGCTGGTGCAGAAGGAGCATCCGCGGGTGTTTCTCGTGGTTATTGGGGGCGGAGTGGAAGAGCAGGCCAAGGATATATTCCGGAAGTACTTCTCCATCGGGCAAGATGTTTTTCTTCCCGGCGTGGTTTCCTTCGCGGAAGTGCCCATGTACCTGGCGAGCTGCGATGTCCATTTGTTGCCGATGCAAAACAACCTGGCCAACCGGGCGCGGCTGCCCAACAAGTTGTGCGATTATTTCGCATCAGGCCGCCCGGCGGCGGTTTCGGACGTGGGGGAAGCCGCGGATTATGTCCGCCGCTATCAGACCGGATTGGTGGGGGGGAAAACCGCGGAGTCACTCGCACAGGCCTGCGTACAATTATTGAATGATCCATCCTTGGCTGAAACCTGTGGACGCCAGGCGCGGCGTATCGCGGAAACCGGATTGGCGTATTCCACGTTAACGGATTCGCTGTTGGATTTTTATCAGAAACGGATGAAGGGGGAAGGGGATCCATGACAAAAGTCCGGATGCCCCAACCGCCGGATAGAAAAGGAGGCAGGAGCACGTGGCAACGTGCCTCTACTCTCTGCCCTGGAATCCCAATTCCCTGGAATTCTTGAATGCATCCGGTAAGATCGGAAATCCAGGATACAGCCGGCTCCGCGCCGTTGGATATCCGCCAGGAGGCGAAAAATCATGAACCGGCATGAAACCATTCTGCGCCGCGAGGATTCGCTGCTGCTGGTGATCGACTATCAACAACGGCTGGTGGATGTCATGCCCCGGAAAGAAAGCGTCACTGGTGAAATCATGCGGTTGATTCAAGGCATGAAGAAACTGAACGTCCCCATCCTGGCCACCGAACAGTATCCCCAGGGATTGGGGCCCACCGTTGCCTCGTTGGCGGAGATGCTGGATCCGTCTGAGATCCTCTCCAAGATGACCTTCAGTTGTTGCGGGCTTGCGGATTTCAATACCCGGCTGAAATCCCTCAAACGGCGCCAGATCGTGGTCACGGGGATCGAAACCCATGTCTGCGTCATGCAAACCGTTCTGGACCTGCTCGCCAACGGGTATCAGGCGCATGTTCCGGTGGGGGCGGTTTGTTCCCGCGCGGACGCGAACCGGGACAACGCCCTCGCGCGGATGGAGAAAGCCGGGGCGGTGATCACCAACCTGGAAAGCGTGCTGTTCGAGTTGTTGGTGGAAGCGGGGACGGACGCTTTCAAGGTAGTGCGGAAATTAATTGTGTAAGCCGGCCGCTGCGGCTGGAAAGTAGCCGGGCCGATCAGAACGGCACTTCCTCGTCCGGCGTATCGGGCGCGGCGTCGAAGAAGCGGGTGTATTCGCGGGCGAAGTAGATGTCCAATTCCCCGACCGGCCCGTTGCGGTGCTTGCCGATGATCAATTTGTAGGAATAATGGGTTTCTTTTCCCGCCTCGGTTTCATCTTCCGATTCACCTTCAAACGTGCCTTTCATGACCTCCCGGTGCAAAAAGATGACCAGGTCGGCGTCCTGTTCGATGGCGCCCGATTCGCGCAAGTCAGAAAGGCGGGGCGTGTGGTCGTCGCGTTTTTCCACGGCGCGCGACAGCTGCGAGCAGGCGATGATGGGGATGTGAAGGTCGCGGGCGAGGATCTTGAGGGAGCGGGAAATCTCGGAGACCTCCTGCTGCCGGTTTTCGGTGCGCTTGCCGGTGGACATGAGTTGCAGGTAGTCGAGGATGATCAATCCCAAGGCTGGATAGCGCGATTTCAACCGCCGCGAACGGCTGAAGACCTCGGACGGGGTGAGGTTGGGGGTGTCGTCGATATACAACGGCATGTCGTGGATGCGGTTGGCGGTTTGCAGCAGCAGGGACGCGTCTTTCTTGGTGAAAAATCCCGAGCGCATGTGCTTCAGGTTGACCCGCGCCTGCGAACACAACACGCGCTCCGCGATCTGCTCGCTGCTCATTTCCAGCGAAAAAAATCCCACGGGCGTGCCGCTGAGCGCGATGTTCTCCGCGAAATTCAACACCAGGCTGGTTTTTCCCACCGAGGGCCGGGCGGCCAGGATGATCAGGTCGGAATGCTGGAATCCCGCTGTCCACGCGTCCAAGTCCTTGTAACCGGATGACAAGCCGGTCAACGCGCCCTGGCGGGAATGGGCGATTTGCACCTTTTCGATCGCCGGTTCGAGGTATTTCCCCAACGGTTCGAACGAACGGTCCCGCCGTTGTTGCGAGATGTTGAATATCTTGGCTTCCGCATTGGAGAGTATGTCTCCCGCGTCCTCGCCGCTCTCGTAGGCCTCCTGGGAAATTTCAGCGCATTGGCGGATCAGTTGCCGCCTCAGGGCCTTGTCCCGTACGATGGCGGCGTGGTACTCGACATTGACCGACGTGGCCACGCTTTGCACCAACTCCGCCAGGTAAAACGGTCCGCCCGCCTCGTTCAAAAGGTTCTTCCGCTCCAGGGCGTCGGCCAGGATCATCAGGTCGATGGCCGATCCCCGGCTGCCCAGATCCAGCAGCACTTCGAAGAGAATCTGGTGGCTGGGCTGATAAAACGAAGAAGGAACCAGCAGACCCTGCGCCCGGTAGAGGGCGTCAATATCCCGGATCATCGCCCCCAAGACCTTCTTTTCGGCCTCGAGGCTGTGCGGCAAAACCCGGTCAACGGTTTTCAGGTGATCCACTTTCGCCATGGGAATTCCGCTTTTGGCCAATGTGATCCGTTCAGGGGGTGGAAAAATCCAGGGTTATCGCACGCGGCCCGCGGCGGGCCGATACTAAGTCAGTGAGGTAGCATTGTACGGCATCCCGTCCATCCGTCAATACGGATTTTCTCCAGCCTCCTGTCCGGAAAACCGAAGGGTAATGATGCGGGATTCATTTTATTCGACTTACTCCCCGCAAAAAATTTAAGGCTCATCCGGCCCGTGCGTACATTTTTCCGGAAGCGTGATTGGACATCGATTCGACGGCTGGGAGAGAACCACCCGAAATCCCCTCTTCCTCCGGGAGAGGATCAGGGCGAGGGAAAGCCTTCTCCCGCGGGTTTCGGCCGGCCATTTGCGTACCGCCTTTCGCTTATCGGGAAAATGAGTACCCTTTTGGAATGGCTTTCCAGCAACCCAAGGTATCGGTTTGGGCAAATGGCTTCGGAGATACGCATGTTCCGGATAATTTTTGGATCCTCCGGGAAGTGCGTACCTGATGAAGAAAAAACGATTTCCTTCACTCCGGGATGAGGGCGGACACCAAGGTCCGCCCCTACAAAAATACCCTCACCCTGGCCCTCTCCCAAAGGGAGAGGGAATTT
>JBHGBC010000118.1:0-18694 GCA_041946805.1 bacterium
CTCACCCAGAGAGAGAGACTTGGGGGTTGTTCTCTCCAGACGGTTTGATGGGATGGCATAGCAAACAACTGAGAAAAAGTACGCACTTACCAGATGAGCCTTCCATCAATCATCGATCCTTCTTGATTGCCCTTCCCATACCGGCAGCGGCATCCCGCTGGTGGGTATGCCGTACTCCCAAGTTTCCTGGATATAGTTCAGGCTATCCGGTTTCGGATGGTTCTCACTTCCCGCGCCGCGAAAGAGGACAATCTGTCTCCGCCGGGAATCGTAGGTCATGTCCGTCATGTACGCGTAACCGGGTTCGGAACTCGGTATGAGCACCCAGTTGAATCCATCCCATTCCCAGGTGTCGTTGTGTAGAATGTGGTCCGCGGCCGAGTACCAATGGGCCCCACCATACAGCACCGCGGCACCACGCGATTCATCGAAAGCCAGACCCGGGGCTTCCCGTCCATCTGGCCCTTCCGTGGAAACCTGGATCCAATTCGTTCCGTCGAATTCCCACGTGTCGCCCGGCGCTGTGCCCGGTTGGTCAACGCCCCCAAAGAGCAGGATGGTATTGCGAATCGAGTCATACACCATTTTATGAAAAGCTCGAGCCGGACCGGCCGCGATCTTGACCCACATCGCGCCATCCCATTTCCAGGTATCATTCTTGATATTGCTTTGGGCGGGACGCCCTTCCGATCCCCCATGCCGTATCACGCATCGCATATCCGGATAATACACCAGGGACACTCCCACCCGGGGAGCGTCATCCACCCGATCGATCCCCTTCCATTCCTTGCCATCCCAAGTCCAAGTGACCGCGGAATAGGTGTTCGGATCGATGGACTCGCTGATATGGTTGTATCCCCCATATAGGAATGTCACATTCCGGTCCGGATCGAATGCCATCCCGAAACTATATCGGACAGGCCCGGTTTCGGACACTTTACGCCAGGTCCGTCCGTCCCATTCCCACGTGTCGGCCCAGGATGCCTCCGGATTGATATTTTCCCGAACGCCGCTGAATAGAATCACCCTGCCGTGCAGGGTATCGTACACCATGCCCTGCCCGAAGCGGGGCGAGGGGGTGTTCGGGAGATCGGTGTGGATCTGCGTCCATCGCGCTTCCGGGGCGGAGGCTGGGGGTGAATTTACCACGCCCAGCAGAAGACCGAATGACAAAAGGCAAACAGCCTGGAATTCCAACCGGAGGCCATGGATACACGTACGGCGCGCGCGCTTCCAACCGGTGCGGAACATGGTTCACCTCGGGAAAGAAAACACGAAATCATGCACTTTCTTGGGGAAGGCAAGGGCACATACAATCCCCTTGAACAGACGATCCCGAAAAATCGAAAGGGAAGCAATGCCAAACGGCTTATGATACAAGCGGCCATCAACATTGTCAATAAATTATTCCCGTTGTTCGGGCGGGAACCAACGGAAGAAAGATTCCCCTCATCCCAGGGAGAGCGGACCTGTTTTGTCAGAGCGGGCGATGCGGCCAAAAGCGGGGTTTGGAAAACATGGCGGCAACCTGTTGCCGGCGTCCTCTCCGTAATCACGCGGCATCTTGTATGCAGTTTTCAGGATTTGGACTTTTGGCCGGGGCGTCATTCAAGGGTAATCGGTTGATTGAGGAAGCTCACCTGGAGTTCAATGATGTCATTTATCTGCGATGAATCATACGATCCGGTCTGATTGCCATTCTCATCATAGGACGTGATCTCAATGTGAACGCCATCCGGATTGTTGCCGTAAAGACCATACCGGATAAACGTGGGCTGATCACATTCGCTGATGGTTGAACCCCAAAATCCATCGTAAGTCTCGCAATGACACCAGCAAATCAGTGGAACGGCGTCGAAAGTAATTTTCACGGATTTGTACAAGAAACTTTCACCGCTGGGTTTGCGGGAGTAATGATTCATCTCCGCCTGCCCGGTAATCGTGCCAGGCTCCGGATTCGTCCAAACGATTTTTCCACCGGAATTGTTTTCATAAATAAATTCACTGGAGATGACGACGGAATAATCGACCACGGGGTAGAACGACACCCAGACGGAAACGTTCGCTTTCCAGGGTTCGATCCTCGCGGAGAACGAATCATCGATTTTGTAGGGGTACGCGTTGCTGTTTTCGCCGTTGACGGTTACCACCACCGTGCCGGATTGCGCACCCGCCGGAACCTGCAAGTTAATACGCGTGTCATACCAAGAGATTATTTTCGCCGCTTCCTTTCCGCCGAAGAGCACCCGGCTGCCGCCCTGGCTCGCCCCAAATCCCCGCCCGGTTATGAAAACCGAAGCCCCCACCGGCGCGCTGTCGCACGTGATGTCATCGATGACAATATTCGCGGTGGTGATTTCCGGCCAGCGGTTGCCGAGGGTGTCGCGCAAAGCCACCACGAGGATGTCCGTTTTCTTGATGGACGCGTCCGTGAAACTTTGTTGGGAATCCGCGTACGGAATGGGGGCCGGATTCAACTTGACGCCCTGCGTGGATTGCGGGGTGTCCAGGCGGTAGACGTCATAACCCGCAATGAGATCGCGCGGGATATTACCAATCTGCTGGGTGCTCCACAAGACCGCGCCGTCCTGGATTTCGAGGATTTCGGGCTTGAGCAACAAATAATATTGGCAATGCAAATTCGCCGCCAATTGACTTCCGTTGCCGAATCCGCGATTGATAAAGGCCTGTTCCAAGGAGGCAACGCCGGATGATCCGCCGAAATTCTTCACGGACAGCGGATTGGTGAACACCCAGGTCCGGTCGAGCGGCACGGCCTGCTCATACGCGGCGTCATCCGTTCCGGCCGGCGCGTGCGTCAAGGTGGAAGTCACCGCCAAACCCTCGCCCTGGCTTTGATTGTACCGGGCCACCAGCAGGCCTTCCTCCGTGGTTTTCGCTTGCAGCCGCAGAAACGCGGTGGACAAGGAATCCAATGGTCTTTTGAGTTCAAAATAGAGGGAGGATTTCCCGGTTTGCGGGGAAATGTAAAAAGTCCTCGACGCGGCTTCCTTGGGAGACAAATACGCCAACAAATCGGCTGAGAGGCTGTCCTTGATCCCGCCGTTCAATCCATCCGCGCCGGCATGGCCGGGATGGGTGACGAGGAACTCACCATATTCCCGAAATACGTCGGACAAGGAAGCCGAGGAGGAATGCTGGCGGATGGCCGTGTCGAGATTGACGCGGTCGTCGGTATTATAGAACCTCTGATTCATCACGTCCGCCACCACGGCTTCACCCGGAAATTTTTCGTTTTCCAGCCAGTCCAGAAAATGGGCCAACGTGTAATAACTGGCTTCCTCGTTCGCGGTGATGGGAACCGATAAATACTTCGCCATGGTTTCGGACCAATAGGCCCGCCGGGCGGCGGGATCCATGTTCATGGCCTCGGCGGCGTAATAATTGGCCGTGGCCTCGAAAAACCACAGATTGCCAAAAAACCACGCCGCCGGTTTCCCGCCGAGAGAATAGTAATCCCCCTGCAAATAATGGCACAGTTCGTGGGCCGCGGTCCCGCGCATGGTTTGCCAGTTTTCCAGCCGGGTTTCATGGATTTGAATCCGGCCGCTGAGCCAGCCCCGGGGGGCGGAGTTTCCGTCGGCATTCCCGAGATCGCGCACGTACACATCCAGCGCATTTTTGCCGATCCAGCCCGCGGTGGGATCGTTGAAGACCTTACTGCCGTCGTCCCGCGTCAACGCCAGCAATCCGTTCAACGCCTCGTTCAGGGCCTTGTCCAGGTCTTCGATGTAATCGGGGACGAGTGTGTCCTCATAATCTCCGCTGCCCGCCGCGCTCCAAACCGCGTCCTTTTTCACTGAGCGGGGATTGTAGTGGATTTTGAAATTGGAACTGGCCAGCGAGGTGATGAATTCGTTGCCGATCAAGGGGATGTAAACCCGGAATTTTCGTTTATAGGTGCGTCCGAGGAACACCGGGTCCTCCGTCTGACTCACGCCACTCAATACCTTGTTCGACACTTGCGCGGATGTTGTACTGCTTTCCCACTGGGGCAAGGGCAGCCGGAACGTCAGCCAATTCGTGGCCGGATCCCACAGGGCCAACGCGCCCAGGGGCTTCCAGATCCCTTCCGATTCCTCGAAATACTGCACTCCCGCCAGGGAGAAATCCACCGATTGGCTCCATTCATTGTTCACGACGGGAAGGATCAGAACCAGGTCCGAATTGAAGTCGCCTTCCGTTTCAATGGCTAGTTCATATTCGCCGGACATGACGGCGTATTCATCGGTTTTCAGGTTCGAAGGGGCGGCGGTCCGGTTGAAGGCCACGCGGCCTTTCCCGGAAGTAAATCCCGCGGGGATTTCCACGCCGGCCTGGTCGGATAATGAAAGCGTCCCCCCGGCGGCGCCGTCGACCACCACGGGAACCATCGGAGTGGGGGTGAATTCGGGCGTGTTCGTGTTCGTGGGCGTGAGCGTGGCGGCCGGCGCCGGCGTAAGGCTTGGGGCGGGTGTATAAGTCGGTGTTGATGTATGGATTGGCGCCGGAGTATTCGCGGAGATGGGCGTATCAGTCGGAATGGTTTCTGTTCCTGTGTGATACGCGAAAGTGGCTTTATCCAACGAATACACTTCAACCGAATCGATAAAGACATGGATGTCACCGGCGTTCATCGCGGCCGCGGCCTGGATGATAGGCGTCACCAACGTACCTTCATCCGGCTCATAGAGGATGACGATTTGCCGTTCCTGTTCTGCAAACGCGTTGGCATCCGCCGGAATTTGATACGCGATGGAGCCATCCACGTATTGTTCCGACGCGAGATCGCCCTTCAACGCGCCCAACGCAATGGCCACCGCGGGAGAATCCGCCCGGACGTTCATCTTCAGCAGGAGGGGATAGCCTTGCGTATCCATGGCCTGCGCTCCGTAGAGGAGCGAGACCTGCCCGGAGCGCAAGCTTATCGTGATCCCTTGGCCATCCCAAGAAGCCGGGAAAAGACCGGAAGGGAAATTTTCACAACGTACCGTCCCCGGATCCATGGTAGTAAAGCCGCCGGGGATTTCGCCCCATCCGTTTTGCCGCAGCGACGCCGCGCTGAAATCATTCCGGAGAAGCATCACCGGATCGGGAATCTGTACGTAGGTGGAATCACACTGGATGCCGGTTGAAGAAAAGACCGGCGGATTGACTGGCCATATTTCCATTCGGTCAATATAAACCGTCGTGTTGGAATCCGAAGGCTGGCCGGCCACTTGGATCGCCGGAGTAATCACTCCTTCATCATCCGGCTGATAAAGCAGAACCTCGCGGAATTCCTGATTCACGGCTTGCCTGGTATTGTTCGGCAGCAGGACGCCAAGAGAACCATCCCATAGGCCGACCCCTCCTTTCAGCGCGACCAATCCGACCTGCGCCGCCGGCGAGCTCGCGCGGGCGTGCAACCGCAACAATACCGGTGAATCTCCGGTGCGGACCGCATTCAGCGCGTAGAGAAACACAACTTGTCCCGGTTGAACGCTGACCGCCAGGCCTTTCCCATCCCGGGATTCAGGATAATCCTGAGAGGGAAAATTTTGCAATGAAAACGAACCGGAAGGTGTGTTCGGAATGAATCCCCCTGGAATGTCCGCCCAGCCGTTCGAGGCCAAATCGGGCTGGTCAAATTCAAATAGGACCGGTTCGGTCAAACACCGGCCGGGTGTTGGAGTGGCGGGCGCCATGGGCGTCGGCGTCCCGCTGGGTGTGGGAGCCGCCCCGGGCGGCGGAGTGGGCGACGGATTTTCACACTCGGAGAGGTCGGAATCAATCTGCGGGGAATACGCGAAACCCGATACGAGATAATCAAAATCGAATTCCGGATCATGTTCATACACGGCATCGCCCAGACGTCCGTGCAGCGCCGCGATGGCATCCCAATCATCGCAGGTCAGTTGGTTATAACGGATGTCGGCATAGCCGCCCGCCGCCGAGGAAATCAGGGGCGAAAGATGGGTAATGTCTGATAACCGGTTGAAGCTGCAATCCAATATGATCAAACGCGATTGCGGGGGCAATACGAGCGCCTCGATCTCATTGAAACTGCAATCCAGCCGCTCCAGCAACACGTTTTGCGACAAATCCAGGGATGTCAATGAATTGAGGGGACATATCAATCCGGTAATCCCTGTAAAAAATTCAATCCCCTTCAAGTCTTGAATTTCCAGGAAAGCGCAGTCCAGCGTTCCGGTTTTGGCCGCGGCCTCCGGCGCGCTGAACGCGCCGCCCTCCGGCGCTTCCATGAACCATTCCACGGCCGCCCGGAAATTCGGATCGGGAAACTGCTCCGGCGTGTTGATGTTTTGGGCGGAAACGGAATGAATAGGGAGGAAAAGAAACCAGAGCGGGATGCAAGACCAGAGGGATTTGGAATTCACGTGGGAAAACCTCTTCACAGGTGTCGAATGAATTCTGCATGGATGGGATTTTACCTGCCTGGTTGGGGAAAGGAACTGTCCTCCGGAATTTATTTTGGTTCATCCGGCAAGTGCGTACCTGCTAGTGAAAAAGGCATTTCATCCACTCGCTAATCCGGGTGGACACCCAGGTCCGCCCCTACAAAAATTCCCTCACCCTGGCCCTCTCCCTCTGGAAGAGGGCCAGGGTGAGGGAAAGTCTTTTCTTGACGCCGATCCCCTCGGCGGGTTCCTAAACGCTGGGCGGGAAGGGAATTATTTACCTTCAATTCAGAGTCAGTGAATTGAAAATATGATTTCCCCCATCCTGTACTCATTTATCGGATAACCCTTCAAAATCCAGGCATAACCCACCGGGAGGCGAATGGATTTTCCACATAATGAAAACATTCCCCCAGGATGAATGGGGCCTCCCAACACACCCCTCCCGCCACTCCGCCACGGAGGATCCCGGAGGGATATCCCTGCCGGATCCTTCGAATGAAAGCGCGCCACGGCAATTGGCCGTCCCGGTCTTGGGCATATAATCAACTCCAGAAAGATGGAGTCATGAAAAAGTAAGTCAATCACAAAACAGGGGGAGGGGATCCTTCCCGAGTCCGGCGGCGAGATGAAATCCAAGCTCAACATTCTGTTCGAAGGCCATAGCCTCCTGCCTCCCCGCACGGGGATCGGCCGCTCCACCGCGATGCTGCTCGGCGCGCTGGCTGGGCATCCATGGATTGGGCGGTTCCATGTCCTCTTATCTGTTTTCCCTCTGGGAAAAAATTGGAACTCCTCCCTGGAAGCGGTCCACGAAGTGGGTGTGGATGTTCATGCCCACCGGATTCCCCTGCCGTATGGCGTGTTGCTGCGGCTCTGGAAACGGATGGAACGGCCGCGCGTGGACCGCTGGTTCCAGGGAGTCGATCTGATCCATGGACCGGCCAACGTTTTGCCCGCGCGGAAGTTGGTCCCGGCCGTGGCGACCATCCATGATTTGAGCCTGCTGGAGCATCCGGAATGGTATCCGGCCCGGGCGCGGCCGTTTCAAGACCAGATCCGGCGAACCCTCCAGAACGCGGACGGGGTGATCGTGCCCAGCGGGGCGGTCCGCCAGGCTGTGCTGCGGTTGCGGCCGGAGATCGAGAACCGCGTGTGGATTGTGCCGCACGGAGTCAATCCGGACTTCCACCCGATCCCGCAGGAGAACAAGGCGGCCACGCGGCGGGAAGTGCTGGCGATCGACGGCCCGTACCTGTTCTGGAGCGGCGAGATCAATCCCCGCAAGAACCTGCCCGCCTTGTTCGTCTGCCTCTCGGCCTTGAAACAAGGCGGCTTTCCCCAACTCCGGCTGGTGCTCGCGGGGACGGTGGGATATCAAGGGCGGCTGATTCTGCGTCAGGCGGAAGAACTGGGGCTGCGGGTGGCGCGGTGGCTGGATGATCCCGGATTCGCGGAGGCGGATGTCATCGTGGTGGAATACGTGCCGGACGCGGTGCTGCGCTTGATCTACGCCGCCGCCGAGGTGCTGGTGTATCCCTCCTGGGACGAAGGATTCGGATTTCCCGTGTTGGAAGCGATGGCCGCCGGCGTGCCGGTGGTCTGTTCGTCCACCGGCGCGTTGCCCGAAACGGCCGGGGAAGCGGCTTTGCTGGCGGATCCCCGCGAAGGGCCGGGGGTGTTCGTTCAGCCGGCGCGGCGGTTGTTGGAAAATCCCGAGGAATACCATCGGACCCGGATGGAAGGCCTGGACCGGGTCAAACCGTTTACCCCGCGGGCCATGGCCGGGAAGACGCTCCAGGTTTACGAACAGGTTATGTCCGCGCGTGACGGATGACCGCCTCGCACACGAAACGGATATCCTCGCCGCTCATTCCAGGGTAAAAAGGCAGAGTGACCTGGCGGGCGGCGATGGATTCCGTGAGGGGGCAACGGACATCCCGTCCGCCCAAGTACTCCTGGTACGCCTGAAAGCGATGGATGGGGGGATAGTGGATCGAGGTTTGAATGCCTTCCGCCTTCAGGGCTTGAATGAAGGCGTCGCGGCCGGCGGCATTCGGCAGGGCGATGGGAAAAATGTGATAGCCGTTCTCCTCTTCCACCCGGTCCCGGAAGGGAATCGTGATTTCATCCCGGGAGGCGAGAAGATCCACGTAGGTCAGGTAAACCTCGCGCCGGAGTTCGAGGTTTTGCGCCAGCCGCTCCAACTGACTGTGCCCCAGGGCGGCGCGGATTTCATCGATTCGGTAGTTGTGCCCGACGGTGGTGACGTCATAGGACACCGCGCGCCCCTGGTAACGGTCGAGGGTAAGGGTGGTCATGCCATGGGACCGCATGAGGCGCAGGCGTTCCGCGATTTCGTCCCGCTGGGTGGTGACCATGCCCCCTTCGCCGGTGGTCATGTTCTTGTTGCTGAAAAAACTGAAACAACCGACATCGCCGAAGCATCCGCAGCTGGTCCCCCCTTGTTTGGAAATCAAGGCGTGCGCGCAATCTTCGATGACCGCCAGATGATGCTTCCGGGCAATGGCGAGCAGGGTTTCCATGCGGCCGGGGAAGCCGGCGTAATGGACTACCATCAGCGCGCGCGCCCGCGGGGTGATCTTGGCCTCCAGATCGGTGGGCGAAATCGTCCAATCCGTCTCCTCGGCGATGTCCACGAACACCGGGTCGGCCCCCACCGCCCGCACCACGTTGGCGCAGGCGACGAAGGTGAATGAAGGGAGCAGGACCTCATCCCCCGGACCGATCCGCAACGCCAGCAAGGCCAAGTGCAACGCGGCCGTGCCGTTGTTGACCGCGAAGGCATGACGGGACCCGGTCCGTTCCTTGAAGGCGGCCTCGAACCGTTGGGTTTCCTCGCCCATGGTCAGCCAGCGGTTACGCAGGGGACGCAACACGGCGGCGGCATCCGCTTCGGTGATTTCCAATTCAAAGAGAGGTATTTTCCACATGGGCATGGTGTTGGATCCTATGGACATCGCAACGATGGCAATGAATAGGGCAAGCTTCAAGCAGAGCCTGCCTACACCGTGTAATGCTCCGATTTATAGAAATCGCCATGCTCCCGGATGAATTCGATCACGTTGCGCAATCCTTCGTCCAGTTCCACCCGGGGGCGCCAGCGTAACAATTCGCGGGCCTTGCGGTTGTCGCTGAGCAGTTGCATGACTTCGCTCTTTTCGGGCCGCACGCGTTGTTCCTCGCAGACGATATCCTTGTGAATCCCCGCCATATCGGATACCTTCCGGGCCAGATCCCCGATGCTGATGGTTTTGCCCACACCCAAATTGATGGTCTCCCCCTCCACGCCTTCGGCCGTGGCGGCGGCGATGAATCCGGACACTGTGTCGCTGACGTAAGTCAAATCCCGCGTGGGCGTCAGGGATCCCAGCCGGACCTGGGGCGCGCCGGACAGCAATTGCGAAACGATGGTGGGAACGATGGCGCGGGCCGATTGCCGGGGTCCATAGGTATTGAAGGGACGGAGGATCACACCGGGGAACTCGAACGACCGGCAGTAGCTTTCGACGGCCTTGTCCGCGCTGATCTTGGAGGCCGAGTAAGGCGATTGGGCCTGGAGGGGATGATCTTCGGATATGGGGATTGTCCGCGCGGTTCCGTAACACTCGCTGGTGGAGGTGTGGATCATGCGCGAGACGCCCTCGTGGCGGCAGGCCTCGAGGATGTTCAAAGTCCCCAGCACGTTGGTCTGAAAGTACGCCGCGGGGGCGGTGTACGAATACGGGATGGCGATCAACGCGGCCAGGTGAAAGACGGTGTCTTGGCCATGAATGGCCTGGCGCATGAAATGGGGATCGGTGACATCGCCCGCCATCACATCCACCGCGTCGAGGATTTCCCGCGGCAGAAATTCGAGGTTGCTCCAGTGGGGGCGCGCGTCATAGTGAATCAAGGCGGTCACCCGGCCGCACAGGGGAACCAAAGCCTCCACCAGATGCGAAGCGATAAATCCCCCCGCGCCCGTGACCAAAACATGGGATTGACTCAAGGATCGGCTTGCCATCATGCCACACATCCGCTCAACATCAGTCTGGGAAGAGGCCATCCTGCGTTGACCGGCCCTCCCCTGGGAAGATGATCTTGACCCAGAAAAGCTGCGTTGTCATCCCCTCACGAATTTGCATCCCTTACTCAATTCGTCAACTTCCTAGAACTTGTGTTCCAGGATGACAGGATACATGGTTCATCCGATCCAAGCGCACTTTTTTCCGGGAGCGTGACCGGCCCATCGATTCGACGGGTGGGAGAGAGCTACCCGAAAACCCTCTCCCTCTGGGAGAGGGCCAGGGAGAGGGAATTTAGTCGTGCGGGCGTCTCGCCGGCAAATTCCATAGGCACTTTTTCCTCTCACCGTGCTATCCGTGTCCGTTTCCATGCACGCCTTGTTTCCTAAAGCCCCTCGTACCCTCATCCCGGTGATCCTGGGAATCCTGACCGTCCTGATCCAGAATAGAAAGTATCCGCGCGGAAGTGACGGATAGAGATTCCCCCGGAAGGATTCTCAGGGCGGTTCATCCCTAACCCGGCGGATCCTTGGACAAGATCGGGCCCTACGTGGGGGTGTAGGTAACGCGAAACACGTACAAGCCCACGAAGATCCCAACGGCGGCGTACATGGCCTTGGATTTCTTTTCGGGGATATGCCACACCCACAACGCCGCCAGCAGCATCAGGAATTCTATACCGATCAGATCGGGGACAAACACCTGCTTGACGGAAGGCGTAAAACGGTCCCAGAAACCGATGTCCTGGGAGGAGACCACCAGGGTGCCCGTCGCGGTGGTGATGGTCTCGGTGGCCGAGGAAACGTACGCCCGCAGGGTGTGGGCGAGGGCCAGCGGGGCTTCCTTGATCGCGTCGGCGGTGGCGTAGGTCACGTTGGGCGCGGGCGGCCAAGGATAGGACAGGAAGGGATAAAACCAGGGAATGAAACCGATGTCGCCGAACAAATGCAACCCATGCCCCACCGCCCAGCCTAGCGCCCATTCCTTGTTCAAGAATCTCCATAGCCAAAGCGACACCACGGCCACCGACAGCAGGGTATGCGCCCAGCAGCGCCCATAAGGCGCGAGGGGAATCACGTCCGCCAGGATCTTATCCACCACATCGGGGACAAACGTGCCCAACAACACCGGCGTCAAGGGAGTGGAGGTCAACCGGCAACCGGCCAACCCCATGGCTAGATGTCCAGGGATCGGATACATGCAATCTTTTCAACTTTACGATATGAATCCATCCCCTTGCTCATGGGATGGCGCTGGTCTGGAATCGGTTCGGCATCCGCCGGATTCACCTCATTGTGATGCCAAATTCCTTCCGGATAAACCGCTTGCATCCATCCCTGCGTTTTTTTCACCATAACCCCGGCTTTACCCTATCACGAAATGGCGGGATCAGCGGACCTCGTCGAAACGCGGATTGGCCCATCCCCTGAAGCCGGCCGGCTTGTTCGGGAATATCGTTCCAAGTCCACAGAACCGGAGCCAATTCCAGATTCGGACCGCATCGAAGCGGAACGCCTCCGCCCGTTTCGCAGACGTGTCTCCGGATTCCACCGGCCGCCGCTGGATATCGCGCAGCACCAGTTCGGTGGCGCCGTCCTCACGCGTCATCAGTCCGGATTGCTCCAAGCCGTTGGGATTCATGAAAACCAAACACGGGCCCACTTGAGTCAACCCAAACACTCCGCGGCGGATGCCCCGGCCGTCGTAGACATGGACGGCGGATTCGTCTCCCAAAACCGTCAGCGCGGCCCGGTGGAATCCGCTTTTGTCGTAAAGCGCCAAAACAGTCTTGTCTGAATCCGCCCCGAGCTGGGCGCGGATTACCCCCCGGGCGTCCTGAACGATGAAGGATTGGGCGTACACGGCTTTGCGCGGCAGGATGCTGATCCCGCTCATTTCGCACAGGCCGATGGCGAGAACGGCGCAAGAACAGAAAAAAGTGAAGAGGCCGAGCCGCCGCAGATGGCGGTATTTTCGTTCCAAAGATTCAAGCCGGGCAAGCCGGGATTCGATGGCGCACGGATTGGAATCATGAGAGACGGGATTCATGTTTACCCTCGCTTTCAAGACTATCGGTTCAACACCGGTTGGATCATTCCGCGTTGTTTTCTACTTATACGCAGATCCAGACCAAATAGTTGACCATTTTAGTAAATATTTTAGAATTCTATTCTCCATCAAGCAAATGGCTCCTCTTTGAGAGAACCGCAAATGAACCAGAAATATTGCTTCAGATCCGATTATCATTTCACTCGATCAACCAGTCATATCCGGCAACCGGCCTGGCTTTCCCGGCCGACGCATCTGGACTCCCCCCGTTTTGCCGCCAGAGACTCACCGTGCCGGCACAGGCCCTGCTATTTTTTTATCGCAATCCCGTCGTCTTTGTCCACTTTGATTCGTTAATACCCATGGACTCGGCGTTTCCATCTCCCCTTCTGGAGCGGCCTCGTGTTACGGCGTTGGATCCGATGGGTGCTATTTATTTGCGCGGCCTTGCTGGGCATCGGGGCCGCGGGCGTAGGCTTGCTGAGTTATTTGTACCTGTCGACATTCACTCCCCACTATGTCAGCGTGACCGGATGTGTGCGCGACGCCTCCGGCCATCTCCTGCCCGGAGTCGAAATTCGCGCCGTCCCCTTGCCCATTTGGATTCCCATCCAGGAGGATCCGGTCGATCCGGTCGACAAACGGGAGATCACGGCGTTCACCCGCACGGATGGGTGGTACCGGCTGGAAGGCGTGGCCGCGGCCTGGGCCGGTGGCAAGGACGCGGCGGGATGCCAGGAGTACGACCTGACCGCCCACGCCCCGGATTATGCGCCGGGGCTGATCCGGGTGCGGCCGAAACGGGGTGGATTGCGCAACGTCGATTTCGTTCTGGAAAAAAAGTCTTCCCTCGCCGGCCGGGCCGTGGACACGCGTGGGTGTCCAGCCGCCGGACGGTCCATCAAACTAGTCTATCGAGATCCACAATCCACCGATTTGGGAATCCAACAAAATCGGCTGCCACCGGCAGGAACAACGGACGGACAGGGCCATTTTCAGTTTGATCAGATTCCGCCCGGGACCTATTTTCTGGAAATCGAGGCCTTCCCCGGCCAGAGCCTGGGGATCACCCAGCGGCCGCTCTGCGATCCGCTGCGAGTCAAAACGGGTGAGAAGATCGAAAACCTGGTATTCCCGGTCGAAGCCGCGGAAGACCGGGGCAGCCTGGCGGGGCAGGTCGTCGAGGCCTCCTCCGGACTGCCGCTGGAACGTTTTTCTTATAAAATTCCGTCGGTGGAGTTGGCCGGACCCGGTTCGGCGGTTCACGGATTGATCCGCGCGGATGGGACGTTCCAGCCGGTTTACCCGCATACGGAGTTATCCGGAACCCACGGCAGGATCGCCCTCGAGAGCATTTCCTCCGGCGCCGCCACGCTGGAGATTTCCGCCGAAGGTTACGCGCGCGAAAAAGTAAGAGTAAACATACAGAGCGGCCGAATATCCGAAGTCACGATCCCCCTCGATCCCGAAAGCGTGTTGTACGGCCCGGTCACGATGAACAACAAACCATGCGCCTATGGGTATGTTTTCCTGCACCGGGATGGAGATCCTCCGGATTTGGAAACCTACACCCAGACAGACGTCAATGGGTATTATGAATTCAAGGGACTGAAACAAGGTTCTTACACTCTCCGGATCACGGTGTGGCTCAAAGAGGAAGCCCCCCATTCCGCGCAACTCACGGAGCGGTTCAAGGTAGGAGTGGAAACGGGACAACGAATACGAAAGAACATCGATTTCACCCGCAACGCCACGCTGCGCGGTTCGTTTACCGCCCCGGATCCCAACTTGTCCTGGAGGGTGGAAGTGCTGGACGCCTCCCCGCCGGCCTTGGGAATGCCTGAACGGGAACGGGGCCGCGCCATCGCCTGGAAGGTGGAGTTCAGTGGAAACTATTCATTCGAAAATCTCGCTCCCGGGACCTACGAGGTGACCGCCAGTTGCAACCGCGCCGCGAAATCCGGCGGCTGGATTCCCGTGATGAAAAAGACGCGCACCGTATCCATCGGGAATGGGGAAACCGCCGTGCTGGATTTTGTTTTTCCATAGAAAATGGTGAGGAAGGATACGGATCCGGTTTTCGAAGCCGCCATCCCTATTTCTTGCACGTCATCCCCGCGCTAGTGAGCGTCAGGGCAGTTTAGATACAGGATGAATGATTCCAGATCCACTTGTTATTGGACAAGGAGAAGAGATCAGGTAAACTGGTGCAAAGTCATGAAATATGGATCGAGAAGATGACAACGCTCCGTTTGAATCCCAACCATCAGATCACCTTACCCAAATCAGTCCGGGAGCAAATGAATCTCGATGTGGGAGATTTACTGGACGCGGCGGTGGAAGATGGTCAAATCATCTTGATCCCTAAACGCGCCACTTCGAAAACATCGCGAAAATCCTTGCCCCGGGATGAACAAAAAATCCTGCTTCGTATCCAAGCGAAAATCGAAAAAATTAAAACCGATATCCTTCGTTCGCGGGGATTGACCTCGAAAGAAGCGGATTGGGCGGTAAAAAAGGGCTTGATATCGAAAGATCAATGTTATTTCTGGACGGAAGAATGGCAAAAGCATGAGCGGAAAGCCCAACGGGATATTGAGTCAGGCCGCCTCAGCCCACCGGCCCAAACCGTCACGGAACTGCAGAAACAACTCGACGGACTCAAGCGCAAGTAATTTCTCTCATGATTCTGCGGCGCAGCCAGGAATTCGACGCCCTTTACGAGAACCTCCCAGTCACTGTCCAAAAGCGCACGGACAAGCAGTTGCTCCTTCTTCTATAAAATCCTCAGCACCCTTCCCTCCGAATTCACAAAATGGAAGGCCATCCCGATATCTGGGAGATGCGTGTCACGGCCCATATGCGAATCACATGTAAGGTTCATCCGGTAAGTGCCTAACTTTTCTCTACCATATCGGGCCGCTCTTCAATCGGGCTGGTCGAGAAGATCTGCTCCTAATCCCCTCTCTCCCTGGGAGAGGGCCAGGGTGAGGGAAAGTTTTTCCGGCGTCGATCCCCTTAGCGGATTCCCAAACGCGGGGAGGGAGAAATTATTTACCTTCGGTTCAGAGTCAGGGTATTGAAATACGATTTTCCATTCCTGTACGCACTGGCCGGTTGAACCTTATTTCCTAATTTGAACAACAATTCCTCGAATTCATGATATAATTGCCCTTTGAAATCACGGTTCGCAAAGCGCGCCGGCGCGGGAGGAAGGAAAATCGCATCCGGAGGTTCCTCCTTCCCATGGTCCGCGCCTGACGGGGGGATTCCAGGATGATACAGCCGCTTCGGATTTATGCCCTTTTCCCCATGGTATGTCTTGTTTCGTTCTTTCCGCTTCCCGGCCGGGCGGCGGACACCCACGACGATTTGATTTTCATCCACCATTCAACGGGAATGAACTGGTTGAATGACGGCTTGCGGCCGGTCCTGGACGCCAAACCCTATGCCGAGGAAGTCAACGAAATCTATTACGGCGACGTGTTGCCGCCCGATCCCGGGCGGCCCGCCTCCCTGGGCGATGTACCAGGGGACAACACCAACATGAATCACTGGATCTTCTGGTTCAACGACTATCTGGAAGGGATCCGGCAATTCCAGTGCGCGGACGGCCGCAACCGGATCATCATGTTCAAAAGTTGTTTTCCCCTCAGCCACATCGGCAGCGAGGGCTCTCTTCCGGGCAGCCCCTTCGATGAGGACCGGACGCTCGCCAATTACCAAAGCCTCTACCGCAAGTACAACGATCCCAGCGGGACTTACTCCTACGAGGGCTATACCTACCGCCCCCTGGAGCAAATCTTCGCGGAACATCCCGATACCCTGTTCATTGCGGTGACCGCCCCGCCCCTGCATTACGCGCCCGTCGACGAGACGAACAACGCCAGCGCCCAACGCGCGCGGAATTTCAACAACTGGCTGAAAGACGAATGGCTGCCCGGCTATCTCGCGTCCAACCATGGCATTAAAAACGTGGCGGTGTTCGATTTGTTCAACGTGCTCGCGTTTTCGCCGGACCACCCCACCCATCCCAACCGCTTGCGCGCCGAATACGGGGGCGACTCGGGCGATTCGCATCCCAACCACCAGGCCAACCAGGTTGCCACCGCGGCATTCAGCGGGTTTATCGATCAGGCGTACGCGGAGTGGACCGCGTCTCTCGAACCGGAGGCCAGCCCCACCCCGGAACCCACGAACACGCCCACCGAAACACCGCCCACCGCCACTCCCACGTGGACACCCCCGGCCACCGCCACGGCCACGTCAACCCCGACGTTCACACCGGTATCGACACCTACTCCGCCGCCGACAGCCATCCCGACTCGTACCGCGACGCCGACATTCACCCCAACGCCCACCCGGACCTCCACACCCACGTTCACGCCGGCGCCCCCAATGACACCCACGCCGGAACCGGTGGTCATTGAGATCTCCCCCCGGACGGTGATGGTGACGGATGATCTTTACACCACTCAAAACCTGCTGGGAAAATTCGACCAGGATGAGCCGCTAAGCCGCAGCTTGGCCATCCGCTGGAACCTGGAAAGCGGTGAAGTGACCGATTATCATATCTATGTCGGCGTCAATGGCGCCAGCCCGGTTTACCTCGCCCGAACGGATTCAGCGTCCCGGACCTATTATGAGTGGAAAGAAAACGCGCCGCTGACCTCCGGGGACTGGGCCCAGGGCCCCCAATTCGGCGACTCGTACCGCTTCCGCGTCTTCGCCATTCACGCGGATGGTTCAATCGACGCCATCGAGAGCATGGGCGAAGTGTATTTCGGGCAGTCCGGACAGCCGGTCCCCACGCCCACTCCGACCCTCGGCCCCGTCCCGGTGACCGATTGGGTGATGTATTGAACCAATTCATCCAACCGGCATGGATTTGTTCCTGGATTGCCAGATTGATATCGCATGGCGGCCGGTTTCCCGGATCCACTTTCATTCCCTCTTCCTTGGGGAGAAGGCAGGGGGAGGGAAGCCATGGAAGGGCATAATCCATTTCAGCCGGGCGATCGGGCAAACAGGTATCCATAAAAAACACGGAATCCCGAAAAATCATGTTGCGGAAAATCCGGTCCACAGTACGAAAATCGCTTGATACCCTGGCGGAATGGCGATACGCGTTCCTGAAAAAATCCACCGGCTTGGATCTGGTCTTCATCCACCATTCGTGCGGGAAAAACTGGCTGCGGCAGGGGCTGCGGTCCGCCTTGTTCGCCAAGCCGTATATCCGCCGGATCAAGGAAATCGAGTACGGATCCGTTCTGACTCCCGATCCCGGGCGGCCGGATTCCCTCGGCCCCGTCCCCGGCGGCCGCACCAACATGAACCATTGGCTCTTCTGGTTTAACGATTATTTGGACGGCGTATTGCATTATCCAAATCCGGACGGGAAAAACCGGATCATTCTCTTCAAGAGTTGTTTTCCCATTAGCAACATCGAGGATGAGGGAGATGGGCCGGGCGATCCCTTCAGCGTCCGCCAAATCCTGGCGAACTATCAAAGCATCTACCGCAATGCCATGGATCCGGCAGGGGAGTATTCGTTTTCCAACTACTCCTACAAGCCGCTGGAGAAAATCTTCGCCGGCAACCCGGATATCCTGTTCATCGCCGTCACCGCTCCCCCCCGGCATTACGCGCCCATGGAGGGTACAAATGACGAGGAAGCCCGGCGCGCGCGGCGGTTCAACCAATGGCTCAAAACGGAATGGCTGGAATCCTATCACCAAACGCGTCCCGGTTTACGAAACGTGGCGGTATTCGATTGGTTCGATTGCCTTGCCTATCCCGACGATCACTCCACGCATCCCAACCGCCTGCGGAGCGAATACGGCGGCGAAGCGGGCGATTCGCATCCCCACCGGACGGCGAACCACCAAACCGCCGGGATTTTTTCAGACTTTTTGGATGCCATCCTCTCGGAATGGACTGGATTTCATGCCGAAGAACGGGTAAAAGCACTGCAGGGATAGCGGGTGGTAATCTTTTACTCTGATGCGGAACTGTCTCAGAGATTTATTCGTGTCCTGAGTAGGGATGGCAACACGAAACGATGCCCTCCTCCTCTGGGAGTGGGCCAGGGTGAGGGAATTTTGGCAGGAGCGGCCCTGGGTGTCCGTCCTTCTCCCGGGGCGAATGGAATCAATTTTGGTTCATCCGACAAGTGCGTACCTCCGGCGCTATAGGCCCAGGGTTAAAACCCTGGGC
>JBHGBC010000119.1:0-18670 GCA_041946805.1 bacterium
CCGTGGCGTAGGTGGTTTCATCCACCGGCCAGGTCATATATTGGTTGCCGCCGAGGTCGGTGAACATTTCCCGGACGCCGGGGCTGACCTGAAACTCCTTCAAGACGGCATAGGATTCCTTCACGAAACGCATGCCCAGATATACGGAACGCTGGCCGTTGGGATAATCGGGAACATCGTCAATGATATAGTTGACCTGTTGCCCCGCGGTGACCGTGATTTTCCCCAGCTGCACTTCATAGTCGTTATACCCGGGCGTGCCCTTGAATTCCCCGTCTCCCGCCACCCAGGTTTTCAACGCCTCCCCCTCTTGGGCGGTCTGGAGCGGATTGGGATTGGCGAGATTGTCCTCGGGCGTCGACGCGCCCGTGTCGCCGATGCTGGCGTACACATTATAAGTTCCCGCCTGGGCGAAGATGACGCTGGTTTTCAGCGTGGGCGCGTCCTCGGGTCCGTTGGGATAGGCTTCCAGGATCGGCCCATACGGTCCGAGGTTCTGCCGGATATTCCATTTGTTGTCGGTGCCCGAGTTCGCGTTGATGGTCAGCCAGGAATCCACCGTGGCGTAGGTGGTTTCATCCACCGGCCCGGTACGGAACTTGTTGCCGCTTACATCAGTGGTCCATTCTTGCGCGCCGGGGCTGACCTGGATTTCCGAAAGCCCGCCGCTCAACTCGATCACGCGCAGCGATACGCCCTGGAACGTGGAGGTGACGTAAATTTCGGAACTGAGGTTGAATTTTTCGAAGGGTGTGTCATCGACCCGGACTTTGACTTTCCCCCCGGCCTCGACCGTGACTTCCCCCAGGGACACGGAATACCAAAACATGCCGCCCGAGGTCGTCCCTCCCACAATGGGATAACCCGGTGTCGTTCCCCCGGTCGCCCGCGTGGAGTTGGAAGCCGAATAAAGCACTAAGGGCGCGTCGCCCAACGCCGCCTGAATCGGCCCCGTATCCGGCGCGTCGTTGGAATCGAGAAATTTGAAGATCACTTCGTATTTGCCCGCCATGGCCACGGTGATTTCCATGGTCAGCTCCGGCGCGTCCTCCCCGAAACCCGGCGCGTGCGACACCAACAGGACGTTGCCCGCTTCCTGGTACTTCAGCCACTTGTTGTCCTCGTCAAAATAAACGTCCTGCAACTCTTCGTTGCCGAACAAACGCGGATCGATGGCGTCTTCGGGAGTGATTTTATGGGTGTTGCCGAACCGGTCCGGCTCCCCGCTGAAATCCCCGGCCGAGAAATAAAACGTGATATCCTGCGCGCCGGCGTTCCCTCCCAGCCATCCAACGAACAATAACCATCCCAACATTGGATAAAGTCTCATAATCGTGCACCTCCCCTTGATCTTTGGTTTACCCGAAGTGAGAACATGGCAGTGAGAACGCCTGACTCTTCACTTCACTTTTCCGGATGGATGTATGGCTCCTCCTCTTCCTCTTCCCTCACCCTGGACCTCTCCCGGGGGGAGAGAAAATCGCATATGAAAAAAAGTAGGGCGGAGTGGCGTTGTACGCAACTCACCCCGTATTTCTACTCCGGCGTTCTCGTTGGGGCGCGCTCCAACGGGTCTCCTGCTTTCCGGTCCTGCTTCATCATGCGCCTGCCTGCGGCATCGATATCGTACTGGATAAACATCACCCCCCTCGCATCGTGATATCGCCCTTGCTGGTCAATCCGTTGGTGGCGTCATACGGCAATCCGCGGATCAACTCCGCCCCGCCCAATTCTTCCGCCGTGGTGTCCGGCCCCAGGCCGAGCAACACCCATTGGTTCTCCATGAGGGGACGCAATCCGAACCGCGGGGCGTTTTCCGGCCACAGCGCCGCGAAATTGTGATCGTTCCCGGGGATCACCGCCTCGTTGTCGCCGTAGAAATACGTCCCCGCGAGGGCGGTCACCAGCCGGTCACTGGTGTTGACGAGCTTTCCAAAAAAGGGATCGTTCGGAATGGCGGCGATGTACGCCACCGGACTGGTGAGATTGCCCAGAATGCACTTCTGGTTGCGCACGGCGTCGTCCAGGTTGCCGGGAGAGCAAAATCCCCATTTTTTCAGCCGCTCCAACGCCTGGGGATCGCCCTCATCCCAAAAATCGACCAGCAGGTTGTTTTGCTCGAGACGGAAGGATTCGATGGCCGTGCCCAGTGAGCGCATATCAGCCTGCGCGCGGGCGATCTTCGCCCGGATCTGCGCGTTGAGAAAATTGGGCACGGCGATGGCGGCGAGAATGCCGATGATGGCCACCACAATTAAAAGCTCGATCAATGTGAAAGCCGCACGGCCGCCCATTTTACTTCCCCAATCATATCTCAATAACAATAAAATTCATTCCAAAGATCGATCGAAACCTACCACGCGCCCTCTTGCCTGTCAAGTTAATTCCAATCGATCGATGCTCCACATCCTCCTGCGCCCCAGGACCCTCTCGGGGATGGTTCCCCAGCAAACTGGAATTTCAATCCTGGGCATTGAGCCTTCGTTGTGCGCAATTTTCAGATGAATCCGGAAGACCGGCCCCAATTTCCCTCTCCCTCCCCACTTTTTTCTTGACAATCCCTCCTCTCTCTTGTATACTGAACACTTGTTCAGTAATCGGATGTCTTGATTTGCCTTGGGAGAGCACGGGCGGCGATGCGGCGAAACGCGCGGATCACCGGAATTTACGCCCTGGACGGGCGGGCGGGGGAAGCCATTCCCTTGGTCCAATCGTTTGTGCCCGCCGGGTTTCCTTCGCCCGCCGACGACTACGTCGAGAAAGACCTGGACCTCAACGAATACCTGGTGCGCAACCCGGCGGCCACCTTTTTCGTCCGGGTGGCGGGCGATTCGATGATCGGCGCGGGCATTCACCACGGCGACATCCTGATCGTGGACCGCTCGCGGGACGCGGAGCCGGGGCGGGTGGTGATCGCGGTGGTGGAAGGCGAGATGCTGGTCAAGCGCCTCCGCCGCCTCCGGGGCCGCCTGGCGCTGCTGTCCGAAAACGAAAATTTCCCGCCCCTGGAACTGCGCGAGGGCGTGGATCTGGCCATTTGGGGAGTGGTCACCTATGCCATCCACCCGTTGTAGGTCCGGTGGCATGATGGCAAGAAAAAGACGCCCTCCCCGCGAAAGCGGGGATCCAGGAGACGGCGGGATTATCTCCCCAACCGGAGGAGAAAAACGTATTTTGGGTCACGTCCGCGGCTTCCATCCCCGCAGGGGATTCATGTGAATAGCCGTAGGCGCCAGCCTACGGAAAGTGAGAAAAACGAATACCAACCCTGAAAGGGTTGAATGACCATGGCGGCCTTCACGCAAATCATTTACCACATCGTATTTTCCACCAAGGATCGGGTTCCTTGCTTGCAGGAAAGCCAACGCGAGGATCTGTTTCGTTATATATGGGGCATTGTGAAGAATAAGAGATGCTATTTGTACCGGATCAACAGGGTGGAAGATCATCTCCATCTTTTGACGAGTATCCATCCCAGTACATGCCTGTCGGATTTTATCAAAGACATCAAGTTGGGAACGTCAAAATGGATCAAAGAAAACCGGATTTTTCCTTCTTTTTCCTATTGGCAGGAGGGATATGGCGCTTTTACCTATTCCTCCAAGGAAATGACGCACCTTGTCGAATACATCAAGAAACAAAAAGAGCATCATGCCCGAATCTCCTTTCGCGATGAATTGAAAGCGTTGTTGATGGAACATGGGATTGCGTTTAACGAAAACGATCTGCTCTGAACTCATTCAACCCCTCCGGGGTTGGGATTGATTCTTTACGAAACCAGAGACGGCCGCCTACGGCTATTCACATGGGATCCCTTCGGGATCCGCGCCAGGCGGCCGGCATATCAAGGCAACCCTGGACGCGTGTCTCATGACGCTGGATCGAAACAAATCGCTTCCTCTTTCCGCCGCGAACCCGCGCCGCGCCGTCCGCCCGGCCCTCGCCCTGGTGGATTGCAACAACTTCTACGTTTCCTGCGAGCGCGTGTTCCAACCGGCGTTGGAAAACCGCCCCGTGGTGGTGCTCTCCAACAACGACGGCTGCCTCATCGCCCGCTCCAACGAGGCCAAGGCCCTGGGCCTCCAAATGGGCGACCCGTTTTTCCAGGTCCAGGATTTCCTGCGCCGCGCCGGGGTGCAATTCCGCTCGTCCAATTACGCCCTCTACGGCGACCTGTCCCAGCGGGTGATGGCCACGCTGGCGCGGTTTTCGCCGGAACTGGAGGTGTACTCCATCGACGAGGCTTTTCTCAACCTCACGGGAGTGGTCAGGCGCGCGGCGGACGAGGCCGGGACGCTGGAAGCCTACGCCCGCCGCATCCGCGCGACCGTCAAGCAATGGACCGGCATCCCCGTCTCCGTCGGGATCGCCGAGACCAAGACCCTGGCCAAGATCGCCAACCGGGTGGCCAAGAAATCCAAGGACCGGCGGGGCGTCTTCAACCTGCGCGACGCCCCCGGACGCGAGGCCATCCTGGCGGCGGTGGCCGTCGAAGACGTGTGGGGCATCGGGCCCCGCTACGCCTGGCGGCTGCGGGCGCGCGGCGTCACCAACGCCCTCCACCTGCGCGAGGCGGACGAACGCTGGATTCAACACGAGATGGGCATGGGCATCGTCGGCGTGCGCCTGGTGTTGGAACTGCGCGGCATCCCCTGCCTGCCTCTCGACCTGCGCCCGGCCCCCAAAAAGGAAATCGCCTGCTCGCGCTCGTTCGGCGAACCCATCACCGCCCTGGCCGATCTGCGCGAGGCCACCGCGGCCTACGTCAGCCGGGCCGCCGAAAAGGCCCGGCGGCAAAACTCCCTGGTCCAAACCATGACCCTGTACCTGATGACCAACCCCTTCAAGAACGAGCGCCAATACTTCAACTCGGCCGTGATCCACTTCGCCGTGCCCACCGCCAGCACGCCGGAAATGATCCGCGCCTCCCGCCACGCCCTGGAGGCCATCTACCGCCCCGGCTTCCGCTACAAAAAGACCGGCGTCGTCCTCACCGGACTGCTGCCCGGCGGTTTCTACCAGCCGGACCTCTTCGAGGCGGGAGACGAACGCGAGCGTGAGACGCGCCTCATGCGGGTCATCGACCGCGTCAATGCCCGCCTGGGAGCCGGCACGCTCCGCTACGCCGCCACCGGCATCCGCCCCCGCCCCTGGCGCATGCGCCGCCAACACACCTCCCCCGCGTTCACCACCTCCTGGAACGAACTCGCCGAAGTCCGCGCCGGCCCCCTTGATTACGAGGAAGGCGGATGAGGAAAGATGATTCATCCGGTAAGTGCCTACTTTTACTTCCGAAAACGCGGCCCGTTCTCAATCAGACTGTTTCGAGAGATCAAACCCAAATCCCCTCTCCCTCTGGGAGAGGGCCAGGGTGAGGGTCATTCCGGATAGGCGTGCCGCACGGACTCCCTCTCCCCTTGGAAGAATGCCGGGCGGCGGAAATCCCGCGCCCCTTTCAAGGGGCCGCCTATAATAGCCCAGGGTTTCAACCCTGGGCATATCAACCCTGGGTAGAAGACTTCCCTCTCCCTCAGGGAGAGGGCCAGGGTGAGGGAAAAAAGCCCCGCCGGGGCGTATCCCTGCTTTAGCCAGGGGTAAAACCCCTGGCGCTGGATTTTGGCCGCCAGGGGTAAAATCCCTGGTATAACTCACTTCCCGGAGGATTCGGCGTACTCCACTTCCCCGCCGTTTTTCCTCACGATCGCCTGCCGGTTGATTGGAATGTCCTTGAATTCCCTTTGCGTTCCATCCGGCCAACGGACCTGGATGCTTTTGATGTGTTGATCTTTCCCCAGGCCGAAATGCAGCGCGGCGCTGCTTTGCGACAAGAAACTGGCGCTGGAATACAGTTCCGCGATCTGGGTCCGCGACTCGCTTTTTAACTGGACGCGCGCGCCGTAGGCCGGCATGCCCCGCTCATCCTGAATGCGCAACTCGAGCCAGTTCCCGCCGGGACTCTGATTCTCGAGAAACAGGGGCGTCGAATCCAGATTGTTGATTATAATATCCAGGTCGCCGTCCCGGTCGAAATCGGCGGAGGCGCAGCCCCGCGACACCTTCTTCAAGGAGGCGGCCGGACCGTACTGGCCGGACACGTTCTTGAATTTCCCTTTCCCCTGGTTCTGAAACAGCAAACTGGTCTGGGCGTATCCCAGAAAAATATCCAATAGTTGATCGGTGATGGGATACACATGGCCGGTCGCCACGAACATGTCGTTCCACGAATCGTTGTTCAAATCCTCCAGCAACAGGCCGAAACTGACATACGGCCGCGTGCCCTGGGCGATGCCGGAAACGAACGAGGCGTCGGTGAACTGTAAGCGCCCGTCGTTGCGGTACAAAATGTTGTACTCGTCCTGGTAATTGGCCACGGCGATGTCCAGGTCGAGGTCCCCATCCACATCGCAAACCGCCGCGCCCATCCCCCCTTGCTCTTCGCCGTTTTCGTCCAGCCCGGCGTTGGCCAACAGCGCGATATCCTCGAAAAAGCCCTTCCCGTCATTCTCGAACAGGTGATTCGCGTTGGTATCGTTGGCGACATAAATATCGAGATCGCCGTCGTCGTCCAGGTCCGAAAACAACACGGTGAAGCCCCGCCCGGGCGGGCACGCCTGGATGCCGCGCTCCTTGGATACATCGATGAATCGGCCGTGCCCGTCGTTCAGGAACAAGTTGTCATCCGCCGGTTCATAGGCGGAAGGGCCGATGAATGCCACCCGCCCATGGAACGGGGCCATCTTGCCTTTCCTCTCCGCGATTTCGGTGGAAAAAACCGCGTAGTTCGCCACATAGAGGTCCAGAAACCCGTCTCCGTTGATATCCGCGAAGGCCGCGCCGGTGCTCCATCCCGGATTCTGCGCACCCCCCGCGCCGGGAACCGCGGAAAAATGTCCCTGGCCGTCGTTGATGTACAACTGGTTGGGACCATAGTTGGTCAGATAACAATCCAGGTCGCCGTCGTTGTCCACATCGGCGAAATACGCTCCGGTGCCGAATCCGGTATCCCCCAGCCCGCTGGCGTCCGTGCCGTCCTGGAACGTGCCGTCGCGCTGGTTGATGAACAACTGGTTGCGCGGCAGCGGATCCGGACCTCCGCCTTGAAGCGGCGCGCCGTTGACGAGGTAAATGTCATCCCACCCGTCCCCGTTGACATCGGCCACGGCCACGCCCGCCCCCTTGGCCTCCACGATGTATTCTTTTTCCAACGATCCATTCCGTTGTAAGAAAATGATCCCCCGCTCCTTGGCGTTCTCCACGAATTGAAACTGCGGGAACGCGGCGGGAGATGGCCATAACGCGATGAGGACGGTTACGGGAAGTGTATAAATCATCCGAGGATGACGGCGGCTTTGCCTCGACACGGCAATTCTCCTTTAGGATTCACCCGGGAAATGAGTGCGCGATAGAAATGTAGGATGGGTTAGCGCGGCAGCGCATAACCCATCACCCTCTTGGTCATCCTGACCATCCTGACCATCCTGATTCAGACAATACCCTCCCGCTTCTGCTCCCTCTCCCTACGGCGTCCCCGGCTTTGCCTGATTCATTTTCTGGATCGCCAGATTCAGGTTCCGCTCCACACCCGGGTCCCGGCTGCCGTTCTGGATCGCGGTTTGAAACGCCCGCACCGCCTCCGGGTATTTGTTTTGAAACAAATAGCAGACTCCTAAATTGTTATAGAGATCCGGATTCGCGGGATCGAGAGGGATGGCCTTCAGCAGATGATCCTGCGCCCGCGGGATGTTTTTCTGATTCAAATACAAGACCGCCAGCAGGCTGTGCGCCTGGGCGTTGGCGGGATCCAACTCCACGCCGCGCTTCAGCGCCCCCATCGCGTTGGCGTAATTCTTCTGCCGGAGATACTCCTGCCCCAACGCCAGCCAATTCTCGGATTTGTTGGGTGTCCTCCGCGTCACCCGCTGCAATTCGATGATCTTGTTCCGGCCGTTCTTGAGTGTTTGATATTGCCGCAAGGCGGCTCGCGCTTCCGGCTTCTTTCCTAACTGCGAATACGCTTGCGCCAACAAACGGTGGGATTCCGGATCGGCGGGGTCGGACGCGGCGGCGTCTTGGCAATACTTCAATGCCGTCTCGGTTTGCGCGTCCTTCAAGGCGATTTTCCCCAGTCCCCGTAGCGCTGTCACGGACCGGGGATCGATCCGCCGCAGCTCCTCGAACACGGCGCGGGCCTCGTCGTACCGGTGCAGGGTGATGTACATCTCGCCCAGGCGGCCGCGCGCGCGGGTGGATTGGGGATCGGCCTGAATGGCCAACCGGTAATGCTGTTCCGCTCCCGCGAAATCGTCCTTGAAATTCTGCAGATAGACGGCTAGCAGCGTGTGCCCTTCGGCATGTTCCGGAAATTGCGCCACCAGGTCGAGCAACACGGCATGAGCCTCATCCAGTTTTTCCAGGCCGATGAGTTGCCGGGCGGCGGCGGCTTGCAGGTCGGGATCTTTCCCTTTTATCTCCAACGCTTTCTGAAACCACTCCAACGCTTCGGCGTACAAGAACCGGTTTTCCGCCTCCCGCGCCTTGGCGATGCATTCCTCCAACGAATCCGCGGGCGCGCTCTCGGCCCGCTCCGGAAGAGAAGACATCCCCCCCGCCAGAAGAAGCCCCAGCGCGAACCATCCACAACCAAACCGTATGGAAACCATGACCTTCTCCCCAGGACGCGTTCCCCCGATTCTCCCCGATGATGGAACGCGCTGTCAAGCATGTTTATCTGTTTCCTTCAGTCCCCGCCAGGATTGCATAATCGAATACAACCTTGTGCTTGACTTCCCGGATTTCACTCCCGGCTTCCCCCCATGCTCAGTTGGAACTATGACGGCGCGCGCGACGCCGGCCCCATCCCCGCCCGTCTGTCCCGGTGCAATTCAGATCCCTGTAAAAGCCCCGTAGGGGCGTTTTCTTGCTTTAGCCAGGGGTAAAACCCCTGGCACGGGATTGTGGCATCGAGGGGTAAAACCCCTGGCACCGAGGGGTAAAGCCCCTGGACGCTGGATCATATCTATGGAGATGCGGGATTGCTCTCCCTGGCCAATCTCTGGAACTCTCCTCTTTCTCCTTTTACTTGCCAAATCGTTCTTCCCCACGGATAATGGCTGCACGAACTGATCATCCCAAGCCTTGTTTCTCAAATCCTTGGGCTGGTTTGAGTCCAGCCGGAATCCCATTTTGAGGTTAATGTCATGAGAAGCTGTCTCTATTTGTTGCTTTGGATCGCGTGCCTGTGCCCCTGCGCCTTTTCCCAAGGGGAAGCGGGATACATCGAAGCCGCGCCGGTCTTCGCCAATATCACCGTGGACGGCAACGTATCCGATTGGGCGGGCATCCAACCGGCGTATGTCGATGACACCGGGGACAGCGCCGATTCCGAGTTCGATTACGCCGCCGCCTATCTCGCCAACAACAACCAGTATCTCTTCATCCGTATCACTTTCGCCGCGACCGTCCCCTACGGCGATGCCGGATACCGGACCAACATTGTGTTCAACACCGACCTGGACCGCGCCACCGGCTATGGCTTCGCCGGATTGACCGGCTCCGAGTTCTTCATCCAGTCCGGGGGTGTTTTCGACCAGCGCTCGGGCCAGAACTGGGTCGATGTGGCGGAGCAAACCGCGGAAAACAACTACGGCGCGTTCGCCTTCGCCGACGTCGCTCCCTTTGACAACACCACGGATGTGGAAATCCGCCTGCGCCGGGACCTGACCTTCAGCAATGACGCCAACGGCATGCCGGGACTACTCAATCCCGACAATGCCCCTCTTTTCGAGTATCCGGATTTCATGATTCTCTTCGAGGCGGAAAATCCCGATTTCACGGGCGTGGAATTCATGCCCAACGCGGATCCCTCGGGTGGTGAAACGGGCATCTATTACAAATTCGCCGAAGGCACGCCGGTGGAATCATGGTCGTTGTATTGATCCCACGCGCCCGGCTCAGGACGTGAGTATGAAAACGGCCACGGCTTTCTTCCCATGGCTCTTGATGTGGATTGGGCTGTCTCCGGCTCCCGCCTTTTCGGAAATCCGCGAGATCCAATACGCCGAAAAAACCGAGGCCTTCGCCAATCCCCTGAAAGGCTGGGTGGTGTGGGGCGAAGATCCCATCCCCTTGCCGCAGCCCTGCACCCTCTTCTTCTCCTACCGCAGCTGGCGGGATCTCGAACCCGTCGAAGGGCAGTATCAGTTCGAAGCCTGGGAATCGGACGTGTGGGATTATTGGGTCCGGCGGGGCATGAAGGCGGTCTTCCGCGTGTATCTGGATTACCCCGGCCGCCCTATCGGCGTTCCTCAATGGCTCCTGGACGCCGGTGTCAAAATCACCCAATACGAGGAATACGGCGGCGGCTGGTCGCCCGATTACGAGAATCCCCTCCTGATGGAGAAAGTCATACGGCTGATCGCCCGGCTGGGGGAACGTTACGACTCCGATCCCCGTGTTGCGTTTCTGGACGTGGGCATCCTGGGACACTGGGGCGAATGGCATACCTACCCGCGCGATGAACTGTTCGCCTCCGTCCGCAAGCAACAGGATGTGATGAACGCCTTTCTCGCGGCGTTCCCCACCAAGAAGATGATGCTGCGCTACCCCACGAGCTGGTCGGCCCAGCGGCCGTTCGGATACCACGACGATTGCTTTTTAACCGACACCGACGGCCCGGAAGAATGGAAATTTTTCAGCCAGATCCGCTCCGCCCGCGCGGGATCGGTCTGGACCACCCAACCTTTCGGCGGCGAATTCTGCGGGGGAAGCGAGGGGGCGTACGATGGGACGCTCGAACAACCCGAGGAATGCCTGCGCTTGATCCGCGAGGGCCACTTCTCGCACCTGGGACCGGCGGGGGGAGACATCGAAACCCAAGACGCCGATCACCAGCGCAACGTGGACCGGATGCTGAACAGCATGGGCTACCGCTACGTCCTCCGGCAGGCCGCACTTCCCGATCCGGTATCTTCCGGCCAACCGGTTGATTTTTCTTTCACTCTCGAAAACACCGGCTCCGCGCCCTTTTACTACCCCTGGCCGTTGCTGGCAGTGTGGCTGAACGGATTAGATAAGGAAATATCGGCCACGGATACGAGTATCGATATCCGGAAATGGCTGCCCGGTCAGCATACGGTGCACATATCACTTCCCGCGCCGGATGTCCCTGACGATACCCTCCTGCAACTCGCCCTTCGGATTCCCGACCCCGGCAACCAGGGGCCGCCCGTCCGGTTCGCCAACACGGGCAAGGAAATCCAGGGGGCGTTCGTGCTGGGAACCATCCGCGTCGTGGAAACCACCGCCGTTTCCCGGTGGGCGGAGCAGGAATAGTCTCGTTTCGGTGTGTGAACGCCTAAAATCTGTTTTGATTTCGCGGCCAATTCACTACCGGAATGCGGTGCTGTTTTTCAAGCGCCGTCGGCGCGCAAGAAGCTGGCCCAGGGCAACGCCCTGGGGAAAAAAACTCGAGAGAACCCAGTTTATTCAATCCGGGCCCCCGGAACGAACACCGCGAGGTCGCCGATGCTTTTGAGCCCGTTGGTGGCGTCGTACCGTAGCGTGTAATCATCCCCGTTGGGCGCGCCCGTCCACAATCCCAGCGTGCCGGCGTTCGGACCGAACGATTTGACGTATGCCCGGGCGGGACATCCCTGCTGTGTCGAAAGCGACATGGCTTGGTCGCGCATGGCGAAGGGCGGAAAATACGCCCAATAATCCCCGCATACCGCCGTACCGTTCCCGCGCTCTCCCTTGGGGATCATGAGATACCGGTACCACGTCCACTTGTTGGCGGCTTCCGGCTGGCCGCTGTCTTTCTGGTACGGCGGGGGAAACACATCGCTGGGTATGCTGGTCAAATAGGCCACCGGCGTGGTCAGCAGGTGGAGAAAGCCGAAGGGGGGATAATCGTTCCGGTCCAGGTTGTACTGATCCAGGGCGATGCCGATGGAACGCAAATCCGATTTGCACCGGGCGATCTTCGCCCGGATCTGCGCGTTCAAAAAGTTGGGCACCGCGATGGCCGCCAGAATGCCGATTATCGCCACCACGATCAACAACTCGATCAACGTGAATCCCCTTGTTCGTCGGATCAATCGTGACATCTTCCTCTCCCTGATCTACGTGTTAGCCGGTAGTAACCACCGGTCAGCAATCCTGCTACATGGAACTGTTCGCGGACATCCCGATCCAATCAGCCTCTGCCACCGTGAATTATGCATATGTATATTGGGTATTTTCAGGTACAAAATCGGTGCCTGTCAAGGATGGAGAATGCGTCGATTTTCTATCTCTCCGGGAGAAGGCCGGGGTAAGGGAAAACAGCCCCGCAGGGGCGTTTACCTGCTTTAGCCAGGGGTAAAACCCCTGGCGTTGGAGTATGGCGCCCAGGGGTAAAACCCCTGGCGTTGGAGTATGGCGCCCAGGAGTAAAACTCCTGGCGCCGGGATTTGGAAGCCAAGGGTAGAATCCCTGGAAGAGACCGCCAACAGCAGCCCAGGGTTTCAACCCGGATTCAATCTGTGTAATAGTCTTCCCCTGGTCAAATAAAAATGATAGGAGATGAAAATGCCAATCCACATGTCAAAGCGGGTTTGTTTGTCCATCCTGGTTTGTCTATGGATTCCCCCGGTTCCCGGCGGGGATGCCCAGGACGTTTCGAAGGATCCCTTCCGCCTGGTGGTCTGCCCCGCCTCGCCGGACAATCCCCGCAACAGCGAGGCCGATATCGTGGAACTCAAGGACGGGACGCTGCTGCTGGCCTGGAGCCGGTTCCGCGGCGGCGAGGACGACGCCACGGCGGTGATCGCCGCCAAAAAAAGCCGGGACGGCGGCCGTACCTGGGGCGATGAATTCATCCTGCAGGAGAATTTCGCCAAACAAAACGTCATGAGCGTTTCGCTTCTCCGCCTGGCCTCGGGAAAGATCCTCTTCTTCTTTCTCGCGAAAAACGGTCCCGACGATCTGCACCTCTATGTCCGCGCCTCCACGGACGAAGCCCAAACCTGGTCGGACCCGCTGAAGGTCACGCAAGGGCCCGGCTACCACATCATGAACAACGCCCGCGCCATTCAACTGCGTTCCGGCCGGATCCTTTGCCCCATCGCCTGGTCTCCGAATATCGCCACCCAGTACCAGAAACAGGATTGTTTTTGCTACTATTCGGATGATGAAGGCGCCACGTGGAAAAAATCCTCCTCCACCGTCACGCTCGGCTCCTCCCCGGCCATGGAACCCGGCCTGGTGGAACTGAAAGACGGAACCGTAATGATGATCATCCGCACCGCCCTGGATCGCATCTACCAGGCGTTCAGTTCCGGACGCGGCGATACGTGGGGGCCACCGGAAGCGTCGTCCCTCACCGCCCCCGCCGCCCCCTCGACCATCTCCCGGATTCCCGCCACCGGAGACCTGCTGATGGTTTGGAACAACAATCCCTTGGGAAACAAGGCCGGATGGCAAGGCCGCACGCCTCTGACCACCGCTGTCAGCACGGACGAAGGGAAAACGTGGAAGCATATCCGGAACATCGAGGACGATCCCAATTCCGGTTCCGCCTACACCAGCGTGACCTGGGTGGACAAGCGGGCGCTGCTCACCTATTACCATTGGAAAAAGGGAAATCCCAACTTCGAAAACACGAGCTTGGTGCTGCAATCACTCCCCCTCTCGGCATTGTATCCCTGAGACGCGGCTTGACGCCCGGTTCGGCCTCCCTGGCTCATGGCATAAACAAAGGCCGGGGGACATCGCTCCTTCCGGCCTCTCCTGGATTCAACTTCAGGAATTGATATAACAACCTGGGCACCGATACTCGGGTTAATTCGGATCCAATCTTCTGGCAGGGAAACCACAAACGAACGCTTATGGGATTGGCTTAATCGATCTTCTTGACTCCCACGGCCTTGAGCCCCTTGGCGTCTTCTTGAATGTCAAACTCGACTTGATCGTTTTCATGAAGAGTTTTGAACCCATCCCCCACGATGCCGGTATAATGGACAAAAATATCCTTGCCACCCTCTTGTTCAATAAACCCATATCCCTTCTGCTCATTAAACCATTTGACTCGGCCTAAAGACACTTCGTTGTTCTCCTTTCGTTGTTCCCACCATACGGTCTTGCTTGCGGTATATCCCCGTCTCGTACAAAGCGCGGTCCCTGCCTCCGTCTTCGGGAGAATCGTCTCGATATACCGAATCCATTTATCCGTTCGCAAAAATAATATGGGGATTCCAACCAATTATGAAGCCATATCATCGAAATGTGACAATGGAATATTTTTGGCTCATCCGGCCTGTGTGGGCTTTTTTTCCGATGCCTGTCCGGCCCCCCATCGCCATGATCGAATGGATCCACTCTCACAACCCTTCTCCCTCCGGCGGAAAATCCGGCTGAGAAAAATCCGGCCAGGGCGAATTCGGTCCACCAGGGCAACGCCCCTGGGATGCCCCCGAAGTCATCCGCTCTGGCCATCGATCCGCCGGTTCCGTATGGCCTTTTTTTCCATCTTCCCTATCCGAATCCGAAATCTTTGTGAGAAAATATCTTTCATTCAATTAATCGCTCTGGCAGCCGTTACGGGAACGAATACATGGACGAGATTCTGGAAAAAGCGGTCGAGGCACGGGGCATCCCGCGGATTCGGCGTCATATCTTTTTGTGCTGCGACCAGACCAAGCCCCAATGCTGCGAAAAAGAAGCGGGATTGGAATCCTGGAATTATCTGAAAAAGCGTCTGGACGAACTGCGGCTGACGGGGGAAGGCGGTATCTACCGGACCAAGGCCAATTGCCTCCGCATCTGCGTGCGCGGCCCGGTTGCCGTCGTCTACCCCGAGGGAACCTGGTATCATTCCTGCACTCCCGCCGTGCTGGAAAGGATCATTCAAGAACATCTCATCGGCGGCCGCCCCGTGCTGGATTATCTCATCACGCAACATCCCTTGCGCTTGCCCAACCGGTTCACCATGACGCCCGACCGCCTCATCCGGAACTTCGCCCTTCTCGATGAATGGGAAGAACGCTACCGGTTCATTATCGACCTGGGACGCCAACTGCCCGCCATGCCGGAAGAGCTGAAAACCGAGGAAAACCGCGTGCATGGCTGCATCAGCCGGGTTTGGATGGTCTCCAAAATCGCCGCCACCGTTCCACCCCGCCTTGATTTCCTGGCCGACAGCGACGCCCAGATCGTCAAGGGCCTGATCGCCATTCTCATCATCATCTACGCCAATCGGACTCCCCAGGAAATTCTGGAAACGGACATCCAGGAGATCTTCGAACGCCTCGGCCTCGAACAACAACTCAGCCCCAACCGCCGCAATGGATTTTTCGCCATTGTCAAACGCATCAAGGCGCTGGCGGAAAGCCAAACCCCCAGCGCGCGGGAAAAAACAGCCGTGGATTGAGAAATCCGGTGGGAGTGCCGGTTGGCAAAAGGGGGCGGGAGTGACGTGTAATTACGCGCAGGCAGTCGCGAGCTCCACTTGAGAGCACAACGCCCGCACCACTTCCGCGGCGGAATACGTGAGTTTGCCATTCTGCAAAAACCGCTGCACCAGCGACAATTCCTGGCCCGTGGTGACCAGCGGTTTCTCCACGTATCCGGAACGTTGCACCTGGCCCAGCCCGATGTTCGCGAGCAGCGAGTTGCACAGGCACTTGCGTCCTGCCGTGTCCTCGATTTGACCCGATTTCCGCAGGTAATCCTCCACCGGTTCGGACGGGCACCGGTAATGCGCCCGCCCATCCCCGGCTTTGTAGGGCGTGCGCAGATAACCGACATCGCATACCCGGGGACGCCGCTCATACACTTCCGGATTGGTAAGGGAATCTTCCAGCAATACCACCTTGAAGGGGAATCCGGTGGGGGAAGCGAGGGGATCGGTAAACACCCGGGCGTTCCCCTCCACGATTTTCCGCAGGATGGCTTGCTTGATCTCGGGCTTCAGTCCGGATTCCTCGCACAGGGCGAATGGGGTGCCGATCTGGACGCCGGCCGCGCCTTGATCCAACGCTTCCCGCACTTTTTCGGGATCGCCGTAGGAACCGGCCAACCAATAAGGCAACCCCAGCTCCTTGATTTTGTCGAGATCCACTTCATCGCGCTCGCCATAAACCGGTTCGCCGTTTTCGTCCAACTGCAACGGACCGCGCGGCGGGGCGTTGTGCCCTCCCGCCGTGGGGCCTTCGATCACGAAGCCATCCACCTTGCCCGTGGATTTCCGCATCAGGGAAATCGCCAGGGTCACGGATGCGATAATCGCCAGAAAATTTGGGCGTTTCAACGGTTGCCCGATGGCCCCGATGATCTTCTCCGGATTGAACCGCATCCGGAAATCGTCGTCCGGGCCCGAATCCATCACGTTGATCCGCAAGGAGGCTTCTTCGTGGTTCACGTATTTATCCAGTACCCCGGGGATTTCCCGCGGAATCCCCGCGCCCATCAGGATGAAATCCACTCCCGCCAGCATCGCTCCGTAGATGGACGCCAGGTTGGGCATTTGAATTTTCTCCAGGTAATTGATCCCCACCAGCCCTTGATGGCCTTCCTTGGCCAAAAAAACCTCGATGAAATTCGAGACCACCGTCATCTCCAGCAACGGCCGGCTGGGATTCAATGAATACATGGGAATCCGCTTGAACGCCTGGTGGATGGCCTTGCCGCAGGGAACGAAATAGTTGTCGTATATCCGCTGCGCGATCTCGGGGACGGGGAAATGGTCCAGAGCTCTGCGCAAATGGCCGCCTGGATCACCCAGCTGCAAGCGGCGGGCCATCACCGTATCCAACGCCGTTCCCGACACGACGCCCAGCTGCCCCAACTTGGATACGGCCTTCGCCAAAACCCAATGCGAAACCCCGGCCCCCATACCACCTTGAATGATGACTGGTAAATTCATATAAAATCCTGATCCTTCTTCGATGATTCCCATCCGGCACAGACCTTTAACCTGTGCCATGGTACCTTTTTTACCGGCGGTTTGTTAGGTCAATACCCGTATTGCCTGCTGGATTGCCTTCGGCCGGAACGGACCGTTTCTCCCGGAGGCGGCCAGCCCCCTTTCCGGAAACGTTCCCCCGCGGCATCTTCTTATCCACGGCCTGCGCGGCCGGATGGCGGTTTCGGCTTCCCGCTCTTCTTGCGTTGGCTGATCCATTGCTTTCAAGACCGGAAATCGCGCATGGGCAGGGGAAATCGGTTGTTGTTTGAGAGAGAATCCATTCGCTGCTGGTTTACCCCCAAAACCTCACTCCCTCTGGGACATGGGCTTGATCCCTTCACATGAACTATCCCGTTCCGTTTCCCGCCATGACGATGTGGATGGATTTTCCCGGTGCGGATGGGTGAAACGCATCCCCGGCCGGTATCTCCCATCGCCCTATTATACTTGACGGGTTCAGGAATTAAACCTCATTTTTCCCCGATTGACCTAAAATATGGATTATCCTTATACATCAAACCCGGGCATTTCGCTCCGCCCCCCCCGTCCTGAAAGGACCGCGCAATAACAGCTCCGGATTACAATCCGGGGCAAGACTTCTGGCGCTACACCCCTGGCACACCTTAGCATTGCGCAATCCCCCAATCCCGAATCCTCTCCCTTCTTCTCCCTCTTCCCTTGTGGGAAAGGGCCGGAGTGAGGGAAAAAGCTCCGCAGGGGCGGCCCAATCTTCGCCAGCAGTAAAACTCCTGGCCCCCCCCACTCCTTTACCCGCTCCTCGACTCCTGTGAAAATGATCCCGGGAATCCAATGGGGAAAAGAAGCGATCCCCCGTTGAACCTTCCCGGCCCGGTTTGCGTAGGGATAGTAAGGTCGACCATTATGAATCCCGTATTCAACTATCTCCTGATCGGATTTTTCGCGATCAGCATCCTGGACTTCGATTATTTCTCGGTCTCGGTGATCGGCATGATCATCGTGATCCGCTATTTTTATTCTCTTTTTTACACCAAACAGCCCCGGTCCTATATTTTTTTCTATTTTGCGGGAATCGCGATCGTCGTCCTGAATTGGAACTATCCCACTTTTCAACTCCCCTTGACTTTCATCACCCTGGCCATTCTGGAGTGTGTCCGGATCATCATCATGGCCGTCCTCCGGTATCCCGACACCATCCAGAATTTCCAGGCGCTTACCGAGGAACTGGAGCGGCGGGTCGAGCAGCGCACGGCCGAGTTGCGCGAGGCCAACCTGCAGCTGCAACAGGCCAACCTCAAACTCCTCGAACTGGACCAAATGAAAACCGCCTTCGTGTCGCAGGCTTCCCACGATCTGCGCACCCCTCTGACGGCGATCAAGGGCAGTCTGGACAATCTCACCCTGGGCGTGGCCGGCGAACTCAACGATAAACAGAAAAAAATCATGCTCCGCGCCTCCCGCTCGGTCGACCGCCTCACCAACCTGATCAATGAAATCCTCGACCTGAACCGGATCGAATCGGGTCGTATAACTTTAGAAAAATCAATGGTTTCTCTCAATAGCATGGTCGAACAGAGCCTCCTGGAAAATATGCCCGCGGCCGATAGAAAACAGATCCGGTTGCAGGGCTTCCCCAGCGAGGAAGCCCTCACTCTATACGCGGATCCCAGCAAAATCGAACGCGTGTGCGGTGAATTGATCAGCAACGCCATCAAGTACACGCCCCCGGGCGGCGCCATCCTGGTCAGT
>JBHGBC010000012.1:0-69193 GCA_041946805.1 bacterium
GCGGTTCCGCTCGCCGGGCCGGGCGGCGGACGGCATAGCGGCGGAGTTTGCCGGCTGGGGCATTCCCACCGCCGCATCGATCAGGATGGCGCGGAGGGGCGCGCCGGGTGGGGCAATCATTGCCAGCGGCGGCATCAGGAGCGGCATGGATGTTGCCAAGGCCATCGCCCTCGGGGCGGACGCGGCGGGCATCGCTAAGCCGCTGCTCAAGGCCGCCTATATATCGGCTGAAGAGACCATTGCCTATCTGCAAAAGATAACGGAGGTATTGAAGCTGGCCATGTTCTGCCTGGGACAAGCGTCCAGTTATACGCTGGCGGTGCTGGCCTGCCTGTTTTTAGGCGTCGGCAGCATGTTCATGAACACGGCCGGCAACGTGTTGCTGGGCAATCCCCAAATATTGTATGAGGACGCCGCGCGGTCGGCCAACATGGGGAACGTATTCTTTGGCGTGGGGGCTTTCTGCGCGCCGTTCCTGACCGCCTTGTTTTTCAAGAAAACGTCCTTTAACAACACGCTCACCATCATGGCGGTGATCTTGTTGATCCCGTTGATTTTCGCCATCGCCGGCACGTTCCCGGCCGCCGGCGGCAATTTCAGCGCCAGCGCCGCGGCGGCCCTGATCGGGCAATCGCAAATCATCCTCTGCGCCCTGGCCCTGATGTGCTACATCGCCCTGGAAGTCTCCATGGCGGGCTGGATCACCACCTACATGACCAGCGTGGGCGCGGATGAAACCAAGGCCTCGCAGGCCCTGTCGTTCTTCTCGGTGGCGATCATGGCCGGCCGTCTCTTCACCGCCCTGGTCATCGGTGGATACCTGAACCTGGCGGCCGATGGGCAATGGTTCGTGGCCGGATTGGCCTTGGTGGCCGCCATCGTGATTTACTCGATGCGCACTGTCAATACCATCGGCACCGCGACCCTCATGGTCATCCTGATCGGCTTGCTGTTCGCCCCCATGTTCCCGACCATCGCGGGCCTGATGTTCGCGCGCACCGATCCCAGCGTGCAGGGCACGGGCTTCAGCATCATCTTCGCCATCGGCTTGATCGGCGCGATCTTCGTGCCGGCTTACATGGGCGCCATCTCCAGCGGGCCGGGCAAAACCATCAAGGACAGCATGGTGGTGGCCGCCGCGGTCGCCGCCGTGCTGGTGGTGATCGCCCTCATCATGGGTGTGGCGCTGCCGGAACCGTTGGCGGCGGCCCCGGCCGCCGTGGACGCCGCCACGCAAGCGGCCCAGACAGTCACTCAATAAACCAACACCCGGAAATCGTCCAGACCAGCGGGGGCGTGGCACGGCCGCGCCCCCGCTGGGCTTGATAGGGGGGAACACGGTGGGCATCCCGGCGCCCGCATCCTTTACCGGCTTTTCGTCCTTGCGTTCTTTGCGTTCTTTTCGATGCATTCCATCCCTTGATTCTATTCCCCCCCTTGTCCGCCCTTCCGGCTCCGCCCCGGCGGGGCAACGATTCCGAAGCCAGGGGTACTATTCCGGCCGTCCATTCCGGGCGCAATCCCCCAAAATCTGAACATCCCTATGTCCATGGCGGGGTTATGTGATAATAGTCAACATCAAAATCCAACAAGGGAAGGATGAACCGCCCCCAACTGGTTTTACGATCCTGATTTCCATGAACTGGCGGAGGAGGGAAACGGGATGGAGTCTGGCCGGCGCGCGGGGATTCAATCGTGGACATCGAGTTGGAATTGCGGAAGTCAGTCCCGTGGACATGAGAACAGGTCTTCCAATCGAGCCGCCATGGGGAGCAACCAATCGCGGGACAGAACTGTGCTTCATTCCTCGTGAGGAGAATAGAGAATGATCCAGAAAGAGAAAGCCTTTACCCTGATCGAATTGCTGATCGTGGTGGCGATCATCGGGATTCTGGCGGCGATCGCGGTGCCCAATTTCCTCAACGCCCAGATGCGGGCAACCCTGGCCCGCTGCTACGCGGATTTGAAGGCGCTGTACAACGCCATGGAAATGTACCGCCTGGATCATAACTCTTATGTGTTGGATTACGACAGCGGGGCGGTGCCCGGCGTATCCGGCGTCAGCATGAATGAATATCTGACCTATTCCAAACTGACCACGCCGACCGCCTACATGAATTCGATCCCCGTGGATCCGTATTTCCTGACCCCGGTCACCCGCGGGCAGCATTTAAAGGCGTATCCGTACTTCCAATACGCCGGACCGCACAGCGGGGTGGAATCGCCCCGCCCTCTCTGGCATCCCAGCGGAACGATTTACACCATGACCAGCCTGGGGCCGGACAAAAGCGACCAGCAAGCCTGGAGTTATCCGCACGATCAGGCATCCAAGGTCAGTTTCAACGCCACCAACGGATTGCGTTCGCCGGGTGACATTTACATGTCTAACAAGGGATTGGTGCAGTAAAGTCATTTGGAGAGGCGGCGAAAATTTACCTGTATTTTTCCGCGGGAGCCCCTCTTTTCTCAAGCCGGAATCATTTCCCTGCCCCCCTCCGGAGTTTGACGCGGGTAATTCACCCGCATGGTCCGTTCCATCCTTCGATTTTTTTCCCCGCATTGCCCGCCTACCCGGCTCCGTCCCGCGGGGGGTAATCCGAAACCCGCCTGGTGTATAATCCCGGATGCTCCTTCTCCAGAGGAGGCAAACCGCGATGCGTGGATTCTTTATCACGGGCACGGATACGGAAATCGGAAAAACCCTGGTCACGGCGTTGCTGGCGGCGGGGCTGCGGGAGCGGGGGATCGCGTGCCGCCCGGTCAAGCCCTTGGGGGCGGGGGGCGTGATGGTGGAGGGCCGGCGCGTCTCGGGAGACGCGATCGTTTACCAAAAGCTGGGAGGCCTGCAGGCGCCCCTGGCGGATCTCAATCCCCTCTGCCTGGAGCGCCCCGCTTCACCCCATTTCGCGGCGGAGCAGGCGGGGATCACCCTTGTTCCGGGGGATCTCCTCGCGCCTCTGCGAGCCATGGCGGAGCGGGACGCTTATCTGCTCGTGGAGGGCGTCGGCGGGTGGCTGACGCCGATCACCCATGACTACACCGTGGCGGATTTCGCCCGCGATTCAGGCTTGCCGGTCTTGGTGGTCTCGGCGAACCGGCTGGGGACCTTGAATCATACGCTGCTGACGTTGGAATCGATCCGCGGGCGGGGCCTGGAGACCGCGGGGGTGATTTTCACGCATCCCCATGCCGGGAGTGAGGCGGACATGGCGGCCAACAACGTGGAGACCATCCGGCGCATGGGCAAAGTGGAGATACTGGGGAATATTCCTTACCTGGGAGAATGCGTCGAAGAACGTTCTGATCCCGAGACGATTGGGGAAACAGTCAAGGATGCTTTTTCATGGGAACGGATCATTCAAAAACTGCATACTCAATAGAAGAAATCCAACGGCTCGAGGCCTGGGACCAGCAATACGTCTGGCATCCCTTCACCCAGATGAAGGAATACGTCCAGGAACCGGCGCTGATCTTCGCGCGGGGCGAGGGAGCGTATTTGTACGACATCCACGGGAAAAAATACTTTGACGGCAACGCCTCCCTCTGGGTCAACCTGCACGGGCACGGCCGGCGGGAAATCACCGAGGCCATCGCGGCGCAGGCGGCGCAGCTGGCGCATTCGACCCTGCTGGGGCCGGGGAACGTGCCCTCCATCGAGCTGGCCCGGCGGCTGATTGAAATCGCGCCGCGGGGCCTGGCCAAGGTGTTTTACTCGGACAACGGCTCGACGGCGGTGGAAGTGGCGCTGAAGATGGCGTTCCAGTATTGGCAACAGGCGCGCGACCGCAAGCCGGGGAAGATGAAATTCATCACGTTTGACGAAGCCTATCATGGCGACACCCTGGGCAGCGTGAGCGTGGGGGGGATGGAATTGTTTCATGGGATCTTCGGGCCGCTGTTGTTCGAACGGTACAGCGCGCCGTACCCGGTGTATTCGAAATATACATCGAAGGAGAGTCCGGTGGCCGTGGCGGGGCGTTCGCTGGAGGCTTGTGAACGCCTGATGAAGACGCATGGGGACGAGATGGCGGCGGTCATCGTCGAGCCCCTGGTGCAGGGGGCGGCGGGACAGCGCACGGCGGCCCCGGGATTCCTGAAAGGTTTGCGCGAGCTATGCACATGCCATGAGGTGTTGCTCATCTGCGACGAGGTGTTTTTGGGATTCGGGCGCACCGGCCGCATGTTCGCCTGCGAGCATGAAACGGTGACGCCGGACCTGATGGCGCTGGCCAAGGGCATTACGGGGGGATACTTGCCCCTGGCCGCGACTCTGACCACCCAGCGGGTGTACGAAGCCTTTTGGGGAGATTACGCGGAGTTCAAGACCTTTTTCCACGGGCACAGCTACACGGGGAACCAATTGGGTTGCGCGGCGGCGCTGGCCAGCCTCGATCTGTTCGAAAAGGATGAAACACTCAACCGTCTGCCCTCCAAGATCTTCCATTTAGAAAAGCGGCTGGACGCGTTGTTCGAGACGAGCGATCACGTGGGCGATATTCATCAATGCGGATTCGTGGCGGGCATCGACCTGGTGAAAAGCCGTGAGCGGGGAGAGACATACCCGGTGGAGGAAAAAATCGGATATCGCATTTGTTTCGCGCTGCGGGATTACGGCATCTGGCTGCGGCCGTTGGGCAACACGCTGGTGCTGGTTCCGCCGCTGATCACCACGATCGCGGAGATCGATTCTTTGATCGATGCGATCGAACAATGCGTGCGGGAGAATTTGGGGTGAACAAAATCTTGCCGGTGACCTGGGAAAAAAGCAGGGGGGGTTGAGTGTAACGAAATCCACCAAAACTACCGGCACACACCCCTGACTCATACCCTGCGTAAAATCCCTGGCCCAATAATCCGGGGACTTCCTTTATTTTTTCTCGAATTGCTCCGAGTACGGCGTGGTGATGCGGTAGGTCTGGCTGAGAAAGCGGATCTGCTCGAGCAGTTCGGGGCGTTCGCCTTCCTGCACCATCTGGCCCACGATGTGATAAATCTTGTGAAACGCCCATTGCCGCGCGAGTTCGTAGGTCCCATTGTCGCTCTCGGGAACCGGCAGTTCGATCACGATTTCCTTGTGTTCGTCATAAGCCTCGCCGAGGAGCCGCAGCGTGATGCTCTTCTGATTCTGCAGCCGCCCCCAGATCCGGAGATCGCCCTTGAGGAACAGCTGGGGCAGCCGCTTGGGAAAGATCTCGGTTTCATCCACGCCCTGGAACGACGCCGTGACCTGCAACAAAAGCGGATCCTCGATATACCCGAACACGGATTGGATCACGTCCGGCAGCCCTTCCCGGTTCTTCTCGAAAGCCACCAGCCCCCGGTTGCGGAACGCGAGCATGTCGAGCAGGTACTGGTTGAGGTAATCGCCCGTGCCGACGCAGAAAATGGAGGTGCTGGGGCCCTGGTAGCGGGTCAGGTTGTTGATGATCTTGCGGCTGTTGATCACGCCCACCGTGGGGCGCCCGTCGCTGTACAACAACAGGATCAACGGCCGCGCGCGCTCGGTTCCGAGTTTCATCAGCGGTTCGAGCGACGCGTAAATGTCGGTGCGGCCGGACGATTGCAACGACCGGGTGAACTGCCAGGCCGCCGTCCGGGTTTCCTCCGTGACCGGCGACAAGGCGGGCACGAGCTGTTTGACGTTCTGCTTGAATCCGACCACGTTGAACCGGTCTTCCGGCCGCAGGCGGCCGATCAGATTGCGGATTTCATGCTTGATGGCGTCCAGCCGCTTGCTCCCCATGCTGCCGGACGCGTCCAGCACGAAAACGACATCCTTGGGCAGCACGGGCAGGCGTTTGTCCGTGGTGATCGGCCGGATGAGGACCATGAAATAGCCATCGCCGCCCACATGACGGTAGGTATAAAGATCCACCTGCAACAAATCGTCCAGCGAGACGAAGCGGTCTTTCAGTTCGTTTTTGGCTTCCTCTTCCACCTGCAGGGTGGCGGGCGCGGGATTGGGATGGATCAATTCCGGCGAGGGAAGCAATTCGGTGACCGGCGGCAACACGATCGGCGGTTGGGAGATCTCCAGAGGCGGGGCCGCGGGGGGCCGGTTCTTTTCCAGAACGGAACCGAGGGACTGAATCACCGCGGGCTCCTCGCCTAAAACCGGTTTGGGCAGGTTGGCCAGCAACCGCTCTTGCGTGCCGGGGCCGCGCCCGGTGAGTGGAATGCGGTTGGTCTCGATGGAGCTGATCACGGCGCCGCGGCCGAGTTCGGATTCCAATTCCTGAATCGTCCGCCGGCTGATGTCGGTGGTGATCAATTGTCGGGCGGCCTGATCGTCCGGAAAGAGACCGGGATCCATGGCGCCGCCCCCGTCCGGTGTTTCGCCAGCCGCCGGTGGAAGTTCCGCGGCGGGGGGTTCGGGCGCCAGTGATTCAATCTCCCGTTGCACCGCGCCGGGGTTGATTTGCGAAAGCGCGATGATTTGCTCTTCCAGGGCTTGCCGGCGTTCATCCCGCAGCTGGGCGGCCGACGGCCGTGAGACAAAATCCCGTGATTCGAGCTGCTGCAGGCTGACCTTGAACAAGGTTTCCACTTGCTTCTCGGTTTGACGGATGTCGCCGACTTTCCAGACCGTCGAGTAATATAGAAACATCCCGTGCAGCGCCAGGGAAACCGCCAGGCAGATCCACAACAGCAGGTCCCACCGCTTCCGGACCGGGAAGGAAGGGCCAGCGGCCTGCGTATCGAGATAGTCCAGGATTCGGCTCATGGTTAGGTGCGGCTTTCGTCAATTGGCTGGTGTCGCGGATTTCGCTTCTCCGGCGGCCGCGCCTTGCGGAACCGGGAAATCGAACTCCTCCCGGGCTTTTTGGGCCCATTCCGAGGAAGGATACCGCTTCAACAGTTCGTTAAAGAAATTCCGCGCTTCGGTGTTTTCCCCTAATTTTCTGTGACAACGGATGCTGCGGTACATGGCCTCGGGGGTTAGTTCGGGATGGTCGTAGATGATCGCCACCCGCAGAAACGACTCCAGGGCATCGCCGGGCCGGTCCAGGCTTTCCAGCAGCCGGCCGCGGTCCACGTACAGCGTGGCTTCGAAGGCGGGTTCCGGATTGCCCATTTTTTGCAGTTCCACCAAACTTTTTTCGTACCATTCCAGCGCCTTGGCCTGTTCCCCGATGCCTTCGTATCCCTGGGCCAGGCTCCAGTAGATCTCCGGCTTGAAGAGGCTTTCCGGAAATGTTTGGACGAACGCCTCCCCGTTGGCGATGGCTTCCTTCCATTGCTTCAGCGCCACCCGCTGGTTGCCGATGGCGATCAGGGCGCGTTCGCGGATGGCGGGCTGGTCGAAGATCACCAGGGCGCGTCCGGCGATTTTCAGGGCCTCGGCGTGATCGTTCTTTTCATCCGCCTGGAGAATCATCCAGAACAGCACTTCGGCGGGAAGTTGATTCCCTTTTTCGCTGAACAGCACGGTGTGAAAGCCTTCATAGGCCGGGCCGAAATCCTTGGCCGCGTAATCGCAAAGCGCCTTGCGCAGCCGCACTTCGTCCAGGTTGGGAAATTGGGGGTACTTCGCGATCAGCCGGCCGTAGGCGGCGGACGCCTCTTGTGTCCGGCCGGTGATTTCGTAAATGTAAGCCTGCCAGTACAGCGCATCGGATTTCTTGGCGTCACCCGGGGACCGTTCAAGGATCTCCTCCAGGGTTTTCAGGGCCGCGTCGTAGCGTTTCAACTGATAGTCGGACAAGGCTTTCCGGTAGAGCATGTCGGCTTTCGCTTCCAGGTCCGGATACGCCTGCAGAGCGCGGTCCGCGGCGGCGGCGGCCTTTTCGTAGTCCTTGGCGGCAAAGCGCGAATGGGCCGCCCAGACCATGGCGTCCCGGCGGCGGAGGGATTTGGGATATTTCTCCTGGTATTGTTCGAACAGATCCCCGGCTTCCTGGTAGCGGGAAGTGCGGTAATTCAGATCGGCCAGCAGATACAGGGCTTCTTCCCCATACTCGCCCGTGGGGTCCAGTTTCAAGACGAAATTCATCTCCCGGATGGCGTTGTCGTATTCATTCCGCTGAGCGTAAATCTGACCCAGGAGAAAGTGGACATTGGCCCCCATGGCGGACGACAACTCCTGCCCCAGCAGGTTGCCGCATTCCGTCCGGGCTGCGTCGATCTGTCCCGAGAGATAATACGACCAGGCGAGCTGAAACCAGGCGCGCTCCTTGTATTCGCCCGCGTGGGGATGGGCGATGACCTCGCGGAAATAGAGAATCGCGCCGTCGTATTTTTTTTGTTGATACGAACAGGTCCCCTGCAGAAACAGGATACCCGCCAGCAGTTCCGGTGACAGGGATTGGCGCTGGAGGGAGCTGGCGATTTCAAGCACCCGGGCGTAGTTTTTCTGCTGATATTCGGCCCACGCGGCTCCGTAGCGCGCCTTGGCCGATTCGGGGCCGGCCGGGTGGTCCTTCACGTAGGTCATGTAGGCGGCGGAGGCTTCGGCGTAGCGGTTCAGTTGATACAACACCTGGGCGGCCAGCAGTTGGGCGTCGGAGACCAGATTCGATCCCTCGGGGATGGGATACTTGGCCGGTTTTTGGGTCAACTCGGTCAGCAAAGGGATGGCGTCTTTTCCCGCATTCCGCTTGGCCAGCAGATCGGCCAGCAAATAGGTGGAAAAAGCGGCGTATTCGCCCTTGGGATACGTCGCCCGGATTTGCCGGTAGCGGGTTTCCGCCTCCTCCGCCTTGCCCAGCTTTTCCAGGCTGCGGGCGGAATAGAACAACGCCGCTTCGAGCAGGGCGGAATCCTTGCTTTCCTTGACGACCCGCTGGAGCGCCGTGGCTCCCGCCTGGGGATCATCCGACTTGTAGGATATCTCGCCCTGGCGCAGCAGGGCTTCGTGAATCCGTTCGCTTTGGGGAAACGCGCGGATAAATTCGGTAAAGACACCCCGCGCCTTGAGATACGCCGCCTTGGCCTGGACGGGATTCTCTTTCTGTTCGCGGGCGGCCTGCTGATAGAACGATTCGCCCTGGCGGAACAGGGCGATCTCGCGCAGGCCGCTTTTCGGGTACTTGGTCAAAAATTCGCCGTATTGCTTGGCGGCGTTGTCGTACATTCCCCGCTGATACAAACCGTTGGCGAAATCGAGTTCTTTTTGTTCGGCGGAGGGAACCGGGGCTTCGCCCGCCGCCGCGACGGACAGGTGGAGAAACGCAAGAGCAGCCAGCAAAGTGAGCGCCATGGCCGCGCGCCCGGCGGCGCTCCAGGCGCGAGCCACCCTCCGGCGGTTCGTTTTTCCTTCTCCCACATGGAAAACACCAGAATTCATCATGGTTCTATTCATGGATTTTCATCGACTATTTACTCGGTTGCGGGATAGTAAGCACTGCGCCCTTTCAGGCCTTCCCTCACCCTAGCCCTCTCCCAGAGGGAGAGGATAAAGGAGAGGGAAAGCATTCTCGCTCGCTTGCACTTTCCAAGTGTACCTATACCCCCGCAATTCAATTACTTGAGTCCCCTTCAGGGGACGGCCTTAAAGCCGCCCAGGATTTCAATCCTGGGCAAAATTTGATGTCCGCGTTACGGATTCTCCGCCCGCTCCTCCAGGGGCAGGGCGGCGAACGAGACGTTCCACACCCCCGACTTGGCGCAGACATCCAGGACATGCACGGCGTACTCCAGATACGCTCTCCGGTCTCCCCGGATAATAACGGATTGGTCGGGATATTGTTTCGCGATCCGGGACAGCAACAGGTGAAGCTGATCGGAGGTGATCTGCCGTTGATTGACGATCAAGGTTCCATCATACCGCAGGTTAACGATTAGTTCGCCCAGTCCCCGCTTGGGGGTCACGCCCGACTCGGCGCTGGGCACGGTGATCGACATTTCATTTTCCAGCCGGGCGTACACCGAGGTGGTGATGAAGAAGATCAATAGCAAAAAGACGCAATCGATCATCGGGGCCATCGGGATGATCGGTTCTTCCTCTTTCATGCGGGATAAAAAATCCATGCGGAACGCCTCCTTGGGAACTCCGGATCACTCGACCGGTTCGCGCACCGGCGGTTTATGGCGGCCCCGGCGGCCGGGCGGGGCGGCCGTCCCGCCCGCGGCCATCTGTTCGGCCAATTCCACCGCCAACTCTTCCATCTGGCCGATCCGCGATTGCAGTTTGCCCCGGAAATAGAAGAAAAAGCCCATGCAGGGGATGGCCAGAATCAATCCCGCCGCGGTGGTGATCAACGCCTGGGCGATGGCGCTGGCCAATGCCACCGGCTTGACGGCGCTGATGTCGAAAGCGATGAAATTGAAGGCGTTGATCATACCCAGGACCGTCCCCAACAGACCCAGCAACGGCGCCAGGGTGCCGATCTCCGACAGGTAGCGCACCCGCCGCATCATTGACTCGGCCTCCCGCCGGCCGGCCGCTTCCATCGTGGCCGCGACGCCTTCCGGATTCTCCGCCTGGCGGGTGATGCCGGCCAGGATGATCTTGCAGAACATCCCCTTGGACCGCCGGCACAGCCGCGCCACGTCTTCGTAACGCCGGTCGCGCATGTACAGGCGGATCTGCATCAGCGTGTCCTTGGGCAGGAGACGCTTCTCCCGCAAGGCGATCGAATAATAGATGACCAAGGCCACCGCCAGCACCGACAGAAAACCCAGCACGATCATGACCCATCCGCCCGCGTACAGCAGATCGTACAACGTCATGCCGCCCGGCTCGCTGGACAACGGAGAAAAGCCGGTGGCCGCGCGGATCTCCCCGGCGGCCGCACCGGTTTCCTCTTCCGCCCGCAACGAAAGGGAGGTGATTCCGAACAGCAGGATCGCCACGATTCCCAAGGTGAATAATCCGTTCCCGCGCCACGTGCCTCGCATCATGAATGTGCCCTCCACCCGCGATGACGCTCCCGGCCGATACTAATATAAACCAACGTCGAGAACAACGTTCTGTAACGGTCTTCTCAAGATCCTTGGTGAGGAAAGATATAATGAAAAGAAATGGCAACCATTGACTCGATGGCCGAGAAAGAAAGCAATTTGCTCATTCTGAGTTTCTCTCACCCTGACTTTCTCCCAGAGGGAGAGGGAATGGTTTCGCGTTCCCATCTATACTCCTATCACGGACAAAAGACTGAGAAAGTACTGCCATCAAGAAAATAGCGGCAAGAAATGAATTCCATCACCAATATACCATAGCCGTGAGGAAGGGGAGATGCTGGAGAACATCCGTTTTGCCGTGATCATCACCAGCGACCGCGCGGCGGACGGCCGGCGGGAGGACGCCACCGCCCCTCTGCTGAAGGCCGCGATCGAGCAGGCAGGCGGCCATTGCAAGGAAACGGCCGTGATCCCCGACGATCCGGACCGGTTGCGGGAAGAATTGTCGCGTTTGGCGGACAACGCCGCGGTGGACGTGATCCTCACCTCGGGGGGGACGGGCATCGGGCCGCGGGACATCACGGTGGACGTGATCCGCGCCCTGCTCGAAAAGGAACTGCCGGGATTTGGGGAAGAAATGCGCCGCCGTTCGCTGGAGAAGACGCCCTACGCGATTCTCTCCCGCGCCACGGCGGGCACGCTGCGCGGCAAGCTGGTGATCAACCTGCCCGGCAGCCCCCGGGGCGCGGTGGAATGCCTCGAATGGGTGATGAAACCCCTGGCCCACGCCGTCCGGCTCCTGCAACAACTCGACACCGACTGCGCCCCGCCATCCGGATCCTGATTTCTCATCCGCCGTCAGGGGGGATCGGAGGGGATTGCCCACGCCGGATGGATGATCCCGCCATGCGTACTCCATCGAAACCAGTTGGCGCCGGCCTCCGGCCTTCCGGCGCGCCTTCCTTACTCCCTCCTCAATTCCCTTCCGCCGCGAACGGCCAGCGCCGGGTCCAGAACGACCAGGCGTAAAAGGCCAGAATCCCCAAAACGAGCACGCCGAGGCTGAATAAAATGATCCGTGATTCCGAAGTGATAAACACAAACACCCATCCCACCAGCGCCATCAGGCACGGAAGGGGATACAACCAGACGCGGTACGGCCGGGGCATGGCGGGGGCGTTGCGGCGCAGCAGGATCACGGCGAAGATCTGCCCGATGAACTGCACCAGGATCCGGCATGTGACCAGGGCGTCGATGACCGTCTGCAGGGAAAGAAAACAAGCCAGGATCGAAATGATGCCGATGGCCAATAACGAAATGTGGGGAAAATTCTTGGTGGGATGCACCCGTCCGAAGATCCTGAAGAAATACCCATCCAGCGCCGCCGCGTAGGGAATCCGGGAATATCCCAAAAGCAAGGCAAAGACGGAGGCGAAGGAGGTCCACATGATCATCACGGTGATCACGGTGGCGGTCTTGGGCCCGTACACCCGTTCCATGAGGATCGAGACCAGGTAATTGGAAGTGGGATTTTGATCGTTGGCGGGAACAAACTCGCGCCACGAGACGATCCCGATGATCGAGAGGTTCATGCACATATAAATGATCGCCACGCCGATGAGGCTGATGATGATCGAGCGGGGGATGACCCGGCCGGGATCCCGCACTTCGTCGCCGATATAACAGATATCGTAATATCCCAAGTAATCGTAGATTCCCACCCGCATGGCCGAACCCAGCCCCAGGAAAAAGCCCAGGGTGAAGTTGAACGCGTTGGGGGGAAAATCGAACGCGATTTTCGGATCGAAATGAAAGGCCCCGGTGAAGATCACCGATCCCGTCGTGATCAGCATCCCCACCCACAGGCTGACGGTCAGCATGCCAATGAATGAAATCCGCCGGTACAACAGGATGATGTTGAGTACGCCCACGCCCGCCGCCGTCAGAATGCCCTGCGTGGGGGTCATCGAGGCCCAGATGTAATTGAGATATTTCCCGAAACCGATGTAGCCGGAAGCGATCTCCAGCGGACCGCTCAGGATGAATTGCCAGATGAACAAGAATCCCATCAGGCGCCCGTAGCGCGCGCGCCCGTAGCCTTCGATCAAATAGCGGTATGTCCCCCCGGATTTCGGCATGGCGGCGCCGAGTTCGCTCCAGATCATGCCGTCGGGGATGCAGATCAGGGCGGCGAAGATCCAGCCAAGCAGGGCCTGCGGCCCTCCCATCGCCGACATCAGCAAGGGAATCGTAATAAACGGACCCACGCCTACCATGTTCGACATGTTCAGGGCCGTGGCTTGCAACAGGCCGAAACGCCGGATCAAGTGCGGTTGGTGATTGTCATCCGCCGGATTATTCGAGGACATTTTGAAATCCATCCAATCGAGAACCGATTTAAAAAGTCATAGTAGTTGTGAAAAATACATCGGAATGCGGCCGGGTGATACTCTCCGCGATGCGATTGAGAGAAATTTCTCCATGCCTGGAGATACGCCAGGGGCGTGGCTACGGCGAATTTGCCCCTCCATCCCACGGCCTCCCATCCCCGAGGGGAGGGGGGATACCTGCTATCGGGGGGATTCGCATGAAGAACGGTTTTCCCTTCCCCCCGGTCCTCACCCGGAAGGAAAGAGTATAATTTTTATTTATAATAAAAATTTCATGGCTAAAGCACCGGCTCGTTTCGACGCGCCGTTGGCGGTCACCAAGCGGAATCCCATCCGGTCAACCGTTCTCCACCAGGATTCAGCAGAACCTAATTAAGGTATTGATACAGGGTGTTGCGTTTGCGGGGGATGAAGCCGGCGTCGGCCACGAGTTTCCGGACTTCGTTTTCGTTGCTGCAGTTATGCACGCCGGTGGCGGCCACGACGTTTTCTTCCATCATGGTTCCGCCCATATCGTTGGCCCCAAAGAAGAGAGCCAGTTGCCCCACGTGTTTGCCTTGGGTGATGAACGAGGCCTGCAGGTTGGGGACATTGTCCAGATATAAGCGGGACACGGCGAGGGTTTTGAGGTAATCGACCGCTCCCGATTCGGGCACATCGGCCATGTCCGTGTGGGGGGCCTGGAAGGTCCAGGGGATGAAGGCCGTGAAGCCGCCGGTGCGGTCTTGGAGGGAGCGGATGTGTTCCAGATGCTCCACCCGTTCCTCCAGGGTTTCGATATGGCCGAACATCATGGTGGCGGTGGTGCGCATGCCCAGTTTGTGGGCTTCCTCGTGCACCGCCAGCCAGTCCTTTGTCAGGCATTTGCCTTGGGTGATGGCCCGGCGGACGCGGTCGCTGAGGATTTCCGCCCCCCCGCCGGGGATCGTGTCCAAGCCCGCCTCGCGCAGGATTTGGAGCACGGCGGCGAGGGACATCTTGAATTTTTTGCTGAGGAAAAATATTTCGGGGGCCGAAAAGGCGTGCAGATCGACGGGAAACCGCCGCTTGACCTGGCGGAGGAGATCGCAATAGAACTCGAGGGGCAATTGGGGGTGCAATCCACCCTGCAAGAGCACTTGCGTCCCGCCCGTGTTGACCAACTCCTCGATTTTCTGAAACAGTTCGTCCAGCGGCAGAACGTATCCTTCCGCGTTGCCCGGTTTGCGGAAGAAGGCGCAGAAATCGCAGGTGGCGGCGCAGACGTTCGAATAGTTTATGTTCCGGTCGACCACGTAGGTCACCACCCGCGGATCGGCATGCGCCAGCCGCGCCCGGTGGGCTTTTTCGCCCAGGGAGGCCAGGTCATCCGACCGCAGCCAGTCAACCGCCTCGGGAAGGGTCATCCGGAGGGAGGGGTGTGTCATGCGGGGTCTCCTTGATTTCCAAAAGGCGTTGAGCCTCCAGTTGTTGGATTTCGCTCAAGCGGGAAAGCACGCGCTGTTTATCCTGCGCGAAGTCGGCGTCCTGCAAGGCCATCATCAGCCGCGCGGCGGCTTCCTTGCGTTTGCCTTGAATCAAGAGCTCGCGGGAAACGGCCAGGTTGGCTTCCAGATCCCACGGCCGCACCCGCAGCAGTTCGCGGCTCCAAGTATTATATTCTTCCGCCGCGCCGGCGAGGCTGGCGGCGTGGATGAGGCCCGCGAGGGCTTCGGCGTCAAAGGGATGGCGCGACAGGATCGAGAGATAGGCGCGGCGGGCGGCATCCACTTCGCCGGCTTCCAGCGAGTCCGCGGCGCCAGCGAGGATTTGTTCCCGGTTGGGGCCGCATCCGCCCAGCGCGGCCAATCCGAAAAGAAGGCACGCGGTCATCCAGCCTTGGTTCACGTTTCACGGTCCCGGGGTCAGTAGGCGTTTTTGAAGGAAGTCAGCGTTTTCCAGAGGATCTTGAGGTCGAACAGCAGCGACCAGTTTTCGACATAGTAGATATCGTATTCGGTGCGTTCGGTCACCGAGGTATCCCCGCGCCAGCCGTTCACTTGGGCCCAGCCGGTGATGCCCGACTTGACCATGTGGCGCCGCATGTAGTTGGGGATCTCGTCCTTGAATTTGTCCACGAAATAGGGACGTTCGGGACGCGGCCCGACGAGGCTCATGTCGCCGCGCAGGACATTCAGGAACTGGGGCAGTTCGTCCAGGTTGTAGCGGCGGAGGAAGCGGCCGATGCGCGTGGTGCGCGGATCGTTGGCGGTCGCCCACTTGGGGCCGGTATCCCGTTCGGCCTGGTCGATCATGGAGCGGAACTTGTAGATATAAAATTTCTTGCCGTCGCTGCCCACCCGTTCCTGGATATAGAAGATGGAGCCTTTGGAATCCAGCCGCACCAGGATCGCGATAATCACCATGAGGGGCATGGCCAGCAGGAGCATCATCGAGGAGAGAACGATATCCATCGCCCGTTTGCAGAGGCGGCCGATGTCGCCGAGGGGGGTTTCGCCAAACAGGATGGTCGGCAGAGAAGGCACCTCGACCACGCTGAGAGACTGTCCGAGCAGTTCATAGAGTTCGGGGATGACCCGGTAGGGCATCCGGTTGGCAAGGCAGGTCTGGATCACTTCAACGATCGATTGGGGATTGGCGGGGGGCATGGCAATGATCACGTTATCGATGGGATGCCGGCGCAGAATCGAGTCGAGATGCCGTGTCGAACCCAGGTAAGGCAGGAGGGGGTGGTTTTTGGCTTGGGTTTCCTGCGTGGTGACATAGCCGATCAATTGGAACTTGGAGCCGTGATGTTCCTGCAGTTTCTGGTTGATTTGCAGGCACCGGTCCAACGGGCCGATCAGGACGGTCTTTTGGAAGACGATCCCCTTTTGAATCAATAGCCGCTGGGACCATTGCAGGACAATTTCCTCGATGACGATCGCGCAGCAGGTGAGGGGGATCGCCAGGCCGACCGTGAGGCGGGAAAAGGAAAAACCGCGGTAATTGAACAACAGCGCCATCAGAAAGATGTAGGTCACGAGGATGGCGAGGATGAACGATCCGATTTGCACTTGGCGGTCCAGGCCGATCCGCCGTTCGTACAATCCGATCCGCTCGAAGACGATCACCCCGATGATCCCGATCACGACCGCCAGGTTGATGTAGGACAAGAGGTTGGGGATATACGGGGGTTCGGGAGGCGGAAAGAGGGAGTAGATGTCGGTGAAAAACCGCAGCCAGTACGCCGCCAGAAAAGAGCAGGCAAAAACACTGAGATCCGCCAGCGTCAAGATCAGCAGCGGCAAGTAGTACTCGTCTTTGATATCCGTTTGCAGTGGAAGTGTTCTGTCATTCATCGAAGAAATTGCAACCCAACCCCTTCAACGCATTGTGTGTCGCCGCCCGGGCGCACCATCCCTCCCATGGAACTCCTGTTGACAAGCCATACCATCCCGTCCGGCCAACGACGTGGCGGACGAAATCTATAGTGAATTGATCTAGTTTGATCAACTTAATTTCATTTTTAAACAAATAATCCATCCTCGTGCTCTCGGCTTGGTGTTGAATTATAGGCATAATAACAGGGATTTGTCAACAAAATTAAAGAAATTCAAAGAGTTATCCTTGCGATACCCTCGTCCGGCGGTTTTTCGCGATCCTATTATGGTAAAGGATAAACAAGGATTGTCAATCTTTTCAATTCCGGCATGGGCGTAATCATTTGTTTATTATAGATTTAGGATGAGAATGGCGGAGGAGGAATCCGCCAGGATAGCGCCGGGGATTTTACTTCTGGCTAAGATAGGGCCGCCCCTACCGGGCTCAAGGGGGAGTCCAGCGGGGGGAGAGTTGGCCAAGATTGATTCGGATGATTGATTCCATGATTGATTCCGAGGGATTATTCCAAGGATTCCTATCGAGGATTCATTCCCACGGGTCCAATCCCCACGGTCTATTTTCCCGGGTTTATTGCCCGGGTTTATTGCCCGGGTTTATTGCCCGGGGTTAAAACCCTGGGCTAGTTTAAAGTCGTAGAAGGAAGAGGGATCGAGGTTGGGGGAGGGTATTGCATTAATTTCCCGGGGAGAAAGACGGGGCTGGTATTGTGGAGTCCAACGGACCGGGAGGTGAGAAAATCCTCTTGACAGGGGCCCGGCCATTGAATTAAAATTCGAAAAATGAATTTTGTATTTTGCTGGATCCCAGTCCGGCGTTGCCCGTGTTTCCCCGGTTGGCGGTTGGGGTACCGCTGACGGGGGCGAAGCCTGCCCGGAGAACATCCCGCGAACATGAACGAATCCATGTCATCCAAACCGAAAGAGCCCGTCATGGATCATGATGAACAGATGATCCTCAACCTGTTGGCGGCCATCGAGGACAAACCCAACACCACGCAGAAAGACCTTGCCACCCGGCTGGGGGTGGCGGTAGGGGTGGTCAACTCGTATCTCAAGCGGGTGATCTATAAGGGATACGTGAAGACCAAGAGCCTCCAGCGGCGGCGGCTGCGGTATTTGCTGACGCCCAGCGGGATCAAGGAGAAGACCCGGCTGACCTACGAGTTTCTGCAATATTCGTATGTGTATATCCGTGAGATCCGGCGCCGGACCCGGGAAGCCCTGGCGCCCTTCGCCCGGGAGGATAGGAAACGGGTGGTTTTTTACGGCAGCGGGGAGGCGGCCGAGCTGGCCTATCTGGCCGTGCGGGAGTTGGGCATGGAGCTGGTGGCCGTCATCGATCCCGGCGAGGCGGGGAAATACTGCGTGGAACACCGTATCGAACCGCCCGCCTGGCTGGCCAACGGGGAGGCCTACGATGTGATCCTGGACCTCAAGCCTCCCAAGGAACAAAACGCCACCCTGGAACGGCTCAAGCCCTACCTCGGCGGAGATCACCGGGTGGTGAGTTGTTTGTGGTGATCAAGGATTGGAGGAATACCCCCAGGAGAAAAAGGGACCACAAGATTCGTGGATTTCACGGCAATTTATCCCCACTCCGTCTTACCCTCACCCTAGCCCTCTCCCCGAGGGAGAGGGGATTAGGGGATTGAACTCCCTGGCCAGCCTGAGTGAAGCACGGCCCGGCATGGTTGAGGTACGCCCTTACCGGATGAGCCTGAAAAAAAACACGCAATTGTTGGAGAAGCCCTCAATTTCCTTCCGTGGAATCATCTATAAATGGGGGATCCCCGGCCAGGTCATCCCACGGTTTTCACAAAATACGAATCGGTCATCCGACACAGTTTCCCTCCCTTCCCACTCCCTCTGGGAGAGGGGCGGGGTGAGGGAAATGCCGAGATCGTGGAGCAACGGTCACCAGGTTCAGTGACGGCAATCTCATTTAATCTACCATGAACGCCAATCAACCTGAAGATTCCCTCAAAAAGCGTTACGCGTACAAGCTGGGGACCAACCTGGTGAACCTGGCGCTCTCCCTGGTGACGGCGGGGATCGCGCCCCGGGCGCTGGGGGCGTCCGCGTATGGGGATTTCGAATACCTGACCACGGCTTTTTTTCAGAAGGTGGTCAATATATTCGACGCGGGGACCTCGACTTGTTTCTACACCCAACTTTCGCAACGGATTCAAGACAAGGGCCTGGTGCGTTTTTATTGGGGATTCGTGTGGGGGATGAGTGGTTTGATCCTGCTCTTCGTGGCCATCTCCCTGGCGGGGGGGTGGCACGGCGCGTTATGGCCGAATATTCCCGCCGTGTACGTCTGGCTGGGAATGGGGTGGGGCCTGCTGACGTGGTACAGCCAGATCATCGGCAAGATCGTGGACGCCGCCGGGCAGACGGTGGGCGGCGAGCTGTGCCGGATGACGCAGCGGGTGCTGGGAACCGGCCTGTTGCTGGCGATGTTTTGGATCACGGGCTTCGGTCTTCCCGGGTTTTTTTTTATCATTACGCCATCCTGATTTTCCTGTGCGCCGGATGGTGGCGGGTGATGCGGCGGAGCGGATTTCCCCTGTTCCCGCGCGGGCGGCTGAGCGGGGTGGAGATCCGGAGTTATTCGTACGAGTTTTATCTGTACACCGCGCCGTTGGTGGTATACGAATTCGCGGGCGCTTTCATCTCGATTCTGGAGCGATGGCTGCTGCAGTGGTTCGGCGGCTCGGCGGAACAAGGCTTTTACGGGCTGTCGTATAAGATATCGGCCATCGTATTCATGTTCACCAGCGCGTTGACTCCCTTGCTGACGCGGGAGTTCGCGAAGGCTTATGGAGAACGGAATCTGGGCCAGATCCGGTATTTGTTCAGCCGGTACATCCCGATGTTGTACACCATCGCCGCGTATCTGGCGGTGTTCGTGGCGTTGCAGGCCGGCAAAATCGGAACGCTCTTGGGCGGCCGGGAATTTCAACCAGCGGGAGGGGCCATCGCCATCATGGCGTTTTATCCGCTCCATCAGACCTACGGCCAGCTGACGGACGCGTTGTTTTACGCCACGGGGCGCACCCGGTTGTATATGGTTCTGGGAATGGTCATCATGGCGGCCGGATTGCCGGTCACGTGGATATTGCTGGCGCCGCCCGAGTGGTTGGGGCTGGGATGGGGCTCCACGGGCCTGGCGCTGCGGATGGTGGTGGTGCAAATTCTGGCGGTGAATCTGAAACACCGGTTCAATACCCGGTTTTTGGGATTGCCGTACCGTTCCTTTCTCGCGCACCAAGCGTATTCGGTGTTGCTGTTGGGAGCCGTGGGTTGGTTGTGCGTGGCCGGCATGGACCGGTTGATCGCGGTGGAATGGTTGGCGTTTTTGACCAGCGGCGCATTGTATACTCTGGCGTGCGCCGCGTTGGTTTGGAGGTGGCCCGCGTTCCTAATGTTGACAAGAGACGATCTGGCCGCGATGGGCCGAGACGCCCGGGCGCGTCTGCCCCGGCCTTGGACAAAATGGATGAACCGGTAGGGGATGCTGGGCGATGGAGAAATGGATCGCGTTCGTGGAGGTTCCCGGCCAGTTGGCCGCGGTCCCGGAGGAGTACAGCCTCGTGGCGTTGACTCCGGGGGTGGAACTGGTATTGGACCAGGAGAAGCGGGTTTATACCCGCCCCGAGGATTACATCGCGCCGCTCGCCGATGAGCGGTGGGGCTTGGAAAATTATACCCGGGTGGAAGCGTTCTGCGCCCGGTTGGACGAGATCCTGGCGAAGCGGGTGGAGGCCGTCGCGGAAGGCCCATTGCGTCCCGCGTCATGGAGCCTGTTTTTCATCAAGCAGGTGTTCGATCTATTCGCGATCCGGGCGTTGGAATTGCAATCCTTGCTGAAACTGGAAAAGCCGGAGAGGATTCTCTATTTCGAACGCGAAAAGCCGGGGCCGGACACCGAGTGGCTGCATCCCCGGGAATCGGCATTCGCGGCGGTTTTGGATGTGCTCGCGCCGCCCCTGTCCATCGCCGCCGAACGGCGGGAGGCGGTTGTTGAGCCGCCGCCCCCTTCATCCCGGAAGCGTTTCACCATCACGCGGTTGGGGGACAGTCTGCGTTACCGGTGGAAGCAGGCGTTGCGCCTGGTTAGACGGCCGGTTCCGACCGAGGTGGTGTGCCGGGCCTTGTGTCTGGATTACGGTTACAGTTTGCCGTGGATCCTGGAGGAGCTGGAAAAACGGCGGGGCGATTTCTGGGTGTGGAGGGAGGACGGCGTGATCACCCGGGGCGCCGGCGCGCCCGCGATGCGCCTCGATCCGGCCCGGGATTTTCCCGAGGAGCGGACGGAGGAACTGCTGCGGGCTATCGCGTCCGATTCCAGAACGCGCGAGCTGGCAGTAGTGGAAGATATCGACTTGTGGTCCCTGTTGGAGCCCCGGCTGCGGATGTGGATCCGCCGTTCCATTCCCCGGATCCTCCAGGATTATAAGAATGCCTTGCGGATCATCCGCGAATTGCGGCCGGACGTGGTGTTGACCTCGATGGGACACGCGCCCCGGCAAAAGGCCATCTGCTGGGCGGCGCGCCAGCGGGGCATCCCCCCGGTGATCGCGCGGCATGGGGAACAATTCATGCGGGCCTATCCCCGCTTCGCGAACGGCGATCCGGAAACGGCGGACTGGTTTCTATGCTGGGGGCGGTGGGAAGAGAAATGGCTGTACCGGTACAAGCGGCGGGAGATCCATCCACTGATCGTGGGTGCGCCGATGATCGAGGAAGGGGCGAAGCAGGCCCCTTCGCGGGCCCGGGCGCGCCGGAAGGCCGGGCTGCCGATGCGGGGGAAAACCGCGTTGTACGTCCCCACCTTGTTCAGCGGCAACGAGTTTTACATGGGCGACCGGCAGACCAACGACAGCGATTATTTCCGGGACGGGAAAAAGATCATCCAGGCGCTGTTGGGCATGAAAGGCTGGCGGGTGGCGGTCAAGGAGCATCCCAACCAGTGGGATTCGATCTGGGAAGCGTGGCGTCAAACGTTGCCCGAAGCCCGGCGGGTGACGGTGATCCGGACGTTGCGTTTCATCGACTGCCTTTATCTGGCGGACGTGGTGGTGCTCGACGCGCCCTCGACCACGCTGGTGCAATCCTTGCTGGGCCGGGGCCATGTATACATCGCCGATCATCCCATCTACCAATGGGAACCGGGGGTGTTGGATTATTTTCATAAACACGGGATCACCGTATGCCGGGTGGACGAGTTATCCGAACGGCTGCGGCGGGACGAGCAGGCGGGGAAATTCATCCGTCCCGCGGATTACCGGGGATGCCTGGAGCCGCTGCTATACAAAGGGAAACAAGGCGGTGGAGCGGCGGTCCGGGCGGCCACCGCCCTTCTGGACATAGCCGCCAAGGCCGATCCCATCTATTGGGCGGCCAGCGCGCTGGATCCCCGGCGGGACGAGGCCGTCTAAGGGTTTCGGGGCCGCCTCCCGGCGAATATGATAGCGCGAATCATACAAGGAGAGACCATGACCGATCCGAACCGATTTGTCCCGGAGTACATCCAGACCGAACCGTGGCCCATCGGCCGCCATGTGTTCGTGATCGCTGAAATCGGCATCAACCACAACGGGGACTTGGAAATCGCCAAGGCGCTCATCGACATGGCCAAAAGGGCCGATTGCGATGCCGTGAAATTCCAGAAACGCACCCTCGACATTGTCTATACGAAGGAATTCCTGGATTCCCCGCGGGAAAGTCCCTGGGGGACCACCCAGCGCGCGCAGAAAGAGGCGCTGGAATTCGGGAAGGCCGAATACGACGAGATCGACCGCTATTGCCAGGAAAAGGGCCTCGCGTGGTTCGCCTCGGCCTGGGACGTGCCCAGCCAGCATTTTCTGCGGCAATACAACCTGCCGTACAACAAGATCGCCTCGGCCATGATCACCCACCGGGATCTGATCGAGGAAGTGGCCAGCGAGGGGCGGTTGACCTTCATCTCCACCGGCATGAGCACCTACGAGCAGATCGACCAGGCGGTGGCGGTCTTCGAACGCCATCAGTGCCCCTATGTCCTGATGCACTGCGTTTCGAATTACCCCGCCAACGAGCAGGAACTCAACCTGCGCTGCATGGTGGAACTGGGCCGGCGGTACAAGTGTCCGGTGGGCTACAGCGGGCACGAGGTGACGATGATCCCGTCGGTGCTGGCGGCCATGATGGGCGCGGTGGCGGTCGAACGGCACATTACCCTGGACCGCGCCATGTACGGCAGCGACCAGGCGGCCTCGCTGGAAAAACGCGGCCTGGAACTGTTGACCAGCTACATCCGCACGATTCCCCGGGTGATGGGCGACGGCGTCAAGCGGATCACCACCGCCGAGGAAGCCAACGCCAAGAAGCTGCGGTATTGGAAGAGCCATTTTTAGGGAGAATGCCGTGAACAACAAACCCCGAGTGGTGTTGATCATCCAGGCGCGCATGGGATCCACGCGGTTGCCGGGCAAGTCGATGCTGCCGCTGGCGGGCGAACCGCTGGTGGGGCGGATTCTGGAGCGTGTGAAACGCTGCCGGTTCGTGGATGCGATCGTTCTGGCAATACCCAATTCGCCCCAGGACACCGTGCTGGCGGACCTGGGCGAACGGCATGGGGTGGCCGTGTTCCGGGGCAGCGAGAACGATCTCCTGGACCGTTATTACCAGGCCGCGCAATGGCATGGGGCGGACATCGTGGGGAGGCTGCCGGCCGACAATCCCGTTCCCGAGCCGGAGGAGATCGACCGCATCGCCGCATATCACGCGCAAGGCGGCTGCGATTTTTCCTCGAACCTGGCGCCCGTCTTCGGCAACAACTACCCGGACGGCATCGGGTCGGAGATGATCAGTTTTCCCGCGCTGGAACAGGCGTGGAAAAACCACCATGAGCCGGACCGGCGCGAGCACGTGCACCTCAATTTCTTCAATTACAAGACGCAGCAGGCCGTGCCGCCGTTCACGGTGGGGACGATTCCCTGCCCCAAGGAATTCGCCCGGCCGGACCTGGTGCTGGACGTGAACACGCGGGAGCAATACGAATTCATGGCGGCGCTGTATGAGTACCACTATCCCCGCAATCCACGCTTCCACATTACGGAGGTCATCCAGTGGCACGATCGGGTGTACCGGGGGAAGCCGGCATGATCTATTGCTTTGACGTGGACGGAACCCTCTGCACCAACACCGAGGGCGAGTATGAAAAGGCCGTGCCGTTTTCCGATGTCATCGAACAGGTCAACCGCCTGTATGAGGAAGGCCACGAGATCCTGCTGCTGACCGCGCGCGGTTCGACCACGAACATCGACTGGCGGGCCGCCACCGAGCGGCAACTGCGGGACTGGGGCGTGAAGTACCACCGGCTGTACCTGGGCAAGCCCACCGCGCAGGTGTATATCGACGACAAAGCCATCAACCTGGCCGACTGGGTGAAGCAGGGCTTCGACGCGCGCCTGCCGGCCCAGCCGGACTTGATCCGGAAGGATAAACAACCGAAGGAAAATCCATGAGCGAAGCGAAACGGGTAGTGTATTACAACGGCGGATTCGTGCCGGAAAACGAGGCGCGGATTTCCATCTACGATTCGGCCTTGATGTTCGGCGACATGGTCTTCGAGATGACCCGCTCGTTCAACAAGAAGCAGTTCAAGTTGCGCGAGCACCTGGAGCGGCTTTACGCCTCGATCAAGATGGTGCGCATCCCCCTGGCCATGACGATGGAGGAAATGGAGCAGGCGGTTTACCAGACCATCGAGGCCAACGAACCGGCCTTCGGCGCGGATGACGAGCACCGGGTGATGATCGACGTCTCCCGCGGGCTGCTTTCGATCTACCAGGGCACCGTGGGCGGCCGCCCGGGGCCGAACGTGATCATCGCCGATTTCCCCCTGCGCTGGACGGTCGCGGGCCTGGGGAAATTATTCGAGACGGGGATCAACTGCGTCATCCCCTCGCAGCGGGCCATCCCGGCCTATCTGCTCGATCCGAAAATCAAGAACCGCAGCCGCCTGCATTACTTGATGGCCAATATCGAAGTCTCCCAGTACGAGGGCGATAACAATTGGGCGCTGCTGCTCGATCCCGACGGTTTCATCACCGAGGGCACGGGCGATAACTTCTTCATCGTGAAGGACAACGTCATCATCTCGCCGGAGGGCCGCAATATCCTGCGGGGCATCAGCCGGGCGTATGTCATGAACGAACTCGCGCCGCAGTTGGGCCTGGCGGTGGTGGAGAAGAATTTCGAAGCCTACGACGTCATACAGGCGGATGAGGCCTTCATCACCGGCACGCCGTTCTGCATTTTGCCCGTGACCGCGCTCAACCGCGCGCCCATCGGAGGCGGCGGCGCGGGGCCCGTCACCCGCCGGCTCCTGGAACAATGGAGCCACAACACCGGCGTGGACATCATCCGGCAGATCCAGGATTGGAATCTGGCGGATGAGAAGAAACGCGCCGAGGGGCCCTCGCCCTATTCGTTCAAGAGTCACGCGAAATGACGGCCCGGCTCGGTATGATCCAAGGACGCCTCTCGCCGCCGGTGGGCGAATATTTCCAGATCTTCCCCGCCGCGAGTTGGAGGGAAGAGTTCGCGCGCGCCCGCGAGCTGGGATTGGATTACATCGAATGGGTGCTCGACGCCGTCACGTTGAAAGAAACACCCTTATTGACGGCGGCGGGGCGGAAAGAGATCCGTCGGCTCATCGAGGAAACTGGCACGCGGATTGGGGCGGTGTGCGGCGATTATTTCCGGGATGTACCCTTGATCCGCGTAACGGGGAACGAGTTGGAAACGCGGCTGGATTATTTGAAAGACGTGATCGGCTATTGCGCCGAGCTCGAGATCCCCAGCGTGATGATTCCCTTCGTGGATCACGCGGCCATGGCCAACGAGGACGAAATCGCGCAGGCGCGAAAAGCATTGCGGGCCGTGCTGCCCTTCGCGGAAGAACGGGGCGTGACGGTCACGCTGGAAACATCCCTGGACGCGCCGCGGTACAGACGGTTTTTGGAAGACATCGGCCATCCCGCGCTGCGGGTGACGTACGACATCGGCGATTGCGCCAGCCTGGGGCATGATCTCCGCGAAGATATCTTTCGGTTGCGGGATTGGATCCACACCGTCCACGTGAAGGACCGCGTACGGGGCGGTGGAACGGTGGTCCCGGGCACGGGCAGCGCGGATTTCGACGCCGTGTTCGCGGCCTTGGCGGAGATTGGATATTCAGGGCCGTTCACCCTGCAATGCGCGCGCGAGACGCCGGGCGAGGAAGTCCCAACCGCGCGGAAAAACATCGCCTTCGTGAAACACTATCTGGCTCGTTATGGATTCCACCATGAAATCGGTTAGGGATGCGTTTGACTTATCCAGCCGGGTGATCGCCATTACCGGCGGCGCGGGGCTTTTGGGTGTCCAACATGGCGAGGCGGTGGCCGGGATGGGCGGCATCCCGGTGCTGCTCGATCTCGACCAAGACCGGGCGGCAGCGGCGGCCCTGGGCATCGCGCAACGGTGTGGCGGCGAGGCGGCGGGGCTGGCCTGCGACATCACGCAACGCGGGGATATCGAAACCGTCCTGGATTTGATACTCGCCCGATGGGGACGCATCGATGGGCTGGTCAACAACGCCGCTAACAACCCCAAGGTGGAAGACGCGAAAAGCCAAGCCTGGTCGCGGCTGGAGAATTTTCCCCTGGAGCAATGGAACCAGGATATCGCCGTGGGCGTGACCGGGGCGTTCCTGTGTTCCCAGGTATTGGGCGCGGAAATGGCGCGGCGCGGCCGGGGGGTGATCGTCAACGTGGCTTCGGACTTGGCGGTCATTGCGCCGGACCAGCGTCTCTACCGCAAGGAGGGATTGCCTGACGACCAACAGCCGGTCAAGCCGGTGACGTATTCCGTGGTGAAGACCGCGCTGATCGGCTTGACCCGCTATATGGCCACCTATTGGGCGGACCGGGGCGTGCGGGTGAACGCGATCTCGCCCGGCGGGGTATTCAATAATCAGGATGAAGTGTTTTTGAGCCGCATCCGCCCCCTGATTCCCCTCGGCCGCATGGCGGAGCGGGACGAATATCAGGCGGCGATGGTGTTTCTGCTTTCGGACGCGTCATCTTACATGACCGGGCAGAATTTGATCATCGACGGGGGGCGGTCGTGCTGGTGAGGAATATGGGGAGTGAACCACAGGCGCCGCAGAGAAAAATCCGGGGGGACACCGTAATCCGACGCTGTATAAAATCCCTCACCCCGGCCCTCTCCCAAAGGGAGAGGGAGCGGATAAGGAAGGTGGCGGATCGGTAGGGTGGCTTCAAAGCGCGGTGTAATCCATCTCGATGTTGGTCCCCACCGGTCGTATCCCCGCAGGGGATTGCATTTGAGTAGCCGTAGGTTTTAACCTACGGCCAAGCTTCGCAACTCTGTATAACCTACCCCTCTTCCTCTAGGAGAGGGCCAGGGCGAGGGAAGCCAGACAGGGCCATTTCAAGCCGATACAGGGGCACGTGGCAACGTGCCCCGACGAAGGATTTGCGTCATTCCGGCGTCGGCATTTCGCCATCGATTTTAGAAGAACGGATAACATCCAAACACCCATGAACCACAATTCCTGGAAAATCCTGGTGACCACGGTTCCCTTCGGGGAGGCCGATCCCGCGCCGCTCGAATTGCTGAAATCGGCGGAGGTTCATTTCGACATCAATCCCTTCGGCCGGCGGTTTCAAGAAGACGAGTTGGCGGAACGGATCGGCCCCTACCATGTGCTCATCGCGGGGACGGAACCGATCACCCGGCGGGTGATGGAACAGGCACCGAACCTGAAACATATTTCACGGGTGGGGATCGGCCTCGACAGCGTGGACCTGGCGGCGGCGCGGGAGTTGGGCATTCAGGTTTCGTACACCCCCGACGCGCCCGCCCCGGCGGTGGCCGAAATGGCCGTCGCTCAGATGCTCAACCTGCTTCGCTGCCTTCCCCAGGCGGACCGGGGCATGCGCCGGGGGATCTGGAAGAGGCTCATGGGCCGTCGGCTGTCCGAATGCGTGGTGGGGATCATCGGCCTCGGGCGCATCGGCAAGCGGGTGGCGCGGCATCTGTCCGGCTTCGGCCCGAAAATCCTGGTGAACGACATCGCACCGGATTTGGAGTTCATCGAGAAGCATGGACTTCTTTTTGTGGAGAAAGAACGGATCTACGCGGAGGCCGATATCATCACGCTCCATGTTCCCTTGACCATGGAAACGCATGGGCTGATCGGGCCACGCGAGTTGGCGAGGATGAAACCGGACGCGTTGCTGATCAATACCGCGCGGGGCGGGATCGTCGAGGAATCCGCGTTGGCCGCGGCGCTGCGTTCGGGAAAGCTGGGCGGCGCGGCGGTCGATGTGTTTGAGCAAGAACCATACACGGGTGAACTGACCGGGCTGGAGAACTGCCTGCTCACTTGCCACATGGGCTCCTGCTCGGTGGATTGCCGGGCGCGGATGGAGCGCGAGGCCACGGAAGAGGCTGTTCGGTTCATTCAAAACAAGCCGCTTCAGGGTTTAGTTCCGGAATCCGAATATCTCGCGCGGGGAGTACGCACATGAAATCGGTCGTGGTGGGCGGTTCCGGATTTTTGGGCAGCCATGTGGCGGACAAGTTGACGGACACCGGCCACGAAGTAGTGATCTACGATCTGGCCGAATCGCCTTATACGCGTTCGGACCAGACCATGGTGACCGGCAATATCATGGATCTGGAGCGCCTGTGCGCGGTCATCCAGGGCGCGGATTATGTATATCACTTCGCCGGGGTGGCGGACATCCAGCAGGCGGCCGAGGAGCCGTTGAAGACCATCGAGTACAACATCCTGGGCACCACTTACGTGCTGGAGGCCTGCCGGCGGGCGGGAGTGAAGCGGTTCATCTTTTCCAGCTCGATTTACGTTTACAGCCACATGGGTTCGTTCTACCGCGCGTCCAAGCAAGCCTGCGAGAAGATCATCCAAAATTACCAGGAAGATTTCGGCTTGCCCTTCACGGTGCTGCGGTTTGGCTCGCTCTACGGCCCCCGCGCCAATCAGTACAACATCATCCGCGTCTATCTCGAACAGGCCATGCGGGAAAAGCGTATCTACCGCCACGGGAACGGCGATGAGCTGCGGGAGTACATCCACGTGCTCGACGCGGCCGAGGCCAGCGTCCGGATACTGGATCCGAAATTCGAGAACCAGTTCGTCATCATCACCGGCCCGCAATCCATGCGCGTGCGCGATTTGCTGATCATGATCCGCGAGATCCTCAACAACGAGGTGGAAATCGAATTCGGCCCGCCGGAACGGATTTATCACTACCGCGTCACGCCGTATTCCTACCGCCCGGAAAAGGCGCTCAAACTGGTGCTGGACACCTATCACGACCTGGGCATGGGGCTGCTGGACATCGTGTACGAAGTCGGCGAACAACTGCACAAGGAAAATCCGCCCGGCACGATCGAATCCACGAAATAAAAAAAAACGGAAACCCTGATGAACTCCCCCACCAATCCCGTCAAACGCTATGACAAGGCCAACAGTTTCGTCGAGATCCGCACGAAAGGCGGGGCGCGCGAGGACGCGCTCCGGCGCATCCGGGAATTGCGGGACCGTTTGGATCTGAACCATCCGCGGGATCATCGCATGAAGATCCTGCAACGGGCCTTCGCGGACCTGCTGGACGAGCCGCGGCCCGAGGGCGTTCCCCGTTTTGAACTCAAGCCACACGTGATCGAGGAAATCCGGCGGACCGCGGACGAGCACCTGCCCCGCTATCTATTCTACCGCTACCGTTACGACCTGTTCCCCCGTCTCAAGGAACTGGACGATTATCCGCCCTGCGTGCAAATCGAACCCACCTCGATCTGCAACTACCGCTGTGTCTTCTGCTACCAGATCGACAAGGTCTTCACCACGCGCAAGAACGGCCACATGGGCATGATGCCCTTGGACCTGTTCAAACGGGTGGTGGATGAACTCGAAGGCCAATGCGAGGCGGTGACGCTGGCCTCGCGGGGCGAACCGCTGCTGTACCCGGATATCGAGGCCATGCTGGAGTACCTGCGGGGCAAGTTTCTGGGGCTCAAGATCAACACCAACGCGTGGTATCTCGATGAACGCAAGGCGCACGCCATCCTGCAATCGGGTATGAACACTCTGGTGTTCTCGGCGGACGCGGCGGAAGAGCCGTTGTACAGCCAGCTGCGGGTCAACGGCCAGTTGGAGCGGGTGGTGAGCAACATCCGGCTTTTTCAGCAAATCCGCGGGAAGCACTATCCCGATTCCCAGCTCATCACCCGGGTCTCGGGAGTGCGTTTCAGCGATCAACAGAACCTGGACGCCATGGAAGCGTTCTGGGGCGGCCTGGTGGATCAGGTGGCCTTCGTCGACTACAACCCGTGGGAAAACTCGTACGACCGCCCGGTCAATGACATCACCACGCCCTGCTCGGACTTGTGGCGGCGGATGTTCGTCTGGTTCGACGGAACCGTCAATCCCTGCGATGTCGATTACCGTTCCACCCTGGCGGTGGGGAACGTCAAGGATCAACCGTTGCGGAATCTTTGGCAGGGAGAAAAATACACCGCATTGCGCGAGGCGCATCTCCAGCAACGCCGCGGCACGATTTCTCCCTGCAACCGCTGCGCGCTGGTTTGAGGGATAGAATTACGCACGGCTCAACGGGACGTTATCCCCATGAAAGTGGAAAGGCAGTGATACTGCAGATAGGGGCATGTTGCATGTAGGGGCACGTTGCAACGTGCCCCTACTTTGGTGGGCCAAGGTTTTTCGTATCAAATCGAAATAGTAATCCTTGAAGGAAGTTTTTTCCCTCACCCCGGACCTCTCCCAAAGGGAGAGGGAGCGGATGAAGAGGGCGGTATCGATGGGTTACACTACGCTAATCCATCCTACATTTCCGATCTTCTTGGTCATCCTGACCATCCGGATTCAGACAAAAACCGATACCCTCTCCCAGAGGGAGAGGGGAAAGAGAAACAGAGATTCGCAGGTTGGATCAGCGAAGCTTTACTTATTAATATTTTTAATCTACCCATATCCTGATCATCCTGTTCATCCTGGATATCCTGATTCAGACTGATACATATCCTGCCCAATCGCATTTTGTGATTGTATTCACTGATCAGCCCAATTCCTAGGATCAAAAAGGTTATCGTTATGCCTAGTGAACCCATCCAACCCGTCCAGGAATCGATCCTGCCCGAACCGGCGCCCGCTTTAGCCCATGTGACCCGGGTGCGCGAGGCAGGCACGGAAACCTTGCCCTTTATTGGCTTGGACCGCAACGAACGGGTGAGTCCCTTCCCCGGTTGGTTTATGGAAAAGCTGCGGGCCGCGCTGACCAGCGGGACGCTCAACCGTTACCCTTTGCGCGACCGGCTTCACCGGCTGCTAGCCGAATCGTTGCGCCTGCCGGAAGAGAACATACTGCTCACGCCCGGATCGGACGGCGCGCTGAAATATCTCTTCCAGGCCTATGTGCGGCCGCACGATCCAATCATGATGCTCGATCCCAGTTACGCCATGTATCCGGTTTACGCCCGCATGCACCAGGCCGAGGCGGTGCTGATTCCCTACCGGCCCGACCGGTTCCTGGACAGGGAGGCCATGCTGGAACGTCTCCAGCCGGGCGTGCGGCTGGTCTTGCTCGCCAATCCCAACCAGCCGGTGGGGACCTTGATGGACGAATCCCTGCTGCGAGCGGTGCTGGAGCGGGCGCGAGAAATCCGCGCGCTGGTGGCGGTCGATGAAGCCTATTTCCCCTTCTCGGGTTTCACCGTGGTTCCCTGGATCGAGGCATACCCTCATTTGCTGGTTATCCGCACGTTTTCCAAAGCGGCGGGGCTGGCGGGCCTGCGAATGGGATACGCCGCGGGGCATCCCGAAGTACTCGGCAATTTGTTCAAGGTCCACGCGGCCAACGACATCAACAGCTTCGGCCTCCTGTGCGCGAGCCTGGTGTTGGAGCATCCGGGCGTGATCGAGGAGTATGTTCGGGAGGTGCGCGCGGGCGGGGAGTTATTGTCGGAGAAAGCCCGCGGGTTGGGACTGGAGCCGCTGCCCTGCGCGGCGAATTTTCTGCTGATCCGAGTGACGAACCGGTGCTCTCCCGAGCGCTTGATCGATCAATTGAGGATGCGGAAGTATTTGGTCAAGGGGCCGTTTTCCGCCCCCTGCCTGCAGGGTTGCATCCGCGTCACGCTGGGCCCGCCGGAGATGATGGCCTCCTTCGCCGAGGTGTTGGCGGAGGCCGCCGCGGCGGCGTCCTGACCGGAGGGATCCGAACCGGCGAGGGGTGGCAAAGATTCCAGCTGAATTCGCAAAATATGATTCCGAATCATTTATCGGCATAAAAACGGCGCTAGAATAAGATTACCTTCGCGCTTCTTCGTTATACGGTCCTCACGCGAGTCTTCACGAAAGGTAATCTTGTTCCATGATTCCCACCTGGTCGGACCATCCGGACCTGGTGTCCTTTTACACCCGGAACCGGAATCAACCGGAAGATTTATATAAATCCGAAAAGCGCTTTTTACCGGAATTGGCGAAACGCTCGGATTCGGTGCTCGATGTGGGCTGCGCGGCCGGCGGTTTCGCCCGGATCTGGAGGCACTACAATCCCGCCGTGGCGTACACGGGTGTGGATGTTTCGCGGGCGTTGATCGAGCGCGCCCGCCAGGAACAGCTGGACCGCGTCCGCTTTGTACAGGGCGACATGAGCGAAGGCCTTTCCCTGCCCGGCCGGTACGCCCACACCGTGCAGGCGCTGGGATGCCTCCATTGGGAACCGAAATATGAAGCGTCCCTGCGGGAATTGTGGCGGCTGACGGACCGCTTTCTGTTTTTCGACATCCGTCTGGCATCGGGCTTGGAGGGCGAAATCCGGGGGCGGCAAAAGCTGGAATTGTCCGGCCCCTGGGACGGCTCCACCACGACGCCCTACATCGTGGTGGATTGGGCGGGCTTCGTGAAATTGATCCGGGGTTTGAATCCCCGAATGATTTTGTGTTACGGCTACATGGGCCATCCCGCGCGGTCGGTGATGCACGTGGAGCGGAGCGTGTGTTTCGCCGCGTTCGTTCTGGAGAAACGGAGACAGGTTGAGGACGGCGTTCCCACGTCGGTGTGCCTCGACCTGCCTTTTGCCTGGCCCGCGGGGATGCCGAAAGAGGTGATCGTATTGCCCCCGCCGTGCCTGGACGGATTGTTACGGGGATCCTGGAAGCCGGTGACGCCCGGCCGGGAGATGTTGGACGGTTTTTCGGTGAGCGCGTGTTGATTTTCTAGACCGGGCCGCCTATAAATACCCGGGAGCCGGCGCCCGGCCGGTGGAATGACATCGTGATTGGATGCAACCGAGAGGGGGACACGCATTCATGATTCCGGCCTTGATGATTGGACGCGAAGGCAGCACCGGATTTCCCGGCAAGAATCTCTATCCGGTTTTAGGGCGGCCGTTGTGCGCCTATCCCTTGCTGGCGGCGAAACAAAGCCGCGGCGTGGACCGGTTGTACGTCTCCACCGATTCGCCCCGCATCAAGGAAATCGCCCGCGAGTACGGGGCGGAAATCATCGAGCGGCCGCCGGAGCTGTGCACCGCGGCGGCGTTGGGGGAAGACGCTTTCGCCCACGGGTACCGCGTGATCCGGGACCGCCTGGCGGAACAAGGCCAAAGCGTGGAGACGATCGTCCTGCTCTTCGCCAACGTGGCCACGGTGACCGGCGAATTGATCGACCAGGGGATCGAAATCCTGCGGAACAATCCCCAGTTCGATTCGGCCACCAGCGTGTCGCGTTACAACATGTGGAGCCCGCTGCGCGCGCGGCGGTTGCTGGAAGACGGCTGCCTGCATCCCTTCGTACCCTTCGAGACGTTCGGCGATCCCGCCACCCTCAATTGCGACCGCGATTCGCAGGGCGATGTCTATTTCGCCGACATGGGTGTTTCCGTGGTCCGCCCCCATTGCCTCGAACATCTGGAACAGGGGCTGCTTCCCCAAAAATGGATGGGACAGAAGATCGCGCCCATTCCCTCGTGGGGCGGCTGCGATGTGGACTACGAGTGGCAGATCCCGGGCGTGGAATTCTGGCTCAAGAAGCATGGGATCGAACCGGCCAGCGTTTGAAACACACCATTTCATTTCTTCCTCTTCCATCGCATCCCGATGAACAACAACCACGTTGTTTCCTCTCCCCCCCGTTTAATCCGGATCGTCCAATGCGGAGCGGCTCCGGAACGGTGGAAAGCCGGTATGCCGTTCGAGGCTCCCTGGACCTGGATGTATGTGGGAACCGATACCAGCCGGTATGCCGCATTCCTCCACGAGCTGCCGGCGCATTGGGAGCGCATCAACACCGGTGAACAGATCAACCGCATCGTCCGTGAACACGAGGACGCCTTCATCAACGTAGATCAAATCGTGGACCGGAGGGGATTCGATCCGTTTTGGCTGACCACGGATCTGGCCGAACGCAATCCCTATACCTCGCATTTCATCTACCATGCCTGCGCCCGCCTGGTGTACGAAGCGGCGCTGCGGGAACGCCGGGACAACCTGCTGGTGTTCGTGGAAGATTGGTATCTGGGCTTCTCGTTTGCGCGCAGGGCGAAACAACAAAGACATAACACGGCGTTTATATCCACTCACGCCCGGCGGGACCACCTTCCCGGTTGGGCGGCGTTGTTCTGGCACCGCGTGGAGCAGTGGATCCTGGGCCTGCGCGGCCGGATCCGGTTTCTGCTCGATCACGCGAAACAACGGCGTGTCATTCACCGCCTGCGCCGCGAAGTTGGACAAATGCCGTCGGCGCGGCCGGACCGCCTCGATACCCTCTTCGTGCTCTGGGCGGATGAGAATACGTTCCCCGCGGACCGCCCCTCGGACACGGATTTATTTTTCGGCCCCCTGCCCGCGCGGTTCCGGGAGCGGGGAGACCGGGTGGGTTTCCTGGCCAAGCCCATGGCCTGGGTGCGGGCATATGAACGGATCGCGTACAACGCGGCCACGGCCAAGGATTGGGTGCTGCTGCCGGAGGAATGCGTCAGCCTGGCCGGGGCGGCGGCCATCGCCCTGCGCACCTGGTTCCACGCTTACCGTCTGCGGGGCCGGCTGGTATTGGAGGGAGTGGACCTGACCGATTATGTTTGGGAAGAGATCCGCATCGACCGGATGAAGATCCGGCAATGCCGCGCGCTGATCTACGCCGGCGTGGGACGCTATTTGCGCCGGTTGAATCGATGCCCGGCGCGCGTGCTGTTTCCCCTGGAATGCCAGCCGTGGGAAAAGGCGTTGCGGTACGGATTTCATGTGAATTGCCCCGATACGAAGTTCATCGGCCATCAACATTCCACGATTCCCGAATGCTGGTACGGATTGTTCCCTTCGCGGCAAGATATCCAGGACCGCGTGATCCCGCAGCGGATCGTGACCTGCGGCCGTGTCTGGAAAACCATTCTCGAACGCCACGGTTTGCCAAGCGCGTGCCTGCGCGTGGGCCCCGCGTTCCGGTTTCCGCATTTGCACGCGTATCCGGCGCGCGCGCTGGAAGTTCCCCGGCCGTCCACGGTGCTGCTGGCGCTTTCCATCGGATTCAATGACTCGCTGGAATGCGTCATGAAAACCCTGGCGGCGCTGCGCGATGAAACCGGCCTGCGCGTGTGGATCAAGTTCCATCCCCGCATGAGCGGATCGCCGGAACAATGCGTGGAAACGGCGGTGAGAGCTTTGCATCTCGGCGCATTGCCGAAACATGTCCAAATCACCCGCGAGCCGGTGACGGAACTCCTGCCCCGTTGCGGCGTGTTGCTCTACAGCGGGACCACGGTAGGGCTGGAAGCCTTGGCGCTAGGGGTTCCGGTGATCCTCGTGCAGTCGGATTTGTGGTTCGACATGGACATCCTCTTCTTCGCGCCGGGATCCCAAACGCGGGCGCGGACTCCGGAAGCCATCCGCACGGCGGTGCGGCGGGCGTTGGGAGAACCGGGGACTACAACACAGATGGCGGGCGGCCTGGTTCTGGATACCATCTTCACGCCCGTGACCGAAGATTCGATCCGCGTGTTTCTGGAGGAATGACCGGCGTATGGATTTTCCACACCCATGACTCCCCCAAGATATGTTCTTTATCTCCGAGTTCCGCTCCGGGAGGGCGAACCTCCGGGTGAGCCGTGGGAGACAATGGGCGTCCCGGAATCATCCGGCTCGGCGGGAGCCTCGCCCTCCCGTTCGAAAGCGAGGTATTTCTTACCGTCGAAGGATACTCACATGAACAAGGTTTCTTCCCTCACCCCGGCCCTCTCCCAAAGGGAGAGGGAGTCATGCCGTGTTCCAATCCTTACGCATAGCACGAACACAGAATTGAGAAAGCGTTGGGATCAGGAAAAAAATGGCCCGTATTTTTCACCACGAACATGAATCCCACCGTCAGCGTATTCATGACCGTGTACAACGGCGAGAAATTTCTGCGGCCTTCGATCGAAAGCCTGCTGGAACAGACCTTCACGGATTTCGAACTGGTGGTGGTGGACGATGGATCCACGGACGCCTCGGCGGATATCGTCCGGAACCTCCAAGACCGCCGCGTCCGGTTGATTCAGCCGGGCAAACACATCGGGCGGACGCCGGCCTTGAACGTGGCCATCCGGGCGGCCCGGGGGACCTACGCGGCCTGCCAGGACGCCGATGATTTCTCGCGGCCGGACCGCCTGGAGCGGCAAGTGGCTTTTTTAAACGAGAATCCGGACGTGTGCGTGACCGGCGGCTGGTGCGATTACGTCACCGAAGACGGCCGGCCGGTGCGCACCGCCGCTCCACCCGAATCGCATGCCGAGATCGTGGATTACAGCGTGAAAGATTCGCCTTTCATCCATTCCACCGTCATGTTCCGGCTGCGGCCCATCTTGGATCTGGGAGGCTATCCGGAAGAGTATATCTTCGCCCAGGATTGCGCCCTGTGGCTGAAGGTGATCCGGGAATATCAAACCGCCAATCTCCCCCGCGTGTTGGCGAAACGGCTGATCCACCCGGAGCAGCTGACTCAGGTCCCTGAACTCTCGACCCTACGCACGGCAGAAAAGATCCGCCTGCTGCGTTTCGCGGGGACCCACCCCGGCCTGTCGCCCCGGGCGCGGCGCGCCGGCCGCCGGGCCCGGGCCGAGGCACTCCTGCGGCACGCGGAAGCCTTGTCGGAGGACCGCCGCCAGGGCGAGGCGCTGCGGTTCCTGGCGCGATTTATTTCCCTGCACCCGGACGCGTGGATCGTCAACGCGTCGCATCTGTGGCATATTGGACTCACCCTGCTGGGGCCCGCGGGCCGCCGCCGGGCGCTCCAGGTGCAACAATCCATCCGTTCCCGGTTCACGGTTCACTAATCATGTGCGGCATTGCTGGTATCCTTCATCTCGATTATCAAACGCCGGCCGACGCGTCGCAGCTGGCCCTCATGAACCAGGCCCAGCATCACCGGGGGCCCGACCAGGAAGGCGTCTGGTGCTCCGGCCCCGTGGGATTGGGACACCGGCGGCTGTCGATCATCGATCTCTCCGAGGCGGCCCGGCAGCCGCTTTTCAACGAAGACGAGACCCTGGCGCTGGTCTTCAATGGGGAAATATACAATTATAAATCTTTGCGGGAAGCATTGATCGAACGGGGCCACCAGTTTCGCTCGCAAAGCGATTCGGAGGTGATTCTGCATCTGTATGAAGAACGCGGAATCGAATGTCTCCAGGCGTTGCGCGGGATGTTTGCCTTCGCCGTATGGGATCAATCCCGGCAACGGCTTTTCTTGGCGCGGGACCGGATCGGGAAAAAGCCGCTCAAGTACTACCAGGACGGGCGGCGTTTCGTGTTCGCGTCGGAGCTCAAGGCGATTCTGCAACTTCCCGGCATCCCGCGTGAGGAAGATCCGCTGGCGATTCACCATTACCTGACCTTCGGCTATTGCCCCGCGCCTCTCACGGGACTTCAAAATTTCCAGAAACTCCCGGCGGGGTATTACCTGCTGCTGGAGAAGGGGGAGATCACCCGGCGGCGCTACTGGCGGTTGACTTACGCCGTCAAGGAAAATCGAAGTGAAGAAGAATGGTGCGAGGCGATCCTGGAGCGGCTCTCGGACGCGGTGCGGGCCAGGCTGATCAGCGATGTGCCGCTTGGCTGTTTCTTGTCGGGCGGATTGGATTCGAGCACCATCGTGGCCTTGATGGCGAAGCTGCAGTCCGAACCGGTGCGCACGTTTACCATCGGCTTCACCAACGCCCGGCGGGATGAACGTCCCTACGCCCGCGTGGTGGCGGAACGGTTTTCCACCCGGCACGAAGAGTTCCTGGTCGAGCCGGAAGGCATGGCGGTGTTTCCGGAGCTGGTGCGCCTGTATGAGGAACCCTACGCCGACTCCTCCGCGCTGCCCAGCTATTACCTGGCGAAGATGGCGCGGGAGCATGTCACCGTGGCGCTGAACGGCGACGGGGGCGATGAAAATTTTGGAGGCTACGACCGCTATACCCGCTACGAGAGAAACCGGAAACTCGTTCAATTCCTCGCGCCCCTGGGCGTCCGGCGCGCGTTGGACCTGGCGGCGCGGCTGCGGATCCTGCCAGCGAAAGCGAGGTACCGGGCGGCCGTGGGACGGGGGCTGTTCGATCCGGATCCGCTGGAGCACTACCTGGCTTATGTAACCTTTTTCAACGCCTGCGCCCGCCGCGAACTCTACACGGACGATTTTTGGAACCAGGTGTCCGGGCCGGATCCGGCCGAGATCTACCGCGTGTTCTGCGAATCGCACGACGCCGGCGAAGAAGACGTGGAGCGTTGGATGTACGGCGATTTCTCATGCTATCTGCCCAATGATCTGCTGCCCAAGGTGGACATCGCCGGCATGGCTCATTCCTTGGAGTGCCGCTCGCCCTTGTTGGATCACGAGTTTTTGGAATTCACGGCGCGGATTCCCCTGGCATTGAAAATCCGCAATGGGGAGAAAAAATATATTTTCAAGAAGGCGATTGAAAAAATCCTGCCGGAGGCGATTCTCCACCGCCCCAAAAGCGGATTCGGCATTCCCATCCATGAGTGGTTTTCCGGCCCCATGAGCGAAACCGCCCGGCGCTATCTGCTGGATCCCCGCGCCCTGGCCCGGGGGAGCTTCCGCCGGGAGTATCTGGAGCAACTGCTGGAGTGGCACGACCGCGGCCTCCCGCAAGGATACGTATTGTGGTTGTTGATGTGCCTCGAGGAATGGAGGCGGCAGTATATCGATCCATGAGCACGGCCGCGCGGGACAAGGAAACGGCGGACATCGCGCTGATTATCAGCACGCTGGGCGCGGGGGGCGCGCAACGGGTGTTGACCAACCTGGCCAACACCTGGACGCGGCAGGGGCGGCGGATCTGCGTCATCACCCTGGCAGGCGGAGACCGTTCGTTTTATGCGCTGGACCCGGCCGTACGCCACCTTGTGGCTGGAGGTCTTGGCGAATCCAGAAACCTTCTGAAAGCCGTTTCCGCCAATCTCCGGCGGATCCGGGGATTGCGGCGCGCCCTCCGCGAGTCGGGCGCTCCCCTGGTGGTGAGTTTCGTGGGAACCACGAATGTCCTGACGATTCTAGCCTGCCGAGGGATGAAACGCCGCGTGGTGATTTCCGAACGCAGCGATCCGGCGCGCGAATCGTTGGGGAAGGCGTGGAATTTCCTGCGGCGGATCACGTACCGCTTCGCCGATCGGATCACCGCCAACAGCCATGGCGCGCTGGACACGCTGGCCCACTTCGTTCCCCGCGCCAAACTCGCCTATGTGCCCAACCTTCTCACCTTGCCGGAAACGAGCGGCAAGGCCATCCCCTTGCAGAACCTCATCCTCGCGGTGGGCAGCCTGCGGCCCGACAAGGGGCATGACATCCTGCTCTACGCTCTCGCCAAGGTGCGGGACGAATTTCCCGAGTGGAAACTCGCCCTGGTGGGGGAAGGACCGTGGCGCGCGCATTTGGAAAACCTGGCCCGGCGCCTGGGGATCGCTGATCCAGTGATCTTCTACGGGCAGCGGGAGGATGTGTTTTCGTTCTATTCCACGGCGCGGATTTTTGTGTTGCCCTCGCGGCGCGAGGGCATGCCCAACGCCTTGCTGGAAGCCATGTGTTGCGGCCTGCCGTGCGTGGTGAGCGACGCCTCGCCCGGCCCCCTGGAATACATCGTGCCGGAACAGACCGGCCTGGTGGTTCCCGTGGAGGATCATCTGGCGCTGGCCGACGCACTGCGGCGTCTCATGGCGGATGAAGCGCTCCGCCTCCAGCTGGGCCAAAAAGCCAGGGAACGGGTGGAGGAATTCACTCCCGCCCGCGCGCTTCCCGTATGGGAAGACGTTTTGGGACTGAAACCGGTCAACGCACTGGCCGGCAGGATGTCTTGAAACGCGGCGCTTTCCCATAACCAATAATCGCCACGGAACCATACGCCGCCCGCGGTTTGGCGAGAGTTGAAGCAAGCCGGCTGAATTCCTCCCCATCTTGCCATGCCAGTCCACAGAGACAGGTTTTTATGAATCTGAAGCCGGCCTTACCGGCGGAAACGGGTGAGCACGTCCGTCACCGCCTCGATGACATCGGCCACATCCGCGTCCGAGAGTCCCGCCGAAAGCGGCAGGGAAACCGTGCGGTCCGAGTGCCAGAGGGCGCCGGGGTAATCCCGGGGCCGGAGATCGAACCGCTCCCGGTAATAGCGATGGAGATGCAGCGACAAATAATGCACGCCGCCGCCGATATTGCGGAGACGCAGTTCCTCCAGGAAGCGGTCCCGGGAGATCGTCAGGGCTTCAAGATCCAGCAACAGGGTATACAGGTGGCGGGCGTGGCGTGTACCCGCTTCGGGGGGCGGTGGAGTCAGACAGGGCAGATTTTGGAAAGCCGCGTCGTACTGCCGCCAGACGGCCTCCCGCCGCTCCAGGTTCGCATCCAGACGCTTGAACTGGGACAACGCCAGCGCCGCGTGCACGTCGGGCAGGTTGTATTTATACCCCAAGCTGACCATCTCGTAATGCTTGAACCCTTCGTCGCTGAAGCGTTTCCAGGCGCCGGCGGTGAGCCCGTGCAGCGCCAGGGTTTGAATCTGGGCCGCGATCCCCGCTTCGTGGGTAATGACCATCCCCCCCTCGATGGCGGTCAGGTTCTTGGTCACATAGAAGCTGAAGCATCCCGCCTGGCCGAAGGTTCCCGCATGCCTCCCCTGGTAAAGCGTTTCGATGGCGTGGGCGCAATCCTCCACCAAGGCCAGGCCCCGGGCATCCGCCAGCGCCATGATTTCCCGCATCGGGCATGCGCGCCCGGCGAGATGCACCGGCAGAATCACCCGGGTGCGCGGGGTGATCCGCCTTTCGATCTCTTCCGGAAGAATCAAGCCTGTCCGGGGATCGATATCGGCGAAAACCGGCCGTCCGCCCGCGTGGAGGATGGCGTTGGCCGTGGCGCAGAAGGTCATCGGCGTGGTGATCACCTCGTCGCCCGGCTGAATCCCCAACGAGAGCACGGCCAGATGCAGCGCGGCGGTGCACGAGCTCAGGCTGACCGCGAATTTCGTGTTCGTGTAGCGGGCGAAGGTCCGTTCCAGTTCCGCCGCCCGGGGGCCGGTGCCGATCCAGCCCGAGCGGAAGGTGTCGAGAACCGCCGCGAGGTCTTCCCCGGTGATGACCGGCGCGCCAAAGACGAGGAATTTATTACGCATGATGGATTTGATATTGGATGTATCCGGATTTTTTCGAGATTTCCTTCACCCCGGCCTGGCAAGCGTATCACGGTCCGGCCGGCGTGTATTCCCCCGGCCGGAGGGTCCGGGCGAGGGGATCGAGGATGCCGTTCATGAAACGGGGCGAATCCTCGTCGCCGTAGCATTTCGCCATCTCCACGGCCTCGTTCAAGATGACGTTGGCGGGAGTGCCGGAGTCGTGCATCAGTTCCCAGAGGCTGAGGCGCAGGATGTTGCGGTCCACGGGAGACATGCGTTCGAGGCGCCAATTGATGGCTTGCTCCTGGATCAGGCGGTCGATCTCGTCCCGGTTCTTCATCACGCCGCGGGCGAGGGTCCAGGCGAAGTGTTCGGCCTCGGGGGTGACGGACAGCGTGTCTTCCTCCTCCCACCAGTTGGGGAAGGAGTCCAGGGGTTTGTCCCCGGAAGCGTCCTGCTGGAGGTTGAACGAATAGAGGAGGCGCAGGGCGAATTCGCGTCCCACGTGCCGGGGTCCCGCGTATTTCATAGTTTTTCGCAGAGGTTGGCCATTTCGATGGCGGTGACGGCGGCGTCCCAACCTTTGTTGCCGGCCTTGGTCCCCGCGCGTTCGACGGCCTGTTCGATGGTATGGGTGGTGAGCACGCCGAAGGCGATGGGGCAGCCGGATTCCAGGGAGGTCTGGGCCACGCCCTTGGAGACTTCGGCGGCGATGTAGTCGAAGTGGGGCGTGTCACCGCGGATGACGGCGGCGAGCGCGATCAGGGCGTGGTAGTTCCCCGAGGCGGCCATTTTCTTGACCACGAGAGGGATTTCAAACGCTCCGGGCGCGCGGACAATGGTGATTCCCTTTTCATCCGCGCCATGGCGGCGCAGGGCGTCCAGCGCGCCTTCCAGCAGCCGTTCGGTGATAAAACTGTTGAAGCGGGAGACCACAATCCCAAAGTGTTTCCCGCCCGCGATGAGATTCCCTTCCACGAAGTTCACCATGGTAGTCCTTTCTTCAAGGCAGATGACCCATGCGTTCCCCCTTGGTCCGCAGGTAATGCACGTTGAATTTATTTTCCCCCACGTGAATGGGGATGCGTTCCACGATTTCCAGCCCGAAGGCGTTCAGGCCGTGGATTTTGCGCGGATTGTTGGTCATGATCCGCATCCGGCGGATTCCCAGGCTGGCCAGGATCTGCGCGCCGATGCCGTATTCCCGCTCGTCGGCCTTGTGGCCCAGTTTCAGGTTGGCGTCGACCGTGTCGTACCCCTGGTCCTGCAACACATAGGACCGCAGTTTGTCGACCAGGCCGATGCCCCGCCCTTCCTGGGCCATGTACAACACCACACCGCGGCCCTCCTCCTCGATTTTCTGCATGGCGAATTGGAGTTGCACGCCGCAGTCGCAGCGGAGGGACCCGAAGGCGTCCCCGGTCAGGCATTGGTCATGCACGCGGACCAGCACCGGTTCGGGCGTGGTGAGGTCGCCCTTCACCAGCGCCACGTGTTCCTTGTTGTCGACCTTGCTGACGAAGAGGTGCAGATCGAACTGGCCGTGGCGGGTGGGCATGTGGGTGACCAGGACTTTGTCCACGAGGTGTTCGGTCGAATGGCGGTAGCGGATCAAGTCCTCGATGGTGACGATGTTGATGGAATATTTTTCGGATAGTTTTTCGAGGGACGGCAGCCGCGCCATGCTCCCGTCCTCGTCCAGGATTTCGCACAGAACGCCCACTGGATCCAGGCCGGCCAGTTTCATGAGATCGACGGTGGCTTCCGTGTGGCCGGCGCGGCGGAGGACCCCGCCGTCCTTGGCGATGATGGGGGAGACATGGCCGGGCCGGGCGAAATCCTCCGGCAGGGCGCGGGAATCGGCGAGGCGGCGGATGGTCAAGGCGCGGTCATGGGCCGAAATGCCCGTGGTGGCGCCCTTGCGGGCGTCCACGGTGATGGTGAAGTTGGTGCGGTGCAGGGCGGTGTTGTCGGCGGTCATGGGGGTGAGGAACAGCCGTTCCGCCCGTTGACGCTCCAAGGCCACGCACAGCAGGCCGCGGGCCTTGGTGACGATGAAGTTCACCTGTTCCGGCGTGATGTTCGCGGCCGGCATGACCAGGTCGCCTTCGTTTTCGCGGTTCTGGTCATCCACCACGATGAGCATTTTGCCCGCCTTCAAATCCGCGGCGGCCTCTTCAACCGTGACAATCATGGGGCTGGGTTCCTATTCTTGAAGGTATCCATATTTTCGCAGTTTCTCCACGGTTAAACCACCCCCATGGCCGGCCGGTCCGGCGGCCAGAAGCCGTTCGACATACCGGGCCAGGAGGTCCACCTCCAGGTTGACCGGGTCGCCGGTCCGTTTCGCGCGCAGGTTGGTGTTTTGCAGGGTAAAGGGGATCACGGCGAATTCGGCGGCGTCTCCCGCCACGGCGGCCACCGTCAAACTGATACCCTCCACCGCCAGCGAGCCTTTCTCCGCGATATAGGGCGCCAGCCGCGCGGGGAACCGCACGCCCAACCGCCAGAATTCACCCTCCTCGCGGATATCCTCGATATAGCCGATATCATCCACGTGTCCCGACACGATATGCCCGCCCAGGCGGTCCATGGGCCGCAGGGCCGGTTCCACGTTGACCCAGTCTCCGATCCGCGCGAAGGCGAAGGTGGTCCGTTGCAGCGTTTCGCTGGACAGATCGGCCGTGAAACGCTCCCCTTCCCGCCGCGTAACCGTCAGGCAGGTTCCATTCACGCAGATGCTATCCCCCAAGGCCGCTTCGACGCTGATCCGCGGGGCGGTGATGACCGCCTGGGCCGAGGAGCCCTGGCGGAGCAGGTTGGACAAAATGCCGACTTCCTGGACGATTCCCGTAAACATAGCCGGTTTCACAATTGCCAGCGCCGGATGCCTTGGATGAGCGTGTCCTCGCCGAGTTGGATCCGGCGCAGACGCTCCAGCCGCGTGGCTTGATTTATTGTATCCACACCCCGGCCCCGGTAAAACACCGGCGCGTCTTTTCCACCCACAATTATGGGAGCGATGTAAACCAGGAGCTCGTTCACCAGGTTTTCTTCCAAAAACGACGTATGAATCCGGGGCCCCCCTTCCACCAGCAAGGCCGATACGCCCCCGCGGGCCAGGGAAGCCAGCACTTCTTTCAGGTTCAATTGGTTTTCCGCTCCATGGACGCGTTCGACTTGCGCGCCCCGGTCCCGCAAGGCGCGCGCCGCGGATTCGGGCGCCTCGTGCGCGCAGTATATCCGGACTGGAGCCTCCGGCTGGGTCCGCAGCAATTGACAGCCGAGGGGAATCCGCAGGTCCGGGTCGAGAATCACCCGCAACGGGGGATTCCAGCCGGAATCCGGCGGGGGGGCCGGCCGGGGCGTCAGCCGGGGATCGTCGGCCAGGACGGTCCGGATGCCGGCCAGGATGGCGTTGACTTCAGCCCGGACTTCATGCGCGTGGGCGCGGGCCCGTTCACCGGTAATCCACTGGGAATGCCCGGTGCGGGTGGCGAGTTTGCCATCGAGCGAGACCGCCGCCTTGAGGATCACCCAGGGCAATCCGCGGGTATGGAAATGAAAAAAAAACCGGTTGAGATACCGGGCGTCTTCTTCCAAGAGTCCCACGTCCACCCGGACGCCGTTTTGCCGCAGGATTTCGATGCCTTGGCCTTGGACTTGAGGAAATGGATCCGGCACCGCCGCCACCACCCGGGAGACGCCGGCCTGCAAAAGCGCGGCGGTGCATGGGGGAGTGGCCCCGTGATGGCAACAGGGTTCAAGGGTTACATAGGCGGTCGCGCCCCGGGGATTTTCCCGGCAGGCGGCCAGGGCTTCCCGTTCGGCGTGGGGCGCTCCCTGCCGCCGGTGATAGCCTTCGCCGATGACACGGGAGGACTGACCCGCCGCGGCCGGCCGGACCAGCACGCAGCCCACCCGGGGATTGGGGTGGACCGTGAAGCGGCCCTGCCACGCCAAGTCCAGCGCCCGGCGCATGAAGCCGAGGTCTTCATCTGTAAACGCGGACGGCGCCCGTTGAATCAATGAGAGAGTTGTCCGACTCCGCTCAATCCCATTTTATCGGCGAATCCGATGATGTCGTTGAGGATCAGTTCGAACCGGCGGCCATCGCGCACTTCCACGACGAAGGGCCCCCGGAAATCCAGTTGACGCAGACCGGTGATGATCTCCTCCCAGGGAACCACGCCCTGGCCGGGCGTCATGTGTTCGTCCACGCGTCCCCGGTTGTCACTGGCATGCACGGAGAAGACTTTCTCGCCGAATTCGGAGAGGACGGCGGGCAGAAAGCCGCCGACGAACGCGTGGCCGATATCCAGGCACATGCCCACATTGGGAAGGCCCAGCGCGGCGATTTGGCGATACAATTCCCGCGGATCGCACCCGAAGAGGGGTTTGGGGAAGTTTTCGATCGCCACGTTCAAATCGCGGTCTTCCCCATAACCGCTCAGGTCCCGCAACGACTCCTGGAGGGAGACCCAGCGTTCCTTGGCTTGCGACATTTCCCCCTCGATACTGGAGGGGTGAAAGGTCACCAGGGACGCGCCGATCAGCATGGCGGCGTCCAGGGTGCGCTGACACGCCAGAATGGTCTCCTCCCGCAACGGTTCGTCGGGACTGGATAAATCGCCCACGCTGCTGGGCGCATGCATGGTGACATACCGGAACCCCAGGTCCCGGATCATGATCCCAGCCTGCTGGATTTCCTCCGGATTGTTGATATCCAGGTGGCGTGGAGTCGCGAAGATTTCCACCCCCTCAATCCCCTGTTCGTGTACTTGCCGGAGTTTTCCAAGGAACGAGGAAGGCAACCAAGAGTAGGATGAGATGGAAAGATACATAAATAACCCCTTTGTCCCACAAACCCAATCCGGCCCTGAAACCGATGTGACCGTAACCGATGGTTTATACGCCGAAGTCTATCCGTCGGTTTCGCTGAGTGTCAACCCCATCCATCCCGCGACACCCGGCGGCGCGCTTTCTGAATTCATTATACCATTGAAATCCACTCTCTCTTCCCTTTTAGTATAGCATCCGGTAGAATTTTCCAACAATATGGACGCGATTCAAATCTATGTGACCTTGAAAATTACCGATAACGTCGCCCGGACGGCTCTCCAGGCCGCGCGGAGCCGGCTGGGTTTCGAGACGCTGGCATCCTTGCGCCGTTCGGAGTTTTGGGAGCTTGTGTTTCCCGGGCGGGAATCCCGGTCAGCCCTGCAGACCGCCACCCGCCTGGTGGAGAAGACCTGGTTTTTCGTCAATCCCAACAAGCATCAATGGCGTATCGTCCCGGCGGACAAAACCCTCGCGGAGGGAGCGGTATTGCCGGTTCCGGATCCGTCCAGCGCCTGGATTCTGGTGCGGGACCGCGTGGACGGGACGGCCGAAGCGGTTTTGGACGCGTTGCGCGCCCTGGTTCCGGAAGAGGAACAGCCGGAGAGCCTGGCGCGGGGAACCTTATGGCAGGCCGCTTTTGACAACCTCGATCCCGGGGCGGCGCGGGAAGCGGCGGAGCGGCTGGCCGTGTCCGTCAGCCGGACCCAAGGCCTGCTCGCCAATCCGCATTATCAAATCCACCAGGTATTCACTTTCCCCGTGGAAAATCCGGTGACGGCGGTCTGAGCCGTTTCCAGCAAGAGGCCATGGGACCTCCCGGCCGAGACTCCCATGCGAATTCCCGATGCCATCTCGGGCTATAGGAAAAGCCGGGGCACGCCGAGGCGTGCTCTGGTAAAGGGCCGCGGCGTGCCCTGGTAAAGGATGGTTTCGATTGAAATCAGGCGGATTTAGCGTGGGTGAAGGTCTTCCCTCAACCCAACCCTCTCCCAGGGGGAGAGGGAGCGGGACAGAGGAGTTGATTATGGACTACAGCATTGTTTGCCTAAGAAAGGCAATTCCTTATTACCAAACACTTCAAAAAGGAAATAACACTATCCCCTCTCCCTCTGGGAGAGGGCCCGGGTGAGGGAAACTCTTGATATGCCATGATTCCCCCGGGACGAAAAGGTCTCTTTGTTGATACCCCATCCCGGACGCAGTGTTCTTTCCTCCGGCCCGCGAAACCGCACTCCGGCCCGCATCCGGGATTGCCGATCGATGCGGGAGAAGCCAAAATGGAGAGATTCCAAAAACGACAGTGAATACCGTCATGCCCGATTCTCTGAATCCCGTTCCACCGCAAACTCCTCCCGGCCTGATTCCCTCGCTGATGGCGTACTTGCGCCCCGTGGTGTGGCACGACATCGCCGGGATCATCGGCCTGCTGCTCTATAGTTATTTATCCATCTGGGTGCCCGACTACGTCAAAACCGTCATCAATCAGATCGAACAGGGCGCCACCCGGCACGAATTGGTGGTTTCTTGCCTGCTCATCCTGGCGCTGGCGGCCAGCGCCGGATTCATGCTGTTCCTGGCGCGGTGGACCATCATCGGCGCGTCGCGGCAATTCGACCAGGCGCTGCGCGACGATTTCTTCGCCCACATTCAACGGCTCAGCCCGGGATTTTACCACCGCATCCGCACCGGCGACCTGATGACCCGCTTCACCAGCGATATCGAGCAAGTGCGCATGCTGGTGGGACCGGGGATCATGTATCCGGCGCAAACGATTTTTTTGACCACTCTGGCGCTGTATTCGATGTTTCAGTTGGACATGGGATTGACCTTGACCCTGCTCGCGCCCATCACCTTGCTGCTGTTCTACGTCAATTTCAACACCCGCCAGCTGCACCAGATCTACCGGCAAGCGCAGGACATCTACTCCGAGCTGACCGCCAAGGCGCAGGAGAATTTTTCCGGCATCCGGATCATCAAGGCCTATTGCCAGGAAGAAGCCGAGATCGCCCGCTTCCGCGCGATCAACGAGCAGTATGTACTCAAGAACATGGAGCAGGTGAAGCTGCGGGGCCTGCTGTTTCCCTTCATGCAGTTCATCGGCGGGCTGGGCGTGGTGCTGATTTTATGGCGGGGGGGATTGAAGGTCATCGAGGAGGAGCTGAAACTGGGGGACCTCGTGCAATTTGCCTTGTACTACCAGATGCTCATGTGGCCGATCATCGCCATGGGCTGGATCATCAACGTCATCCACCGCGGAGTGGCGTCCTGGCGGCGCTTGCAAGGCATTTTGGCCACCCAGCCCGAAGTGGAAGAAATCCCCGAAGGCGCGGAAACACCGCCCTTGCGGGGTTCGATCGAGGCGCGCCATCTCACGTTCGCCTACGCTCCCAATTCGCCCCCGGTCCTCAAGGATGTTTCGTTCCAGGTCGAACCCGGGCAGACGCTGGCGATCGTCGGCCCCACCGGTTGCGGGAAAACCACGATCGTCAACCTGCTGCTGCATCTTTACCCCGTGCCCGATGGCATGCTCTTCTACGACGGCCGCGATATCAACGAAATTCCCCTGGCCGCCCTGCGCCGGTCGATCGCTTATGTATCCCAGGACGTCTTTCTCTTTTCCGACACGATCCGGAACAACATCCTCTTCGGCGCGGCCGGTCCCGATGAGATTCCGGACGAGGCGATGACCGCGGCCGCCGCCCGCGCGCAACTCAGCCGCGACCTGGCCATGCTGCCCGATCAGTACGAAACGGAAGTGGGCGAACGGGGCATTACCCTTTCCGGCGGCCAGAAACAGCGCACCGGCATCGCCCGCGCCCTGGTGCTCCAACGCCCCATCCTCATCCTTGACGACAGCCTCTCCAGCGTGGACACCGACACGGAGGAAGCCATCCTGCGTGGCATCGCGGGGGACCTCCACCGCAGCACCGCCATTCTCATCAGCCACCGCATCTCCACCGTGAAGAACGCCGACCATATCATCGTGCTCGACGAAGGCCGGATCGTGGAGGAAGGCGCGCACGAAGCGCTGATCGAACGGGACGGCCTTTACGCGCGCATCTACCGCCGTCAGTTGCTGGAGGAGAGTTTGGGCATCCGGCCCTGAACCGATAGCGCCACGCGGAAGCCGGTATCCCCCCAATAGACATGCCCCAGGCCGGGATAAGTCCCCCCCCGCCAGGCGCAGCGCAAATGGCGGGGCTGGTTGTTGAGAAACGATCCGCCCCGGAACACGCGGTACGGCCCCTGAAAGGCGGCGGCGTGGCCCGCGGTCCAGGCGTCCTGACACCATTCCAGCACGTTGCCCGCCATGTCCTGGCATCCCCAGGGGCTTTGTCCCTTCGGAAAGGCCCCCACGGGACTGACACGGACGTAGGGATCGGGCGCGTACCCTGCCGGCGCGTCAAATCCGGTATAGCCGAACCAGTTGCAGGCATCCGGATCCCATGCGTTTCCCCAAGGGAAGACGCGGCCATCCTCGCCCCGCGCCGCTTTTTCCCATTCCCGTTCCGTGGGCAGCCGGTAGGGCTTGCCGATCTGGACGCGCAGCCAGGTGCAAAAGGCTTCGGCTTCGTACCAACTGACCGCCGCCACGGGATAGCGTTCCTTGCCGGGTCCCTGATAATCCCGGTCGTTCCAGCGCCGGGGGGCCGTCCATTGATTCTGCGCCCGCGCCCGCCATCCCTCCTCGGACCACCATTCCCGCTTTTCGTATCCCCCGCCGCGGATGAAACACGCGTATTCCTCGTTGGTCACCTCGTATTTCCCGATCGCGAACGTGGCGAGCGCGACCGTCTCCGCCGCGTATTCCCCGGGGGAAACGAAATAGGCGGCCCGTTCGTCCCCGGATGAGCCAAAGACAACCGGCCCGGCGGGGATTTCGACCATCTCCGGCTCGATCACGTCCGGTTCCGCCGCGCAGGGAAAAGGGATTCCGGCCATCCCGAAAAGCAGAATAAATACCCACTGGGAAATACCCAGGATAGGGGCGGCGAAAATCCACGGACGGCCCGGACGAGGCTCCGGGGCTATATAACTTCCGATACCCATGATTATCATGCCATCACGTGGTGAGACAATCGGATAGGAACAAAGGTTCATCACGCCAGCGCTTCCCTGTTTCATGGACGTGTTACCGGTTTCCAATCCCTTGGGTCTGAGCCGCAACCCCCAAATTCCCTCTCCCTCTGGGAGAGGGTCAGGGTGAGGGAAGATGTTTCTTCAGTATCCTTCATCCCGGTTCTCTTCCCAAGAACGGGGGGGATACAAGTCCCTTTACATTCCATTTTCGTAATAAAACCATAGCCTTTTGCCCGAATTAAGATCGGCGCCTTGTCAGGAGTACACACAACGGATGAATCCGAATCGAATCATGAGGCGATTCCGGCATACCCGGTCCTGGAGCACGATCCTCTTTGTCCTGGCGGCCGCCGGCGTTGGGCTGCTGCGCGCCGCGTATTGCTTTTCCGTCCCGCTCTACACCACCGATCTGCTCCGGCATCTCGGTTATGGGAAAGCCTTCCATCAGTGGGGATTCGGCGTGTATGACCTGACGCCGCCCGATTTATCGCCCTGGCCCTGCCAATTCCTATGGTCCCACCACCACTACACTTACCCGGCGGTGACTTTGTTGTTTGATGCCGGAGTGACGATGATCAGCACCTCCACGGCCTTCGCCAAATGCGTCCTGACGCTGCTGGACGCCCTGGGGGCCTGGCTGGTGTTCCGCGCGGCCCGGGACCGCTGGACCGCCCTTCTGTATTGGATCAATCCTCTCAGCATTTGGTACGTCTCGCGCGAAGGACAGTACGAGGCCCTGGCGGGATTCTGCATGGTCCTGGCCCTTCATGAATCGCGGCGCGAAAAGCCTTGGGCGCCCGGGCTGCTCTCCCTGGCGGTGCAGACCAAACTCTTTCCGGTTTTTCTGTTGCCCTATTTTCTCACCCGCCTTTCGTGGAGGAATCCGAAACGGTTGGGGCTCGAGTGCGCGTGGGGCGCCGCCGGATGGCTGCCCAGCCTGGCCGCCGTCCTGTTCAGCGGTTATTTGATCCACCTGTTCGAGCCGGGTTACATCCCTCAAGTGAATCCGATCAGTTGGCGGCTTGGCGATCCGGCCCAATTCAACACCTACCCCTATTGGCTGCCCGTGGCGCATTTCGGCGCCAGCCTCGTCTTTCTGGCGTTATGTCTGCTCGGGATGGAAAAACAACAGCGGGTGGTGGAATTTCTGGTCCCGGCCGCGTTTCTGGTTTTCGTGAAATTGAATGTGATCGGCCAATTTTGGTATGTGACCCTGCTGCCGGCGTTTTGTCTGCCGGTCAAAGACACAAAATGGAGGCGATGGCTTTTCACCGCGTGCCTGCTGTTCGGGGGGCGCGAGCTGTACTCCATTTTCATCGGCCCGATCGGGTATCAAAATCCGCCGGATGTCATGAGTCTGCTGGAGATAGCCATGGGCGGTTTTTAGAATACCTGGGTATGCAAAGCCATCATTCTCTCAAATAACCGAAAACCTACCCCCCGGCTGATCTTTACCCCGAATTACTTTCATGCCATGAATTTTCATCCCCGCGGGGGATGAATGTGAATAGCCGTAGGCGATAGCCTACGGTTGCGTAATGAATCAATATCAACCCCGAAGGGGTTGAATATCACATTCGATCCCTCCGGGATCGATCTTTTCTTGACATTACCGGGGGTTGTCACCCCCGGCTATTCACATGCGCCCCTGCGGGTCCTCGATGCTCCTCCTGGATCCCCGCTTGCGCGGGGATGACCTCCTTCAACGACTAGCGGGTAAAGATCAGCCTCAAGGTAGAGGGAATATAAAATGAATATAGTGTATCGGCTTTCCCTATTCCTTATTTGAAAGCGAATCATTGCCGGACCAACCAAACGGCAGGGACCTTGCGCAGGATCAGACGGGAGAGCCGTTCCGCGGCGGGAACAGCGGATCCCCCCGCAGTTCCTCGAAATGGTTAATGATCCGGTCCGCGGGAGTCAGTTGATCGCGGGGGAAGCTGGTGGTGATGGCGAGGGTGTACATGCCCGCGGCCTTCGCGGCCAGCACGCCGTTGATGGAATCCTCGACCGCCGCGCAGTCCGCCGGATTCAGCCGCAAGAGCGCCGCCGCCTTGAGGAAAATTTCCGGATGGGGCTTGCTGTGGGTGATCTCGTTGGCGCTGACCGTTTGTTCGAAGGTTTCATCCAGGCTGAATTTCATCAGGACGAACTCCAACAATCTCCGTTGCGAACTGGTGGCCACCGCCAGGCGCAGCCCCTTGGCCCGCAAGTCCCGCAGCCACGGCAGCACGCCGGGAACCAGCCGGACATTCTCCATCCGATCGAACAACACCCGGTCTTTTTCGGCGAAAAACGCGTCCCAATCCAGATGATGGCCGAACCGTTCCGACAATCCCCGCCGGAACAGTTCCCGGCTGGCCCCCGCAAAAGGCTTCAAATCGGCCGGGGTCACCTGCACACCGATCCGGGCCAGCGATTGTATCTCCGCCTGCTGGTGAAACTTCTCGCTGTCGATCAAGACGCCATCCATGTCGAAAATAACGGCTTTCATCTTTACCCCTTTACGATTGTTGGAAAAACACAAGGCGGGGCATGCGGAAGAATGGATAGAAACAAGAAAATTCCTCATCCGTTCCCGCCGCCTTGAATGAGGGATCATACCTTCTCCATCCGGGAGAAGCAATTCGCACGGGGGAACCTGGATTGTGTTTAGTTTTCGTGAAGAACGATTGACCGTGTTGCCTCACGGTCTTTCAAGCGCCAATGGCGCGCAAGAAGCAAGCCCAGGGCAACGCCCTGGGGAAATGACGGTAAAAATATTCATTCCCTCTCCCTCTGGGAGAGGGCGAGGGTGAGGGAAGCCCTGAAGGGACGGAATACAGGCCCGGTGCGTAACCGGATTCGAAGTCCCATCTAGTTGTTTTATATCAGAATAGAAAAAACACAACAGAACCTGGACGTTCCAAAGGGAATTCGATCCGTTCCCCTTGGCGAGGATGGCTTCACCCCGGACTTCTCTTCGTAGAGCGAAATGGCGCAACGGTCAATCGCCTTCTGGGCCGCCGCTGAGTTCCTTGAATTGGAAGGCCAGGGTGGTCAGCGCGATGCAGCCGGCCATGATCAGCAGCAGCATGAACACCGACTCGGCGAACGAGGAGGGCGTGTTCTGGCTGAGCAACGTGTCGATCATGCCTTGCACGCCGGTGCTTTCCCGCTGATGAGGAAAGATGGATTGCAGGTAATGCTTGATGGTGAATTTGTGGGCCGAGCCCGGGATGTACGCCGCCCAGGCGTCCCAGACAAACAGCAAGAAGATCCCCACCAGGATGGAGCGTTTGAAATAGGTCCCCACCAGCATCATCACTGCCCCGTAGGCCGCCAGTCCCAGGCACAGGATCCAGGTGTCCTTGATCAGGATCTTCAGGTCGCCCCAGAACATGTCTGAGCCGGGTATGCTGCTCAACACCGCGTACGAGCCCCACAGGGAAAGGATCAACAACAACGAAACCGTGGCCACGTAGGCCAGGAACTTGCCGGTGATGATGATCGACCGCGGCACGGGGCGGAGCCGCAAAAACATCAAGGTGCCCTCTTCGATCTCCTCGTAGAACGTCGTCATGCCCTTGAGCAGGGCGATCAGGGGAACCACGAACTGCAAATACAACGATACGCATAGCATCGAATAGATATTGTAGGCATCCTGTTCCTGGGGATCGCTGCTGGGCGGCCCCCAGATGGCGTACACCAGCCGGAAAACCAACACCAGCAGCCAGGGGAAGGAAACGATCACCGCCGGGAAGATCACCTTGCGGCTCAACAGCGACATGCGGGTGTTGACGGTCACCAGGGCGGTCAGGGGATAAAGAACGCGGGCTTGCAGGTCCATCATGGTTTCACCAGGTATTCGAACACGGACTCCAGATTGTCATCCAATGTGGCGATTTGCGCGATGGGGATGTTTTTTTCCAGCACCAGGGCGGGCAGGCGCTGGTAGAACGCGTCCGGCGAGAGGGTCTGCACGGTCAGCTCTTCCGGATCCTCCTCGAAGCTGATGGTTTGCACCTCGGGAAACGAGACCAGAATGTTCGAGAGTTCGCGCCGTTTGGAGGTTTGAATCCGCACATGGCGCGGCTGCTCCTCGATCAATTCGCGGATCTCGTGCACATCGCCCTCGGCCAGGAGCTGCCCGTGGTTCAGCACCAGGATCCGGTTTGTCATCTCTTCCACTTCATGCAGAATATGGCTCGAGACCAGCACGGTTTTGCCCCGGCGGCCGAACTCGCGGATCATGTCCACGCATTGCATCCGCCCGATGGGATCCATCCCCTGCAGGGGCTCGTCCAGAAACAGAACCGGGGGATCGTGCAGAATGGCCTGGGCGAACTTCAACCGTTGCCGCATGCCCTTGCTGTACGCCCCGATGCGTTTGTGCACGGCGTCTTCCAGGCCTATCCGGCGCATCCCTTCGAGGGCCGTTTCCCGCGCCTGTTTTTTCGGCATGCCATGGAGGCGGGCCATGTAGGTCAGAAACTCGTGCCCGGCGAGGCGTTCGTAGAATTTCTCCATGTCCGGGCAAAATCCCACGATTTCATAAAGCGCGATGCGGTTCCACACCGGGATTCCCCCGATGGCGGCATGGCCCGTGTCCGCCTTGATCTGCCCGGTCAGAAGTTTCATCAGCGTGCTTTTGCCCGCCCCGTTGGGGCCCAGCAGGCCGGTCACGCCGGGTTCGATCCGCGCGGTGACGTCGCTCACTCCCAGCACCATGTCATACCATTTGGATAAATTATGGATTTCGATCAAGGCCATGGTTTTATTTCACCACCTCCACCGCCTGGATCTGGCGGCGCAACACCAGACCGCAGAGGATCATCACCCCCACGATCAGCGCCGCGTACCAAAACCAATGTATCTTATAGGGCAGTTCCATGTCGAAAAGGGCGTTTCCCAGCTGCAACCAGATGTTTTGAATACAGAACAGCGACCAGAAATCCCGCGGAATATATCGGGTGATGACCGGATCATCCATGGTCTCCCGCAAGATGTTGCTCAAGGCCATGGGGATCAGGTAGAACACGCAGAACATGACCACGGAGTTCACCTTGCTTTTGGAGAGGGAGGACACCGCCAGGATCAGCATGGCCATCGGCACGACCAGGACATGCGCGTAGACCACGATCCGCAGAAAGAGCAGCCGTTGATCCCACAAATAGCCCCAATCCTCGTGGAAAAAGGCGTACAGGAACATCAGAAACAAGGCCGGGAAGAGGGTCACCGAGTACAAATAAGTCAACGCCACCGATCCCTTGCCGAACAGGTAATCCAGCCGGGTGATGGGCTTGGACAGATAGAGGGTGAGCGCCTTGGTGCGCCGGTCGGAGGAGATCAGGTCGGCCCCGGCAATCAAGGTGATCAAGAAGCACGCGAACATCTCCGATTGCAGAAAGGTGAGGTAGAACTCATCATCGATGGTCAGGATCTCTTGCATTTGATGGGTTGGGAATCCGAACCACTGCAGGAGTTCCAGGTTCACGGACAGGTAGATCTGCAGCGCCTTGACGACAAACGGAATCAGGCCTAAAAACAGCACCGCTTTGAACCATTTCGTCCGCCAGACGCGGCGGATGCCCCGGCTCGCGATGATCGTCCAGATCAGCGTCCGCGGCCGGTAGACGCCTTCGTAATGCCGGTAGGTTTGCTCATAGACAGGCACGGCGGTTTCTCTCCTTTAAGCCTCGGGTCCAGCATGATTTTCGTGTTCGCCGTTGGTCGATTGAATGGCCGCGGCGAAGACTTCCTTCAGCGTCATCTCTTCCCGGGTGATATGCCGGATCTGCGTCCCGCTGTCGCGCGCGGCCTCGAAGATGGCGTCGGTCTCCAGGTTCTTGGTCAGGAGGATCCGTAAAAATCCATCCCGCTTGGGGCTGTTGGCGATCCCCCGCTCTCCCAGGACCTTCACAAACGGCTCCATCTCTCCCTTCAGGCGGACGATATAGGACTTCTGCGCCAGTTGCTTGAGGTCCTGGATGCGTCCCGAGGTGGCCAGTTTCCCTTGGAACAGCACCATGACGTGGTCGCAGACCATTTCCACGTCGGGCAGCAGGTGGCTCGACAGGATGACCGAAATCCCCTTGTTGTGGGCCACGTCGTGAATGAGTTCGAGCATGGACTTGCGCCCCAGGGGATCCAGACCGTTGGTGGGTTCGTCCAGAAACAGCAGGTCAGGATCGTGCACCAGGGCCTGAGCCAGCTTGATCCGCTGCCGCATGCCGGTGGAATAAGTATCCACCTTGCGGTAACGCGCCTCGCCCAGGCCGCAATAATGCAGGACCTGGTGCGCCCGGAGCATCGCCTCCTTGGCGGGCAGGCCGCAGAGCAGCCCACAATAGGAGACGAACTCCACCGCCGACATGCCGGGGAGGTACGTGTCTTCCTCGGGCATATAGCCGATCCGCTGCCTCACCTCGGCCCCCTGCCGGGCGCAATCACGCCCAAAAACCAGGGCCGTGCCCCGGACGGGGGGGATAAAGCCCATGACGGTCTTCAACAACGTGCTTTTCCCGGCGCCGTTCGGCCCCAACAGGCCGATGGCTCCCGGCGGCATCTCCACGGTGACATCCTGGAGAATGGTTTTCGAGGCCAGCATCACCGTGAGATTGGTGATCTCTAACGCGGACGTGGATTCCATGGTTCTTTCCGAAATGAAGTTCCGTGGTATGGGTTCATCCGGTTCTTTAGCACCGGATGAGCCCCGTAGCTTGGCGCTCCCTTTCTTGAAAGGGCCTTCTTTCTCCCTCTCCCCTTGGGAGAGGGAATTGGTCATTTGTGCTTTTCCAATTCCCCCCGGCATTGCCGTACGCTCTATTTGAAGGCGCCAGGGGCTGAGCAAACCGCAAAATAGCCGGGTTCCCTTGAAATACTTCCGGTTGCTCTTTCTTATAAGATTAATACGAGTGATGAATACCACTCTTTCAACGGAGCCGGGAAAAAATGGTCATCAAAATTGTATTAAAAAAAATCCGCCCCGGCTACGTATAATCTCATGCGCGAGAAAAAAACAACCGCACGCGAACAGCTGGAAAGGACAAATCCGGAACCGTCTCCCATGAACGCAATGCCGGCGGCCGTGTCCTATACGATTGATCCCGCTCCCGTGGAGGTGGAATCCTCTCCGGACACGTTATCCCTGCGCCTTTGGCAACAGGGGGATGTGCGGGGGTACAATGAACTGGTGAAACGATACGAAAGGCCGCTGTTCGCCTTTATCTTGCGGATAGTGCGGGACACCTTTGAAGCGCAAGATCTTCTGCAAGAATCGTTCATCCGGTTGTACCGGAGCCAGGACCGGCTGCGGGAGGACAAGAACCTCAAATCGTGGCTGTTTATGACCGCCCATAATATCTGTATCGATTATTTGCGGAAAAACAAGCCGGGGCGCGTCACCACCATGGACCACCAGGATCCCGTGTTTCAGGTCCTCCAGGATGCGGGCGGGACCGAAGGACCGGAACCGCCCGATGAACGGTTGCGGAAAAAAAGGCTGTACCAGATGATTCTGGAGGCTATCGAAAAACTGCCCAACCAGCAACGCCTGGCGATGACCTTACGCAGTCTGCAGGGCCTGTCGATGAAAGAAATCGCGGAAGTGATGAATTGTTCGGAGAAAACCATCGGGACGACGCTGTTCGCGGCCCGGAAAAAATTACTCGCTTCCCTGCGGCCGGTGTTAGGGGAAGTGTATGGTGAAAATTGTTTTTAATGGATCGACCCGGAGACGGCCATGATGGAAAAACGCAAACCCACTCTCGAGCAACTCTCCTTATACTACGACGGGTTGTTGGATGAAGACTTAGCCCGCGCGGTCGCCGCGTATCTCGCGGAAAATGAGCCCTGCCGCTGCGTCCTGTCGGCCTTCGGCGATTTCGACGCCGCCTTGCAGCCGGATCTTCCCGAAGATCAGATCGACACGCTGCTGCATGACAACCTGAAAACCATCCACGAACGGCTCGCGCTTCAGGAACACCGGTCACGGCGCCAGAACGATTCCATCTGGGGCTGGATCTTGAATCCCCGGAACCTGCTGGCCGGCCTGGCGGGCATTCTGCTGCTATTCGGCGTGTACACGGTGTACGAACACACCGCCGGCGTGGCGCCCCAGATCGCGGTCCAAACACCATCCGGGGCGAGTTCCGGGAACTCCCTTCCGGACACCGAGCCGCCGGTGGAGTATGAATCCTTCAGCGAGATGAAGGCGGCCGCACTCAGCGAAGCCCAGAAAGGGGCCATCCTCACCTTCGCCGGCCTGGCCAAATCGGCCTTGTCCACCGGCTTCGAATACGCCAAGGAAACCGCTTCGCCCCTGGGGAAAACCCTGGAATCGCTGCCCGGCAACAGCGAATTGGGACTGGCGGTCAACGCCATTCGTTCATCGGTCCCCCAACCGGACGAATCCGCCGCGGATGCTCAAGCCGCCGCTCCCAACACCGCCACGGCCGCGCTCGCCCGGACGGGCACGCAACAACTGGCCCTGGGCTTGGGCACGACGATCTTGTCGCTGATCACGGTCTTTTAAGCATCACGCGGCAACCGTAACATCCTTGACCATGCCACGCGGAAGCATGGATCTACCGGAACACCCATCCCGGCCACAGGAGTATGATCATGCGCACTTTTACACTGATTTTCACCCTATTGTGTTGGATGCCACCGGCCGGCGCCCTGGCCGCGTCCCTCAATCCCTACGATCATCTGATTCCCGCGGACGCCATTTTCTACCTCGGATACGATAACGCCAAACAACCGCCGGTCTCCTTTCCCAATTATGATCAAGCCTGGAACAACTGGTTCGACACCATGGACGACATTCTGGAATGGCGGGTGATCCAAAGCGAATGGCAAGCCATGAAGCAAAAGGCTGGAATCGACAATCTCGGGTCCCTCTTCGCCGGCAACGCCTGGTGCCTGGCGGGATATCCCCTGGCCGAAGGCATCAACCTCCCGGTCTCCGGCCTCTTTGTTTCCACCGTTAATGATCCCGCCCAAACGGACCGAGTTCTCTCGTCCCTGTTCGAACAAGCCTGCGGTTTGATCCCTTTTCTGCAAAACACCAAGGATGAATACCACGGCTACATCATCAACACCCTTTACGGTCCGATGCTCATTCCGGGACTGAGCCTTTCCTACACGTTTCAGGATTCGCAAATCTTCATCACCAACAACAAGTCCTTGCTTCTCAATACGTTGGATCATCTGGACTATGACGAAGACCACTTGGCCGACGCGCCCCTGTATCAAAAAGCCGTCTCCCAGCTGCCGCCGGACCGCGCCCGGACCTTTTTTATCAACACCAACCTGATCGCCCAGTCCAGCGACGTGTTGTTGAAAAACCTGCAAGCGGTCAAGCAGTTGAGCGGTTCGAAGGACTTGGACAACGTTTTACCCATCCTCCAGCAGGTTTTTTCCATTCTGGGCGCGTTCGAGTCCTACGCGTCCGCCCGGATCACCCCGCCGGACGGCAAGGAGATCACCACGGCGTACCTGAATTTAAATATGCAACTGGAGAACCCGGCCCTCCGGTCCTTGTTCACCCGCCCGGCAGTTCCTTTCGCCTTCGAAGGGTATCTGCCCCGCAATACCGGATCCGTCACCTCGACGAATATATTGGGACCAAATGATATTTGGATGCTGGCTCAAATGCTGCTTTCGCAATTTCCGGATGGAACCAACCTGCTGGCCCAGCTGCGCGGATGGGAGGACCAAACGGGTATCTCCATTGAAAAGGATTACCTGTCCTGGATGGGAGACGAGTGGTGTTTTGCCAAAATGGTCATGGATCTGGACGCCCTGGTGCCGATGAACGAGGCCGCGCTTCTGATCCGCGTGAAGGACACCGAAAAAGCCGCGCAGGCCTTGAAGAAAACCCTCCAAATCCTGCAAGACCTTAACCTGCCAGTGCTGATCGAGACCGAAACCTACCGGGAAGGCGAGATCTCGACCTTTTCACTCCCCATGCTGATCTCGCCGGGATGGTGCCTCCACGAGAACACGTTGATCATCGCCAGCCACGCGTCCCTCATCCGGCGGATGTTGGACGTCAAGGCGGGGGAACAGCGGGGCGTGGTCCGCAACCGGTATTATCAACAATTGCAGGAATTCACCCGTCAGGAAGCCAACAAATATACCTTCCAGGACAATGAATCCGAGTTTTACGTGTACCGGGAAGCCATCCGCCGGGTTGGATCGATTCCCGAATTCGGCGCGGCCCTGGCCGGCGGCGCTTCCAACATTCCGACTTTCCTCATGGACCGCGCCGCGTATCTCATGTCCTGCTTCCAGGTCCTGAAGGCCACGGTCAAGCAATCCACCGTCACCGAAAACCAGGTAGTTTCGCGCCGCGTGCGATTGCTGCAGGATTTGCGCATCGTTCCCCCGGCCGACACCATTTTGCGTTACAAGCTGTCCTTCGGCGCAAATTCCCTGATCGCCGATTGGGCCGCCGAATGCCGGAAAAAGGGCGACACGGAGCGGGCGGCGCGCCTATATGCGCTGCTGGCGGAATTCTTCCCCCGGGAGGGCGGCTATCTCACCAGCCTGGCCGGTTTGTACAAAAGCGCGGGCCGGCTCGACGAGGCGTTGGCAGTCTATGACCGCGCCCTGGCCGAAATGCCGGAAACCGCGTTTGTCATCGGCCGGGAAGCCCTTATCGACGACCGGGACGTCAACGGCATTCTGCAACGCCTGAACTCGTATGCCTCCCAATCCGGACGGATCCGCAAGGACGCGGCGCTCTTTGGCATCGCCCTGGCCAAGCGCGCCGGTCAGGATACCCAAACCGCCGAAAGCCTGTGGGATGCGCTGAACACCCAGGTTGGCCCTTCCAGCCCCTTTGTCCAGGCCGCCCAGGCGGAACGAGCCCTCTCGCAAGGCCAGTCCCCCAGCCGCCTGCTTGAAATCCCGGTCACGGATACCGCGCCGGTCATCGATGGAAGCCGCGACGAGCTCTGGGACAACGCCGTGGAAGTCAACCTGACATCTTCCAACGGAACTGAAACCACTCCCGTCCCGGTCCGGCTCCGGCGCGACGCCTCTTCGTTGTATCTCTTGTGGAAAGAGGATAATCCAACGGAAAATTCAGCGGATACCCGCCTTCGGATTCTGCTTGGTCCCGCGCGCGATTACGTCCATTTTTACGAAATCGGCGTGCGGCCCGCGGAGGATGGTGCGCTGGACGTGGCCCCGAGTCAATTGGTGCTGGATCCCTACGGCATGACGCTCAAGCATGAATCCCCCAAGCCGTTCCAACCGATCTTTGACGAAAACGCGCCGGAATGGCTGAGAATGATCCAAGATGCCCTGATGAGCCAGACAGAGGAATCCGAAACCGGATCGGCCGCCGAGCTCTACGGAACTCAAGCCCAACGTACCGCGGCGGACAGCGAGGAAACGGAAGGCTATTGGGAAATCAAAGTGCCGCTTGCGGAATTGAAAGCGGAAACGGATCCGGTCCAGACCTTGGGGCTCTGGAACCTGATACTCACCCGTTCCCGGGACGGGCGGGAAGTTCAATGGTCCTTGACGGAAACAGGGAAAAGCGAAGATCCCTTATATTTCCCGTGGATCCGCATGAATTGATCACCGGAAACGTATACACGGTGCCGGGGGAAAAGTCGGAGCAGGGTGCATGTCCCCTGATTCCATGTCCTTGCATCAGGGAAACCCGCCGGCCGCCCCGATATGGCAAAGCCGAGGAAATCGGCGCCGGGGAAAGGCTTTCCCTCACCCTGGCCCTCTCCCAGGAGGAGAGGAGATTGCGGGAGTCTCTCCCACCCGTCGAATCGATATCCGGTCCTGCGTACGGAAAAATATCCGCATTTATATGATGCACTATTTACATTGATCCTTAAAAAAGATAATCCGATGATGATTTGATATGCCTTGGGGATTCTCTACTCAATCTTCCGGATTGCCGTTATTGCCATTGTCACGGTCATGGTTGTCCGGCATGATTTTATACACACAGGCGTTTTCACCTTTCACCATGTGCCGGACCCGCTCCACCGGGACATTCAGGACATCCTTGAAGATTTGCAATTCTTGCTGGCACAATTCGTTGTATTCCTTGGCGATCGACTGGATCGGGCAGTTGTGCTCGGTCAGCAAAAAGGCGGCCTCGTTTTCTTCCAGTTCGGCCATGTAGCCTTCCAAGTCCCTGATTTCAGCCAGCTTCTGCACGCTACCCTTCAGGTCCGATTTTTCCAGGGCGGCTTTGTAGTCGTTGACCAGTTTTTCCTTGCGGAGTTTGAAGACCTCGATGATTTTTTCGCGGCCTTGCAGGTTTTCCATCCCCTTCAGGATTTCCAGGGCCATGGGCTCGTAATTCTGGGGGAAATAGCAGTCGGATTGAGAAGTCAACCGGAAATACAAAGCTGGACGTCCAGCCTTTTGCCGGACGAATTCCGAAGCCACCAGGCCGTCTTTTTCCATGGCGGTCAAATGCTGACGGGCGCCCATGGGCGTTACGCCCAGAATGTCACCCACCTGCTTGGAGGTCATTCGGTTGTTTTTTTTGAGAAGCGCAAGAATCTGAAGACGGGTCGGGCGGTCATTTCGGATCATTCAAGCCACTCCATGATGATGAATACAAAATCTAACCTAATAAGTTAAATTTGTCAATAATATACTTAGGAATAGGAATAAGTGCTTGCCTCTTCATATATACATATAATAAACCCAACGATCCGAGTGATTTAGCTGTTATATCGCTTTTTAACTAATTTTGATTATATCTATTTTATCAAATAAAATTGAGTGCCTTCCGGCGGGATTTTGAGGAACCCGGCGAGGAGAAGTGAATGGGGGCTTCGGAAAAGCCCTGTCAAGACTGGAAAGTGCCGATCGGCATCCGCCAATCGCGAATCCGGCAAGGATTGTATAGGGCTTTCGACAGGCAGGACAGGAAGGTTAACCGGATTTCGCCGGCGGAAGGCATGATCCCATACACAATAGGCAACAATGTCACTGTCCGCGGTTGGAGCCAGGGGGAGAAGTTGTTTCGGTCATGCGCATGTCCGGTTGTTCATCGCCACTGGCGCCGACCACCAGGGCGATGTCCTCTTTTTCGGTGACTCTCGCGCCCGGGGAGGGGTCCTGGCTCAACACGCGGTACCACAGGGAATCATTGGAAATGCGCTTGTATTTGATATTATCCGTACTGATGGAAAATGAGGATTCTTCCAGCCGTTTGCGGGCGGCGGAAAGATCCATGCCGATCAACGCGGGCATGACGTAACTGGCGGGCATGGGGCCCAGGCTGACTAAGATATTGATTTTATTGCCTTGAACAATCCGGTTGCCGGGCAAGGGTTCCTGGGAGATGATGGTACCCTTGGGGTATTTCGGGTGATAGACGGACGCCCGCAGGCCGATTTCCAAGCCGGCGCTCCGCACTTCGGGGAAAATTTCCCCTTCACTGCGGCCAGTCAATTCAGGAATATACAGTTGCTCCGGTCCGATGCTGACCACCAGGCTGATGCTGCGGTGTTTTTTTACCCGTGCGCCGGGATTGGGGCGTTGCTCGATCACGATGCCCGATGGAGTATCCTGGCTGGGATATTCTTCCACCGGCAGGTTGAGTAACAATTCATTTTGGGCCAGGATTTCCAGGCATTCCGTCTTGGTTTTGCCGTAGAGATTGGGCACTTCCACTTCAGATCCAGAAACCAGGTAATCCAACAGGTAAAACCCCCCCACGGCCATCCCCGTGAAAAGGATCACCATAAATAAAAAGGTGAGGGCAAAAAACCGTATCAAATGCAGAAAGGCTTTGAACAGTTTCCTCACTCCGATCACCTCCTCGGTCCACTGACAATTATAATTCCCTTTTTTTGCGCAGCCGGGCGGCATACGCGCCGTCCAAATGCCAAACGGGGGGGAATACTTCCAGGCATCCGTCGGCGTTCACCGCCTTGGTCATCGCCGGAGGCAGCCAGGCATCCACCGGCTCCAGGGCGAATTCCGGATGGTTCCGTAAAAAATCCATGACCACGTTCCGGTTTTCCTCCGGCGACAAGGTGCAGGTGGAGTAGACCAGCACGCCTCCCGGCCGGAGATGCCGTTGGATCCGTTCCAGCAATCGCGCGGCCTGCGCTCCAAAGCGGGACATATCCGCGGTTTGCAGCCGCCACCGCAGGTCGGGATGCCGCCGGAAGGTTCCCCAGCCGGAACAGGGGGCATCCATGAGAATGGCGTCGAAGGGACCGGCATCCGGCGGCGGATCCTGATAGATCGCGTTCAATTCGAGAACCGTGAGGCCGCGGGTCCCGGTTTTTTTCAGCTGTTCGCTGAAACGATCCAACCGGCTGGGATTAACGTCGGTGGCCAGAATCTTCGCCTGGTTTCCCGTCAGGCCGGCCAGATGGAGCGCCTTGCCTCCCGGCGCGGCGCAGACATCCCATATCCGCCATCCGGGCTGGGGATCCACCAGGGGAGCGATCAGCATGGCGGCTCCGTCCTGCGCCACCCAAAGATCCGATTCAAATAAACCGGTAGGCCCAGGGGCCGGTGAGTCGATCATCATACAACCCGGAACGCGCGAATCCAGTTCCACGGATAAATCCCATTTCCGCAGTTCGGAAATGGCCGCGTTCACATCGCCTCGCGCCCGGAGAGAAAGGGGCGCCCGGGTATTGTTGAAGCGGCAGAGCGAATCCACCATCTCGTCCGGCCAGATTTCCCTCCACCGCTTCACCAGCCAGGCCGGATGCGAATATTCCGCTTCGAGAAAACGCTCGGGATCGAGGCCGCCGGGCTCCGGCCGTTGGACATGTTCTTTCTCCCGAACCACTTTACGCAGAATGGCATTGACCGCCGCGGCCAGGCCGGGGGCCTTCCGCTCGCGGGTCAGTTCGACCCCATCGGAAAGCACCGCGTAGGGTGGAACCCGGTCCAGGAACAGCAGCTGGTAAACCGACATCTCTAAAATCCGTTGGACGAGAGGGGGAAACTGGTCCAGGCGCGCCGCGTAGAGCCGCAGGACATGCCGAATGCGCCCCAGCCACCGGCACGTCCCCGAGATGATCTCCCGCGCGAGGGCCAGGTCCCGGGGATCGGGGCAGGCTGTTTCAAGCCGCGGGAGTCCATCGAGGAGAGTTTTCCCGTGAGTCAGGACATCCTCGAGCACGGTCAACGCGCCGGACCGCGCGGGGGATATTTTACGATGGGCGCGTGGCATGGATGGTGAATACCTTCTATTTTCCCCTCGCTTTATGGGCGGGGGGAGCTGGTGAGTTGTATTTTGAGTTATACGGTGAGCGAGTGATCCGGGCGGGCGCCCAAGATCCACCCCTACAAAATCCCTCACCCTGGCCCTCTCCCAGGGGGGGAGGGGATTGGTTTAAACTCACTCATCACCTTGTGGTTGCCAAACATTGCTTCCGGGAACCAGTCTGGCATCCGAAATCGATCGCCACTTCTCATTGTAGCCCAAGAGAGAAAAAATCGGGGAAATAACAAGAAAGGCGGCCCAGGGACCGCCCTTCGATGGGACTGCCTGAGCCGGGGATGCTCCACCCGGCGTGAAGCGGATGGCCTAATCGCGGTTGTTGTACAACACCATCAGCCAATAGATGAGGGTCATGATCGCGCCGAGCGCCGCGGCAACGTAGGTCAAGGCGGCCGCGCGCAACACTTTCTTGGTGCCGGTATATTCCTCGGTGGAGACGATTCCATAATTCGTCAGTTGCGCCAGGGCGCGGCTGCTGGCGTTGAATTCCACCGGCAGGGTGATCACGGCCGCCAACACACCCATGGAATACAGGATGAAGCCGATCCACCCGAACAGCGGGGCGATCATCATGCCGAACATCATCACGTACAAACCAATCTGCGAGCCGAAGTTGGCCAGCGGGATCAAGCCTTGCCGCAGTTTCAGGGGCCCGTAGCCATCCTTGTCCTGAATGGCGTGCCCCGCTTCGTGCGCGGCCACCCCCACGGCGGAGATGGAATAACTGTCGTACACCGGTTCGGAAAGCCGCAGCACTTTGCTCCGGGGATCGTAATGATCGGTCAGGTTGCCGTGCACCCGCTCGACCGCCACATTCTGCAGCCCGTTGGAGTCCAGGATGAAACGGGCCGCCTGGGCGCCGGAAATCCGCCGGCGGATGGGCACCTGGCTGAACCGCTTGAACGTCATTTGGACGTTCTGGCTGGCCAGGCCCATCATCAACATCACTACCAAAATCAACATGAAGTAAGTCATGGAACTCTCCTCTTTTCCCAAGATGAAAACGCCAGGAATGGGTACCAGGCCGCGTCTCCGGACATCGAAACCGCCTACGGAATCTCCCCATTCACTCCGGATTGTGTCAATCCTATTTTACCTGATTTTCACCTGATTTCCAAAAGGGAAATCAAGGGAAGAAATCACCTCGGAGACGCCGCGAACGCTGGAAAATTCCAGTTCAGCTAGGACGGTATAAGCTCAAAAAAAACCTCCTGCTTAAACGGCCGGAACTTCCTTTTTATTCTATCATGAATTTGACAGACTGTAACAGACATAGCCTATTTTTTCGATTTTGCCAATTCTTCTTCTCTCGTATCCGACCGGCCTGGGCCGGTGACCATGGGCTCGGACGCGTATTCGATTCCTGGAGCGGATTTCAAGGGCAATAGAATCCCAAACACCGCCAAAATCAACACGGCGCTGGAAAAGAAGGGATACCGCGGGCCGGCCCATTGGTAGATCGCGGTGCCCGCCAGGGGTCCCAGAATGCGCCCCAGGCTGGCCATGGATTGATTCATCCCCAGGATTCCGCCCTGCACTTCCGGTGTGCTCAGTTGCGAGATCAAGCTGGTCAGCGAGGGAATCACCAGGCCGGAGGCGGCGGCCATCACCAGGGCCGAGACGACAAAAAACCAGAAAAACGGCGCGGCGGTCATCATCAGCAGCCCGGCCATCACTCCGCCGGCGCCGAACAGGATCAGGTTGTGATCGCCGAAACGCAAAGCGGCCTGGCCCACAACCCGCCCTTGGATGATGACCAGTATGATACCCACGCCGAACAAAATGTAACCGTTCTGCCGGGCCGTCATGGCGAAGAGGTCGCTGCCATAAAACGCGATGGTGGATTCCATCACCGAGAAAGCCGTGAAATACAACAGCGACGCGCCCAGCAGCCGGGGGATGTGGGGGACTTCCAGCGACTCGATCAGGCGGTCCAACGAGAAACGGCGTTCTTCCAGGTGTTGATCGTCGCGGAGATTCACGGTCTCGGGGAGCAGGAACCAAGCCATCACCAGGTCGATGCCGGAAAGCGAGGCGGCCACCACAAAAGGCAGCATGTAATGGTGATCGCTCACCAGGATCCCCGCAAGAGCGGGTCCCAGCACGAATCCCAGCCCGATGGCCGCTCCCACCATGCCCATGCCGTGGGTCCGCTTTTCAGGGGGCAGGCAATCGGCCACGATGGCCTGGGCGGTGGAGATATTGGCCGCGGCGATGCCGGACACGATGCGCGAAATAAAAAGCAGTTTCAACGATTGCGCGAAGGCGAAGAACACATAACCCAAGGTGGAACCGGCCAGGCTGAGCAGGATGATCGGTTTGCGGCCCACCCGGTCGGACAGACGGCCCCAGAGAGGCGCAAACAAAAACTGCATGATGGAATAAGTGGCCATCAGCAGGCCGGCCTGGATTTCGGTCGCATGAAATTCCCGGGTGACATAGGGGAGAAGAGGAATCAGAATGCCGAAACCCAGCAGGTCCAAAAAGACGGTGAAAAACACTATCACGAGCGGCGATCGGTTTTTCATACGTTTCCTTTCCGGTCGCGATTGGTGGAATGAGGCAAAATTCCACGGAATGACTGATTAGTGTAATTGCGGACGGGGCCGGCGGTAAGTGCGAATCTTCAGGCAGCATGAGTCAAATTAACAGAACCACAGAGGTAGGATTGGTCCCCCCTCATGCCCTACCCTACCTAATTCCCTCACCCTAACCCTCTTCCAGAGGGAGAGGGAATTGAGGGGGCGCCGGTCGGATCAATGGAAAACCAATAGATATATTCTGAGATGTTCACTATGAACCGGTTGGCAGAAAGGTATTTTCAGCGCCAACGGCGCGGCATGAGCATAGCCCAGGGCGTAAGCCCTGGGATAGCAATGAATCCCCTCTCCCCCTGGTAGAGGGTCAGGGTGAGTGAGTTCTCATACCCTTTGATTGACAAAAAAACCGGCTGAGAACGGGAGAGCGAGGCTCACGCCGCGCCGCTTGGGAACTCAAAGCCGATGGATTATATGGCGGCTCCCCCGGAGGTTCGCCCTCCCGGTTCCTCTCTCCATCTGGACATCTCAAACACATTTTCCGGATGTCCAAATTTCCCTCCGCGTCCTCCGCGCCGCGGCGGTGAACGGCCGGATTCGTCACCTTCGCCATCGCTTGTCCGGGGCGGGCATTGATCGCATAATCATTGCATGCCGCTGCATCCGGGAGGAAACACATGAAAATTCTGGTGGTGGGTGGAGGCGGGCGCGAGCACGCCCTGGTCTGGAAGCTGAAGCAATCCCCGCTGTGCCGGTCGATCGTATGCGCGCCGGGCAACGCGGGTATCGGCCGCCTGGCGGAGCTCGCCCCCATCGGGGCGGAAGCCGTCGAGGAACAAGTCCAATTCGCGGTGGAAAGACGTTTCGACCTAGTCGTGATCGGGCCGGAAGCGCCCCTGGCCGCCGGACTCGCCGATGCGTTGCGGGCCAAGGACCTCCGGGTGTTCGGGCCTTCCCGGGCCGCGGCGCGGATCGAAAGTTCCAAGATCTTCGCTCGGCGGCTGATGGAAAAATACGGCATCCCGTCCCCCGTCTACCAGGCGTTCGAGAATCCCGAGGCGGCCAAATCGTTCGTCCGGGAACTGGCCTTCCAGGGCAAGCGCTGCGTCGTCAAGGCGGACGGCCTGGCGGCGGGCAAGGGCGCGATCGTGACCTCAAATCCGGAAGAAGCCGA
>JBHGBC010000120.1:0-18571 GCA_041946805.1 bacterium
CCACCCCCGTCACCCTGCGCCGCTGGGGCAACCGGGATTATCTGACTCCGGATTTCGTCAAACAATTGAAATCCAGCGGCGTGCCGTTGCTGGCCGGCCTCTACTCGTCCACGGAAGCGGGCGACGAAGCGGCGGTCCTGAAGGAATACAAACGGATCCTCCGCAATCTGCCCGTGGGGATTTCCCAAATCATCCTGCACCTCGGGGAAGAAAGCGAGGAACTGAAAGCCATGACCCCTTCCTGGCGGATCCAAACCTCCGACCTCGCCTTCGCCATGGATCCCGAAGTGAAATCAATCCTCGAGGAAACGGGCGTGATTCGAATCCAATGGAAGGACATCCAAGGGGCTTGGTTGAATCAATAACCGCCCCGCCATTTTCACTGCGGCTCGATGGTATTGATATCATTCGCGGTCGTGTATTTGATGTCACCCTCGCTGATCACGCCGTTGCTGGGATCGTATAAAACCGCCGCCATCTGCGTATGGATATCGGGACCCCAACTGAACAGATACCAATATTTATAGGCGGAAGTGCATGTCCCGTATTTCAAGGGATACGAAACTTTGGTCTCTTCTTCCGGTTCGATATGGAACACGTCGATGGGAATGGCGGAGATATAGGCCACCGGGGTGGTCAATTCCGTGAGCGGTTTGCGCGTCACGACAATGCAGGTGTTCTTGGGAGGTTGGCGGGGATACACGCCGTGATCGGCATAATAGGCCTCGATCGCCGTCCCCATGGCGCGCATGTCGATTTGCACGCGCGACACCAGGGCCCGGATCCGCGCGTTCAGGAAGTTCGGCACGGCGATCGCGGCCAGAATCCCGATGATCCCAACGACGATCAACAACTCGATCAGCGTGAAGGCGGACCGGTTCATGGGTGGATGCTCCATTCGAGAACCGGGACGGATTGGTTGAAAACGCCCACGGCTCCCAGGATTTCCTTGGTTTGCGTGTCTTGCAGAAACACGGCCGGGTGGAGGTTCGCGGGGATCTGATGCGGAATCGGGCCCGGATACGCGGCCTGGACTTCGAGGGAACCGGGCGCGGCCAGGTTCACCGTCTCCGTCCCCAGATGGGCGCGGACCACGGAGTTGTACAGCAACTTGCCGTTGAGGGCTTGAATGGGAGGGACCTCCACCTCGTCTTCGGTGATCAGGAAGATCACCTGGATGCCGTGGGGATATCCCACGGGGTTCTGGATCGTCAATATCAAGCGGGGTTCGTCCGGGCCGGTGTGCCCCTCCAAATACAACGCAAGGGGCGGCGTGTCCGCGAGCCGGGCCCGCTCTTCCTCGATCAGGTCCTGGATCTTTTGCTCCAGGGCCGCGATGCCCGTTTCTCCATCCTCCAGGCGGGAACCGCCGGTGAATGTTTGGAGGCCATCGGCCACGACAGTCGGAAATCCCGTGACCTCATAGAAGTCCACCCGCGTCTCCCCGAACCGCACGCTGTACGGGTCCTCGTAATGATAGCCCGCCACGAGGACCTCTTCCCGCGAATACTCCTCATGGATCCGGTCCAACGCCATCCCCACGCCGAAACAATAGATACACCACGTCCCGGTGAATTCCTCGATCACGATGGGACGTTCCGCCGCCCCGCCCGGCCCGCTCAGGCAAAGGCTCATCCAGCCTGCGATAAAAACGGCGCGCAACGTTGGGATTCGTTTCATGTGGGTGACGGTCAGCTCCTTCGCGAGGTTAGGCGTGCGGCGCGCCCATTCAAATCGTCCCTCACCCTGGCCCTCTCCCAGAGGGAGAGGGGATTATTTCCTTTGGTCGCAGCCATCCCCGGATTGCAGGGTAGGCTCAAAGCATAACGTAGCCTACCCCATCGAGACTCCTCAACTGTCTAATACCCGCAGAGGATTCCACTTGGGTAGCCGTAGGTTTTAACCTACAGCAAACCTATCGCCGTGCGGAACGCATCGATCTTCCTTCTCCCTCTCCCTCTGGGAGAGGGCCGGGGTGAGGGATGGGAGAACCATGCTCCCGCCAAGCGGCACAGGCACGCTGATTTTCCACCGCCGTCCCCCCCATTCCTGCTGTAATGCACTTCCCATATCACCTCTCAATCATCATCCAGTAAGGCACCTCCACCGGCCGCTCCGGTTCGATCGTCACGGGCCAGCCGGAATTCTCCGGTCCGCCGTATGCGCCCATGTCGCAACGCGTGGTCCCCAAGCCCGGCGGCAGGGCGGCGTCATTGAATGCCGCCGAGGGATCGCCGGCATCGACGCACGGCGAATCCGCGCGCAGATGGACATCCGCCTCTTTCCCATTCCAGGATTTGATGAACAGAGGATCGGTTTTAATATTGCCATTTCCTAAAAATCCTCCCTGGACATCGGAATAGGTAATCCTGCCTTTCCCATTGAATTCCACCGGCCGGTTGTCCCACAGGATCGAGTTGGTTACCGTGAAGCGGGACCCATCATCGGAAAAAAGTCCTCCCGCGTAATATTGGGACTCTTTCCAATCCGTGCCGCCTTGGTTCCCCGTGATCGTACAGTTTTTCAAATTGGCATTCGAATTGTTGTAAGCGTAGATCCCCCCGCCGTCGTTCCGGGCCTGGTTGCCCATGATTATACAATTGGTCAATCCAGGCCGCGAATTATTGAGAATCATCCCCCCGCCCGCGCTGCCGGCGTTACCGGAAATGAGGCAATGATTGAATTCGGGACTCGCTTGACTTTGACAATACGCGCCGCCGCCGCCTTCGCCGGTGGCGGTATTGCCGGTGATCGTACAGCGCTCGAACGTGGGCGAAGACTCGGAACAAAGAATCCCGCCGCCGTTGGAAGCCGCGTTCCCCTGGATGACGCAATCGGTCAGCACGGGTATCGACGCGCTCTCGCACAGCAGGCCGCCGGCGTTGGCCCCGGTATTGCGCGCGATCTCGCACCACTCCAACCGGGGTTGGGAATTTTCTTGGCAAATCACTCCTCCGCCGGTATTGGCGATGATCCGGCAGTCGATCAGTTGGGGGCGGGAACCTTCGCGCGCGCAATACACGCCGCATCCCCCGTTTTGCCGGATCACGCAATGGCTCAACACCGGCGAGGTGGCGTAACAGTCCACGCCCCGCTCCGTTCCTCCGGTGACCGAAAAACCATCCAGGACCGCCTGGTTGGCGCCCCGCACCGTGGCGGTCTCTCCCCGGCCGGCGCGGAGAGTCGTGACATGCGCCGTCCAGTTCCGTTCCTCGCGGATCTGTTCGCCGCCCGTGAATCCGCCGTAGAGCGCCAGGCCTTCCACGAGCCAAATGCTTTCCCGGTACGTCCCCGCGGCCACCCAGACCTCGTCACTGGCGCTGCCGATCCGCAGGGCGGCGGTGATGGCATTGAACGCGCCGGCCCATGAAGAGCCGTCGCCTCCGTCCGGAGCGCCCGGCCGCACATACAAGACTCTGGGCGGCGGTGGCGGGGACGGTCTGAACGCGGCCGGCGCTTCATACGCGCCCATGTCCACCCGGCCGGCCTGGGCCGTCCGGCTGTTCCCCTCCAGATCATCCGCCGGGGCCAACAGGGACGTGGCGGTATCGAGGCATGGAGACCCGTCGCGCAGATGAAAATCCCCCTGGGCGTAATCCACGAATCGGGGATACGCCGCAATGTTCTCCTCGCCCGGCCATCCGCCCTGCAGGCAACTGAAATTGACCGATCCCTTGTAATGGGAGGATAGACTCAAGATTTCCGGACCCCGGTTCCACAGGATGCAGTTCACCAGCGTGGGAACGTTTTCGGAATTCTCCAGGATCAGACCTCTTTCATTGCCAGCCAAGGTGCAATTGATCAGCCGCGGCCGGGATTGATTGAACGCGGACACCGCCGCGTCCGTGTGTTGGGTGATCTCGCAATTGATCAATAACGGTTTGGACAGATGACAATAAATCCCGCCGGCGGGATTCCCGTGAATCCAGCATTTGGACAGGGTGGGCGCGGCTTGCTGGCAGTAGAGTCCATACCCCGCGGGATTCGTGATCACGCACCGGCTCAACGACGGGGACGTTTGCAGGCAAAACACACCATTTTCGTTGCCGCCCGTCACGGTAAAGCCATCGAGCAGCGACTGGCTGGCTCCGATCACCGCCGCGCCATGGATCCCCCCGGCATCGATGACAGTATCCTCCGCCGGATTGATCAAGCCGGCGCGGGTGGTTTCGGTTCCGCGAAAGCCTCCGAACACGGAAACGGAAGGCTCCAGCCAAACGCATTCGTGGTACGTTCCCGCCGCTACCCAGATCTCCACCGGCGCGTCCACCTGGCGCAACGCCGCCCTGATCGACGCGAACGCCGTCTTCCACGATAAACCATCCCCCCCGGCCGCCGCGCTGGCCCGCACATAATACACGGGCGGCGTGGCCGGGCCGCCCGGCTGGAACTCCGGCGGCGATTCGTACGCCCCCATGTCGGCCAGGCCGTCCTCCCCCGGCCGGATCCGGGACTCCGCGTCCACGTCCACCGGCGGTTTAGTGGCGGTGGTGGCCGCATCGATGCACGGGGAGGCGTTCCGCAGGTGATAATCCCCCTGGGTAGGATCCGCGAATCGGGGATAGGCAGTCAGGTTACCAATCCCCGGCCATCCGCCCTGGACGCTACTGTGCGTCACGATGAACTGCCGCTCCCAACTCAGGCCGGTCTCTTTCCGGAATTCAGGCCCGGGATTCCAGACGATACAATTTTTCAATGTCACAACGCGGGAATCGCGTCCGTAAACGGCCGCGCCCGCGGGATCCGGGGTGTTGTCCGTGATCGTGCAGTGGATGAAATTCGGACGCGATGGATCGTCGTCAATAAACGCCGCTCCGCCCCATCTTCCAGTATTCCGGGCCATGACGCAGTTGATCAACATCGGCGAGGACTGGTTCACGCAGGAAAGGGCGCCTGCGTTCAATCCCCGGTTTTCCAAAATCAGGCAGGCTTCCAGGCGGGGAGAGGACAACTCGAGGCAAGTCACGCCGCCGGCGGACCCTTCCCCGATGGCGGTGTTTCCGCTGATCACGCATCCGGTCAACCTAGGCGAGCCCCGTTCACAATAGAGGCCGCCGTGGTCCGTCTCCCGGTTTCCGGTAATCACGCAATCAGCCAGCGTGGGACTCGCGTCGCTGCAGACCACTCCACTGAACGAGCCGCCCGTGATGGTGAATCCATCCAGCCGGGCGTTGTTCGCTCCCAACACGGCGGCCCCGCCGATGCCCGTGGCGTCGACGATCGTGGCGTGGGCCGTCCCGTCCCGCTGGTCAAGGGCGGTCTCATGCCCCGCGAAACCGCCATATATCGACACCCCCTCCTCCATCTGCACGCTTTCCTTGTATGTCCCTTCCGCCACCCAGATTTCCTTGGGGCCCAGCCACAAGGCGTATCCGATCGAACCCAACGCCTTTTCCCACGATGTGCCATCACCTCCCGGAGGCGCGCCGGCGCGGACATAGACCACGGGTGGAGGCACATAGGCCCCGGGGAGGAGTTCGGGCGCGCTTTCATGGGCCCCCATGTCCACCAGACCGTCCTCGCCGGGCCGGATCCGGCCTTCCACGTCCTCCACCGTTTCCGCGGTCAACGTGGCGGAATCGATGCACGGCGAACCGGCGGCCAGGTGATAGTTCCCGCTGACGGGGTCTTGAAACAACGGATAATCCCGCAGATTCCCCTCACCCGGCCATCCCCCCTGCACGCAGCTGTAGGAAACCTTGAAATAGGAATTCCGTAAATCAGGGGCTTCCCGCGCCAATTCCGGCCCGGGATTCCACAGAACGCTGTTCAAGACCGTAACGCGGCTTCTCGATTCACAGTAAATGGCGGCGCGGTTGTATTTCTGGGACTGGTTGCCAACCAGCGTGCAATGGATAAGTGTGACCGTGGAATCCGCAAATCCGGCCAATCCCGATCCCTTCAATTCCGCCACGTTGCCTTGGATCATGCAATTCACGAAGGCGGGCTTCGACACCTGGAAATACATCGCCCCGCCATTGCCTCCTAGGATCAAGCCGCAATCCGATTGGATCACCCGGGCCTGGTTCTTGGCGATGGTGCAGCGGGTCAAAAGCGGCGTAGATTCCGAGCAGTAGATTCCGCCCCCCTCCGCACCGGAATTTTCATAGAATTGACATTGCCTCAATTTCGGCTCGGAAAGCGAGAGAGACATGCCGCCGCCGTTTCCTTCGACGGCTGCGTTGCGGGCGATCGTGCAGCCGGTCATCTCCATCAACGAATAGGTGACATATAGGCCGCCTCCTTCCAGCGCTGTGTTTTCCAGGATTTGACAATCAATCAACTGGGGAGATGAATTTTCGACATACAAACCGCCGCCGTTCAATTCCGGCGCCTGGTTTTGGCTGATGACGCACTGCAGCAGCCGCGGAGACGAATCCCCCACGCACGCGATCCCGTGCTCCCGGTTTCCCGTCACCCGGCAGCGGGTCAACACCGGGGACGCGTGATGGATGTATATACCTCCCGAGGGCCGCCCTGGCCCCGGCGCGGGCGGGCCTCAACCCGCCGGCCCGCACCATCCCTCCACATACGTCGAGTTGCCCGTGATCACGCAATCAGTCAGGGAGAGGAAGGTCCCATCGCAATACACACCGCACGCCTCGCCGCCGGTCACCGTGAAACTGTCCAACAACGCTCCGCCGGCCCCCGTCACGGAGGCCATCGTGTGCAGGCCGGTCGCGTCGATGATGGTTTCGTTCGCGCTCCGGTTCCGTGACTCCCGCGACGTCTCCAAGCCGGCGAAACCGCCGTACAAGGCCACATTGGGCTCCAGCCAGATACTTTCCCGGTAGGTTCCCCCTGCCACCCAGATCTCATCGCTGGCGTTCGTCACAAACAAGGCCATCCCGATGGTGTCCATCGCCTGGTCCCATGACGATCCATCCCCCCCGGGATCGGCCGTGGACCGTACATACAGCGTCCTCGGAGCGGGAACCGTGACGGGCCGGTACTCCGGCGGGGATTCGTAAGCCCCCATGTCCACCCATCCGTCCTCCCCGGGCCGCGGCCGCCCGTCCAAATCCACCATCGCCCGCGCCTCCGGGGAAGCCGAATCGATGCAGGGCGAACCGTTGAGCAGCCGGAAATCGCCGTTCGGAGGATCTTTGAATTGGGGGTAATAGCCGATGTTCCCCCGCCCCGGCCATCCGCCCTGGACGCAGCTGAAAAGGATGAGATCGTTTTCGTAACGATGCAGCGAATCCCCGGTGATTTCGGTTCCCGGATTCCACACGATGCAGTTTTTCAGCGTCAGGCGGGATTTGATGGTGGCGAAGAATCCTCCCATGGTGTTCCCGGCGATCGTGCAGTGGATCAACGTGGGATAGGAATCCGCCGCGTACACTCCCCCCGTGTCCCGCGCGCGGTTGCCGACAATCGCGCAATTCTCCAACTTCGGCAACGCGCCCAGGCCGCAAAAGACGCCTCCGCCCGAGACCCCCGCGATGTTCCCGGCGATCATACACTGCGTGATCTGGGGAGACGCCACGGAAGTGACATACATCCCGCCTCCCGCTTCCCCGGCCGTGTTGCCGGTTATGACGCAGGAGATCAGGGCGGGCGTGGACCGGCTCTCGCAAACCACGCCGCCCCCCGATGATTTCGTCCGGTTGTCCCGGATGACGCAAAGGATCAATGTGGGAGCGCTCCGGTTGGCGCACATCACGCCCCGGCCGTTGTTGGAGATTTCACAATCGGTCACGGACGGTTTACAGGAATCCGATATAAAGAGTCCATATTCACGGTTCCCAGTGATGAGGCAGTGCGCCATCTGGAAGGTGGCCATTTTACACCACACGCCCCGGTTGGATCCGCCGGTGACGGTGAATCCATCGAGAACGGTGTCCTCCGCCGTGACCACGGTGCTGTTGGCGAGGCCGCCTCCGTCGAGGATCGTTTCGTTCCCCTTCCAGTTCCGCTGTTCCCGGAGGGATTCCGTCCCCGCGAAGCCGCCGTACAGCGCGGTCCCGGATTTCATCAGCACTGCTTCCGGATATCTTCCCCTGGCCACCCAAATTTCATCGTTGATCCCGGCCGCTACCACGGCGGGCGCGATCCGGGTGAACGCGTTGGCCCAATCCGCTCCATTCGCGTTGCCGGCTGCTTGCGTGTTGACATAAATGATTTTGCTCCAGGCTGGGCAATCCGTTCCAGCCAGGAAACAGGCCATCAGTGCCACGATGATTGGTAAGTGTGTTTTTTTCATGGTAACCAATCAATTCGATCCCTGTTGGATTTTCCCTCACCCTGATCCTCTCCCAGGGGGAGAGGGAAAGCATCATAGTAAGGTGAAATGATGGGTAACACGCTCCGGATGGGTTTCGCGCTACGCGCTAACCCATCCCACAGTCTCAAATCAATACAGCCTCCAGCCGGACACGGACGTGTTTCCCGCCGGAGTCAACTGGCGGGCCATCGCCTCGATGATCCACGGGGTGACCACCCCGGGACTTTCCTGCACCATCATCTGGAAATTGACCGCCAGCAACTCTTCCGGCTGGATGATGTAATCCGTATTGCGGCCGATTTGCTCGTAGAAATTTTCTAGTTGCTCAGCCTTCAGAATCACCGGCAACCCGCTCTCCATCTTGCACCGGAAATCCGCCCCCTCCGGCTCGATGACGGCAAAGCCGGATTGGAAATACTCGCAGAGAACTCCTCCGGCGTAATCTTTGTAGGCATAGAGAACCGGCACCGCCTGGACCGGTTGGATCTGATACGTGACATCGATGTAATGAAGGTTCCGAGGGGCGTCCGGATTCACCACCATCCGGGGAACCAGTTTCTCCGGCCAGATGATTTCGCCCGGACAGGGGTGAAATCCGGCGATCGCGTACAAGGCGTCGCGCAATTCCGGATTGTACCGGGTGAGAATATGAAAGAGTTCATGAACCAGAATCTCTTCCTCGATAGGATCACAAAAAAACATACCGAAGATACTTTCGGGGGGAGGAATGAAAATGGCGTTCAACCGCGTATAAAACACCCGGCAGCCCACGTGAAAGAAACAGTCGATCGTCTGGCCCGTGGTCCTCACGAAATAAATCACGTCCGGAAGCCGCAGATCCCATTTCGACAATTTGACGGCCAGACGGCCAATGACTTCCAGGTTGCGTTCGATTTCCCAATCGTCCCATTCCAGAACCTGCTGGCTCAAATAATCCAAGAACTCCTCTTCGGACACCGCGTTCTGGCTCTTCAGGATGCTTTGCCTTTCAAAGGGCGTCGACGCCGTGATATAGTCATCGCGCGTGGTGATCAAGTTCCTCGCTTCCTCCACATCGGCGAAACGCACCACCGTGTTCCGGTAAAGCGGGACCTCCAGGCGGGCCGCGTTTTCCGCGCGGGCGTCCAGCACGGCGAACAGCAAGGCCAAGCCGGCCCAGAAGGGAAAGCGGACAAATGAGATTGGCATGGCGTTTCTCCGGCGCGGATCCCCACATTCGGTGAATTTCAGGATATCCGTATCACCAGGCCCCGGTCATTGAATCGAAAACTTTTCCCAACGTTCTGCCGCTCATGCAGCCACGGGGCATTCGTCGATCCAGCAAACATCCGCAACCCGATTCAGGAGGCAAGTGGAACCCATTGGTAGGGCAGAGGCAGGATAGAAACCCCTCTGAAGAGGCGATACCAAAAAAAGAAGGCTTCAAAGTTTTTTCATTTTAATCATTCATTTCGCACATGTCAATAATAAAAATCATGTTTACTAAATTCATAAACAAAATCAGGTTCATCCGAGAAGTGCATACTGGATGAAATAAAACGGATTTCCTTCGGCCCGGCAAAAATTCCCTCACCCTGGCCCACTCCCCGAGGGAGAGGGTATTTTGGAGTGGTCTTTATCGATCACTTCAATGCGACGCGGACCGGCCATCAAAAAAAAGTACACTCTGGCCGGGTGAGTCCCAAATCAATTATTGCCGATCAACATAAAATGCTGTCATTCTGTTATGGTTCGGATATGATTCCTTAACGGATTATTCCTCACTTTGAATTCTTTCCCGATACGGATAATTTCATCGATCATCAGGTAAATGCGCACTTTCTTCCAGAGTGCCATCTGGCATCGCTTCGTCCTGAGCAATACCCTCCTCCCATCCCCTCTCCCTCGGGGAATGGGCCAGGGTAAGAGAGGGACCTGGGTGTCCACCCAGGGTATATCGCCGCAGGCCAAAACTACGGTTATTCAGGTGGAGCCCCGATGGAGGTACATTTTTATTTCATGAATTTCCCCTCGAACGCGATTTCGGCGAGCGGTTTCCGGGAAGAGGGGGTTTCGCGTTCGCGCAGGGTATCCGGCAGGTCTTCCAGGCGGCCGGGTTTGCCGATGGCCGCCATGGCTTCCACCTGATAGTCATCGGGGATGTTCAAGACCGTCTTGGCTTTGCCGTAATCGAATCCCTGCATGCCGTGCACCACCAGGCCTTTCCGGGAACCTTGCAGCGCCAGGCTGGCCCAGGCCGCGCCGGTATCGAACGAATGCGTGAGGGAAGGCTGGCCGTTGTGATCGAAATTTTTTTTGGAGACAATGACGACGAGGGCGGCCGCGTTTTTTGTCCAACTCTGATTGAATTCGACCATGAGATCGAAAAACAGGCTCCACTCCGGCGTATCCCGCAACGCGTACAGGAACCGCCAGGGCTGGTTGTTGTAGCTGGAGGGAGCCCAGCGCGCGGCCTCGAAGAGGGACATCAACTCTACGCGGGAGATGGCTTCACCCGACATGGCGCGGGGCGACCAGCGGTTGATGAAAATGTCATCGACGGGATAATCGGCCTTCCGGACTTGCTTGGCTTCGATCATGGCAACCTCCTGTATCACGGGCTGTGAGCAAGCACCACTTCATTTCCCATCATTCACACCGCCACGCCTTTGGTTTGCCAGGAGTACATCTTCTTCTTCAAATCACGCAGTTTGGGCATGACGTAGGGGCCTTCGGGAATGACCAGAATCCTCGCGTCCGGGCCGTGCCGCCGCAGGGCCTGTTCAATGCCCTCCTCCACCGAGGCGATGGGCGTGAGCAGAAACTCGTGCATGTCGCTGGGACTGATGCCCTCGGAGAAGTAGAGCAATTCGCAATGATGCAGGCCGTTGACCAGCTCTTGAATCATCCACTGGTCCTTGGCGATGTAGTTCGGTTCCTTGACGAGCCGGTAGAAGTGCATGGGGTCCTCGAGTTGCCGGAGCAGGGAGACGAACTCGTGGCTGCCGCCGCCTTCCTCGTTGCGCGCCGCGAGAATCACAGTGCCGCCCGGTTTGACCGCTTCCAGGGCCGCCACGAAGCCCTTGATGGACTGATAGAGGGTCTTGTCGAGTGGATACCCGCCGCCGTTGGTGATGACGATGTCCACTTCCTCCTCGATGGGGATCATGGCGCACCTCGTCACGAGTCCGCAAGCTTTCTCATGGGCGGCCTCGAGATCGCCGCTGAACACGCCGGTGATTTCGCGTTTCTCGTTCAGGGTGACGTTGGCGATGAAATCCACGCCTACTTGGCGCGCGATCGCGACTCCCGCCTCGTGAAAGGGATTGCCCCGCAACCGGCCGTTGTAGGTGCTGTCCTGCTGCAGCATGCGGTACCCGTGCATGTGCTTCATGGTTTCGAGCGTGACGATGCCCGGCAGCACGGCCTTGCGCCCGCCCGAGAAGCCGGCCATCAGGTGCAACTCGACGAGGCCGGTGAGGATTTTGAGATCGGCCTCGAGAAACGTCTTGTCGAGATAAACGGGAATGCCGCCCCCGATTTCACATACGTAGGCGTTGGTTTCGGGATCTTCGGAATAATGGTTGACCACCGTGTAGTTTTCGGCGATCGAAGCCCCCACCAGCTCCACCAGCTCATCGCCCAAATTGGGACGGTGGATGCCCGTGGCGATCAGCAGGGTGATCTTTTCACGCGGAACTCCCGCTTCCTCGATGGTTTGCAGAATCGGGGGCAACAGAATCCGGTTGGGGACCGGCCGGGTGATATCCGAAATCACCACCACCGCGGATGAGCGTCCGCGGGCAATTTCCGGCAACGGCCGGCTGTGGATCGGTTCACGCAGCGAATCTTCGATCGCCCGCACGGGATCCGCGATCGGATCGGCGGCATGCATGTGCATGACGCCCGCCAGATTACGGTCCGGGACCTGAATGTCCAACCCTTTTTTTCCATAAGCCAACCGTAAATCCATGTTTGATCCTCCCCGTATGTCTGCAATACGATTTGCCTGAAAGCTTATCATTGAAGTCGGTGGTTCTCAATGAAGGAAATGGATTCCCCGAATCCTTCGATGGGTTGATTGTCCGGATTGTCCGGCCTCTTTCCGCTCCATGCCCCTGGATTCAATATGTCACTTTCGATATTTTTCGATATATTCCAATTGAAATAACAACGATGGGGGAATGAAAAAATCAATCCTATGAATTGTATCCCGTTTTGCTTGTTCATCGTGTTTCCGGTTGCCGTCCCCGCGGCGGATTCCACGGACGTTGTCATCAACGAAATCATGTACCACCCCGCCAGCGGCCTGGCGTCGGAAGAATATGTCGAACTATACAACCGGGGCTCCTATCCCATCGATCTGAGCGGGTGGTACTTCTCCGACGGCATCCGGTACAGTTTCCCAGCCAACATCCTCCTGCCGCCGGATTCGTACCTGGTCGTGGCCCAGAACCAGGCCCGCGTCCGGGAAAAATATGGAATCAACAACGTCGTGGGCAATTATATAGGTGAACTGAGCGACAAAGGGGAGCGCATCGCGCTCAGCGACGCCAAGGGAGACCTGGTGGACGAAGTCACCTACTCGGATTCGTTCCCCTGGCCGGTGGCCGCGGACGAAATGGGGCCGTCCCTGGAGTGCGTCAATCCCGGCCTGGATAACAACGCCGCCCGCGATTGGGACACCGCCCAGGGCATCGTGGATTGGACCCGCATCGACCTGGAGGGAACCGCGGCGGGCTCCCGGATTTTCTTTGCCCTGAAGGAATCCGGCGAGGCCTGGATCGATGCCGTGCAACTCACCGAGCTGGGCGGTCTGCAGGCCGAACAAGCCGTATGGCCCATGAATTACCGCCATCTGCCGGGCGGCGACCAGGGTCTGGACATGCATTTCTCCCTCGTGCCCGTGAATGTCGATCCCGGACGGGATCTCCTAAGCGTCCAATTATCCCAGGAATCGCGGATTTTTGTATTCGGCCTGACGGCGCAGGCGGGCGCGGACCTGGCGCCCGTGGATTTATCGGGGTATTTCGATACCGACGGTATTTCCTGGCCAACCAATCTCCATGATGGCGATCTGGACGGCGGGGGGGCTACCTACGCCGCGGAACTGCTGCCTTCCGGCCGGATTTTGAAATCCGGCCTGGGGACCCCCCCAATCTGGTGGAACCTGGGACCCTATGACGATGGGAAAAACAACGCCATCCGGTCCCTGGGGCAGGAAATCGTCCTGCCGGAAGGGAAATTCAGTCAATTGCATTTTCTGGTGACCGCCGTCAACGCGCAGACCCTCTACGATACCATCACGCTGGTCTACGCCGACGGCTCGGAAACCGTGGGCATCCAGGTCACCGATTGGGCGGTGGCCGTGCCCGACGCCTCCGCCTCGCAAAACTGGGTGGCGAATGGATCCTTCGAATCCAGCCTGCTGAGCTGGCAGTTGGACGCCGAACACCGCAACAGCGCCGCGGGCATCGAACAATCCTATTCGGGACGCCGGGCCTTGCATCTGGAGCGGACGGCGGCCCTCGGCGGTCAAGGTCTGGGAGTTTATCAAGATATTTCCGGGATGACCGCGGGGCATACCTATCGTCTGCAATTCTGGGTGCGGGCGGGCCAGGGAAGCGCCAAACTGACCGCCGGGCTGGAAGGCGGGCCGCAAACCGAAATCCAACTGGGCGGCGAGGGATCTCCGGGAATCCGCAACCAGGTTTGGCAAGAGATGCTGCCCCCCTTTTTCGAGGAAATCATGTGGACACCCACTCAGCCCACGCCGCGGGACGCGGTGACGATCGAGGCGCGGATCAGCAGCGGCGCGCCGCTCCGCTCGGTCACCTTGGAATACACGGTGAATCAAACCCCCGCGGCGGCGCCCATGCGGGATGATGGAGTGCCTCCGGACCGGATTGCGGGCGACGGCCTTCTTGCCGCGCAGTTGCCGCCGCAGGCTTCGCAGACGCCGGTGCTGTTCACGATCCGGGCCACCGATGATCTGGGCCGCGAGACCATCACTCCACGCCGGAACGAGCCCACCCCGCGCCATGGGTACTTCGTTTACGACGGGGATGTGAATACCGATCTGCCCATCTATTTCTTGTTTGTGGCCCCGGAACTCATCCGGCAGCTGAACCGCAATCCCGAATCGGATGTCATGGTGGAGGGGATGGTGGCGGTGGACGGCGTGGTTTTCGACCGGATCCACGTGCGCTACCGGGGGGCCTGGGCGCGCTCCTGGCCCAAGAAGAACTGGAAGATCCGCTTCAACAAGGGACGGTACTACAACGGCCTGCGCACGATCAACCTCAATTCCAACTACCACGACCGGGCTTACATGCGCGAGAAATTGTCCTACGATCTCTTCGCCGATTCGTCCAATCCCGGGTGCCAGGCGCGTTTCGTATGGATGCAGCTGAACGGCGAACCCTTCGGCCTCTACACCGAAGTCGAACAACCCGACGAGCGTTTTCTCGAACGGATCCACCGCGAAGGAGGGAGTCTTTACAAAAGCGAGGGGAAGTACCAAATCCTCGGTTCGGAAAGTCAATACATCCAAACCTATGAAAAAGAGACCAACCGGGACGAATCCTACGACGCGCTGATCCAAATGATCGAAGACATCAACCGCATCCCCGACGCGGAGGTGCACGAGTATTTCAACCAGCATTTCAACGTGGAATCGTACGTCGATTACCTGGTGGTTAACGCCTGCATCTCCAACTGGGACCACTTGACCAAGAATCACCTGGCGTTTCAGGACACGGCGGGCGCGGGCAAGTGGGAGTTTTTCCCCTGGGACCTGGACCGCACCTGGGGCGAATTCGCCGATTGGAACATTTACTATAACCAGCACATCCTGACGGGAATCAAGGGGCACCCCGCGCCGACTCTCAGCTCGGATTGGTGGAATTACGTGCAAAACCGGTTTCTGCGGGAGGAGCGGTTCTTGACCATGTACTACAACCGCATGCGGGATTTCTTACAAACCGTGTTCACCGAGGAACGCCAGTTCGCCCGGATCGACGCCCTGGACGCCTTGATCCGCGACGAGGTTCCCTGGGACAAGCAGATTCATGGCGAACAGGCCAATTGGGATTACGGGGAAGAAGTAGAACGCCTCAAGTGGTATGTATCCCACCGCCGCGCCTTTCTGTTTCAATCCCTGCCGGTCCCGGTGGAAGATTGGACGCTTTATTGAGATTCATTCATTTTCCAGACATGGCTTTCCTTCTCCAGGCCATGCTAAGATAACCGCATCCTTACGAATCGGGAGATGATTCATGCTGGCCGCGGTGTTACACGATTTCAATCGACTGGAGTTGGAAGAGGTTCCGGCGCCCGAACCGAAAGCGGGCGAGGTGGCGGTGCGGATCAAGTCCTGCGGCTTCTGCGCCACCGATTACAAGGCGATCAAAGGGATCCGGCGCAATGTGAATTTCCCCCTCATCCCCGGACACGAACCGGCGGGCGTCGTCGCGGCCGTGGGCGCGGGCGTGAAGCACGTGAAGGAGGGGGACGAGGTGATCATCCAGCCCAGCGGCTTCTGCGGCTTTTGCCCCCATTGCCGCGTGGGCAACACGCATTACTGCGAGCATTCGTACACCACGGGCGGCGACGGGCCGGAGGACACGCGGCCGGGCAGCTTCGCCGAATACACCGTCACCCAGGCCACTTCGATTTACAAGAAGCCTCCGCAAATCAGTTTCGACGCCGCCTGCCAGACCGAGCCGGTCAGCGGGGCGTGGAAAGGTGTGATCTATTTTTCGGAAATGAAAATCGGCGACGACGCGGTGATCATCGGCACGGGCAGCATCGGCATGTACTGCCTGATGGTGGCCAAGGCCGCGGGGGCGGGCCGCCTGATCGCCGTGGACGTCAGCGAATACGCCCTGGAGACCGCCCGCCGACTGGGCGCGACCCATCTGATCAATCCCACGCAATGCGACGCGAAAAAGGCGATTTATGACATCATACCCGAGGGGCCGGATTTCGTCATCGAAGCCGCCGGCCCCATCGAGGCCGTGCAACTGATGGTCAGCCTGCTGCGCCGGGGAACGCGCTGGAACGTGTTCGGCATCACTACTCACGAGACCTTCGAACTCGACGGCGGCCTGACCCATTTCATGGAAGCGCGCATGGATTCCAGCTTCGGGACCAATCCCATCGCCATGCAGAACGCCATCCGGTTGATGGAACGGGGGCTGATCGATCCCGAAAAAGTCATCTCCCACCGCTTCCCTCTCACGGAGATCCACAAGGCGGTGGAAGTCATGGGCAGCCCCGCACGCAACAAGATAGTGATTCATCCATGAAAAAGTCGGATGGGTTGAGCGCAACGAAACTCACCAAAAGCAATGTAGAAATGCAGGGTGGGCTCAAAGCGCGGCGTAGCCCACCAAAATCCCCCCTCACACCAGCGGCAGAATCTTGGTCAACACGTACACCCATACCATGCCCACGAAGGCCATGAGGGTTAACATGGCGGTCCAGGTCTTGAGGGTCTCCGCCTCGGACAGGCCGGTCAACTGGCCGAAGATCCAGAACCCGCTGTCGTTCATCCAGGAGTAGCCGGACGCGCCGAAGCCGATGGCCATGATGAGATAGACCGGGTGGTAGGGCAGCGCGATCTGCGGCAACGTGGGGCCGATGATGCCCGCCGTGGTGATCATGGCCACAGTGGCCGAACCCTGGGCGATGCGGATCAGCGACGAGGTCAGAAACGCGAACAGCAGCATGGACAGCCCCCACTCCCGCGCGGCATGGCCGATGACGTCCCCCACGCCGGACGCGGCCAGCACCTTGCCGAACGATCCCCCCGCGCAGGTGATGAAGGCGATCATCGCGCCGCTGGCGATGGCCGGCTCGAGCAATTCCATGGTTTTTGGGTAATTCAGTTTCTTCTGGCGGATGAGCAGCCGGATGGCGATCACGGCTCCCAAAAAGAAGGACAGATTCTTGTCGCCGAACAATTTGAGGGCCTTCATGATCAGGACTTTTTGGGAATCCACCGGCGCGGGCGCGGCCTCCGCGGCGGCGGAATCAGCGACGGCGGGTGTCCGCATGGCGGGCTGGGCCGCGGCTTGCCAATCCTTGGGGATGTACGGCAGGGCGATGGAAGTCCCCGCCAGCAGAATCACGGGCAGCATGAAGGGCACGAGGGACGCTGTCAGACCGGGGAGTTCGTGGTCGGGCTTCAGGGCGGTGGCTTCAAGTTCCTTCTGGGAAACGCCCAGCGCGTCCTTGGGCGTCACCACCAGGCGGCGGTCGATCCAATTGGCGTAAAACACCCCGCCCACGATCGCGGGGACGGCCGCCACGAGGATGCCCACCAGCACGCTCATTCCGATCGTGACCGGGACGTATTGGGCCAGTTGTTCGGTGACGATCAACGGGCCGGGCGTGGGCGGAACCAGGGCGTGGGTCAACGCGCCGCCGGCCGCCGTGGCGCAGATGATCAGCACGTATTGCGTTTTCCGCCGCGCGAAGACGGCGCGCGCCAGGGGGGCCAGCAGGTAGAAGACCGTGTCGAAAAACACCGGGATGGAGAGCACAAAACCGCTGGCCAGCAGCGAGTAATGTTCCCGCCCCGCGCCGAACAGCCGCGTGAAGGCCCGCACGATGCGGTCGGCGGCCCCGCTGTCCATCAGGCATTTGCCGATGATGGCCGCCATGACCAGCAGGATGCCGATGTTGGCCATCATGTTCCCGAACTCGGCGGCCACCAGGGGCAGAGAATTCTCAATGGGAATGCGGTCGGAAAGCACGGCGGTGATGATGGCGGCGCTGATCAGGGCCAGAAACGCGTGGAAACGGAAATACAACATCAAAACCAGGATCGACGCGATCCCGATCACGAGGCAGGGCAGCGGTCCCAGCATGGTTCTCCCCTCGCTTCTATCAGAGTAAGATATTTCAGCTTTGATTTGAACGAGAATAAACGAGAAGAGTGTACCATACGGGGGAGTGGAAGCCTACGGACATGGAAAAGATGGAACCGGAGGATGAATTGGAGTGTAATGCGATAACCACCAGGGGTGATTGCAGGGATGGACCTCCGTGGCCGGCCGCCATCGAAGAGCAGGCATCTTGCCCGAAACAATCCCGGATGGATTGAATGTGGATAGCCGGGGGTTGCCACCCCCGGTACCGTTCAGAAAGATATCGACCCGGTAAGGGCCGAATGGTGATGCGTTCAACCCCGGCGGGGTTGATGTTTTTTTATCACAACACCGTGGGCTATCGCCTACGGCTATTCACAATTATCCCCCGCGGGGATTTAATTTCATAATCGCAGGTTGGCTTATCACGCAGTGCGTAACCCATCGCCATCCTGTTCATCTTGTCCATCCTGGCCATCCTGATTCAGAC
>JBHGBC010000121.1:0-18448 GCA_041946805.1 bacterium
TGCAATCGCCTGAAGTTGAGCAATAAAGGTAATGACCACATACAACATCTTGTGCCCCGGAACCCAGGATTGTATAGACGCTATACTCAAAGGTTTGACCATCGTATTCCGCCGAGGTGGAAGGAATTGTGCCCAGATTGAACTGATTTCGAAAAATACCGATGGGTATAGGATCCACTCGGTCCATCGTATCCGTCCCGCCGATCACTCGATCGCCAACGCTTCCGGAGAACTCAGCCTTCCCGAATGCGGTATCGGAGGGAATGACCGTATAGCTAAGTATATTCGACAAGGATAATGATGTAATATTCCAGGTGATCACGCCATTATTGATTCCACCGATACGGGCTGGTAGGACGTGACTGATAGTCCATCCTATGGGAGGCCTCTCCACGACGGTCACATCCACCGGTTCACTCCGAGTAATATTGATACTTACAAACACAGGTATGCCGGGGGTGTATCCGGGTGATGACGGCGCGTTTCCGGGTGACGACATAGTCCGCACGGCGGTGGGCTGCGCCGAGGTGTTGAACGCCAATCCGAGTACCATAACCACACCTATCGCTGCACGCATGATTTTTGGATTCATTTTTTGGTTTCCTCCGATGATTCCGCTTGCATGTATTTAACTCTTTATTGATATACCTCCCAGTCCTTCACCGCCGATGGAGTAACCTGCATGGTCAATTTCACATCCCGGAATACCCCTTGGGTATAGGAATTATTACCGCAGACGGTCACGAGACCCAAACACACCGGATCTTGTAACTTTTTCTGTCGCGTGTCGACCAGCTTCCATTCCTGAAGTTGAGGATTGAAATTGTAGAAATAAAACACATCTCCCCGGCGGTCGATCCGGAATCGTCCCGACGACGACGTGTGACTGCCAAATTCAAGCACATAAGGTAAATTTGATTGATTAGCCTCAAAGACATAACATTCCGGGCTTCCCGATCCTTTCACTTCCATGGTGACACAGGAAAAGAAGTTTTTGGCATCATAAAAAGTGAATATGGTTATACCCGCGGTGTGATAAAATGGATTATCACCAGGGTGTTGGACCTCGCATTGTGCCTCGATAGTGCAATCGCCTGAAGTTGAGCAATAAAGGTAATGACCACATACCACGTCTTGTACCCCGGAACCCAGGATGGTATGGACGCTATACTCACCGGTTTGACTATCGTATTCCGCCGAGGTGGAAGGAATTGTGCCCAGATTGAACTGATTTTGAAAAATACCGATGGGTTCAGGCTCCACTTGATATATTGTTGACGTCCCGCTGATCACTCGATCGCCAACACTTCCGGAGAACTCGGCCTTCCCGAAAGCGGTATCGGAGGGAATGACAGTATAGCTGAGAATACTCGCCAAGGATGATGAAGGAATATTCCAGGTGATCACGCCATTGTTAATACCACTGATACGGGCTGGCAGGACGTGACTGATAGTCCAGCCCGCGGGAGGTCTCTCCACGACGGTCACATCCACCGGTTCACTCCGAGTAATCTTGATACTTATTACCACCGGCAAACCTGGCGTGTATCCGGGTGAAGACATGGTCCGCACGGCGGTGGGCTGCGCCGGGGCGTTGTGCGCCCAACCGAGACCGATTGCCGTCCATAATATTATGAACAATCCGATCTTTTTCATGCTCCAGGCTCCTTTATACCGAAGCTGATAAAAATCTACTCAAAATTATAGATTTAGAATATTACAAATTGAAAAAACCATACCCATACGCTTACTTCCCCTACCCTCCATCGCACCGATGCCTTGTTTTTTAATTCCCTAGCCCGAATGGGAACCGGAAGGCGGTACCCCGGGGTACGGCGGCATACTCCCAGGTCTCCCGCAGGATCTCGAGATTGGGAGTATCCCGTTCGACCGCGGCGGTGCCGGTTCCCCGCCCTCCGGGGAGAAACAGGATGATTTTGCCGTGCCGGGAGTCATAGACCATGGCGGGCGAGTATGCCCGGCCGGGGCCGGCCTGGCTCGTCTCCCGCCATTCCCGGCCGTCCCATTCCCACGTGTCCCCCAACCAAATATCGTGGTCGTAATATCCCATCCAACGATTCCCCCCATAGAGAACCGCGACGCCCCGGGAGCCTTCGAAAGCGAAGCCGAACCAGTGCCGTCCGGGAGGACCGCTCGTGGCCGCTTGCGTCCACTGGGTACCGTCGAATTCCCAGGTGTCGTCCGGATACAAATCGGGCGCGCCGATCCCGCCGAACAGCACCACTCTCTGGCGGGCGGAATCGTAGACCATTTGGTGCCCCGCCCGCACCGGGCCGTCCGCGATGGGGATCCACCGGGATCCGTCCCAGCGGCTGGTATCCCCCAGGAACGTGGCCGCGGGCCCGTTGGGATTGCCATCCACCCCGCCATGCCGGATGACGCAGCGCAGCGCGGGACAATACACCAGCGCCACCCAGGCCCGCGGATGAGGATCCCCGAAACCGGCCTCCCGCCACTGGCGGCCGTCCCATTCCCGGGTGGACGCGCCGTAGGTCCGCCGATTAAACGTCATGGTGGACGTGTTATAGCCGCCCTCCAAAACCGTCACGCCGCGCGCCGGATCGTAGGCCATCCCCGCGCAATAGCGGGCCGGACCCGATTCCGCGGCGCGCGTCCAGGATGTCCCGTCGAATTCCCAGGTGTCCGCGAGGAGCTGGTCCCAGTCCAACCCGCCATGCAGGACCGCGACCCCGCGGCGGACATCGTAGGCCATGCCCGCGGCGGCCCGGGGCCCCGGCGCGTCCTGGGGGCGGATCGCGAGTTGGGTCCAGCGCGCCGCCTGGGCCAACGCGGTCCAGGCGCTGAAGGGCGCGAGGCCGAACGCGATCCCGAGGAGCGCCGCGGCCGCGCCCGGGGACAAGCGGGCCCGCACCTCGCGCTCCCCGTCCAGAATCCGCATCAGCCGGCGGCGGATCAAGGTTCGGTAATCGACCAGGCCCAGCGTGGCCGGCAGGAACACCGGGAGGGCATTTTCCTGCCGGATCATGGACAAAAAACCTTCGCCGCAATCGCCGCGCGGAACCCGGCTGTTAGAGAGGGCCGCGTCATCGCAGGCGTATTCGCGCAATAGATCGATCTGGGCGTTGGTCCACCACACCACGGGATGGAAAAAGAACACGATGTGCAGAATCCGTTGCAGCAGGAGCACCACGGCGTCCACCCGCCGGATGTGCGCCAGCTCATGCAGCAGGATCCACCGGACCTGGTTGAGCGTGAACCGGGTGAACATCCCGGAGGGCACCAGGACGACGGGACGCAGCACCCCGTAGGTCACGGGGGACTTGATCCACGGGGCCGTCACCCAGCGGATGGGCTGCCGCACGCCGGCGGTTTGTTGCAGGGCCCGCAAATCGAGGGGGAGTTGTTTTTCCTCGAGGGGCTGGGTCCGCCCGAGCAGGGTGTGAATCCGCCGGACCGTCCAGATCCAGCGCGCGGTCAGCAGCGGCAGCGCCAGCAGCCAGCCCAGCATCAGCCAGGCCGCCGCCGTAAGCTGGGGCGGGGCGGGAGGATTTTCCGGATCCCCGGCGGAGGGGGCGGAGCCGCTGGGCGGGGCGGCGGACTCCGGGAGCGCCCTATCCGGCCGCGGATTGGCCGCGCCGGGGGCGATCCATTTCTCCACGTGGGTTTCCAGGGGGGCCGGGATGAGGGAAAGGAGCAGGGCGGGAACGGAGATGGGGCCGGGAAGCGCCAGCTTGACCAACACGATCACGAAGAGAAAGTATCCGAATTGCGGGGAACACCGGTTCCGCAGGAGACGCCACAAACCGGAGATCAGCAGAAAGACGGCGGTGGAATCGATGAGCCCCCGAACCATACAGGCCCCCCAGGACGCCGCCCAGGCGTTGCCATACTCGATCCAAGGCATGATCCCCTAGCCTCCCTTTTTCTTCTTCTTTTCGCTCCGCCGGTAGTCCTCCAGCAGCGCCTGCAGTTCCTGGAGATCGCGCTCGGGCAGCCGGCCCCGCTGGACCAGGTGGAAGAGAAACGGCACCCGGACATCCTGCAACACCTTCTCCATCAAACTCTCCCCTTCCTCGAACAACAATCTCATCACCGAATCGGACAGCTGGTACACATAACAATTCCCCACCTGGGTGTAGGTCAGGTGGCCCTTGTTCACCATGCGGCTGAGGTAGGTCTTGGTCACGCCCACCGACCAGCCGTACCGTTCCGCCGTGATGGTGTAGATATCCCGGGCGGCGCCCGCTTGGAGTTCCTGAATGATATGGGCGATTTTCCACTCGGAGGGGCTCAACCCGCGAGACGATTCCGAAGCCACGTGCTCACCTCACATACAGTGTGATAATAGACGATAACGGACTGTATACGATTTGCGGAGCCGTGTCAAGAGGGATTTTTCGGATTTTTTTCCGGAGGAGCGCCGGGCGGAAATCCGGGGGGGGGATAGCGTTATAGAAGCTTGATCCGCCCGGATTTACATGGGAGAAGAGGGCGGGAACGAATTCGAGCATCGAAATTTACATCCCCACGGGCAAGCAGGATTCCTGGATAATCCTAACGATCGCGAAACACAATTGACATGCATTTCTCTGCTGGAGGATAATGTATCCAATGAGCGGTTCCACACGCCTAGATCCTCGATCCGGCGCAATGACCATTCCCGGGAGGGTTGGTCATGTCCAATACGCGGTACCGGTCAATTTTCCTCGCCCTTTTTCTGGTTCTCATCCAGAATCCGCAGGCCCAAAGCGTTTCAAAAACGGCGCAACCGCCATCCCTATCAGCGAGCCGCTTCGGCATTTTCGACGCCACCGCCGACTGGGGCATGCCGGAAAGCCCGCCGCGCTGGGGGCGGTATAAAGTCCCCGGGCGGGTGGAAATCACGGAGACGCCGGAGGGAACGGTTTATGATTTATATGGGAATGGCGAACAAATTTTTTTTGGATCGGATGAAGGTTTCTATCTCTACACCGAACGCGCCGGATCGTGGAGTTTGAGCGGGCAGGTGGAATGGATCGAGAGCGGCAATCCCTTCGATCCCTGGTACGCGGCCGGGCCGATGATCCGCGAAAAAGGGCCCCTCTCCACTTCCAAATGTGTGACGGAAGGTTGGGGTGAAGGACTTACCCCATGCGTCACCTGGCGGGAACAGGAAAATCAAGCCGCGGACAGCACGGTTTTTATCGCCAAGGATTTTCCCTCCACCTCCTGGGGAAAGGCGATTTACATGCGGATCAGCCGGATCGCGCCGCTCGACCTGTTCTACACGGAATGGTCGGATGATGGGGTTCATTGGCATTTTTATCATTCCGTTTTTGTCCCGATGCGGGATCCTGTCGCCTACGGCTTCGCGATAGCCAATCGTTGCGATAATGAGCAATGGGCGCATGTCCGGATCCGGGATGTACAATTGCGGCCGTTGGTTGATATTCCCCCCATCGTTCGCCGGAAATTGCCTTCTGCCTTTTTTGAATCGAATAACCCCATTCCGGTGACGCTGGAAATCCATAACCTTTCCTCCCACAGCCAGGAAGTGAACATCCAAGAATCGATCCCGCCGGACTGGAGCGCTAGCCGGCTCAGCCCCGGGGGGGAAATCCACGACGCGACGCTTTCCTGGAAACTAACCGCCGAACCGGGGACCATGGCCATCACGTATCAACTGACTCCCGTCACCTCAAACCAGGCCTATCTGTCGCTGCACGGGAACACCGAGGAATTACCCATTGTGGGAGACACGGACGCCACCTGGGCGCAGACCGGAGAACCAGGCCCCGGTTTCTTCATTCGGCGGTATTGGAACCAATCCGACGGATTGGAGGTTATGGATGGCGACCGGTTGCTCTTCGTGAACGCCGGGGGTGAAGTTCTCACCCACAAAAACAACCAGGGTGAATACCTGCGCCTGGCCGGATACCAAGCCGAGACCATCCCCGCGGGGGATATCGCCCAATTTCCCATCCTCAGCGCGGCCGGAGAAATCTGGTCGGTTTCGTTTGGTCTGGCCCCATCCTCTCTCCAAACCTTCTCATACCCGGCCTATTTCAACCGGGGTCTACGGCAATATAAAAAGGGGCGGTGGATCGCGTACGCCGTGCCGGAGATCGAATCCGCCACCTTCCCGGCCGGCGTCCTGCCCGGCGCCACGGATCAGGTGTTTATCCAAATCCATGACCGGATTCTGGAATTCAACGCCGCCACCCGCCAGGCCCGGACGGTGCGTGCTTCCACGCCTAGCCTTTATCAACTGCCCGATCTCCGGCTCATCAATTCCCAGGAAGCCGACGGCGCGTATTGGCTCGCCGAGACGGACGGCCTGGTGAAAATGACGCCGCCCTCATCCGGCCACCGGCTTACTGAGATCCGCTGGGAAAAAATGCCCTTCGATCCGGCGTATGCCTTTTCCCCGATATTTCACCTCCGGGGGAATGAGGACTTGGGTTTTCTGCTGTCCTGTCGCAAGGAGCGAACGTTTCGCGGGCAGTTCAAAAATGGAAGGATACGCGATCGGTGGAAAGAGGATTCGGGCATCGGAATCCGGGACGAGGCCGGCTCGGCATGGTTGGTGAACAAGTTTAACTGCGCCTTTACCCAAATCAGCCCGGAAGGCGCGGATATTCCCCTCCAGGACGATTTTTTCACGCTGCAAACCACCGACATCGCCGCCGATCCGCGCCATGGATTTTGGGTGGCCACGCGGCAGGGGATTGCCAAATTTTCCACGCCGCTCTGGTTTCCTCCCCCGGAGATCGGGGGATTGAAAAATCCGGTGGATTCCATTTGCGAAGACGGGGAGGGAGGACTCTGGTTTTCCAGCAACGACCGGTTGATCCACCGGAATCCCGGCGGAGCCTGGCGGATTTACCATTACCCGCCGAACACAATCCTCCTGATTCCCAAATCCTCGCTCAGCTTTCTGCCGGACAGCGGCCGGCTGGCCATTCGGTTATTCATATCCGGTTGGATCTCCTTTCTGTATTTTGACCGGGCGCGCGAGCGCTTCCGCATCGGCGTGGATACGCAAGGATTCCCGCTGCAGTATTTCCCGATCCCGTCCAGAAACGAGGTCTGGAAAATCGTCTACCGCTATATCAACAAACTGGAGGTGATACGGGACGATGGCCGCCGATCCCAAATCATGGCCGAGATCGAGGAACCGGACGCGCGGGGGGACCAGACCGACCGAGTGCTTCAGGTGGAGGACCAGGATGATTTCTGGCTGACCCTGGACACCGATCTGCGGCACTACCACGGGGCCACGTACCAATCCTTCGCCCATCTCCGGCGCTGCCGCGACATGCTCGACCTCGGGAGCGGGAAAAAATGGTGCGGCAAGGACGAATTGCTGGAATACGACGGCCATTCCTGGCAGCTCGTGCGCGGCGGATTCGGATTGATATACCAATTCCTCCGAAGCTCCGATGGCAGCATCTGGATCGCGTCGAATAACGGCTTATGGCGGTACACGAATGGCATCTGGCTGCAATTTGGCATCGAAGAGGGACTGCCTTCCAACACCGTGTTGTGCGTGTTCGAGGACCGTCAAAAACAAATTTGGGCGGGCACCGCGCTGGGTGTGGCCAGGTTTCATCCGGAACGGGATCCAGATCCACCCGAAACCCTCCTGACCGCGCGGGATAACGTGAATAAAATCGCGGCGGACACGACCGCGCGGATCGTGTATACCGGATTGGACCGCTGGAAGCAGACCGATACCAGCCGCTTGTTGTATTCCACGCGACTGGATGGAAAAGAGTGGTCACTCTTCACTTCCGAGACGATGCTCACCGCTCCGGGACTGGCGGCGGGCGCCCATCAACTGCAGGTCCGGGCCATGGACCGCAACGGCAATATCGATCCCGCGCCGGCGGTATGGAATTTCACGGTGGAGCCGCACTGGTATAATGAACCACTCTTCCAGTTGAGCATCCTCACCTCATCCCTGCTGGTCTTGTTCTTCGCCGGGTATGCTCTCCATCGCCATCTGAACCTCGGGAGATTGGTGGCGGAACGGACGGCGGATCTGTCCCAGGTCAATGAACTGCTTTACGCCCAGCGGCAAAAATTACGCTCGCTGGCGTCCGAGTTGTCACTGGCGGAAGACCGCGAGCGCCGCCGCCTGGCCACGGACCTGCACGACCGCATCGGCCAATCGCTGACTTCCTGCAAGATCATGATCCAATCCCTGCGCGCCTTGTTTTCCCGTCCCGGTACCCATAACGAATGGGATGCCATCCAAGACTCCATCCAACAAACCATCGAGGATACCCGTTCCTTGACCTTTGAAATCAGCCCGCCCATCCTCTATGAATTGGGGCTGGAGCCGGCGGTGGCCTGGGTGGCCCGGCAATTTCAACAAAAATACGGCCTTGCGATGGACTTGCGCGTGGAGGGAGCGTCCCGGCCGCTCGGCGAGGACGTCCGTTCGTTCTTGTTCCGGTCCATCCGCGAACTGCTGATGAACGCCGTCAAGCACGCGCGGGCCCGGTCCGTTCAAATCGTGCTCGCATGGGAGGCGCGGGAGTTGGCCGTCACGGTGACGGACGACGGGGTGGGAATGGAACCCGGCGCCGCCCAGGCCGGCAAAGGGTATGGATTGTTTGCGATTCGGGAGCGGTTGACCCTGCTGGGGGGCCGCCTGGAAATCAGCCCGGCCTGCCCGACGGGCATGGCGGTCACCCTGACTCTCCCGGTACCGGAAAACACGGAGGGAAATCATGCCGGTGCGCATTCTAGTGGTGGATGACCATCAAATCGTCCGGGAAGGATTTTGCGCGCTGATTGACAAACAACCCGACCTGGAAGTCGTGGGGCAGGCCGGGGACGGCCGTACCGCCATTCAACGGGCCCGCGAACTGCATCCAGGGGTGATCCTGATGGATATCACCATGCCGGATATGAACGGCCTGGAGGCTTCCCGGCTCATTCACGAGGAATACCCGGGTGTCAAAATCATCATCCTGTCCATCCATGCGGACCGGGAGTACGTGGAGAAAGCCATCCAGACCGGCATCCGCGGGTATCTGCTCAAGGATTGCGCGTTCAACGAATTGATCATCGCCATCCGGACGGTCCTGGCGAATAGAATCTACCTCAGCCCGGCCATCACCGACGTGGTGGTGGAGAATTATTTCCTGCGCGAGTCGGGCGCCGCCGGGGAAGCGTCCGAGATGGATTCCCTCACCTCCCGGGAGCGGGAGATTCTGCAGTTGATCGCGGAAGGCCATACCTCCAAGGAGATCGCGGATCGATTGCATGTAGGGATTTCGACGGTGGACAGCCACCGGCAGCGGATCATGGAAAAACTGGATATCCACGATGTCCCCCACCTGGTGAAATATGCCATCCGCAAAGGTCTCACCTCGCTGAATCATTGAGCTCCTTATTTTCCCTCCCCCCCTCCTGAGTTTCCCTACCCCCGATTCATGAGTTTTGAGGAGGGAGCCGGCGGAGATTTCCTCTACACTGCTTTCGGCTGGAAAGGCCGAAGGGGATTCCGATGAAAATCCGGGCGCTGCTGGCGGATAAAAACGCGACCCTAAGGAAACAGCTCCGCGCTTTGCTGGAGAAAATCCCGGACCTGGAGGTCATGGGAGAAGCGGACGAGGGATACGCCGTGGTGCGGCATGTGAAAGCGAGTCAACCGGATCTGGTGTTGATGGACATCGCCTTGACGGGCCTGAACGGGATCGAAGCCCTGCGCAAAATTCACGTCCTCGATCCCCGGACGAGGGTGATCATCGTCTCCCTGTACGCCGAAGTGGACTATGTCCGGGCCGCCCTGCAGGCCGGCGCCCGGGGATTTATTTTGAAATCGCAGCTTGCGGAAGAGTTGGAAAAAGCCGTGCGGGCGGTCCTGAACGATGAAATTTATGTGAGTGGCGGGATCGAGCCGGCTCCCTAGTTTCCCTATCCTCCTCCCGATTATCCCTACAGCCAATTCATGAGTTTTGAGGATGCCTACGGTCCCCGTGAGGGATAGAGTGGCAACAGAAATTGAATTTTTGATGAGACCATTGGGAAAGGAGTGACGCCAATGAAGAAAATAGGGCTGTTCAACACGGTATGGATCGTTCTTATTCTAGGACTTACGCTCAGTGCCGCGGCGCAGATCGTGGCGGTACGCTCGTTTCATGAGAATGCCTATGTACCCGATGCCCCGGTGCATGTGAGTCTCACGATCTCCAGCGCGACTAGCCCACTCGGACCGCTGTCCGTAACCGAAAAAATCCCTAAAGGATGGGAGGTCACCAATATTTCGAATCTAAGCTATCAATCGGTTGTCAATGAAGACGGTATCACCTGGAAACGAGTCTACACGGGCCGCTTGGCGTCGGTGGTGTTGACGTACCGCGCCATTCCCCCACGATCCGCGGCCGGGGATGCCGTATTTTCAGGAAATGCAGGCGACCAGGTGATCGGAGGGCAAACAACTTTGGTCCAAGGTGAAAACAAACCGATCGGCATTTTCTACAATTTTAGAGAAGAACCAGATGGGGCCTTGGACTGGCCGGTGCCTGCCGGCACCGCTTCCTACAACAGCCAGACGGGGGAATACACCCTTACGAGTGGTGGCACCCCGGGTACCGCACACGTTTCTGTATACACAACCATGACCGGGAATTTCAGTTTTCAGGCTACCATTCGAGCCGAAGGTACTAGTTCTTGGTGCAGTGGAGTGATAGGGATTGAAGATTCATGGGATTGGAAATGCGTTATTTACGATGCCTGGGTCGGCCGGTATTTAGGAGGCTTCGCGATGTGGAGAGATTACGGCGGCGATATCCAAATGAGCGAAAGCCTTTCCTCCGATGTGCAAGACGGCCGGGTGCGGATCGTCCGGGAAGGCAATACCTTCCGTATGGATTATTTCGATATCAAGAAACAAGCCTGGACACTCTATGACACGAGGACCATGGTATTCACCGATCCTGTCTATGTAGGACTCGCCGCTTATTCCGGGGAATATAACGTTCCAGCCATCGCTTATTTCACCGACGTCGAATTGATACAGTTGCCCTCCACTTCATCGGTCGAGGAGTGGGAGTTGTACCGGTAGTCCCAAATCTTTTTTAGGAGGCATATCGCCATGTTCACCCAAATAAAAAAAAGTCCGATGTTCATCGTTTTTCCACTTTTGATTTTTGGAGGAGCTTCAGGAGCCTTCGCCCTCGATTACAACCAAAAGCTGGACGATGCTTTAGCTCAGCAATTCCAAGCTATCCTGGATGGCGCCAATGTAACAAAGTCCGGGCTCGCCATGGGAATCTACATTCCCGGCAGAGGATTATGGATCGGCGTAACCGGCAATGCGATACGGGGTGAAATCATATCCGATGCCAGCGGAAGACCCATAAAGGATGCCAATGGCCAGGCAGTCAAAACTCCGGCGGTCCCCCTAAAGCCCGATGATCTCTTTGACTTAGGCTGTATAGCACCCTTATATACAGATGTGTTGATGTTAAAATTAATAGAAAAAGGGAAAGCCACGCTGGATGATACGCTGGAACGACGGGTACCGGGTTTGGGAGTGCCGTATGCGGATGAAATAACCATTCGGCAGATGATGAATCATACCAGTGGGGTTTTTAGTACGGTTGGATTTTCTGGTGCAGGAAATATTCTTTTAAGTTTTTTCATATCGAATTCTTTCACCGGAAATATTTATCAACAGTAAAAAAAATCACCCCCCCTATTTTGCTCCCGCCTCACCAGAAAAATGGCATTATTCCGATACCAATTGGTTTTTACTTCAATTGGTGATTGAAGCCGCAAGTGGTTCGACTTTCAAACAAGAATTGCATCGTTCCATCCTCGATCCATTGGGTCTTTCCCATACGTTTGTCTATTCGGAGGAAATCCTGGATAAGGTGATTCCCGGTTATGATAGCTGGTGGGGTTTCCCCGAACATGGAGCTCGTCCATACCTGATTTCAACCGCCAATGATGTTATCCGGTTTTCCGCCTCTTTGTTTGCCGGAGAAATACTGAAACCATCAACGGTTGCCATGATGTTGGAACCGTTGCCTTTCAAAGTCAAAATAGATTCGGATGATATGCCCTTCAAGGACCAAATGGATTATTACGGCATGGGAATCGCGTTTATTCAAGCGCCCACGGGTATCGAAATATCGGGCACCCTTGTTGGGTGTGGAGGTGAGGGGATTGGTTTCACCACGGAATTGATCCATCACCTGGATACCGGTATAACTGTAATAGCACTCGAGAATCTGGAAGGTTTTGGCGGTTCTCCCAGGCCCCGGAGGGCTTCGTTCAATGCCTTGAATGTCGCCCTGAAAGCGCTGAATACATCCGTCGAATCCTGGTCATGGCATGAATAGGACCGATATACTCCTTGCGAGGTTCTCGGTCTGCCGGGCGCGCCCGAAAACAGAATGTACGACGCGTTCGCGGTTGTCTATTCGATAACAGGTTACTTTTTTGATGTGACAGAGCGGGAAGGCAAAAGTAGTCCAGTGCAGGAGTAAACGCACAGGGTGGAGACGAGGGTCGCAATAGGATCGTAGCCACGCCGTTTTGAGCAGTGGTAAAAGGTTATTCGCATTGTTTGGATTATTACGCCCTAGTCGCTGGGAAAACCGAAATGATCATGCGCATCACCACCGCCGCAGTTGGGACAGCGGTCCAGGCGGTGTTCTTCCCGGCGGTCGATGGGATCGGGCTGGCGTCGGCGGTGGCCGGGATGGCCCGGTTGGCGGCCCGCCTTCTTTTTCTGCTTCCGGGGTTTCTTCCCGGTTTGGGCGGAGGCCTTGAGGTGCGGGGGAAATTTGATCGACGATTGGGAGCCGGTTCTTTTCCATACTCCTAAAAAACTTCAGTACCGGCCCAGAAGTAACGCTTCATGTAATTTATTTTTTTCGCAGGGGGATTTTTCATGAAAAAGGGAGAATTTTACACAAATTTACTTCAGATGGGTGACCTGTTACTTTTTTCATTGGACCAAGATATCATCGGCCAGGATGTTCAAGCCAGATAGTTCGCTGAAGGAGATATCCTCGTTTGCAAGGTGGATCGCGTAGCGGCCATCGTCCCGCAGGCTTGGCGATGGATCGGCGAGTTGGAGCGCCAATTGCCAGGTCCCAAGTGGAAGATCTTTTGGAATCGGGATTTCGCCAGACAACCGGATGGTTCCCGCCTCCGGTTCCCACCGGCGCGGATCGGCATCCTGGAGGATGACGGGCTGCGCCAACCGGGATTCGCCGGAGCGCCACAAGCCGGCCATGACAGTCCGCGGACTGTGCGGCGAGGCAAAACCGGCGTTTCTCAGCATTAGCTCGAAATGGCAGGTCTCCCCCGGCTTCACGGCTTTTGTGTAGCACAACCGTTCGGCTACGAAACGGTAACCGAGCCGCCGGGCAATGTAATCGAACGCGGTTTCACCGCGGTATTCCACTTGCCGCCATCCCCGGAGCACGGCCGGGTGATAGGCGATATTGAGATACACCGGGTGGTATAATTCCATTTCGCGGATGACCTGGTCTATAGGTGTGTTCGCGGCATTGCCCACCGATTCGCCCCCAAACGAAGTGAAACGGCTGTGTTGGCCGCACCAGAGCAATTCGCGCTGCCGGTCCCAGCCCGGCTCCACGAACGTCCCGCCGTCGTCCGGCAGGCTCAGAAACGAATCGTCATGCCAGCCGGTTCGCGAGAGTTTTGATCCACGGTAAGCGGTGTCTACCGTCAACGTAGAACCGCCCGGTTCATTGGTGTAGATATCACGGATGAACATAGGCCGCCGGACCTCGACCATGATCGATTCCGGCAGGGCGTCCAGCCATCCGAACAGTACGGAGCGCCGGGCCTCCAGCGAAGGCGGATCGCCCCAGTTCGATCCATGCCATTCCCCCCACGGGCCGAGAAAGCCTGCCTGCACGCTGAAAAGGATGCCGGCATTCTCCGTCAACACGGCTCCCAGTTGCCGGACGTGGCCGAGAATCCGGTTCATGTCCGTGGGATCGGCACGGTAATCGTTCCGGGTGAATCCATACGCGGCCCGGAAAATGATTTTCAATCCGTTCTGCCGCGCCGCCGCCAACGCCTCGCGCAACTCGGTCAGTTTCTCCGGCGATAGATCCCGCTCCTTGAACTCGCGTAGATCCATTTCCACGAGCAGCAGGGTGATGCCCTGTTCCCGCAGGCCTTCCAGCTTATCCAGGCGGCGGCTCATGCGGGGCGCGTAAAAACCGCGTTCCGGATTGGGAAAATTCTCCCGGGTCTCGCGATAGACGATTTCCTGGAGGTTTCTCGAGGACGGGAGTGGCGTGGATTCTGCGCCATACAAGGGAGCGGCATAAAAAAGCATGGACATTCCGAATGTGAAAAGAAACAAGAACGACGAGATACAAGAGAATACCGGCTGCATGGAATGCAGGAGTCGATGAACAGCCATTGGCACGGTCCTTTCTGGGATTACCATATTTCACCCTACTATACTCAATACCATACTGCCATGAGCGGAAATAGGGCGTAACGTGTGTGAGCACATTCCCCAAACAGATTGATATGGTCACGCCAGTCCTTCCACGATAGTGTGATCCCGAGCCTGAATTCACCTTCCGATTCTCCGGATAAGGCTGAAATTCAAATTTTTCGAGTCATGCCGTTCGGCGCTTTCAGTGGCGGCCCTCGAGGTGAACCGAATCCTTCAGGGTGTCCTGCTCGAACGAAACCGGTTGGCGGGCCTGTTCCAAATCATTGTCCTGGAGTTTGATATTTCGGGTTTGTGCCCCGCCGACACTCACGAAGGTTCCACAGTTTTTCTCCGCGAGGCAATCATGAAGGATTCCCCCCTCGGTGTCGTATAATTCCACCGCCGGAGCCGGTCCGGTTATGAGTCCTTGCCGGCCGCGGAAGTGATCCACGTCGAAGCCGGTTACATGTCGAAGAGCCAATGCGCTCTTCCACAGCGGTTCGGTCTCGTTCTCGTCCCAGTTCACGGACACATCGCGTAGAGTCAATCTGTTGACGCCATCGATCTGGATCGCGTGTGTGGCGCGTTTGTCCTTCGCGTTTTCAGGCTCCATGAACATCTGAAGATTGGATACGGTGATGTTCTCCAGCCGCCGATCGGTATGGCCGGTCATGGTGCTGGTGCCCCGGGCGTGGGAGATGACCTGGTCAATCACGATGTCGCGGATCGCCCCCAGTTTCGATTCCGGTGTGCGTTTCTTCAGGATGAACTTGAAGGTTTCCGCGCTGCCCCACCAGTTCCAATGCCGGCGGTTCAGGTCCATCGTGATGTGCGAGAAAACCACGTCGCTGACCGTGGCGCCGTCCTGCACGTTGATGCCGAAACCCTTGTTGGAATCGCGGATCACCGAATTGCTGAACAACACATGCCGGATGTCGGCGTGGGTCTCGGTGCCGATCATCATGGCAGTGGAGGAGGAGGTCAAAATGCAGTTGTTGACCGTTACGTTTTCGACCGGCTTGGCGGCTCCGGATGATTCGGACCGCGGAATCGTCTTGAGGACAATCGCGTCATCCGCCGTGACGATGATTGAATCCGAGATGACAACATTAGTGGTGGAGACGATGTCGATGCCGTCCGCGTTGACACCCTTCTCCAGGTCGGAGTAAATATGCACTCCCCGGATGAAGACCCGGTCGCAGTCGTTCAGGCGCACGTTCCACAGGGGCGAATTGATCACCGTGATGCCTTCCAGCCGGACATCCGTCGAATCGTTGATGAGGAACATATAGCAATTGCTGCGTCCGGGGCGGCGGTAATACCGTTTCATTTCCAAGCCCGCCTGCCGAGCGATCTCGATCTCCTGGGTGATCTCGACATCCAGGCCTCTCATGTCGGTCCAATCATACTGGGCCAAACCGTCGAGCGTGCCGCGGCCGGTCACGGCGATGTTCTTGGTCCCTTCCGCGTGAATCAGGCTTTGGCCGCCGTTGGGGAAATCGGAGCGGTCCTGGCTTAGAAACAGGGTAGCGCCGGCTTCGAGGTGCAGATTGACGTTGTCCTGGAGCCGGATCGAGCCGCAGGTGTATTCCCCCGGTTCCACGTAAACCACACCCCCGCCGGCCGCGTGGCAGGCGTCTACCGCCGCCTGGATGGCCTGGGTTGCGTTATCCGCCCGGTTCCCCGCCGCGCCGAATTCCCGCACCGGGAAGATCCCCCGCGCGGGCGAAGGCGGTTGACTTGACAACGGAACCGCCAGGCCTGCCACGAGGCTCATCGAGATCAATAGAATGTGTTTTTTTCGCATGTCATATCTCCGGTTGAGGAATCACAAGCGTACGTTCTACCACCATCGTGTATGAACTCATCTCTATAAAATACAGGCCGTATAACATCTGATAAGTGCCTGTATTTTGTCATCTTATCTGGATTGAGGGAACCGGTCATGAATTATCCGAGCGATTTGACCGATCCGCAATGGAAGGCCATCCGCCCGCTGCTCGAATACCCCAACAGGTATGGCAACCGACGCAAACATTCCCTGCGTATCATGTTCAACGCCATCCTCTACTGGTGAAGACCGGGTGCCAATGGCGAAAGTTGCCCCATGATTTGCCGAACTGGAAAAGCGTTTACCGCTTTTACGCCCGGCTGTGCTGGTGGAACGCCTGGGAAAAGGTCTTGGATGAAATCAATCGCCGACACCGGGTCCAGCAAGGCCGCAATCCGTACTCATCCTACGTCATCATCGATTCGCAAAGCGTGAAATCCGTCAGCGGCAGAGATCAGCGGGGCTTCGACGGGGAAAAAAAGGTGGAAGGAAGAAAGCGTCATATCGGCGTGGACATGGAAGGCCATTTGTTGCATGTGGAGGTGACGGCGGTGAACACATTGGACACGATAATGGGGGGCTATGTGATCGAATCGGTGATCACGAAACACCCCACCGTCGAAGCAGCCTCCGCGGACGCGGGGTATCGTGGCAACACGATCCATTACGCGGAGATCCGGCTCGACACGCTGGTGCATATCTCCACGAATATTCGAGACACATTTGCCGTGTTACCCAAACGGTGGATTGTAGAAAGGACATTCGCATGGTTCAACATCGAGCGCCGGTTGGCCAAAGATTATGATGTCAATCCCCTGCATTCCGAGAATCTGATTCGGATCGCCATGTTGAAGAAAACCCTCGCGTGGCTGTGCTCGATTTCATGAAGACAGGTTCTTACTGATGCCTTCCGTCCTTCACCTGCAAAGCCTTTGCCGAAAGGTAAAAAATGAGAATTTTAATTAGGATTCTGATACAGCCATGCGATTGAACTCAGTATCATGTTTTTCCCAAATCTTTTCCAACTCCCGCACCTTCTCGCTATATTGTGCGGCCAAGTTATTCATTTCGCACCGGTCGATTTTCAAGTTGTATAGTTCCCATGGTCCTTGACAACCGGCGGATACTAATTTCCAGTCGCCGATCCGGATAGCCCGGTTGTTTAAGTGGTGAAAATAGAAAAACTCGTGGGGCACGCTTCCATCCGCGAAAAAGGCCGGCGCCAGGCTGCGTCCCGCCAGCGGTGGAACAGGTTTCTCTTTCCACATGGACGATGGCTTGATACCAGACAAATCCAGAATGCTGGGCAGCAGATCAATAAAATGGCCAGGATTGTGCCGTAATTCCCCTCTTACCTGGAGACCGTTCGGCCAATGGACGAGGAGCGGGGAAGCGATGCCGCCTTCGTGCACCCAGGATTTATGCAGACGAAAGGGAGTGTTGGCGGCGCTGGACCAACCGGGACCGAGGCATAGAAACGACCGTGGCGAACCCGGCGGAACCGACGGATCGTGCAGGTCACCGCGGATCATCTGCTCGGCGCTGGCGCCATTGTCGGATACGAATAAAATCACGGTGTTCTCGAAATCTCCCATTAATCTCAATTGGTCTAACACACGGCCGATCTCACGGTCCATCCGGTCGATCATCGCCGCGTGAATCGCCATCTTGTGGGCCTGAAATTTTTTCTGTTCTTGGGTCAAATCGTTCCAAGGGATGGCGCTACTCACTTCCCCAGGCCCGATCTGTCTCCGCAATTCATCCGCCGACAGATTCCAGTCCGGTTTGACATCCGGTTCGAGCCGCGATAATTCACAGTGGATGATGCCCCGGTCGCGCATCCACCGCCAGCGGGATTGCCTTATGGCGTCCCATCCGATGGTGTAAAGTTCGCGATACCGGTCGATATCGGCCTGCAACGCCTGCAAGGGAAAATGGGGGGATGTAAAAGCCAAATAGTGAAAAAACGGCCGGTCTGAATAATCCGTCGCGTGTTCCCGCAGGCAGTGGATCGCATGATCCGCGATGGCCGTGGTCGCGTAATACCCACTGCCGGTGGAAACCGCGGGCAGTGGTTGATCATCCTCCCAATGTTTTTGGGGCGAAAAGAAACGGTCTTGGTCATCCAGGCGGTACGAGTGATCGAATCCACCGTCCTGGCAGGGCATGGGGGCGCCAAAGATATGCCATTTTCCGGAATGATA
>JBHGBC010000122.1:0-18404 GCA_041946805.1 bacterium
AGAGCCACCTGAAATCCCCTCTCCCTCTGGGAGAGGGACAGGGTGAGGGAAAGCCTTTCCCCGGCGGATATTCAGCCCCCGCCTCTCAATCCATCACGGCTTGGCCGGTGGCTCTCCCAGCGTCTGGAGCCAGGCGGCCACCTCTTTCGCCAGGTCTTCCGGCAACGCGAAGGTGGTCATCGCCCCCATCGGCGATTCCCGGATCTTCAATTCGATGGCCTTCGCCGCGGAGGGCTCCTTCAGCCATTCCACTAATACTGCCTCGCTGAAATGCGCGGCGTTTTCGAGCGGTCCGCCGATCCCCCCGTCCGGCGCGCCCTCGCCCTTGAGAGTGTGGCAAGCCAAGCAGGTCTTCTCGGTAAGTACCGTTTCCACCCGCTCCCAGCCCGGGCCGAGTTTGGATGGCGGCTGCATGGGGAACAAGGATTTCAGCGCCTCCATCACCAAGGTCACTTGCTCTTCGGACAGCCGCAGCCCCGCCATTTCGCCCAGAGGAGATTCCCGGATGCCCAGCCGTTTCGCGCTGTCAGCGGAGGGATCGAGCAGAAAGGCGCGCAGGGTGTCCTCCTTGCGGCTGGCCACCGATTCCAAGCCCTCGCCCGGATGGGAAAATCCCACGCCGCCGATCGTGTGGCAGGAAAGGCAGCCCAGGGCGTCAATCCGCGCCCGGGCGTCCAGGGCCGCCAGATCCAACGGCCGGCCCGCCATCACGCACGATACCGGGACGAGGATCCCCAACAGGGGAAACACCCCGGCGATGAGAGTCACCGGGATTTCGAACACCTTTAAATAAGGTTGAAACTTCAGGTACACCAGCACACAAAAGACCGCGCCGCCCACCATCAACGCAAACCAGGCCAGATTGTCCGCGAGTTCCCGGTCGATTCCCGGGGGAATGGGGACGTAATGCGGCGTGGGATGCAGATACACGACATACCACGACAGGGCAAACGCGATGGCGCCGAGGAAGATCCCTTTCGCCTTGTCCTGCAGCGACAGCGCCCCCAGGGCCAGGCCGCTGCCGGCGATCAGCCCCAGGCTGCCTAGCGCCCAGAAGGTGGAAACATCTCCCGACATCAACCGCGCCCAAAACAGAGTATCGTTCGCCCGGAAATCGGCCTGGGCGGCCCACATGGCCCCCAGCGTGATAGAGCCCAGCAAGGGAATCAGGACGAGCGCCCCCTGCCGGACCGGCTTTTTGCCGCTCCTCAACGCCCATAGAACGAGCGCGCCGGCTGCCGAAAAAAGAATAGCCCCCGTGAGGGCTATCCCATACAGTATATTGTTCATACCAAACCAGCCTCCGCGGATAGAAACCAGGCCGACACGTCTTATACCTTATTCCGGAAGTTTGGGTTCTTCCACGACCGGATATTCACCCGTCAGCGATTTCAGAAACGCCACCAACTGCAGGATTTCCTTCTCCGTGGTCTTCTGCGCTTTCAACGCCTGGAACAAGGGATGCAGGTTGGGATTGTCCTTCCCACCGCCCGCCATGAACTTCACCGCCTCTTCCAAGGTTTCCGCGCTTCCGTCATGGAAATACGGGCCGGTTTGTTCCACTCCACGCAACGAAGGAACGCGGAACGCGCCCTTGTCCGACTCCAGTTTCGTTACCACCATGCGGCCCAGGTCGGGTTCTTTCTTGTCCGTCCCGACGCCCGCGTTGTAGAAGCCCCAGTTGGAGAACACGGGGGGCGTATGGCACGTGGAGCACAACTTCTGGTTGAAGAGCTCCCAGCCCTTCTGGGCGTCTTCGCTGATCGCCTTGGCGTCGCCCGCCTGGAACTTGTCGAAGGGTGAATGACCTTCCAGCAACGTCCGCTCGAACGCCGCGATGGCCTTGGTGATGTTATCCTTGGTGGGACCTTCGCCGAACACGGCCATGAAGCGCTTCTGGTATTCGGGAATGCCACCCAGTTCTTTCGTGACGGCGTTCATGTCATGGGCCATTTCGATGGGATTTTCCACCGGGCCGCCCGCCTGCTCCTCCAGCGATTTCGCCCGGCCGTCCCAGAACAAGGAGGTGGCATACTGCGAATTGATCACCGGATTGGCGTTGCGGTTGCCCTTTTGGCCCTTGTGTCCGGTCGAAACCTCTTCCTCTTCGGCGTAGCCGTGTTTCGGGAGATGGCACGTGGCGCAGGAAATATCCTTGTCCTTGCTGAGCCGCTTTTCGAAGAAAAGCATCTTGCCCAGCTCCACCTTCTCCACGGTCATCGGATTGTCCGCGGGGATCGGCACCGGCGGCAATCCCAGAGGGGATTTGATTTCCAGGGGCGTTCCCGGTTGCGCCGCCGCGCCGGCCAGGTGCAGGGCGGACAAAACCACCATCCCGGCCCCCGCGATCAACAGAAGGGAAAGGAGTGCTCTCTTCATGAATACCACCTCCCGCGAATGGTTAGAGTTATGGATATTCTATCCATATTGGTTTTTTTTTTGAGGGAGACTCCTGTCTTTGGAGTGATTTTCACCCGGGAGAAACAGCGGATCATCGAAAGGCGGTCAATGGGTTGATTTTCACGTTCCCGCGCATGCCGGAGGGTTCGGCTTAACTCTTGGCGATGATCAAGCCCTTCAGCCAAGTGAACAGATCCATGCGGCTGAGATCGTTGAAGATCAGGTAGATGAAGAGCGGGATGATCAACACGAAACCGATTTTACCAAAAGTCTCCATTTGCTTCATGGTCATGGGCTTCATCCGGATCATCTCCACCAGGTAAACCACCGCGTGCCCGCCGTCGAAGGGCGGGAAGGGGAAGAGGTTGAGCAGCGCAAGGTTGACCGATAGCAGGGCGATGAAGCTGAAAAAGCGCTCCCATCCCCAGCGGCCGGATTCGCCGGACAGTTGATAGATGGCGATCGGTCCGCCCAGCAGTTTGGGGGAAATGTTGCCGGTGAAGAGCTTATGCAGGAAATCGAACATGAATCCGCAGACTTCCCCCACTTTCTCAAAGCCATACGTGACCGCGCCGAGAACCCCGATCTGCTTGCGGTCCATTTTCATGTCGATGCCCAGTTGGGGCAGCGGATACCGTTTGCCGGTCTTCGCGCCGGTCGGCGTCAGGATGTTTTGCAGCGAAACCCGCGGCGTGATGGATGCCTGGTGGATTTGGTTGTCGGGGCCCAGCCAGGTGACTTGAATCGGCTCGGCCTGGTATTCCTCGTTGACCTGCTTGACCGGGACGGAATAGATGGTCCGTAGCACATCGACCCAGTTGTCGATGGATTTCCCGTTCATCTCGATGATGCGGCTGTCCTCGGTGAGGCCGGATTCGGCCGCCGGGCCGCCCTCCTGCACCTTGCCGATCACTGGATTCAGTTTGGGCGCGATGCCCAGGGGGGGGATGGTCGGCGTCAGGTACTCCTCGACCGACATTTCGCCCTGGAAGGTCAACGCCAGCTGGGTTTTGGGCTGATACGGCTCCGCGTCCGCCGCGGGGAAGATGATGTCCGGGGTGATGGCCAGGGTGTGGGTGGCTCCCTGGGGTTCCTTGTAGACCAGGGTGATGGTTTCGGGGCGGTACTCGCCCTCCGGGGTCTTGGTATACCGGGAGGAGATGTAATCCGACCATTGATCCCGGGTTCCGAAGGTTTTTCCGTCCACGGTCAGGATTTCCACTCCGGACGGCAATCCAGCCCGGGCCGCGGGTCCGCCGGGAAGTATGCTGGAAACGAAGATACCCTCGAACGCCGGGGGAGGGGTGATCTCTTCGGATTCGTCGATTTGGGTGTAGTTGGGCGGGATCTCTTTTTCCTTGGCCAACACCTGGCCGCCGCGGTCCACGGTCAGGGTGAGCGTTTCACGGGAAAGATCGGCTTGCAGGTCGGAGATTTCATCCCAGGAGGAGACCGGAACGCCGTTCACGGAGAGGATCCGGTCGTCCTTGCGCAGGCCCATTTCCCAACCCATGGACCCCATGGGAACATAGCCGACGGTGGTGGTGGCGTTGTAGGTTTCCCCGAACGCCAGCAACACGAAAACGTAAATCAGGTAGGCCAGGACGAAATTCATGAACGGCCCGGCCACGACGATCAAGATCCGTTTCCAGGGGGCCAGCTGCAGATATTCGAAGTCCGCCCCGGTCAGTACCTCGTCCGGATCCATGCCGCGGATTTTGACCAGCCCGCCCAGGGGCAGCAGACGGATGGAATATTCGGTGTCGTGCCAGTCGTACCGGAATATTTTCTTGCCGAAGCCGACGGCGAATTCATCGACCTTGGCGCCGGAGAGTTTGGCGACGATGAAATGGCCCCATTCGTGGAAAATCACGGCCAGCCCGAGAACGATGGCAAAGTAAAAAAGGTTGGTGAAGACCGAGGTCAAGGCGTCGAGGGTCATGCTACTTACTCGCCGTTGAGAGAGTTACGGTTGCCAGGAAAATGTTCCCGTTGGCTCTGTATGCCTGGAGGTAGGTCCATACGCGGCTGACGTGATTCAGTGGCCTGACGAACCAAGAATTATTTTAGATCGAGCAGGGTATCATCGATGCCGTGTGTCGATTTATGATGAAACCGGATAAAAAAAACAAACGCGCCGCCCATCTACCGCGTTTCCCCTAAACTGTACTTTTCTGAGAGGGTTATGTCAAGAATCGCATTTTTCTCCTTTCCTTCTCCTCTCCCGGAAGGCAAGCCCCCGGCGGCGGGGATTCCCCGGCCGGTGGGATGGATCATCCTGGTTTCCCTTGCCGTTAAACTTGGCCTCCTCCACCTCAACGCGGGGGAATACACAGACGGGATCATCCAACTGCGGCTGTGGGACAGCCCAGTGGTGTTTTTCCCTCCCGGATATTCCGCCGCCGTCTGGGTGGTCCATGTTCTGACCGGCGATTGGCTGCTGGCGGGACGGTTGGTTTCCATCGCCGCCTCGGGAATCACGCTGCTCGTGTTTTACCGCCTCGCTCTCTTTTTAACCACGAACGAAAATGAAGCCTTGTGGGCAACGCTTTTTCTGGCCCTTTCTCCGATTTTCAACCGCTGGTCCTTGCGCGTGATGACCGATTCACTCTTCCTGGCTCTCTTTGTCTGGTGCGCGTACCAATACGTTGTCCTGCGGGCGGATCCCCAACGCTCCCCCTTCCGGCTGCTGGGTTGGACCGGCGTGGCCGCCCTGGTGCGCTACCAAGGATTGTTTTTTCTCCCCTTTGCCCTGGTATGGATCTGGAAGCGGAAGGAAACCTGGGAGGAGGCCGGGTCCGGCCGGCGCGCGGCGGGCATCCTGGGTTCGTTCGTTCCCTGGTTGGCGTTGGGATTGTGGATCGGTCTGCGGGGATTCGGGCATGTGGAGCAATTCGTCGAACGGGGATCGTTCAGTCCCTGGGTAACGGTCACGCAGTATTTTCTCATGTTCGAGACATTCGTCTTGTACTGGCCCTGGGCGGTGACGTATGGATTGTTCATCCTGGGCGCCATGGGCTTCGTCTCGCTTGCGAGAACGAAAGGGGCCGGGCCGTGGTTCGTGCGATTTTCCGCGGTCGCCGCTTGCGTGTTTCTAGTGGCGCAGAGCGCGTTCCTCTCGTTTCAATACCGCTATATGCTGCCCTTGCTGCCGCTTTGGTGCATCGCCGCGGCGCGGGGGTGGACTGTCTGCGGCGGGCGGATCGAAAATCCCCGCGTCCGGGTTGGGGCGGGAGGGCTGGTGTTGGCCAACCTGGCGCTCATGACGGCGGCCGTGCTGCTTCTCCAGCGGGCCACCTTCGGCGATCTGGCCGATTCCGCCCGTTTTCTGGCGTCCGCCAAGTTTCAACGCGTGGCCCCGCCGGGGACGCGGGTGTTGTCGGACGAGTTCTACCGCGAGGGCGTGTATAACGTCAAAATGCGCTTCTGGGCGGGGGAGGAATTCTTGAAGCAGTCCTCGATCGAATGGTATTACGGGACCACGCCCCGCGCGGGGGACGTGGTGATTTTCCACAACACTTATACCAGCCTGTCCGCCATGGAGACCGAAAAGAAACGGTTGGAAGAGAAATTCGACGTGTCGGTTTTACAAATCTGGAGAGGGCAAACCTGGGGGGGAGAGTACATGACCATCCCCCTCTTGCCGGACATCATGGTCAATCCCGCGTCGCCGCCGTTGACGAGCAATCCCCAATGCATGGCCTTTCGTTTCTTCCCGCAATACTATTATTCCGTGGCGTTGTTGCTGAAGGACAAGATTCCCCACGGTGGCGCGGATGGCGGCTCCTGATACCTTTAACCTGTTCATTTACGGCTCGCTGAGGGATCCCCGTGTCTTTGAAGAGGCGGCTGGCATCCCCTGTCCGGATACAATACCGGCGGTGTTGGAAGGATACGCGCCGGGGCCCGCCGTGGAGGGATATCCCGCCGTGGTTCCCGAACTGGGCGGCCGCGTGGCGGGCGAGGTGATCCTGGCGCTTCCGGCAACCATCCTGGCCCGCCTGGACGAATACGAGGGGGAAGGGGAACTCTACCGGCGGGTGAGTATCCGGGTGACCGCCGGGAACCGGGAGATTGACGCGTATGTTTATATCAGAAGGCCGGAAGAATGAGAATCTGCTACATCGGTGACGGGCAATCCGTTCACAATCATTTCATGATCGAGTGGTTCCGGCGCCAGGGCCACGCGGTGCTGTTTCTGACCGATACTCCCGGACCGGACTGTGAAACCGGGATCGTGTCTCCCCGGCATGGGGGCGGACCGTTCCGGCATGTGGGCGCGGTGGTCCGGACACGGCGTTGGATCCGGCGGTGGAAACCGGACATCGTCCATGCCCACAACGTGACCGGCTATGGGTATTGGGGGGCGTTATCGGGCTTCTCACCTTTGGTACTGACCGCCTGGGGATCGGATCTCAACATCCTGGCGCGGCAACGGCCGGTGGTCCGCCGTTTGGTGGGCTGGTGCCTGCGACGGGCGGACCTGATCACCGCCGACGCGGCCGCGCTGGGGGAAACCGCCCGGGAACTGGCGGGGGCCGCGGCGGATATCCGAATTCTACAGTGGGGAGTGGAATTGCCCCAGTTCGATGGTGTAGTGGAAGAGGAATTCCGGCAAAAATACCGGGGCGGGGCGGAGTTGATCATTCTCAGCACCCGCCGCCTGCGTCCGGTATACAACATTGAGGTGATTCTCAAGGCCTACGCGGGAATCGCGGAGCGCTTTCCCGCCAGCCGGCTGATCGTTGTGGGCGATGATGAATTGGGGCCTGCTTTGCGGGAATACGCGGAAAAATTGGGGATACAGGACCGGGTGGTGTTCACGGGGTGGCTGGACCGGCCGGATTTGATCCGGATGTTTCTGGTATCCGATGTATATATATCGGTCCCATCCAGCGACAGCACGGCGTTGTCCTTGCTGGAGGCGTTCGCGGCCCGGCTGCCGGTGATCGCCGCGGACTTGCCGGCCAACCGGGAGTGGATCCATCCGGGTGAAAATGGGCTGCTGGTTACCCCCGGGAACGTGGAGGCGCTGGCCCGGGCGCTGGCCGAAGTGGCCGGTAATCCCGCCCAGGCCCGGCGCTGGGGAGAAATCAACCGGCGTATCGTCGAGGAGCGGGGCAGCCGGGACAAAGAAATGCGCAAACTGGAAGAGTGGTATATCAAATTAATCCAAAATCGATTCATCCGATAAGTGTGTACATTTTTCCGAACGCATAGCCGGATATCGATTCGACGGCTGGGAGAGAGCCACCCTGAATTCCCTTTCCTTCTGGGAGAGGGCCAAGGTGAGGGAATTATTAAAAGGGGCGGATCTAGGTGTCCCCCCGCATCATGGGGTGCAAGGAAGGCCTTTTTTCACCAGCGGGTATGCACTTGCCGGATGAACCGAAAGTAAAGATCAGCGGTCACAACCGGGGGATGGGTTGCGTGGGGTCCAGGATCTGCACGCGGTTCCATTCTTGCTTGGCTTCTTCGATTTTTCCCAGGGATTGATAAAGCCGCGCGAGCCGGATCCGGTACCGGATGGCGGAGGGATTCAGGTTCACGCAAGACTGAAAGGCCCGGATGGCTTGTTCGGTTTTCCCCAACGTCTCCAGGCGGCTGGCCAGCATTTCACGCAGCGGCAACTGGCTGGGAAACTGATTCACGGCGGCGCTCAGCACGTCGAGCGACTGCTCCTGGCCGTTTTTCATGAAATAGAAATCCGAGAGCCGCTTGATCGCCAGAAACGGAATGTATTCATACCGTTCGGCCAATTGCAGTGAATAATTCAGTTTCTCTACTTCCGCCTGGCTGGGGAGATTGCCTTCCTGGACCATGTAGTGCGTGGCCGCCGTGGCGTGGATCGCCGCCAGGTCGCCCCGGTACGGCGCGGATTGGAACGCGGACTGGGCGGTTTGCCACAGATCGGTGGAACGGACCAGCGTGGCGAACCGCGTGAGAGCCCGTTCCGCGCTCCACTCGGGGTAAACGGTCCAGAATCCCATGAGGAGCAGGAAGGCCGACAAGCCCGCGGCGGCGCCGGGAATCCACAAGGCGCTCAGCGGCTGCCCGGATTCATCCGGCGGGAGGGTCGGCCGGGAGTACGCGTTTTGGGCGCAGGCCACCGCCAGCCAGGTGAGGGGATGCGTAAAGGCCGCTTTCCAGGCAGGAAGCGCGGAGAGCACCCCCATCACCAGGAGAGACAAGCCGGCGGGGAGCAGCCGGTCGTCCCGCTTCCGTTCCAGGGCGGATTCGGCGAAGAGAAAGAGAAGGCCCGCGGCCAGGATGAACGGAAAGAGCCCGTCGCGGCTGATCCGGGCGTTGTCCGAAAACAAGGTTCCGGGCTGCGTGTTGCCCAAGACCTTCAAGGTCACGGATTCCGGCAACAGGTGGTCCCAAAAAGAGAAATACGGAGTAATCCAGCTCAGTAACGGATTCAACCATCCCAGGCTGCCGGCCGTGACGATCACCAGAATGCCGGCGGCCCAGGCTTGTTTGGCCTTCGCGGTAAGGGTATCGGACCAATCGGTCAGGAATAGGAAAAACAGAAAGTGAATCCCGACCAGCGCGAAAACCCCGTTTTCCAGCCAGGGATGAATCGCCAGGGACCAGACGGCCAGTATGACCCATTGGAATCCCTTGGCCGCTCTTCCCTGCGGGGAAAAGACGAAAACGAACAGCAGCGTAGTGGTCAGGACCAGGGTCAGGTGGGCCAGCCGGGCGGGCGCGCCGCTGCCAGGGGCCAGGATCGCCTGGGAAAAGGGAAGCGCGGTTTCCTGGTTGGAAAAATCCAGGGGATAGGCGCGGGAGATGAGGCTGGGGAACCGGTCCAGCGGATAGAAACCGGATGGCGGCGCGATCCCCACGGTGATCCCCCACAGGAGAGCGCAGGCCAGGACCATACCGGGCAGGATGCGCGCCGGTTGTCCCGCCAGGGCGGCCGCGAAGAGAATTCCCAGCGCCAGGCCCGGCCAGGCGGCGTAGCGGTACCAAAGATCGTCGAGGGTGAAAAAAAACAAGATCCCGCCGAGCATCACAACCGGATGGAAGGGCGAAAAAATCGAGGGAATCTCTTCGTCGGGATTGAGATAGTACCGGTCGACGATCCAGCGGCAGGCCAGAAATCCCAGAACCACCAGGGCCAGCATCCGCCCGCTGGAGGCGACGCCGGTGGCCAGAAAGGGAACGGCTAGGAACGGGAGGAGTCCGAGCAGAGAGCGCATGCGGCCCGCAATCCCAACAGGTAGCTGTGAACGCCGAAACCGCAGATCAGCCCCGCGGCCACTCCCGAAACGAACGAATGGTGCCGGAATGATTCCCGCTTGTGGATGTTCGACAGGTGCACTTCCACGGTGGGGATGCCGGTGCCGGCGATGGCGTCCCGGATGGCGATGGAGGTATGAGTGTAGGCGGCGGGATTGATGACCAAGGCGCCGGCCCAATCCGCCGCCTCGGCGATCAGGGTCACGATCTCGCCTTCGCCGTTGCGCTGCTCGATGCGCAACGTGGCGTGCAGTTCATCCGCCAGCGCCTGCAGTTGTTCGTTGATTTCCTGCAAGGAGGTGGTTCCGTAGGTATCGGGCTCCCGTTTTCCCAAGAGACGCAGATTGGGACCGTGAATGATCAAGATATTCGGCATCGTTACGTTACTAAAACATCCCCGTTATAGGTGCGATGGCTTTGATTCCACCCAAAATATTCCGGCGTTCTCCGTGAAATCCGGGCTGATTGCATCTTCCCAAACTTTGTTTATACTACCACAATTTGCAGGGAAATGGGAATCCTCGCTGATACACCTCAGTTTGAAACAGGATAAAAGCGTATGAACGCCACCCTATCGCCGGCTTCGTCTTCACCCGCCGCCGCGGCCGATTGGGAACGGGGGGCCGTGCTGCTGGGCCGCTCGATCCTTTTCCTGATTTCCATCTATGTCCCCACCATCTTCTTCACCTGGACCTGGCAACATTACCAGGTCCCCAAAGTCGCTTCGTTTCAATTCCTGGTGATGGTGCTTCTCGCCTGTTGGGGCGTGCTGGCGGCCCGCCGGCGTTGCGTGCGCTCGCCCCTGGCCACACCCACGGCCGCTTTCTTTCTTGTGGTGATGGTCACCGCCCTGGGGGCTGTCAACCTGGCGGAAGCCTGGGAGACGGTGGCGTTTCTCTGCGCCGGCATGGTGTTGATCGTCCTGGCGCCCAAGTTCCTCAACCGCTACCAGGATTTTGAATTCCTCGCGTATTTGTATGGCTTCCAGTGCCTGATGGTGGACCTCTACGCCCTGGCCCAGTGGTTCGGTTGGAAAAGCGTCTTCGAGTACGGATCGGCGTTCGGCTTCCGGGACCTGAACACCCCCAAACCGGTTTCGTTCATGGGCAACGAGAACTACGCGGCGGAATTTCTCAACCTGACCATTCCGATCTGCATAGCCATGATCATCCACTACCGCCGCCGGCCCGTTCCCTTCATCTTTTTCAGCTTCGTGACGCTGCTCAACGGCGTCACCATGCTCTATATCGACTGCAACGCCTCGTACTTAGGCTTTTCCGTTTCCATCCCGGTGACCCTCATCCTGTGGATTTACTATAAGGGTATTCCCTGGTCCCTGAGCCAGGGGATCTTCCGGGTGTCGCGCGCCACGCTGGAGCGTTGGTTCCGTCACAGCCTGGTGTTGGGTATTTTGGCCTTCTGCGTGGGGGCGACGGTGATCTGTTCGGTCCCGAATCCCGTCCGCACGCAGCTGGTCTCGATGGGGACCTGGGTGGACGTGGACGGCGACCTGGTGCCCGACGGGGTGGCGCCCATCGTGTTCCGCCTGCAGTGCATGGACGCGGCCATCCGCAATATCTTCGAATCACCGTTCACGGGCATCGGGGCGGGGAACTTCAAGGTCATGCACCCGTTGTACGAAAGCCAACTCGAACGCAAGGTGCTGGGCGAAGAGACCCTCGCGCGCAAGGTGCACAACGACCATCTGTGGCACGCCGTGGAGTTCGGCGTTTTCGGGCAGTTCAGCTGGTATTGGATCATCACGGCCACGTTTTTCGGCATTTTTGCTTCCTTGCGGATCCTGGCCCATCAAAAACTGCTGACCGCGCGCACCCAGGCGCTGGGCGGCTCCACCCGGATGGGGATTTTCACGCCCAACCAGCGGGAGTTTTATTTCTACTTCCAACTGGGCATCGCGGGGGGCTTGTTGACCGCGCTGGTCAGCTGCGCCTTCGGCCATACCTTCGTGATCGCGTCGGGAACGGTCACCTACTGGATGCTTACAGGCGTGAGCATGGCCGTGTTCCAGAAGATCCAATTCGCCGTCCGGGGCATTCCCCTCTCTCCCCTGGGAACCACGGAGGAACCGTTGATCCGCCCGCAGCAATGGACCCGCCGGGCGCCCTCCTACGCCGTGGCGGCAGTCCTTTTGGGATCGGTGATTCCCTTCGGCGTGTTGAACACCTACCAGCTCATCGGCGAGACTTGGCTGCGGCATGGCATGTCCGAACGGGACAACGAGAATTATTACACCATGTTCCGCTGCTTCCAGGAAGCGGAACGGATGTACCCCTACCAGATGGAAATCTTTTATATCCTGGGCCGGTACTACATCGACGGGGTGATGGCCACCGAGGGCGCGATTTTGGGCGGCGAGCAGGCCTTGGAAAAAATACCCGAGGGTTTACGGCCGGAATACCTCCAGATCTACGACGAGCGGGGCATCGTCACCCTGCAGACCGACATCTTCATGAATCCCAACTACAAGTGGGCCCACAACAACCTGGGCGTGCTCTACGACCGGTATTACGAACTCATCCGGCCCGATTCCCCCTTCCGGAAATACTTCACCATCCCCGACCGGCCGGACCAGGTGGCCGCCTTGGAGGAAGCCAGCCGGCAGACCTACCGCCGGGTCTTGCGCATCGACAAGGAGCAAGTGTACGCGCACTACAACCTGGGCCTGGGGGCCTTCAAGCGGCAGGATTACAAGCAGGCGGTGGACCGCTTGAACATGGCGCTGATGGTCGATCCCACCCGGTATGAAATCTACCGTTACCTGGCCCAGTGTTTTATCAACATGGACGATTATCCGCGGGCATACCGGGCGGTCGACAAATATCTCGAGAAGACGCTCTTTCAACGCATCACATCGGAGGCCAAGACCTCGGAAGAGCAAAAGAAATATTCCCTCATCCTCCAATGTCTGGAGCGGGGAAACTATCTCCAAGCCGTCCGCCTGGCCCGGCAACAGCTGAATTGGCAAAGCGACGAACTCAACACGCTGTATCTGAAAATCGCCTCCGAACTGGCCAAGGACAAAAACCAGCATGACCTCGCCCTGGAGGCCCTCGAGAAGGCCGTTTGGATGCTCTCATCCCCACCCGGCCAGAATCTCCTCTTTTACGCGAAACTCTATGAATCACTGGGAAACCTGGATAAAGCGGTGGAATCCATGGCCGACTATGTCCGCCAACATCCCTCGGAAATCGAATACACCCGGATGCTGCGGAACCTGTACGTGCAACTCGGCGATATCGGGAAAGCGGCCAAAACATCGGCGGAGCTGGTGTCCCGGGTTACGGACAATTGGCGGGATCTGATCACCCACGCCCGCATCCTGATCGGCAACCGAATCCCCTGGGAAGATGTCTTTCCCTACGTCCAACAGGCGGTACGGATCGGCGGCGACGAGGCCCGGAAATCGGTGACCGAGGACCATCCGGGCAATTTCATCCAGGCGTTCATCGGCGCGGACCCCCGGCTGCAACAATTGCTCGGCCCCGCGTTCGTGAAGCCGTCCTCCCCACCGGAATCCCCGGCTGGTGAAGCGGTATCCCCCGCCGCGCCTGATACCATCCCGGATGGCACTCCAGCCGGTGGGCCCGGGAATACGCCGCCCAACGCCTCTTCCGACACGCCGGCTCCCGCTCCGGAATCTGCCCCGGAGGCCACGGCCGGCGCCGGCGGAGCGCCCTGAGGTTCCCGGCGCGCCGTATTACACGGCTTCCACAATCAATTGCACCTGCGCGGATCGAGCCGCGGCGGACCACCATGCGGGTATTGTTCATCGGACATAACGGCTACGGATATCCCCACACCCGCGTGCGGTGTTACCACTTCGCCCGCGCGCTGGCGGCCCTGCCGGGAATTGAAACCGCCGTGCTCTCGTTCCGGGACGACCTCGCCCCCCACAAGTCCGAAGCCGCCATGTACGATAACCTGCGGGACCGGGATAAACTGGTGCTGACGGGCAAGGCGGCGTTCCGGCTGTTGGGCGAACGGAACACGCTGCTGTATATCCAAAAAGCCCATTTCCACGCGGCCGCCCCGTACCTGCTCCACCGGTTGGGGTGGCTTCCCCGCTATGTCTTGGATTATGACGACTACGACATCCCGCTGTCCAATTTCTTTGGCCGGGGCTTATGGAACCAGATCTTTTTCGGCAGCCGCCGCTGGGACGAGATCACCTTCCGCCTGGCCCGGCAGGCCATGGGTTGCGTGGCGGCCAGCCACGAGCTGGTAAACCTGCTCCGGGAACACAATCCGCGCGTGGAGTTCATTCCCACCGGCGTCGACGGCGAGGTATTTTCCCCGCCCGCGTCACGTCCCGCGCGGGACCGGTTGGTTTTCTTGTGGAACGGCCTGGTCTGGGGCCCTCCGATCGTCCATAACCTGATGCTGCTCTTCCGCGCCTTCCAGCGCGCGCTGCCCCGGATCAGCCACGCCGGATTGCGGATCGTGGGCGGGGGCGCGGAGTGGGAAGCGATCCGGGCACGGACCGCGAACGAGTTCCCGGGGGTGCCCGCCGAGTGGCTGGACTGGGTGGATCCTCATGAAATGCCCGGACTGCTGCGGGACGTGGACGTCGGCCTGTTGCCGGCGGCCGGCGATGACCTCTGGCTGAAATGCAAAAGCCCGACCAAAATGTATGAATACATGGCCGCGGGATTGCCGGTGATCGCCACGGCGGAAGGCGAGGCCGTGTACGCCCTGCGGCACCTGGAATCCGGTTATCTCGCGGATGACGAAACCGTCTTCGCGGAGGGCATCGTCCAGCTCGCGAACGATCCCGCTCTGCGCCATCGCCTGGGCCAAGGCGCGCGAAAACGGGTGGAAGCGGAATATGCCTTGGATGTGCTCGCCCCGCGGCTCTACCGGTTTTTACGCGAACTCGATCGGAGGGAGGATCTTCATTAAGATTCATCCGGTACATGCGTACTTTTTTCCGATGACTGGTTCGTATTTCTTCGCCATGATCGATGAAAAGCAATCCCCAAATTCCCTCTCCCTCTGGGAGAGGGCCAGGGTGAGGGAATTTTTTATAGGGGCGGACTTCGGTCTCCGCCCTCATCCAGGGGCGAATGGAATCAATTTTACCTCATCAGGTATGTACTTTTCGGATGAACCATAAAAAACTAACAGGATTCGAACCTTTTGTCGGTGTGGGGCCACGGCGGTTTTTCGACTTGTTTTCCATGCATTTGAGTTCGGGAAATCCGATGATCAGAAAAAATGAAACAGGACAGATTATCAAGTGGTCACCGGATCAGGCTCAATTGCGGATTCAGATGTTGCCCATTTCTTATATAAATAGGGAGACGATGGCGGCATCTATATTTTCCAACTATAAAAATCAAGCGGGAGAGAACCATGGGAAACTGTGACGACTATCAAATAAATAAAGAAGATGTTCTACGCTACTTGGAATGGGCTACGGAAACTGTTCGGTCCGGGCCGGAATGGGAGCAACATTTATTGGGCCCCGCGACTCCGGAAGAAAGGCAAAGAAGGCTCGATATCATAAAAGCCAGGAAAAAAACGGATTCCTGCAATTCATAGTCGAGAAGGTTTTTTTCTTTCCCCCCCGGTCTCAAAACTCCACCGCCATCCTCACCCCGTCCGGGTGATTGGGGTACTTCACCAGCAGGGTCTTTGTTTTCGCGTCCCATTGCGGCTGCAAGCCGATCCCCTGGCCGATGGCATCTTTCCCTTCCACCCGTTTCGGTTCCGACGGCAACCAAATCCGCGCGATACCCTGAGTGGCCGCCGGGCCTTTCATCACGCACGCGTAGGAGTGGTCTGCCCGGACTTCATCGTAAGCCCGGGAGGCCGCCGCCAGGACACAAGGCGGCTTTTCGGCGGCGCGGGCGGGATTATAGAGAAAAGCCCGTTCGCCTGGCCGGATCACTTTTTCCTCGAGCACCGGCAAGGCCGGATCGAAGAGATCGATCACCGGGCCCGCAATCCGGTACGGTTCCGTGGACACGCTTTCCTCCAGCACCGCCGCGATGTCATAGGGGCCCCGCCGCAGATGCAGCCAGTTCTTTTCCTGTAATTCGATTCGCGCCTTTTTGAGCCGGCCGATCAACTGCTCCGTCCCGCCCGCGTTCAAGACCAGTTCCTTGGGATCCTGCGTAATCCAAACCAACCGGCCGTTGCCCACCGGCCATTCCATCCGGGACGAGGTGGGGTCCAACTTCAGCGTCTCGTAAAACAGGTGATCGAACGGCGTTTTGGGGTTTCGGCCCTGGTCGTTCCACCATTCGCGGATCGTCTGGAAGGGATCTTCGTTGCGGCCGAGGTAGATCAATACCCCGCCGCCGCGCGTCCACTCCGCCAGCGCCTGGTGATACTCGGGCCGCAGGGGTTTCATGTTCGCGTAGCTCATCAGCAGCACGCGGATGCCGTCCAGCACGCCGGGATGCGCCAGGTTCTCCATTTGCACCAGCCGGACCGGGACGCCGCGCTTCAAGAGGGGCAGGGCCATGCCGTAGAAATTGGACAGACGGGGATCCTCGTATCCCGCGTGCGTGGGGAAACGCTGGAACATCATGGTATCCGAGAGCAGAACGCCGACGCCCTGCGTGCCCGGGATCGTGTCATCACCCGGTTTCATCTGGTTGAGCGCGTTGATCAGCATCAGGATTTCGGTGGCGTAGGTCTCGGGAATGCCCACGCGTTCCCGAGTGCCGGCTTTCTGATAGCTTCCGGTGAAGATCCGGCTGGGCCAGGGCATGACCTCGTAATGCGCGATGGAGGGATACATCAACTGCGCGGCGAAGGTGGCCTCGTAGTTGGTTTTGTAATCCTCCCAGGTGTGGTCGGGATTGTCCTCGACGGGATCGGTCAGGAAGAAAACGCGGCGGCCGGTGGGCTGGGTCATGGCCACCATCGAGCCGTATTCCAGGAAGGCGTTCTCGAAGGTGCGCTCCTTCTCCACGCCTTCAAAGAAGACCGGAGAGCGCGCCGTGCCGGTCCATACCTGGGCGATGTAGCCGTCCATGCCCGGCAGACCGGCCAGACTCGATTCGGGACTGACGATGCCCCAGGCCGAATAATTGATCAGCGTGTGCGTGGGGACATAGCAGCGCACCGGACGGCCTTGCTTTTCGCTGTACTCCTTGGCAAAGAGAAAGATCTCCTTCAGCGCCCGGAAATAGAGGTGGTATTTCAATTGGGCCGAGCGGTAGGTGGCTTCCGGCGATTCGTGCTGCGCCTGCCAAGGTTCGTTATAATAGGCCTGCCATTCGCGCTTGAATCCCTCGCTGTAGCCGCCCCGGTTCCAGAATTCCGGTTCCTCGAGATGGATGCCCGTGACTCCCTCGTCGATGGCCTGCTTGACCAAGGATTTCAGATATTCGATATAGCTGGGCGTGGGGACCATGTAGGGCACGCCGGGACCGTGCATGATCATGGTCCCGTCCCGCTGCACCTGGCCTTCGTCCATGTGGTTTTTCCCATCGAATCGGCCTTCCAGATAGTCCCGGTAGCCGCCCCAGGCCACGCCGGTCATCAGATGGATGCCATAGCCCCGTTCCCGCCAGCTTTGCACGCGTTGGGGAAAAGACCGATTCACGCCATAAACGATGGCCACGTCCGAGCGCAGATCGAGTTCCGGTTTCCAGAAATCCGCCGTTTGAAAAGTGGTGGTTTCGAGAGTTTGCGCGAATGCAAGATTGCCGAGTAACCCGAGAAAGACTGCCATTATTCCACGTTTCCGCATCAATCAAGCTCCTTTGATTTTGAATCGTACCCCATTGAACTTCACCATTCCCGCATTATTCCATGATGGCCGGCCCGCGGGAACCGCCAGGGAATCCGGCGGAAGGTATCGCCCGGTGGGCGTCCGGTGGATTGCGCGCCGGCCCGGCCGGGTTTAAAGTGGTGAACTTTCTTTTGTACCAATCGGAATCCCGAGGAGGAAACGTGGTATGAAACTTCATTTCGGCATGGCTATGTGGCTGTTCGGCATATTGGGAATCGGCTTGGCGGATCTGGCGGGCGCCGCCGAGACCGGATCGATCCAGGATCTGAAATCACCGGAGGAAATCTTGAAGTTTCGTGAAACTTATATCCGCGATTTCAAGCGCATCGGACTGAATACGGCCCCGGGGGACGCCATGATGCTGCGCATCCTCGTCCAGGCGGCGCGATGCCGGCGGGGCATCGAAGTGGGAACCGCCACCGGCTACGGCGCGATCGTGATGGGCGTGGCCTTCGAGCGCACCGGCGGCGAGTTGACCTCCATCGATATCGATCCCCGGATGGTCAAGATTGCCCAGGAACACATCCGGAACATGGGGCTGGAGAAAACGGTGAAGGTGGTCGAAGGCGATGCGCTGAAGGTTCTGCCCGCTCTGGAGGGAGAATACGATTTCATTTTCATCGACGCCCAGAAACAAGACTACTTGAAATATTTCAAGGCGGTGGAAACGAAACTAAAGACCGGCGCGGTGATCGTGGCGGACAATGTCATTCAATCCAAGAACGCGATGAAGGACTTTCTGGATTATTTCAACAACAATCCCCATTACGACGCGTTGACCGTGATCTGCTCCGAAGAAAAAAGCGACGGGATGATGGTGATTTACAAGGTGAAATAGGCGGCCGGTCAGGATCGATTCGATTGAGGCTCGTTCGGCATGGGCGGACTTTATTTCAGGCTCATCCGGTATGGGCGTACATTTTCTTTTGGGTTTGCTATGCTATTCCATCAAACCGTCTGGAGAGAATGGCCCCTACGTCCCTCTCGC
>JBHGBC010000123.1:0-18322 GCA_041946805.1 bacterium
GCCTTCACCTTGCGGCCGTCGGGGGCGTCGCCGCCGCGGGTGGCGGGGTCGTACGTGCAGTGCAGTTCGGTGATCTCGCCGGAGGCGTTCTTGATCACTTCCTGGCAGGTGATGAAATAGGCATAGCGCAGGCGCACCTCGCGTCCCGGGGCGAGGCGGTAGTATTTTTTGGGGGGATCTTCCATGAAATCGTCGCGCTCGATGTAGAGTTCGCGGGAGAAGGGAACCTGGCGCGTGCCCGCAGCGGGATCTTCGGGATTGTTGATTGCGTCCAGCTCTTCTTCTTGAGTTTCAGGGTAGTTGGTGATCACCACCTTGAGCGGATTGAGCACGGCCATGACCCGCGGGGCCGTCCGGTTGAGCTGTTCGCGCACGCAATGCTCGAGGTTCTGGATTTCGACGACGCCCTCGTTTTTGCTGACGCCGATGCGCCGGCAAAACTCGCGGATGGCTTCGGGGGGGAAGCCGCGGCGGCGCATCCCGCACAGAGTGGGAAGGCGCGGATCGTCCCAGCCGGAAACGTGACCGCCCTCCACGAGTTGGCGGAGATAGCGTTTGCTGAGGACGGTGTAGGTCAGATTGAGGCGTCCGAATTCAATCTGGCGGGGATGGAAGACGCCGAGTTGATCGAGGTACCAGTCGTAGAGGGGACGGTGGTTTTCGAAGCTGATGTCGCAGATGGAGTGCGTCACGCCCTCGATGGAATCCGACTGGCCGTGGGCCCAGTCGTAGGTGGGGTAGATGCACCACCGTGTGCCCGCGCGGTAGTGTTCGGCGTGGAGGATGCGGTACATGACCGGATCGCGCAGGTTGAGGTTCGGGTGGGCCATGTCGATCTTGGCGCGCAGGGTTTTGGCGCCATCGGGGAATTCGCCTTTCCGCATGCGTTCGAAGAGGTCGAGGTTCTCTTCCACGGAGCGGTTGCGGTAGGGGCTGTCCTTCCCGGGGGGCGTTTCGCGGTTGCCCTCCTTGCCGTAGCCGGCGGTGCCGCGGTATTCCCGGATTTCGTCTTCGTTCAGATCGCAGACATAGGCCTTTCCTTTTTTGATCAGATCGACGGCCCACTCGTAGAGTTGGCCGAAATAATCGGACGCATGGAAAAGCCGGTCTTCCCAATCGAATCCCAGCCAGCGGACATCCTCCTGGATCGAATCGACGTATTCATCTTTCTCCTTGGTGGGATTGGTGTCATCGAAGCGCAGGTTGTATTTCCCGCCGAACTCCTCCGCGACGCCAAACGTGATACAGATGGCCTTGGCGTGGCCGATGTGCAAGTAACCGTTCGGCTCCGGGGGAAAGCGGGTATGGACGCGGTCAAAGCGTCCGGACTGCAGATCTTCCTTGATGATCTCCCGGATGAAATCGGTGGGTCGGGTGGATTCGATGTCAGACATGCCTTCGCTCCCTGCGGAATGGTTCAAGCGGCGCGTTTCGTTGAATCTCGGCGGGATTCCGCCCGGTGAAAAAATGCGCGAAAAAGATGAAAAGAAGGCGCAAGAATTTCACCTTATTGGTTTACATGCGAAAAGGAACCTTGTCAATCATTGGGAAGAGGGAAGCGGTATGAGAGGATTATCCCGCCTTGCGGGCCAGCGCCAGGAGGGTGAAGTCGTCCAGTCGGTCCCGGGTGGCCCGGAAGCGTTCCGTATCCTCCAGGATTTGTTTCACGAGGTGATCCGGCGGCAGCGCTTGATGCTTGGCGAATGTATCCAACAACCTTTCCATGCCATAAAATTGATGCTGTGGATTTTGCACATCGGTCACTCCGTCCGTGTAAAGCAGCACCCGGTCACCGGATTGCAAAGCCAGGCGGTATTCGGGGTACGATTCCACGGGAAACGTGCGCAAGGGATAGGAAGGTTCCGGTTTCATAACATAGGCCTGCCGCTCCCGCGCCGAGTAGTACAAGAAAGGGACATGGCCGGCGGAGGCATACGTTAATTCCAACGCCGTGAGGTCCAGCAGCGCGTAGAACATGGTCACGTAATGATCGGAAGTCAGATTGGCGTTGAGTTTGCCGTTGAAGACGCGTAAGGCTTCTCCGGGATTTTTGATGCCTTTCCCGAACTCTTTCACGACGATTTGGGTGAGAGCCATCACCACGGCCGCCGCGGTCCCGTGGCCCGCGATGTCCGCTATCACCACGGCCCAGCGGCCTTCGTCCAGGGGGATTACGTCGTAGTAATCTCCGCCGATCTGTATGGAGGGTTCATAGACGGCGGCCAGGGTGATTTCCGGATGGGAGGGAAACGAGCGGGGCAGAAACGAGCGCTGGATCACGGCGGCCTCGTACAAGTCCCGGTCCAACAACCGTTGGACGTGTTCCTGATGGTTTGCCAAGTCCCGGGCCGTCCGCTGGAGGGTGTTGTATTGCAGGCGGCGGCGCAGCAGGAGGCGCATGTGCTCGTAACACAGTCCCCGCATCCGGTCCCGGTGGACAGGGCCGATGACTCCTCTCAGCTCGGGATCGGTGAAGACGGGGGAGAGGTGGAAGTGATCCAGACTGTTGGGATGCGCCTCATCCACTGTGCTGTTTTCATCGGCGTGGAAAAAAAGGAGGGGGATATCGAGGTCCCGCCGGGCCACAAGGGCATGCAACGCCCTTAATTGTTCTTGTTCTCCAAGAGACAACCCGCGGGCGCTGACGACGATCAAGTCCGGTTGGAGAGAAGTGAGAACCTGACGCGCGTCGTCGAAAGACCGGGCGGTGACAATTTCGAACAGGTCTTCGGACAAAAACGCGTTCCAGTCCACTTCCAGATCAGAGACCAGGTTCACCAGCAGAAGCAGAGGACGGGGAATAAAATCATCACCCATAATCGGAATCCTATATGCCAGGAATTTCCCGGGGCAACGCCCCTGGCTCAGCTCAGGTTGCCCCCATGGGGCGCATTTCCTCACCCGGCCCCTCTCCCATGAGGGGGGAGGGAATCAGAAGAGAAAGATGGATGGGGATGGAGTACACGCTACGCGCGAATCCATCCTGTGGCCTTTCCTGGGAAATCCCAGAGGCGATGCCCTTGGCTCAGCTCAGGTTACCCCCGCGGGGCGCTTTCCCTCCCCTTAACCTTCTCCCACAAGGGGAAAGGGAATCAGAAGAGAAAGGTGGATAATACAAGACAAACACGGCATTTTATATCAACGTTTGCTTAACCGTTCCAGTGACTATGATAAAGAGAAACGGATCCGAATGCAATAAAGCGGCCGGTTCTTTTCGCGGGTTTAGCCGCGTTTCGCTCCCTTGATCAGCTCCCGGGCGAATTTTTTGGAGGCCGCCAGATCTTCCCCGCCGAGCATGCGCGCCAGTTCCGCTTCCCGTTCCTTGCCCTTCAACACGTCCACCGTGCTGATCAGGCGGCCGTTGACCTCCTTCTTGTCCACCCGCAGGTTGCGCTGGGCGCGGGAGGCGATCTGAGGCAGGTGAGTGATGCAGAGGACTTGTTTCCCGCGGGCCAGTTGGGCCAGGCGTTCGCCGACGGCATCGGCCGTGCGTCCGCCCACGCCCACGTCGATTTCATCGAAGACCATCAAGGGGACCGCGTCGGCCTGGCCGAAGACGCACTTGATGGCCAGCATGATACGGGAGATCTCGCCGCCCGAGGCCACTTCCCGCAAGGGGCGGGGCGGCCGGCCGGGGATGGTGGTGATGAGGAATTCCACCTCGTCGCCGCCGTCCGGCCCAAAGAGGACCGGCTGCTCCTCGCCGATGTCCAGCCCCGCGGCGCCGCGGCGGTAAGCGGTTTGGATTTCGAACTCCGCCTGGTCCATGCCCAGAGAGCGCAGCTCCTCGCGGATCCGGTCGGCGGTGGCGGCGGCGTTCTGGAGGCGTTCGTCGTGGAGTGCGCGGCCCCAGCGGACGACTTGGGCGCGCAGGTCCGCCTCTTCATTCTGCAGCGTTTCCCGCTCTTCCTCGAGGTGGTCCATGCGGGCCAATTCGGCGCGGCAGGCTTCGCGGTATTGCAGAATTTCGGCGACGGTAGCCCCGTATTTGTTTTTGAGATTCTTGAGCAGGTAATGCCGTTGCTGGAGTTCTTCGAGTTCGGCCGGATCGAATTCGAGCGTGAGGGCGTAGGTTTGCAGTTCCCGGGCGGCCTCGCGCAGGGAGATGGCGGCGGGCTGCCACATTTCCAGGATGGCGGCGGCGCGGGGATCCAGTTTGCGCAGATTGGCCAGGAGGGTTTCGAGGCGGTCCAGTTCGTCGAGGAGGGCGGGGCGTTCGTCATCCCCCGTGAGCGTCCGGACCGCGTCCGCGCACCACTCGCTGAGGCGTCCGGCGTGTTGGATCACTTGCAGGCGGTCGGCGACGCGTTCGTCTTCCCCCTCGGCCAGGCGGGCCTTGTCGATTTCTTCCAGTTGATACCGCAAGGTATCCTCGCGGCGGCGGCGTTCACGTTCGTTGGTTTCGAGTTCGTGCAGCCGCCGGCGGATATCCTGCCAACGGTTGTAGGCGGTCCGGTAGGCGTCCAGGATGGGGGCGTATCCGCCGAAGCGGTCTAGCAGGGGCCGGTAGCTGGACTTACGCAGCAGGGATTGATGTTCGTGTTGCCCGTGCAGATCCATCAGGCGTTCGCCCAGGTCCTTGAGTTTTTTCAACAGGCAGGAAGTGTCGTTGACGAAGATCCGGCCGCGCCCGCCGGGGGATAGGATCCGCTTGATCAGGAGGGTTTCGTCGTCCCAGGGGATGCCGGATTCGTCCAGCAGGGCCTGGATTTCGCGCGTATGGGGGGAGGCGGGATCGAGGGCGAATTCGGCCTCGATGACCGCGTCCTTTTCCGTATCCCGGGCGCTTTCGGGGGAGCCGCGCTCTCCCACAAGCAGGCCCAGGGCCCCCGCAAGGATGGATTTGCCCGCGCCGGTTTCCCCGGTAAGAATGTTCAAACCGGGGTGAAACTCGATGCGGCAATCCTCGATCAGCACGAAATTGCTCACATGCAGGCTGACCAGCATGAGGGATCCGCATTGCTCCCCTATCCGGATTGGCGGCTGGGCGGCGTTCCACCGCCATCGCCGGTTATACTTTACGCTGAAAGGCGGAGCGGACGCAAGAAGATCCGGGGGGATGCGCAAGGGGGGTACCAAGGATTGTACCTCTGACTAGGTTCAGCTGAATTTTTTGTGACGTACCATTGACCGAAATGGAATATGGCTTTTTTTAAGTGCCAACGGCGCTTTCAAACCATACCAGGGCTTAAGTCCTGGGATGGTTGTGGCAACAGTAAACAATTCCCTCTCCTTCCGGGAGAGAATTAGGGTGAGGGAAGGCCCTGAAAGGAAGCACTGCCTGCTATCCGGGCAATCGGGGGATCTGTTATTTTAGGCTGCCTGGGAAAAATTCAACAAAACCTAAGTTTGGGCCGCTCTTCCGGGGCTCACATAGATGACAATTGGTTTGAATGAGGAGAGGACGGATGTATTCCAGGGGAGGTGCTCCAGGCTGAGCTAGGATTGCCCCGATGGGGCACGTACAGGCCGCGCCACAAAGGCCGCAGGCAAGATGCCAGCGCCACATGGGGAGCAAGCCAAGGATTTTCATAGAAAAAAGACCGGTTTCAAGCTCCGCCTGATTCCGGTCTTTCAGTGACCGAAGGCTGTTGGGTCAGCTCCGCCAACATCCAACCTTCGATTTGACGAAGGTTGATGGGTTACCTCGGCAGTTCACTCGATTGTCCTGTCGAAGTTATCGTATCAACCTTCTAACAGCACCCGAATTTTCATATTACAAAGGATGTGCCAAACCGGGGAAATGATTTCCTCGGCCGGGAAGGCGCGCCGGTTGAAATTGTAAGTCAAGAAAATCAAGAGAGTATTCCACAGACAGGGACAGCGGGGAATCAAGTTGCCTGGTCAGGATGAGCGCATTGCGGATGAGTCTTGAGGGGAATTTTTTGCCGGATTACGTGGACAAGAAGGAAAAAAGGTCATTCGCTGATTTCGAGGGGTTCGTTCGCCGGTTCATCCGCGGGAGGGGAAGCGAGTTCCTCGGGTTTTTGGGAGACCATGACCACCCCTTCCTGGATTTCGCGGCCTTCGTAAACGAAACCGGGCTTGAGGACGCGGCAAATGCAGCCGGGGTTTACCGCGCTGGGTTCGGTGCCCATCACGTGGACGAAACGCGGATCGGGTTCCAGGCCGATGCGGGTGCTGACATGGAGGGGCATGCGTTCCATGGCGTGGTCGAACGCATCGGCGGCCTGCTCCAAGGGCTTATGAATGAAAATGAAACTGTTTTGAAAGATGCCCAGGTCGCCCTCTTCGACTTTTTGGTCCATGAAGCGCATGGTCTCGCGGAAGCGGTCGTAAAAATTGAGGAACGTGGCCATGCGGTCCTCGCGGATGGAAACCGTGTCAGCGCCCTTGTAGTTGAACACCTGGTAGGTCAGGTTCTCTTCTCCATAGGGGAACGGGCGGGGGCGGCCCAGGCGGGCGGGATTTTCGCCCGCTTCGGCGGTTACGGCCTCCTGGGCGTTGGAGAGAAAGCGCGCGAGGTGGTCTTGGCAGAGCCGGATGGAGTCGCCGATGTCGCCGCCGATGGTCATCGCGTAGCGTTCGAATTGGAGCATGGCCTTGACGAAAAAGGGATCCATGCCGCGTGGCTTGGGGGCCACCACATCCACCATGACTTTCCAACTCTCGGCGGGAACGTAAATGTCCCGGGGGGTCGAAGCCATTGTCACAATCCTTTCCTTCTCACGGAAACCGCAATCCAAGGCCAATTTCCGGTCATGGGAAACGGGTGGTGAACCTAGGTTACGGTTTGCCCGAATGCATGCATGTCAAGTAATTCACCCTTACAGCACATCTCTCACCTTAAATCCAGAAGGAGAGGGATAATGTTGTCAGAATCAAGATGGTCAGGATATCCAAGATGACCAAGATCGGATGGATTACGCTCCGCCAAGCCATCCACTCCCAGAGGGAGATCCCAGGGCTGAAGCCCTGGGCTAGTTAAAATGCGCCGTTGGTGTTTAAAACAGGTACTGCCAATCTGCAAACCGTCATGATTCAGGAATTATCCTGGACCGGGAGTGATCGTTTCACTTTTGTACCATATCCCCAAATAAGGAGGTGGACAAGCGTCAGGAGGGTCAGGGAGATCCCGATGAGGAAGAGAGGTTCGAGGGGCAGCCGGAAGCGGGTGTTGGCGAAGAAGACCATGCACTCGATGGTATAGAGGGCGATGACCGCCAGCGGCAATCCGGCGGCGAGACGGCGGCCGGCGGCGTAGATCCAGCCCGGGAGGGCCAGGTAGAAAAACCAGGGTTTCCAGGAGATCAGAGGCCAAGGGATGTTGCCCGCGAGGCGCAGGCCGGTTCCCTGGTTGTATTCCTCCCACGGCCAGGGGGGGATGTCGAGCAGGTACAGGAAGTAGAATTTCCAGCCCGCGCGGACAAGGGCCGCCCCGGGATCGCGGAAGGCGTATTCGAGTCCCAGGCGGAGGAGGAGGCGGTCTTCGAGGACTTCGTTAGGCCCGTATTGTTGGATGAACTGGCGGCGGATAACCTCCTTTAGCCCTCCTTCATAATATCCGAACGCGGAATTGTGGCCGGTGAACAGGTTGACGCCCGAGTTGGTGGTGATCAGCACGAAGTACTGCAAAACCAGGAAGTTGCGCAAGGTCCAGGGGAAAATGGGGAAAAACCAGGCGGTCAGGGGCAGCCATGATTTGCGAAGCCGTTGGGTGTGTGGAAGGCGCCGGAAGGTCTTATAAACCACCACCGGCAGGATAAACAGGGCGATGGGGCGCAGCAGGGCCAGAATGCCGATGAGGAAGGAAAGCCAAAACAGATACCATGAGGACGCGCCGGGGGCGCAGCGCAGGCCGATCCATAACCAGACCAGGAAGAGCAGCACGAACAGGGTTTCGGTCATCAGTATGGAGCAGAAAAAGATCTGGCTGGTGAGCCACGAGAAGGCCAGGGCGGTGAGGAATGGCGCGGCCTGGGGATAGCGGAACGAGGAGAGCGGCGGCCGGGTCCAGAGGGGGGCCAGGAGATCGCGGGTCACGAAGTACAGCACCACGGCGGAGAGGGAGCCGAGGAGGGATTGTGTGATCCGGATGGCCAGCAAGGGCGCGTCCGGGAACGTTTTCAGGCACAGCGCCAGGAATAGGGGGTAGAGGGGAGCGCGGTAGGCGAGGCGGTCATCAGCCTGGGCCAAGTAGGAGCCTTTGAGGAAATTGACCGCGCAGAGGTAATAGTCCTCCATGTCGGAAAAGGGCTGGGGATGGTAGGCGAGCGCCCAGAGAAGGCGGGGCAGAAAAGCCAGCACGAAGAGTACCAGACACCAGCCGGCCTCACGGGACCGCCGGGCGGCCGGATCAGAGATGTTCATCGATAATCTTGTAGAGGATCAGCAATTCTTTCCCGTGTTCGATGGCTTTTTCGGAGCGCAGCCGGTGGACGATGGTTTCGTTGGAGATACCCATCTGAGTGAGCAAGGCGCGGGCGTCATGCCAGGTGGGCAGCCATACGAGGGAAGCCTGAAGCATGGACATGCGTTCCGGGCGCCGGCTGAAGTGCTCCTGGTCGTGGATGAGGTGGACCTTTTCCTGGAAGGGCGAGGGGGCGTCGATCATGCCCGCTTCATCCCAGACATAGTGGCCCGCGTGCGGCTCCCAATTCAAGCCTTTCTGTTTGAGTTCGATCGCGGAACGGATTTCTTCGTCAGTGAATCGCATCATGATTCCGGCTCATTAATCATTCAAATGAATTCATCGAGAGTATATTAAACCGATTCCGCCCGGATTCCTATAGTTTACTTTCACGAAAAATGGAGAAAAAAGGGGAGATAGAGGAAGCGTGGGCAGGGAAGGGGACGGATAGGACGGATAGGATAGGCAAGACAAAAAGGAGTGACAGAAGCGAAAGTATGTCATCCCCGCAAAAGCGGGGATCCAGGATATTCCATTGTAAGGTGGATTAACTCGAAGCGCGTAACCCACCACATCTCAGGGGATTGCATTGTAGGCGGCTCGCGTGCGCGCAATCCCGATAGGATTGCATGTGAATAGCCGGGGCTGACAACCCCCGGTACTGTTTCTGAAGATATCAACCCCTGCGGGGAGGAAATATTTTTTCCCGGCCGGGATTTGTGGGTAAAGGCTGCTTTCGCGGGGAGGACATCCGGGAGGGCTCATAAATCAGGATCAGCCTGCGAGGGGTAGGGAATCGGGTGGAAGATGAATTTCGGGCGGTTATCCCTTGATCCCGCACGATGTCCTCCTGATAGTAATAGATGGTGAACGATCCCGCTTTGTATGAAAGGTGTCCGAACCATGCATAAACCAGGCTGGGGATTATCCATCCTTGTGGCGGGTATGATATTCGTGTCTTTCGTGATGGGAGGCGAGAAGGCGGCGGAAACGCCGAAAGTGAATATTCAAGGAAGTCCGGACAAACCGGCCGGGGAATGGATCCTGTGGTATCAGCAGCCCGCCGCGCAATGGGAGGAGGCGCTGCCCGTGGGCAACGGCCGCATCGGCGCGATGGTCTTCGGCGGCGTGGCCAAGGAGCGCCTGCCACTCAATGATGACACCCTGTGGGACGGCTATCCCCGGGAGCGGATCAATCCGAAAGGCAGGGAGGCTTTGCCTGAAATACGGCGGTTGCTCTTCGAGGGCCGCAACGAGGAAGCCGAGAAGCTGGCGGGGCAGACCCTGATGGGTGTTCCCGAGCGGATCTTGTCGTATCAGACTCTGGGGGATCTGTGGATCGAGGTTCCCGGCATCGAGCAGGCCGCCGAATACCGCCGCTGGCTCGATCTGGACTCCGGCGTGGCCGGGGTGGAGTACATTGCTGATGGAACGCAATTCACGCGCGAGGTGTTCGCGTCCCATCCGCACCAGGCCATCGTGGTGCGATTCAAGGCGAACCAGCCGGGAGCGATCCAGGCGCGGCTTTCCTTCACGCGGGAGCAGGACGCCCAATGCCTCAGCGAGGGAGACAACCGGCTCATCCTGCGCGGGCAGATCCACCGCCCGCATCACGAGACCGGTGAAAACATGGGTATGCAGTTCGAAGCCCACTGCCTGGCGCTGGCCCGCGGCGGCGAAAAGATGAACGAAAACGGGGTATTGCGAATCCAAGGGGCGGACGAGTTAATGCTGCTGATCGTCACCGCCACGAATTACAAGCATCTCAATCCCGAAGCGGTTTGCCGGGCGCAGTTGGAAGCCGTCCGCGGAACACCGTTCTCCGCCCTGCGCGAATTGCATGTGGCCGACCATCGCGCCCTGTTCCGGCGGGTGGACCTGGATCTGGGACACTCGAACCTCGAATCCATGCCCACAGACCAGCGTCTCCAGGCCGTGGCCCAGGGAGAGCATGATCCCCAACTGATCGCCACGTATTTTCAATTCGGCCGCTATCTGCTGATGGGCTGCTCGCGGCCCGGCTGCATGCCCGCCAACCTGCAGGGGCTTTGGAATCATCACCTCAACGCGCCCTGGAACAGCGATTATCACACCAACATCAATCTGCAGATGAACTATTGGCCCGCCGAAGTGGCCAACCTCTCTGAATGCCACCTGCCCCTCTTCGATTACATGGAAACGTTGATTCCCTCGGGAACCCGGACCGCGTGGGAATTGTATGGCTGCCGCGGCTGGACGGTGCATCATCTCTCCGATATTTGGGGCTTCACCACGCCGGCGGACGGCGTGTGGGGGATCTGGCCGGTGGGCGGCGCGTGGCTGTGCCAGCACCTGTACGAGCATTATCTCTTCACGGGCGACACGGATTTCCTGCGCGAGCGGGCCTATTCGATCATGAAGGGCGCGGCCGTGTTTCTGCTCGATTTCCTCGAATTTTCGCCGGACGGCTGGCTGGTGACCAATCCCTCCCATTCGCCTGAGAACGCCTTCATCAAGGAAGACGGCTCCCGCTCGATGTTCACCTACGGTTCGACCATGGACATCGAGATTATCCAGGATCTCTTCACCAACGTCATCGAGGTGTCTGAAATCCTGGGGATCGACGAGGATTTCCGCTGGCATCTGCGCAAGGCGTTGTGCTATCTAGCACCCATGCAGATCAGCCCTGAAACCGGACGGCTGCAGGAATGGATCAAGGATTACAGCGAAGCCGAGCCGGGACACCGCCACATGTCGCACCTGTTCGGACTGCATCCCGGCCGGTCCATCACCCTGAGGGGCACGCCGGTTTACGCCGCCGCCGCCCGTAAATCGCTCGAATTCCGGCTGGCGCACGGGGGCGGACACACTGGCTGGAGCCGCGCGTGGATGATCAACTTCCGGGCGCGCCTGGAGGAGGGAGACAAAGCCTTCGAAAACATCCAGGCTTTGCTGGCCAAATCCACGTTGCCCAGCTTGTTCGACAACCACCCGCCGTTTCAAATCGACGGCAACTTCGGCGGGACAGCCGGGATCGCCGAAATGCTGCTGCAAAGCCACGCCGGAGAAATCAACATCCTGCCCGCCTTGCCTTCCGCCTGGCCGGAGGGCTTCGTCAACGGCCTGCGGGCGCGCGGGGGATATACGGTGGACATTTCCTGGAACAAAGGAAAGGCCCGGGAGGTGACCTTGCGCGCGGGACAGGATGGATCCTGCACCCTGCGGGTTCCCCAAGGGCAAACGGTCAAGCAGGTTCGCGAGCAGAGTAGGGAAGTGGTCATTGAAAAGACGAAGGAGGAATGCGTGGTGAAGTTTCCCGTGAAGGGAGGGAAAGAATTTTCGGTCGTAGTGGAATAGAGCGCAGGCAAGAGCCATTCTAGATTCCGTTCCCGTTCCGGCGGAACCCCTTGGAAAACGCGCCAGATGTCTCATCTTCCCTTGAATGACCCAGTTAGGATGAACTCCCTGCTGTCGAATGACCTCCCTGAGGATTATCTCCCTCCCGAACCGCCTCCGACGTTGCTTACGCCTTGAAATGGAAATCCAATTAATTCCATGTACTGATCATGATTGGTAACCTTCTGGCCGACTCTCGGCCTACCCGTATTCCAACTGAATCACCTGTCTGGTTTTAGGGGTCCATTCGTGTGAAATAAGCCCAGGTGGTTCCATGATTTGTGATGAATCGATATCGATAAAAAAGGGCATAAAACTTCAATCATTGATTATTACCTGCATAGAGAGAAAGGATGCTGCACCAACCCGGCGTGGGTGACTTTTTTTATTGAATTTGATCTTGCAGTTCAGAAAGAATAGTATTATAGTATAAAAATTTAACCAAAAAATCTTTTTTGGAAATATTCAAGATATGTTTGCAAATTCTGAAAGCCTAAAGGAGCCGGGAAATCATGCCCTTTGTTGATCTTTCCTTTCCTCTCCGGGGGACAACCGTTCCCGTGGATCATGGTTACGCCTTGTTTTCCGCGGTCAACCGGCTGATTCCCGCCGTACATGGCCATTCCAAGTTGGCCATTCATCCGATCCGGGGTGTTTATGCCGGAGGCGGAATCCTGCAGCTGAGCAAAAGCAGCCGCCTCACGATCCGGTTGGAGGCCGACGAGATCAAGACGTGTCTCCCGCTGGCGGGAAAAACCTTGGTGATTCAAGGAGTCACCCTGCAGGTGGGCGTCCCCCGGGTGTATCTCCTGACTCCCGCGGCCAATCTTCGCGCGCGTTTGGTCACGATCAAGGGATTCCTGGAGGAGGCCGCGTTCCGGGAAGCCGCGCTACGCCAACTGGATGATCTGCATATTCAAGCCGAGCTGAAACTGGGCCCCCGCCGGACCGTGCGCATACAAGACAAGCGGATCGTCGGCTACCCGGCGGCCTTGCTGGGGCTCACGGCGGAGGAGTCCCTCACGATCCAGGAGCACGGACTCGGCGGCCGCCGGCGCTTCGGGTGCGGGGTGTTTGTGAGGGTGAGAGAGAAGAAATCATGAAAATGCCGAAAAGATTATTAGCAAAAAGCATAGAGATGGATACGAACGGCCAGTCCATTGATTGCGAGCATGTTTATTTGCCCGGTCATTTGAAATGCGCCTTGGAATCGGCTTTGTCGATTGTGGATCTCACTGGCAAAGACCAACTGGCGGCATTGGATTTGGAAATAGAAAAATGGTTCCCCCGGCTGCAAAAGGTCGTCTGCCTCGGGGCTGCGCTGCACGATCTGGGTAAAGCCAACGATCATTTTCAAGGGATGTTGCAACCAGACTTTTTCCCGGACCGGAGAGGCCGTTTGCAAGGTCTCCGCCATGAATGGGTGACATACTTGATTCTCAGAGAAGCCATCGAGTGGTTATTTCCCGCATTGGATAACGATCCCATCAATTGGCTGGCGATGGAAAGCGCGATCACCGGACACCATCCCGCCTATGAACGGCCCTCCCCACCCTGTTCAAATCCAGCGGGGAGTGGATCAGAAATGATAATCTTCTCAAAACACCAAGATTTTGAAGCCTGTTTGGATATTATTCGTGATCAATTTAATCTTGAAAATAATCCATCTCATCCATTGACATCTATTCATTTATCAGGATCGGGTAGTGTATTCAAAAAGATAAGAAATGGTATCCAGGAACATCATCAAAACTGGGATACCTTTTCTCCCGAGGAAAAGCGTTTTGTCGCGTCCTGCAAAGCCTGCCTGATTGCCGCGGATATCGCCGGATCCGCGTTGCCGGAGGAAATTTCGGAGCTATCCCAGCAGGAGAATTGGATCAAGGCTGCCTTCTCGGCAATTCCCCGGCCGGAACAAATCGCCGATATCCTGGCTTGCCGGTTGCATTGCGCGGTGGAGGAAATCGAGGACCGGTTGCGGCCGTTTCAAAAAGAAGCCGCGGAAAAAGCGGGACCGATCACCTTCCTGAAAGCCGGATGCGGCACGGGGAAAACCCTGGCCGCATACCACTGGGCGCGAGAACACTGTCCAGGGAAACGAGTGTATATCTGCTACCCCACCACCGGAACCGCCACCGAGGGATTCCGCGATTACCTTTTCAATCCCGATGAGAAAACCGGCAAATACGGGGCGGATTTGTTTACCAGCCGGGCGGATGTGGATAAAGCCATCATTCTGGGAATCCATCGCGGCCGTGAGGAAGAGGACCCGGAAGAAGGGGTGATCCGCATTGAATCCCTTAAAGCCTGGTCCACGCCGATGGTCAGCTGCACCGTGGATACGGTACTCGGTTTGATCCAGAACAACCGCCGGGGTTTGTACGCTTGGCCGGCCTTGGCGGGCGCGGCGTTTGTTTTCGATGAGATCCACGCGTACGACGACAAACTCTTTGGCGCGCTGCTGCGCTTCCTGGAGGCCCTGCATGGAGTCCCCGTTTTGTTAATGACCGCCAGCCTGCCGCAAATACGCTTGGAAATTTTGCGAAACAAATGTCAAAAAATGGGCATCGGTCTCGTTGAGATCGACGGACCCAAAGAGATCGAAGAAATTCCCCGCTACCATCGGCAAGGAACCATCGACAACCAGGATCCTCTCCCTGCCATACAGCGGGAATACGTGCGCGGCGGAAAGATCCTCTGGGTTTGCAACACGGTCAATCGGGCGATGGATGCTTATGACCGGGCAAAAGTGGCGGGACTGGAACCGATTCTTTATCACAGCCGCTTCCGGTATGAAGACCGGGTACAGCAACATCAACAAGTCATCGCCCGATTTAAGGAATATGAGCCTCAAGCCGCCTTGGCGATTTGCACCCAGGTGGCCGAGATGAGCCTGGATCTATCGGCCTCGCTGTTGGTGACCGATCTGGCCCCCGTTCCCGCCTTGATTCAACGCTTGGGACGCCTCAACCGCCGCGCGAACAAGGGAGATCCAACCTGCCTCTTTATCGTTATCGAGCCGGTGGACGAAGCGGGGGATCCGGAAAACCTGCCCTATACCGCCGCCGAATTGGATTCCGCCCGCCGGTGGCTTGGCGTTCTACCAGAAACGGGCATTTCCCAACTGGATTTAGCCCAAGTTTGGGAGGTAAAGATTGAAGATAGCAAGGAACGCCGTCCCGCCTATTGCCCCTCCGCCTGGCTGGATGGAGGACCAATTACCAACGTCTTGGAACTTCGGGAAGGCTCCCCTGGGATCACCGTGATTCAGGAAAGGGACCGGCAACGGGTGGTGGAGGACTACCGGGAATTGAAAAAAGTCCTGATTCCCATGAATCCCCCTCCCCGGCATCAGGAGTGGCATAAATGGCCAAGGTACCGGGGCATCCCCATCGCCCCGGAGGGGACGATCGAATACCACGAGGAACGAGGTGCACGATGGCAAAAAAAAGAGCAAAAGTAAAAGAAGATCCACCTTCCCATCTAACCCTGCGCCTTTTCGATCCGGGCATGTCCATGCTGCACCGCGCCGGATTGGGCGGCTTGGCGTGTACTCTCCGGTATATTGAACGGGCGTACAGAGAAGAACAAATCTCTGAAGATGAAATTCCTGGTATTCCTTGGAATGATAATACACCGCCGTGGCGCATTGATAAATTGGAGGTCACCCTTAACTTCGGAGAACCGGAACATGCGGGAGAGTTTTTGAAACGGCTATTCTCCCTGGCTTTTCAAATTCGTGACAGTCTTGTCTATCTTCCTGGGCAACATATTGATCCACCCAATAAGGAAGTTTTAATTGATTTGCAAAGTGGCCTGACACTCACTTTTCTTCAACATGGCAATGTCCGTAAATTAGAAAAAAATGGAACAACTGAATCATTTCATATAGATGATACAGTGCTCCAATTTAACTACCGAAAATGCATTTCATTTAAACATCAGGAAGGCTGGAAGGATTTAGTTGATAAGAAAGGATGCCTTCAGTCTAAACCGATCGAAGTCATCGGCCCTATCAATCCCGGAGCCGTCGTTCGTCATAACGCTTTTTCATCCGATACGAAAATTGAAGAATCCGTTGACCAAGTATTAGCATTATATTTTGCCATCGTGGGATGTTTAACCCTTCCAGTCAACCGGGGGTGTGGAGTATTGGTCATCCCGGATGTCCAAGATCTCGTTGAATTTGCTGAGAATCGTCCTTATATGACACCGTTGGTTTCACGCGAATGCCGAATCACGAACGCTGGCGACGCGGTTTTGCAAGCCCAGATTCGTCTGAAATCAAAAAAGGTAATCGATTGGTACGAGATTCCCGCTTGCCACGCGATTACCTTTCAACCCACGCCGTGGGCCAGTCAGCAAAAATCCCGCGTCCATGCCATGATTGTCCCTCCCGGTGAGGAAGAGCGGTTAAAACAATTCGAATTCGCTCTGAGCGAGTTGCCCCCGAGAATCATTTCCCGTACGAAAAAGGAAACCACGGGCAAGGGGAAAGACAAAAAAATCATCGAAAAAACCGAATGGTTTTGGGTGGACAGTATTATCCGCCCCTTGATCGCTGATAACCTCGCCCGCAACCAGTCTTTCTACCAAGGATTTACCGAACTGATGATTCAGATGGATCCTGTAAGCAAAAAACCATTACGTGAAAAAATCCACTTCGAAAAGAAAGGATTAAAAGCCATGGTTGATAAAACGATGGAAGGAGCCCAAAAGATTTTTATCGATTCCGTCCATAAAGCGATGTCGCAAACCTATGGACGGATCAAGGAAGATGCTCAGGGCCCTGAAAAGAAGCCCTTGACCCCAGCCACGAAAAAACGATGGAGTAATCAGTACGATCGCTGGCGGTTGGCTTTCTCCGGCGCGAAAACCCCCGAGCAGATCCGGTTTGCCCTTTGTGACCTGTTCAGCCGGGCCGGTGGCATCGAAGTGTTGAAAAAACAATGGCAAGAGGTATTACCGATGATCAGTGATCGTGAGAATTGGCAACTGACCCGGGATTTAGCGCTTCTCGCCCTGGCCAGTTATACCGGTAAAGAAGCCGGAATATTGGAATCCGAATCTTCGGAAGAACTAAGTGATTAATTATCAGGAGGATATACCAATGGCTCTGCACGTATTCGCGAGTATCATCACCCCGTTTGGCACCGCCGCCAATAACCGTTCGGAAACCGAAGGCAATATCACCACCTTGCAGAAGCTCATCTGGCAAGGGCAAACGCACTCCACCGTCAGCGCCGAAGCGATCCGCTTTGCGTTGCGCCGCTTGCTGGCGCAGGCCGAGGAAGAAGGAACCAACCGAGTCTTCAACGAAGACACCCGGATCAATGAATGGCATGACCGGGAATTCAAGCGGTGGGAAGACTCCTCCAAGAAGACTCCTTACATCGATGACGATCTCCTCGGTTTCATGTCCGCCGAGGCCGCGAAAAACGAAGGGGAATCGGGCACCGCCAATGTGCGCCGGGCGGTTTTGGAAGTCACGCGCGCCATCTCATTGAATCCCTGGTACGGCGACTTCACGTTCAATGCGGCCTCTCCCGCCGCCACCCCTTCCGCCGCGAAAAAGGGAGAAAATCCAGTTCCTTACGGTACCGAGGTCCACGCCACCCGTTATCAGTTCGGTTTGGCCATGACGCCCGAACGCCTGCGCGATCCCAGCCGCGCCGCCAAGGCCCTGCGCGCGATCGGCCATCTGCGTACCGTCGCCGGCAATCACGGGCGCTTTCTGTATGATTTCTCCCCCGATGCCATTATCCTGCGGATCACCGATGATCCCGCCCCCCGGCTGCTCTATTGTTTCGACACCGATGACGATGGCAAAACCTTCCACGCGCGATCCCTGCTCAGCCGGATCGATGTGGGCGATGTGCTAGCCGATGAATTGATCCTGGGCGTCAGCGATCTTTCCTGGAAAATCGCCGAGGATTTCAAGGGAAAAGGCGTGGAAGTCATGGGGGTGAAAGCCGCCATCGACAAGGCTTGTAAAGATCTCGACAGCAAATTATCCATCGCGGGGTGAACCATCATGATCGGAGTTTACGTTACGGTCCCCGCCGCCTGTTTCCGCAAGGGACTGGCGCGGGAATACTTGGAAACCGAAATCATCCCCCCGCCCGCCACCTGTTACGGTTTTCTTCTCTCCCTGGTGGGAGAAACCGATAGGCTTAAGCACGTTGGTGTATATGTTACACCCATGTTGCTGAATGATCCTGAGTGCAGTGTTGTGTTGAGAAAGAGATGGCGAATCAAAGATGACAATTATTGGGTTGATCCAAATGGTCATGTTCACATCGTATCAAAGACCTTGAAGGCTAGAGAGAAATTTGAGAAATGGGTATATGAGCAAGGTTGGTCAAAACCTATTTATTCTTATGGTATGGGATGCGGATCGAACTCATGTCCCGATTACCAGCAACTCCTTACTGGAATCGAGTTGATCATCTGGCTCGATTCCAGCGAGGATTCAAGCCAGGACAATTCCTTGGAAAAGCGCGTACAGGAAGCCCTCGATCCATGCACGCGGGGTAAAATCAACCGTTTCGGTGGATTGAGTCTGGGCGAAAGCAC
>JBHGBC010000124.1:0-18189 GCA_041946805.1 bacterium
TCTCTTCGAAATGATCGATGAAAACCACCCCCGAAATTCCCTCTCCCTCTGGGAGAGGGCCAGGGTGAGGGAATTTTTGCCGGGGCGGACCTGGGTGTCCGCCCTCATCCCGGAGTGAATAAAATCGATTTTACCTCATTATTACGCACTTCCCGGATGAACCTTTTTTTACTCTGTGGCCCATCGATGCAACATTTCACTCCCGCCCATCCCCCATTGAAAAAAAATGGCTATCATGCTCCCCATTCTGAATCTCACCGGTCCGAGGTTTGAAACATGAATCCCCAACTGTATTTCATTGTTCTCTCCGATAACACCGTCCTGGTGGCCTCCTTCGATCCCGCTACCCGTACGCGCCGGCTCTACCCCTTGAAGGACTGGCTGCATTCGGACCAGCCCGCACCCGCGGTGGATTCGGCGGAAGCATGGCTGGAAGACAACGGCTCGGCCGTGGACTCGGTGTACGCCATTGAGCCGGAAACCCGGACCGTCTCGTTCGACACCAAACTCATGCTCGAGTACACGGAACTGATCGACGAGATGAAACTGTATTGAGGCGATAAATCCCAAATCCTCTCTCCCTCTGGGAGAGGGCCAGGGTGAGGGAATTTTTGCAGAGGCGGACCTGGGTGTCCGCCCGAATCATCGTGGATGGAATGAATTCTTCACCAGCAGGTACGCGCGGGCCGGATGATCCGGTTTTTTTCTTTCTTGTTCATGGCATAATGGCCCAACCACGCCGCGGGACCGGATGGTTTCCGCGCGAGATCCGGGATGAGGTATTGAGCATGAAACGAATCACAAGTGGATTGGTATTCTGGATGATCGTGGCCGGGGCAGTGGGATTCACCGCCTCCGCCGCCACGGTAACCGAAGTAAAACCGGGCGTCTTTTTCCGGGTGACGGACCAGGGATGCAACAACGGCTGGATCGTCTTTCAGGATTACGTGCTGGTCATCGACTCGAACATCCCCAACGAAGCGGTCCGGGTGATCGAGGATATCCGGAAAACCACGGATAAACCCATCCGTTTCGTGTTCGACACCCATCACCACTGGGACCACACTTACGGCAATGCCCTCTTCGTCAAGGAAGGGGCGGCCGTGGTGGCCCAGCGGCGGTGCGCGGAAAAACTCAAAACCATGGACGCCGAGTTCGCGGGATTCATGGAATCGAACGAAGCCAACAAGCCATTCAAGGATCTGGGGCTCGCCCACGCCTCCCTGGTGTTCGACGACCGGATGGTGTTCGACGACGGAACCCGGCGCGTCGAGTTGCTGTATTACGGGCACGGCCATACCGCGGGTGATGCGGTGGCCTATCTGCCCAAGGAGAAGATCCTCTTCACCGGCGATGCCTGTGTGAACGGCGCGTTCAACTATTTCGGTGAGGCGTACAGCGAAAAGTGGCTCGAACTGCTGGAGGAGTTCGAGGGTCTGGACGTGGAAACCATCTGCCCCGGCCATGGCGAAAAAGCGGGGAAAGATCTGCTGAAAACCCAACAGAATTATTTCCTCCAGCTGCGGGAACAGGTGCAAAAAGGCGTCGATGCCGGCCTGTCCCTGGAAGCGGTCCAAAAAAACATCGATATCCCCCTCTACAAAAAATGGACAGGCATCGATCCCCCCAAGGAACACATTGAACATATTTATAAGGAAATGACGGGGCTGATCATCCCCTGGCAATTGGCCGAGCTGAACCTTGTCGAAGGCCCGTCGCCCACGCGGAACACACCCGGATGGACTCCCCCCAGGAAAATCGTCACCCGGACCACGGATGAAAAAGAACTGGCCGCGCTGAAGCGGGTGGCTCCCAACCTGGATATCGTCAGCGTCCGTTCGAACCGGGAGATGCGGCAGGCCATCGCGGACGCCGACGGCGCGGAAGAACCGATCACCCGGGAGATTTTCGCCTCGGCGAAAAAACTGCGCTGGGTGCATTCGCGCAGCGCCGGCGTGGAGGATGTGCTCTTCCCGGACTTCGTCAAGAGCGATGTCATCCTCACCAACGGCAAGGCCACGCACGGAGCGACGATCGCCGATCACGTGCTGGGCTTCATGCTCATGTTCAGCAAGGGACTGGCCGCGCAATACCGCGAGCAGCTCCAAGGCCGGTGGCGGCATGTTACCCCGCCGCCTCAGCAAACCCTGGAAGGCAAGACCCTGCTGATTATGGGGCTGGGCGGCATCGGGCGCGAAACGGCCCGGCGGGCCGCCGGATTCGGCATGAAGATCCTCGCCGTGGATTTCAACCGCGATGACCAACCGCAATATGTCACGTATATCGGCCGGCCGGACGAACTGCCCGAACTGTTGCCCCGGGCGGACTTCGTGCTCAGCACCGTGCCCCTCACGGATCAAACCTTCCACTCTTTTGACAAGGATTGCTTCGCGAAAATGAAGCCCTCGGCCTATTTCATCAACGTGGGCCGCGGGCAGACCGTCAACCAGGACGACCTGGTGGACGCGCTGAAGAACAAACTCCTCGCCGGGGCGGCCATGGATGTCACCGATCCCGAACCGCTCCCCCCGGATCATCCCCTGTGGAGCCTGGACAATGTCATCATCACCCCGCACATGTCGGGCCGCACGGTGCAAAGCGCGTTATTGCGCAAGCTGCTGTTCCGCGAAAACGTCCGCCGCTTCGCCAACGGCGAACCGTTGTTGAACGTGGTGGATAAAGTGAAGGGGTATTGAGTTATTCACCACCGCCACACCTCCCCCGTCAGCGGATCCACATACGCCCGATGGGTGGGAACGCGGCGGGAGCGGGACGGCAGGGAATGCTTTTCGGCCACCGTCACTACCCGCAACGCGGAAGCCAACGGTTCCAGCATCATCCGCCGGGCTTCGTCCGGACCACCCAAAAACCTCCGGTCCAATTCGATTTGGATCGCCTGCACGCGGGGCTCCCTCCCATACGCCTGCGTCACGAACGCCCCTTGGTAATAGCCTTGGGTGATCACCCGGCATCCGCCTTGTTCAAGAATGGATCGAAGCGTGAATAAAACCGCCGGATCGCAACTACGCCCCTGGTCCGTTCCCAAATAAATTACGGGACCGCCCTCCCGCGCGTGCGCGGGCAGGGGATTCGCGCTGTGCAGGCTGATCAACACCGAATGGCCGAAACGGTTCACGCTCTCCTCCACCTGCTTTCGCAATTCATCATGATACGGATACCAAAAACGCCGCAGGCGGTCTTCGACCTCCTCCGGATCGAGCGGCGCGTCATACAAGGGAACCACTCGGCGGTTCGGCCGGGTGAAGGGAACGATCACCCCGCCGTCCTCGTGCGCCCGCGCGCCCGGCCAGCGGGGACACACCCGCGCGTCCACCCGGTCCGCTCCCCGGTTCAGATCGGCCACAAGACGGGAGATCCGGGACGCCAGCAAGACTCCCCCCGCGGTTTGCAGTAAATATTCTTCCGCGATGTCGATGTGGTTGTCCCACCGCCGGCGGGCCGCCTCGGCCAGACGGGGATGATTTTGATAGTCCGGTGGGACTTCGCGGCCGTGATGCGGCGATTCCCAAACCACGCCGCGGACGGCTCCCGCGGCCAGATGATACGGTAACGCGCCCATGGCGATATGAGGTTTTCCTACCTCTTCCCTTCCCTGTCCCCGGCGGATTTTGATAAGGTCATGATACGCGAAGGGCGCGAATACCGGAACGAAGCAAGGAGAAAAACCGTGAAACGCAGAGACTTTCACCGGACCGCGATCGCCATGGGCGCCTGGGGACTCTCCGCCGCGCAAGCCGTGTCCGTTGGGGGCGCGAACGACCGGCTCCGGGTGGCGGTGATCGGCTGCGGCGTGCGGGGCTCGCAGCATATCCCCGATATCCTGGAATGCCGCGGAATGGGCGTGGATATCAGCCATGTGTGCGACGTGTGGCGCGGGGCGCGCGAAGCCGCCATGGCCGCTGTCAAAAAAGTCCAGGAAACGCCCGCCCAGGCCGTGGAGGATTATCGCTCAATCCTATCCAGCCCCGAGGTGGACGCGGTCGTCATCGCCACGCCCGACTTCAGCCACGCGAAGATCCTCAAGGAAGCGGCCGAGGCCGGCAAGGACGCCTACTGCGAAAAACCCATGGCCGTGAACCTCCAGGAAGCCCTGGCCGCCGCGGACGCTGTCCGCGCCAACCAACGCGTGGTGCAAATCGGCACCCAATACCGCAGCGACGGCCACTTCATCGCCTGCGCGAACGCGGTGCACTCCGGCGTGCTGGGCCTGATCACGCGGATCGCCATTTCCCAAAACTTCAACGAACCCCGCTGGCGCAAGAATTACGAGGATGTGCGGGATAGTGACGTGAACTGGCCGCTGTTCGAGTTGCACCACGGAACCCATCCGTTCAGCGCCAAAAAGTTCCGCCGCTGGTACCTCTACCGCGACTACACCAACGGACTGCCGGGACTCTGGATGTCGCATTACCTCAACGCCGTGGCCTGGTTCATGCAAGATTTCTTCCCCGCCGAAGTGGTGTGCAGCGCCTCCGTGCGCCGCTGGGGCGACGACGGCCGCGAAACCGAAGACACTCTCAGCGCCATCCTCGATTATCCCTCCGGTTTCCAGCTCAACTTCTCTATGAGCCTGTGCAACTCGGCCGACACGCACTTCATCATCTATGGCAGCAACGGCAAGCTGGACGTGTGGACCCGGGAACTCTCCGGCGACGGCGGCGGCGGCCCGGACCAAATCAAGGAAAAGCGCGTCCTTCCGCCCGAAAATCCGCCCAACAGCCACATGGCCGATTTTCTCGATTGCATCCGCTCCCGCAAGGATCCCCGCTGTCCGGTGGAGATGGGCCTGGCCCATTCCGTGGCCGGCATCCTGTGCGCCGAATCCAACCGCCTGGGCAAACGCCTGCGCTACGACCGCGAGAAACGGGAGATTGTATAATCCCCTCTCCCCCCGGGAGATAATGACGGCGGGGGATAACCCGTGTTGGCATGGCCTTCCAGGTCATGGTTGGACCATTCCCGGGTTGGAAGCCGGCGCCCACCTCCTCCTTCCTCCTTTCTCCTTCCCCCTCCCCCGCTTGCCTTCCCGCGCCGCGCGGTTTACAGTCAACCGGAACACGAAAACCAATCGCCGCGCGACATCGTGGAATTCATGCACACAAGGGAGGCATAGGTATCATGCAGAAACCAAAATCGGAATCCAAAGGCATGTCCCGCCGGACATTCACCCAAACCGCCGCGGGACTCGGCATCGCCGCCCTGGCCGCCGGCCCCTTCCCCGGCCGCGTGCTGGGAGCCAACGATCGGATCAACCTCGCGGCCATCGGCGTGCACGGCATGGGCAATTACAACGCCGAACAACTGATGCAGGTCCCCGGCGCGCAGTTCACCGACGTCTGCGACGTGGACCAGCGCGAGGTGGAAAAATTCCAGAACCTGTTCGAGGATAAGTACAAGTTGAAACTCGAGGGCCACAAGGATTTCCGCAAGGTCCTCGAAAAAAAGGAAGTCGACGCGGTCTCCATCGCCACCCCCGACCACTGGCACGCGCTGATCTTCATCCAAGCCTGCGAGGCGGGCAAGGACATCTACTGCGAAAAGCCCATCTCCCACAACATCATGGAGGGTCGGGCCATGGTCAACGCGGCCAAGAAATTCAACCGCGTCGTCCAGATCGGCTCCTGGCAGCGCAGCGTCCAGCACTTCCAGGACGCCATCGACTTCGTCCGCTCCGGCAAGCTCGGGACCATCACGGTGTGCCGCGCCTGGCTGAACGGCAACAGCGACGGCATGGGCTTCCGACGCCCCTCCGCCCCCCCGGAAGGCGTGGATTACGATTTCTGGCTCGGACCCGCCCCCTTCTCGCTCTTCCAGGAAAACCGCTTCCACTGGGACTGGCGCTGGTGGTTCGACTTCGCCGGCGGGCAGACCGCCGACTGGGGCGTCCACATGATGGACATCGTCTGCCTGGCGATGGGCGACTGGGATCCGCTGGAAATCTCCTCGTTCGGCGGGAATTTCTTCATCCAGGACGGCCGCGACACCCCCGACACCCAGGTCGCCATCTTCAAGTTCAAGGACTTCGTGCTGCACTGGGAAGTGCGGTGGGGCAACGGGCGCGCGCTGGACGGCTTTTCCTCCGGTCACGGCTCGGAATGGATCGGCCGCAACGGGCAACTGGGCGTCAACCGCGAGAAATGCGAGGTGTTCTCCGAGGGCCAGGGCGACAACCTGCGCCTCGAGGAGAAACCCGAAACGGTCACGCCCATCCCCAACAGCCACCACGCCAACTTCATCGAGTGCATGCGCACGCGCCAAACCCCGCGCTCGGACATCGAATCCATGCACAAGACCACGGCGCTGTGCCACCTGGCCAATATCGCCTTCCGCACCGGCAAAAAACTGGAGTGGGACGCCTCCCGGGAAGTCATCACCAACGAACCGTCGGCCATGGATTGCCCCCAGTACCGCCGCGAATACCGCGCGCCCTGGAAACTGCCGGTTTATTCCTTGTAAGGAGCCCGCGCGCCTCCGCGGGATGGAATTCACCCTGCCGGAAAGGCAGAATGGCCGGGACCGGGGTTCCGGCCATTTCCTTGTGGAAGCAATACGATACAATGACGGATAAATGAATTACTCAACCGCGAGGTTCGACGGCCCTGTCCCGGCCCGGGGATTCCACGGCCGTGTTGGTATTCGCTTTTCCATCCGATACGAACGGTCCCGGCCCGCCGCGCGTGTCCGAACCGCCCGCCGCCTCGCGTCCTGATGGCCTTCGTGGGAGAAGTCATGGTGGCGCGAAAAAAAAATCTCAAAAAATCCGAACTGTTCATCAACCGGGAAACCAGCTGGCTCGAATTCAACCGCCGCGTGCTCTTCGAGGCCCTGGACAAACGGAACCCGCTGCTGGAACGGGTCAAGTTCCTGGCCATCTTCAGCAGCAATCTGGACGAGTTCTTCATGAAACGCGTCGGCGGCCTGAAGCGGCAATCCAGCGCCGGAGTCACCCGCCGGACCATCGACGGCCTCACCCCCCACCAGCAACTCTCCCTCATCCGCCAGCTCGTGATCGAAATGGTCACCCAGCAGCGGCACTGCCTGATGGAGGAGATCTTCCCCACGCTGCGGCAGGAAGGGATCACCGTCCTCTCCTACAATGAACTCAACAAGCAACAGAAAAAGCACGTCGATTCCTACTTCCAACGCTCGGTCTTTCCCATCCTCACCCCGCTGGGTGTCGGCCCCGGCCAGCCCTTCCCCTTCATCAGCAACCTGAGCATCTCCCTCGGCGTCCTGGTGCAGAAACCGAATTTCGAGGCCCCCGCCTTCGCCCGCGTCAAGATCCCCCAAAACCGGCCGCGCTGGCTCGACACCGGCGACCCGGCGGTCTTCGTCCCCATCGAAGAGGTCATCGCCGCCAATCTCTCCTTCCTCTTCCCGGGCGTGGAAGTGGTCGAATCCTGCCCCTTCCGGGTCACCCGCAACGCCGACATCGAGCGCAACGAGGAGGAAGCGGAAGACCTGATCGAACTGATCGAGGAAGAACTGCGCTACCGGAAATTCGCCCAGGTCGTCCGCCTGGAAATCTCGCAATCGGTCTCCGACGTCCTGCTGAAATGGCTCCTGGAGGAACTGGACCTCCAGGAGACCGACGTGTACAAGGTGAACGGGCCGCTCAACCTGATCGACCTGATGGACCTCTACAAGCAGGATTTCCCCCACCTCAAGGAAAAGCCGTGGAAGCCGGTCATCCCACCCAAGATCAAGGCCCTCGATGAAGAAGATTCCCCCTTGAACTTCTTCAACCTCCTCAAAAAAACCGACGTGCTGGTGCACCATCCCTACGATTCCTTCGCCGGCAGCGTGCAGCGCTTTCTGCAGGAAGCCGCCCTGGATCCCCACGTGCTGGCCATCAAGCAGACCTTGTACCGCACCGCCGGCGATTCGCCCATCATCGAGGCGCTGGTCAAAGCCTCGGAAAACGGCAAACAGGTGGCCGTGCTGGTGGAAATCAAGGCCCGTTTCGATGAATCCAACAACATCCAATGGGCCCGCACCCTGGAAAAAGCCGGCGTCCACGTCACCTACGGCTTCGCCGGCCTCAAGACCCACACCAAGACTCTTCTGGTGGTGCGCGAGGAACCCGACGGCATCCACCGATATTTCCACATCGGCACCGGGAACTACCACTCGGGCACGGCGAACCTCTACACGGACCTGGGGAAACTCAGTTCGCGCAAGGACATCGGCGAAGACCTCACCGACCTGTTCAACTTTCTCACCGGCCATTCGCAGCAGAAACATTACCGCAAACTGCTCATCGCGCCGGTCAACATGCGCGAACGGTTTCTCAAATTGATCCGCCGCGAACGCCATTTCCAGAAACAAGGCGTCCCCGGCCGGATCATCGCCAAGATGAACGCGCTGGAAGATCCGGAAATCATTGAGGAACTCTACGAGGCCTCCCAGGCGGGCGTGGAAATCGACCTCATCGTCCGCGGCTTCTGCTGCATGCGCCCCGGCTTCCCCGGCGTCAGCGAACGGATCCGCATCATCAGCGTCATTGGACGGTTCTTGGAACACTCGCGGATCTTCTATTTCTACAACGGCGGGCAGGAAGAGTATTACATCGGCTCGGCGGACTGGATGAGCCGCAACCTCGATTACCGGGTCGAGGCCATCACCCCCATCGAAGATCCCGCCCTGAAGCAGGAACTGCGCGAAATCCTGGAGATCATCCTCTCCGACAACCGCAAGGCGTGGGATCTGCAGAGCGACGGAACGTACGTCCAGCGCCGCCCCAAGGAGGGCGAGGAAGAACGCAACTGCCACGAAATCCTGATGAAACGGGCGTTACAACGGAGCCTGGAGAGTACGCGCTAACTCGTCCGCCAGCCGCAATCCCAGCCGCCGCGCGGCTTCCGCGTTGTAATGGCATTCGTCGATGAAAAAACGCCGGAACGCTTCGTCCGCCTCCCGCGGATCCCCCTCCTCCGCCCGCATCGCTTCCCGCCCATCCACAATCGGGATATTCCGCCGGGCGGCCACTTCCCGGAACACGTCGAAATACTCCCACTCGGGACGCAGGATGCTTTCCCCGAAGATCGACCCCCAGGGACGGTGGTTAGCCAGACACTCCCGCGCTCTCGCTTCGTCTCCCAGCCGGCGGTAGCACAATCCCAGGCAATAGCGGCTCAGGGAAAAGGCCCGGTCGGGAATGGTGTTGCGCGCTTCCTCCATCCGTTCGACGGCCTCCCGGTACTCTCCCAGGGCGAACAGGCGGGACGCCTTCTCCACCAGGCCGTATGCGCCGGGATCCTGGTAAATCAGCAAAAAAATCAGCCGGACGCCGTGATCGCGGCACAGATCCGCGGCTTTTTCCAATTCCTCCCGGAACCGGTCTTTCTCGACGCGGACCGGGACCTCATCCAACGGCGGCGGATTATCCTTCAGCGGCCGCAACCGGCGCTGCCCCATTTCGTACCCCAGCGCGAACACCGTGTTGCTCCACTCCAGGATGTCCGCGATCCGCCGGCCCCGCGCGATCCACGCGAACGAAGCCTCCGAATCCGGCGGACGCACCACCAGGTAGCGGCGGTCGTTATAACCCGGCGCGAAAATCACCACGCCGGGCCGGTATTGCAGCAGGTTGGCCAAGCGGACGCGGCACTGCAGGGCGGAGTAACCGTGCACGCCCGCGTTGATCACTTCCGCGTCCAGGCCCCGGTTCCGCAATTCGGCCTGCGCCACGGCCGCGAAGGTCTCGCTGTCCTGCAATCCAAAACCGTAGGTGCGCGAATCGCCGATGGCCAGAATCCGGTGCGCGTGAGTGGACTTCACGGCGTATTCCTCCGGCCCGCGGAATCCGGCGGCATCGGTATGCACCGGCTGTCCGAAGGCTTCGCCCCGGTAGGAATTCTTCAACCGCCACAGCGTGCCGCTGTCCCACCGGAAGGCGCGGAAATCGGTATCCCGCTGCGCCGCGTACCGCGCGCCGAAATAAATATCGGTTCCGAGGCAGAATAAAAGGAAAACCAGGGCCAGGAGAATCTTCCTCTCGCGGGAGGTTTGGGGAAAAAACGCCATGCCTCGCGGCTCCATTCGTTCCGATGATTTTTCGGATTCATCCGATAAGTGCGTACGTTTTTCCGAACGCGTGGCCGGACATCGATCAGGCTCGTTGGAGAGAGCCACCCGCCATTCCTTCTCCCTCTGGGAGAGGGCCAGGGTGAGGGAAAGCCTCTCCTGGGCGCCGGTCCCCTCGTCGGATTCCTAAATCCTGGCCGGGAAGGCAATGAGTTGCCTTCGGTTCGGAGTAAGGGAATTGCAATACGATTTTCCCCATCCTGTTCACACTTGTCGGATGAACCATTTTTCGGATGCGGCCTCAGGCAGGATCCCTCGGGGATTGGCTCAAGACATGCTCCAACCGGCAGTCCCGGGAAACACGGCGCGCCTGGCCCGGGTGGTTATTTCAAGGTGGAGAGCCATTCGTTGGTCACGTAGGCGTCTTCCCGGGTGGGAATGATCCCCAGCGCGGACAACAGTTGGGTGTAACGGCCCAGATATCCATACCGCGTGGTGACCACGTTGTTTTGCGCCTCCACCAGTTCGGTCAGCGCCGTGGTCACGTCCAAACTGTCGGCCAGGCCTTCCTCGTAGAGGTTGAGAAAGCGCTGGTGGTTTTCGACGGCCACCACTTCCGCTTCCTGGGCGATCTCCAGGTTGCGCTTCTCTTCCTGCAGGTTCAACACCGCGATTTCCACTTCGGTGAAGACGGACCGCTCGGTTTCCTCGTACCGTTGCTGATCGGCCGACAGTTTCGCCTTGGTGCGCTTGACCTTGGCGATTTTCCGGAACCCCTCGAAAATGGGCACCTGCACTTGCGCCTGGATGGCCCATTCTTCTTTATCGAAATCGAATTGGCTTTCGTTGTATCCCCACCGCCCGCCGGCGGACAACCGGGGCAGGAATTCGCCCCGCGCCATCTGGATCCCCTCCTCCGACTGCTGGACGAGGATCGCGGCCACCTGGATGGACGGATGGTTCTCCGCCGCCATCGCGAACAAGCGCGGCGCGTCCTGAACCAGGCCCAGGATTTCCGGGGAGGGATTGTACGATCCCAGAGCGCCGCCCTCAAACTGGATGGGTTGATCGATCGGTATGCCCAGCACCTTGTTCAAACGGACCAATGCGCTTTGGAGAGTGATTTCCGCGGTTACCACGTCCCGCAGCGCCGAGGAGCGTGCCAGTTCCGCCCGCAGCACGTCGGTGCGGATCCGCAGGCCCACCTCGAAATTGGTCTTTGCGGTGTTGAGCTGCTTCCCCGCCAGTTCCAGGCGCTGTTTCTGCACCTGCAACAGCTCATTGGCCTGCAAGACCGTGAGATAGGCCAGGATGGTCTGGAACACCACCGTCTGCTCTTGCCCGGCGGTCTGCCAGGCGGCCGCCTCCTCCTGCAGGTTCGCCAGCTTGATCAGACCGATCACCGACCGGTCGAATACCAGTTGCGAGAGCTGGATGAAATTCTCGTAGTTCGCCCCCGTGAATCCCAAATCACCGAAATTGAATAAATCCTTCAAGGGCGAATCGGGGGGCAGATTGGGGGTGGAAAACTCGTAGCGGTCCGAGGCGGACCGCCGGTACGTGCCCTGAAACGCCAGCTGCGGCCAGAACGCGCTCTCCGCTTCCTTGATGGCTTGCTGGGACATTTCCTGCTCGAACCGGACGGCGTTCAACTGCCGATTTTTCTCCAGGGCGATCTCCACCGCCTGCGCCAGGGTCAGCGCGCGGGTGGCTTCCGCCGTTTCCAGGGCGGCCACGGCGGGGGCGGCCCCGCTTTGGGCGCGCCCCTCGCAGGGCAACGCGAGTCCAAGTCCAAGACCGGCGCATGCGAGTAATACTCCCCAGCCCGGCGCGCCAACCCGGTGGAACACGGGAATGAAAATGCGGGATGACCAGCTGAACACCATGAGTAACACCTCCGGAACCACGATCATGGATGGAATCGACCGGCACGCCCGGGAGGCTGATCCCAAATCCTGGACGTGCTCTCGCCGGACATACAAACCGGCTGCGCCCTTCAACACTATATCCGCTTCCAGTACAAACCGGTACGCTTTCACAAAGCCGCCGGATTCACCCTTCCACGGGCATGGGCTTTTCCAGTTCCTTCTTCAACAAATCAATGGCGGGAATGGGATAGGGATCCTGCTTGTACAAAAAAGCCAGGTACAGGCTCACGAAATCACCCAGGATGATCAGCGAAAACATGCGGGCGAGCAATCCCGTTCCCGTGGATTGTTCCTCGGAAATCCCGCTGGCGGCCGGCTCCAGGATCTTGCGCATGATCTGAAAACGCTGGCGGATTTGCTTGTGATACCCCTTGTCCATCAGGAACACCACGTGGAACGCCCGCACCAGGTCTTCCGGATGGCTCCACCCCAGGATCTCATTATGATTCATCTCCGGGACGACGAAATCATGCGCGAAGGATTTGCTGTTTTCGTTGATCTGCGCCCGCCAGCGCGCCGCCACCGGTTGAAACGCGTCCTGCCCCGCGTAAATCACGGGAAGATTCCCCTGCAACGCCAACGCCAGCCGCTTCGCCTTGTTGGCATCGGTCGGCGCCGCGAACGAGTACTGTTCGATGCACCTCTCCAGAGTTTTATAAAGGCCCTGGATGGCCCGCCGCTGGTCCGGCAGCAACCCCCACCGCTCGAAGAACACCAACAGCGGCATGAACGAGTACCCCAAGGCCGCGCGGGGAGCATACCCCCCGGGGATGGCCAAAAAGGGATATCCGTCCTTCTGACAATCCGCTCCCAGTTTCCCTCCCGTGGTGATGGCCACAATCGCCGCGCCCCGTTTTTTCGCATCCCGGTAGCAGGAGAGCGTCTCCTCCGTGTTCCCCGAATACGAGGCGGTGATCACCAGCGTGCGGGGCCCCACATACCGCGGGACCGTGTAATTCCGCGTCACTTCGATGGGCACGGCGCACTCGGCGGCGGCGTACGCGCGCAGCAGATCGCCCCCGATGGCCGATCCGCCCATGCCGCAGATCACAACGTTCTGGATGTCCTTGACCGGCGGCAAATCAAATCCGCGGGCCAGTTCCTCCCCGTGCCGGCATTGCTCCAAAAACCGCTCCGCGCAATCCAGCAGCCCCGAGGGGTCCAGCTGGCGGCGGATTTCTTCTTTATCCAGCAATTTGGTCATGGCTCCTACCATCCCCTTGTATCCCGGTATCCGCGCCCGGGAACACGGTGTGATAAATAATCCGCATGAATTGTAATGGAAGGTGGATTTTCTCACTAGCGGAAAGAAGGGGCGCTCAACCGGAAGGTCAAACTCCCGGACAAGCCACGAAACGGGGAGGCGTCAGGTCCGGCGGGCGGCAACCCGCGCCTTCCCCACCCTCAAACCGTGACCGCGGCCGCCGGATGTCATGCTGTGAAACAGCAGCGCTATCCAAGGTCCTCCGTGATGTCCCATCCTGGATCTGGAGCGGCCGGCGGCGGGATTTCCACGATTTCATTCCATTGGCGGAGATATTCCTCCCGGAACTCTTTCAGCCGCTCCATCACCGACTGGTATGTCTGCAGAAGGTATTCCCCGATTTCACCCGATGCGTCCTCCTCCTCGAGGATCGCCCGCGCATCGTTGAATCCAGCCTGGATCTCTTCTCCCAGCAAGCCGGCAAAAGCTGGTTGCTTTTCTTCCCCGCCCGCCTCCGGTTGAAGACGATGATAAGCCTCTTCAAAACCGGCGGCGTATCGCACGATCCGGTCCGCCGTGTTCCCGGAAGTGGCCTGGATCAGCCTTTCCCCCCAGGTGGCCTCCTCTGGTGGAACCGTTTCCGGCCCGGCCTTCCGCGGCATTCCGAAACGTTGTTCCAAACGCGACTTGACCTGCTCGAAGAGTACGAAGGCCGCGGTGATCCGGGGGCCGCTCTCCGTGTCATCCCCTTCCGAAACTTCGGGATCCTCCGCCGGCGGGACGGCGGGATGGGCCTTGGATGACAAGATGACCTGGTCCCGCGCCGCTTCACTGTTCCGGGTGGAAGCGGTTTCCTCTACTCGTGATAGAGTGTTCCGCGCCTCGGACCGCTTCATCGATTCCGCCGCGCCCGCGCCCGCCCGTGGAACCGGCCAGGAATTGATCGGATCCAACATGACGACTCACCCCCTCCCGGGAACCCCCAGTAGGAAATGGCAAATTACCCCGTTTCCGATTATCGGCTTTTCCGACTGAAGCTTGAGGGGGAATTCTAACCATCGATAGAACGAATCCGGGAGAAATGCCTGCCATGAATGGAAGTGTACCGGGCGGGAAGAGCGCTGCGGAATCCACTGGATCCGGCCTTATCTTATTCCACCCGGGTGGGACTGAACGGCCGCGAGGGCAGGTTCTCGATGCGGGCCAGTTCTTCCTCGATTTCCTTCTCGATGGCGTTCAACTGCAACTGCTTCTCCGCCCAGCGGGATTGGATCTCCTCGAGCGGGCGCATCATGGCCAACGTCAATTCCTGCACGAAATCCCCGAACCAAAGGTCGCGCCATTCCTCCCCGCCGGCCCACAGCACCCGCCGCGCGCCCCGGGCGTACAAGATCACCAGGCACGCAAGGTAGAAAAACACCAGGAACACCAGATTCTCCAGCAGCGCGCCCGCCCCCAAAAGGCCGATCAGGATGGCGATGCATTCCCGGATTCCCGCCAGCGAAAACCACCGGCCCTCCCATTCCATCAGGCGCAGCAAGACCGGCTGGATGATCGGGAACCAAACCAAGGGAAGGCACGCCGCCGCCTTCCAGGCCGGCCCGGGAGGAGGCAGCGTGGCCAGAACGCTTTGGATGACGCGCTCCTCGTACAGGGTGATCAGGCGGTGAAACAATTCCTCCACCCGGGCGTTCCAATCCCCCAGATCCCCCGCCAAGGCCGCCAGTTCCGGAGATTGCTCCTCCACTTCCGCCCACAGATTCTGCAGGCGCGCCGGGGCCGATTGCCCCTCAAAACGCAGAAGGTCCCGCGGGGTGGCCGCCGTTTCCGGTTCGCGGACCCGCGGGGCGAAGCGCCCGCCGAAGTACGCAATCACGCCCGCCAAGGGATAAAACAGCGTGCGCAGCACCGGCCAGTGCTGGATCCGCTGATAAAACAATCCGCTGTTGATCCGGTGATGCACCAGATCCAGGGCCAGCACCCGCTTTTTCACCGCCTCGAAATAGGCTTCCCCGAATTGGCGCTGCATTTCCGCTTGGATGAATTCCATCGCCCGTTCGATTTCCTGGATGCGCCCGGGCAGGTCGTAGTGGGCGCGCAGCCGTTCCAGGTTCTTCCCGAATTCCGCCCGCAGGTTCTTGACCTTGGCTTTGAGGATCTCTTCCGGCGAATGGCGGCGGATGACCTGTTCGTGCAGAATCGGGAATTCATACCGTTCCGGGTGCAGCGCGGAGATCATCAGCAGGCGTTGGGGATTGGGAGGGGGAACGCCCCGCTTTTCGCATTCCCGCTGGAGATAGCCGAGCACTTCCTGGCGGACGGTTTCCAGGTCCGCCCGCCCCTCCAACTGGTCCACCTTGTTGAAAAGGCAAAAATAATATTCGTGGCTTTGAGCGATGGTTTCGAGCTGGTTGACGAACTCATAGTCCCCGTATTTGCGGGGTGAGATCACCCACAGGAAGCCCTGCAGGTAGCGCGCGAGCCGCTTCACGTCCTCGAGATGCGAGAGGAAACGGCTGTCGTAGTCGGGAAAATCCACCAGGATCACGTTGCGCAACTCCTCGCGGGCATGGACGGAATAGTCGACCCGGCCGCTGAGTTCGCCGGCGAAGCGCCGTTCCAACGCCGCCTGGTCCGCCTGATGGCAATACGCCACCGCCTTGCGCGTGCCTTCGTCGAGGATATCCGTGTCGATGGAGATCCGCCCCCCGGCCAGGCGGTTGATGAGCGTCGTCTTCCCGACGTCCTTTCCCCCCACGATGCCGTAAAGAAACAACGAATCCTGTTCCGATTCCCCGGTTTGCCGGTGCAGGGGCAAGGCCGCTTTTTCCGTCAACCGCGCCAGGTCCTGGTTCAGGTTTTCCAAATCGGTGCGAAGCGAATCAATCTTCATGATAGTCCGCGCAGGTCCGCAGGGCCGCCAGCAGGGGATCGCTCTCCCCCAGCGCCGCCCGCCGCCGGGCCGACTGCACTCCGGCGGTCCGCTGGGCGAGCGTGTCGCGAATCAAGTCACGCAGCGCATGCTGGAAATCCCGCTTCACTTTCTCAAATTGGCCCAGGGGCAGATACTGAAACACGCTGGGCACGATCACCCAGCTTCCGAATCCGGGGATGGTCCACACGTCCGCCAGCAGGATGAGCATCACCGCGAATACCATCAGGGGATCGTTCAGAATCGAAGACGACAGCGAATCCGACTCGATCAATTCCCGGCATTGGCGCTCGAAACGCCGCACCTGCTCGTCCAACGCTTCCCCCGGGACCCGGCAGGACGCGCCCGCCTGTGTTTTCAACTCCGGAATCAAATCCCACAGCCGCCGGGCGTCCGGATGGCCGCGCAGGATGTGGGAAACGTTTTCCCACCGGTCGGACAGGCGGGCCGCCACCTCGTGGCGCAGTTTTTCCCGATCCAGGTGGAGCAGTTGGGACACCACCTTGTCCCGGTTGTTCCCGAACGCGAGTTGGAAGTTCCGCTGCAACGCCCCGGTAACCGCCACCCGGCGCAGAAAATTATACAGATTGCTCACCGTAAAACGCTTCAGCCCCAGGTGTTCCAGCACCTGGCAGGCTTCCTCGCTCAAGATGCGGTTGAGGGGGATGGGCTTGTACCGGGTCACCGCCGCCTGGACCTCCTGGGAGACGCGCTCCTCCAGGTCCAGGAGAATTTGCGTCCGCCGCTCGTTTTCCTCCAGCAGCGAGCGGGCCAGCGCCGCCGCCCGGCCCGCCAGGGGACGCACCGGGGCATGATACGGCGCCGATTTCTGGATCAATTCCTTGAGGCGCAGGAACTCGGGCTCCCGCCGGAAAAATGTCCCCCCCTGGATGAGGGGCAGAACCTGGATCGTCTCGACACCGAAAAATTCCCGCGCCGCCAGCAGGTCGGGATGATTCAAGTCGATCCGGTCGCTGCCCCGGTTGTTCAGCACGCAGATCCGCCGCTGGTTCAGCTGCTTGGCCAGTTTCACCGGCGCTTCGTATCCCCGGTGGTACAGGGTTTCTTCGTCCACCACAAAAACCACCAGATCCAGCCAGGGCTGCAGCGCCAGGGCCACCAGATTTTCTTCCCAGGCCAGGGTGGTGTTGATATCCGGCAGATCGAAGATCACCAGATTTTCCCAGGCGGGATCGTTCCACGATACCCACCGCATGACGTCGGGCCGCCCTTTTTCCGCTTGCGCCTGGCCGCGGGACACGCTTTCCCGCTTGTAGGAGGGGAAGAACAAGGGAGCCACGCGCCGTTCGAGATCCTGCAATTGCGAAAAGAAGCTGGACGGCCCCACCACCACCGGCCCCATGGTGTTGTGCGCCCGCCACCCGGTGAAACTCAAGTCCTCGCCCACCAGGCTGTTGCAGATCGTCGATTTCCCCGTTCCCGAACAGCCGATGAATCCCAAAAACGCGGGCCGGTTCTTGCCCAGGCGGTTGCGCAAGGCCGCCAGCGCCGCCAGATCCAGCAACGGTCCGGCGGTAGCGGTGTCAAACGACAAGGAGCGCAATGGCCCCGCGGACAACGCCAGGATTTCCAATGCCTGATGAATCGAATTGATCACCGCCATGCGCGTAGGTTCGTAGTCAAGATTATCGTATTTGGCCGAGGGGATGCCGGCCCATTCGTTTGGGTGGCTGGACAATCCCCTCCGGCCCCAACGCCATTATGTTAAGCCATAACCTCCCAAAAACCAAGAACCTATCCTTTCAGCCAAAGGGAGAGGGGAGGGATTGCGTCACGCTATTTTCCCAGGGCTGAAGCCCTGGGCTAGTTTAAAAGCGCCGACGGCGTTTGAAAAATCCTGTATTTCGGTACTCCGTTCGATACCAAATCACAACCGAACCTGGTCCTCGAAAATGTCGTCCTCGGCGTTCTTGGCGCCTTGGCGGTGATATTGTTGGAGAATCATGTCGAAAAAGAAAGGCCCTCGCCTTTCCGCACGAGGGCCTTCCAACGATCCAATTGCCAATCCGTGAGAATCCGTTAGAACAAGGACCAATCGGCAACGCCGGTGGTACCTT
>JBHGBC010000125.1:0-17840 GCA_041946805.1 bacterium
CCGATGATGGCCACGACAATCAGCAATTCAATCAGTGTAAATCCTTGCTTCAACATTGTCGTTTTCCTTTGCGTGAGGGATGAAACCCGTCACGTCCTCCCCCGAAGTGATTCTTCTTGGAATATTTACTAACGAATAAACAGATAATTCAAGGACACGCGGGTTATTTGACCGGTAAATCCATAGATTATTTGTGCGGATCCAATATTCTTTCCTGTCTGGAATATACGCCATCGCAACCTGTCAATAAAATAAAATATAAAACTAACAATGGGTACTGGAAGGGCCGCACAAGAGCCGCGGCTGGGGTGGCGAACCAGGGAATCCTCCGGCAGCCTCTCGCGCCCCGCCAATGGTCAATTCCCAAAAAATCCTGTAGGATTTTCGTGTGATTCGTTTGCACCGGGACCGGATTTCGGAAAAATCCCGCTGGGGGTATCCCGCTTCATCCGCCCGGAACCAGCACATTTGACGCAAGCAGGAGAATGAACGATGAAACGGCAATGGTTAATCATGGCGGCGGGCTTGGCGGCGATGGGCATGACGGTGTTCAAGGCCGGATCTTCCGCGGCGGATGAATCCGCGGGGAAGCCGGAACCGGCAAGCGGCGTGCGGCTGGAAAAAACGAATTTTGGCGCCATGCCGGACGGCCGTACGGTATGGCTCTTCACTCTGACCAACGCCAAGGGCATAAAGGCGAAGGTCATGAGCTACGGGGCCACGCTGACCGCCTTGGAAGCGCCGGACCGCGAAGGGAAATCCGCCGACGTCACCCTGGGCTTCGACAATCTTCCCGATTATCTGGCCAAGAACCGCTTTTTCGGATCGATCGCCGGGCGTTACGCCAACCGGATCGCCAATGGAACGTTCACCCTAGATGGCAAAATCTATCAACTCGCCGTCAACAGCAAGCCCAACCACATCCATGGGGGCGTGAAAGGCTTCGACAAGCAGGTGTGGAACGCGGAGCCGTTCGAGCGGGAACACGAGGCGGGCGTGACCTTCACCTACTTCAGCCGGGACGGGGAAGAGGGGTATCCCGGCAACCTGAAGGCCACGGTCATTTATACTTTAAACAACCTGAATGAATTAAGCATTCAATACTACGCCGAGACTGACAAGCCCACGCCGGTCAACCTGACGAACCATGCCTATTTCAACCTGGCCGGGCAGGGCAACGGGGATGTGTTGAATCATTTCGTGATGATCAACGCGGACCGCTTCACCCCCGTGAACGAAAACCTTATCCCCACCGGTGAACTCCGCGCCGTGCAAAACACCCCGCTCGATTTCACCCGGCCGGTCCGGATCGGCGAGCGGATCGAGGACTCCTCCCAGCAGATGCAATTCGGCAAGGGATACGATCACAACTTTGTCCTGAACAGTCAGGACGGTTCGCTGGCCCTGGCCGCCCGCGTCAGCGAACCGTCCTCGGGCCGGGTGATGGAGGTTTATACCACCCAGCCCGGCGTGCAGCTCTATACGGGCAATTTCTTGGATGGAGTGGCCGGGAAAGAGGGGAAAGCCTACCAGCGGCGTTATGGATTCTGCCTGGAAACCCAGCATTACCCCAATTCGCCCAACCAGCCCAATTTCCCCTCCGCCATTCTGAAGCCCGGTGAAAAATACGACCAGAAAACCGTTTTCAAGTTCTCGGTGGAATAAAAAAATAGACGGACCGCGTTCCCCCCGGAGAGGGCCGGATCTAAATCCAGAAGTTTTCTGAACCCTCCAAAGTAGGGGCACGTTGCCATGTGCCCCTACAGGAAACCGCCCTGGATTCCCCCTTTTTCAGGAAAAACATCATTGGATGACTTGTAACTGAACTTCAGAAATGTAGGGTGGGCTCCAAGCGCGGCGTAGTCCGCCCTGTCCTTTACGTCCTTTAGGTCTTTGTGGTCCTTTAATCTTGTAGGGTGGGCTCCAAGCGCAGCGTAGCCCACCAATATCTAAAACAAACTTCTGGCCCTGCAAAGGGCCGCGCGTGAATGGCCCCGGGTTTTACTCCGGGGAGATAGGTCCCTGAAATTCGCCTTGGGCTTTTCTCCGTGTCCTTTTCCGTGTCCTCCGTGATTCAATCCGCGTAACAAATCCACCATCCGGGTCATCCTGTACATCCTGACCATCCTGATTCAGACAAAAACCTCCAGGCCCTTTCTCCGTGATTCAATACGCCAACCTCTTGTAGTGCAGGCGTTCCGCCTGCATTGTACGTCCTTTACGTCCTTTTATTCCTCACCCCAAGTTTGGGAGAGGTTAGGAGGGGGGTGTTCAGATCAAAATAATCCGTTTTCGCGTGAATGATGTTTGGAGGAATCGGATGGGATTGGCGGCATTATCCCTAGAGGGGCAGTGAACGCAGATCCAGACCCAGGCGGTTGCTGATTTTGTAACGGATGGACCAGATCACCTGGTCCATCAAATCCAGAATCTGATGTCCCAGGTGGATGTCGGCCGTCGAGAGGGTATGCGTTTCCAGGGGAGTCAACATGCAGACCAGAAGGCTGTCGCAATCGAGGTAGGCGGCGGCCGCTTCCGCGGGCAGATCGGATAGTTTGCATTGATACCGGTCCAACCAGCGGAGAAAGACATGGTTGGAGCGGTGCAGGGCCAGGCAATGGTCCCTGAGGGATTTTCGATTGACAGGCGGAGTTCCCCGGAGCGGGGGCTGGACGGCGTAATCCGGCAGCGGGGGGGACAGATACGGTTCCAGGGAAATGACGTTGCGCCCCGGTTGGAGTGGGAGCAGCCGGTCGTGGAGCCTATTCAGAAGATCCTGCAGGGAGGCGGCATGATGCGCGGAAGTGAGGATTTTCCAGAACAGGTCGTCATCCAGGATATCCCGCAGGGAGGTGGTGATGTCGATGAATCCGTTGCGGGAGTTTTCCCGGGGCGAGGCGGTGAGGGCGCAAAGCTGGGGATGGTGTTGAAACTCCTTCAGACGGTGTAGGAAGTAGAGTTTGTTGACGCAGACTTGCTTGATCTGCAGGCAGCGGTCATACGGGAGAATGCCGCGTTGCGCCAGGTAACCGGCCAGCTGTTTGAGAGACGTAAGGAGCGAGAGAATTTCGGTTTGCGTCGGGGAGGGGACTTTTTGGAAGTACCAAATTCCGAGGAAATCGTGGATTTTTTCGGGTTGTATCTTTTCCGGCCCTTCCAGAAAATAATACGCGTGGTATTCGATCAAAAAGAGATGGGCGTTGGCGGCATGTTTTCCCGCGGTGGAGGATTTCAGCCCGCGGCTCAGCAGGCAGCGGTAAAAGCCTTGGATGAATTCCTCGAGAAACTCAATCAGGGCGGTTTGTTGATATTCCAATATGGCGGAAGAGCGAACCGCGAATTTCCCGTCCGAGGAATCCCGTCTCGATCGTTTCAGTGAATTGGTCGTTTTTCCCATCTGACAACACGCAACGCACAAGATACATTACAATAGAATTCCGTCCCCGGAAAAAAGGCCCGAAAAATCCAGAATCAAGTGTCCCAACGCGGAGCATTTTAACAAAAAAAAGGGGTGTCAGGGAATGAGGATGCCGTGTTTTCAATCGCTTTTTTTGTTTTTTTTAGGTTGGCTTCCGCTTGCCGGCGCGGGTTCCCGGCAGGGCCTTCTCCCCGCGGACGAACGCTGGACGCTCGCGGATTCGCCGGTGGTGATCGAAGCGGCTCTTCTCATCCCCGAGGGCGTCACCGTGATCGTGGATCCCGGCGTGGAAATCCGCGTCAATCCCCGGGTGGTGATCACCGTGCAAGGGCGGTTCATCGCCGTGGGAACCGGCAGGCATCCGATCCAGATTCATCCGAACCAGGGAGGCCGCTGGGGGGCGATCGCGTATGAAACGCGCGGGACCGGCCTGTTGGAACACTGCGTGCTTGACCGGGGCTCGTACGGGGCCGGGGAACGGATCGGGGTGGTGAACGCCTATCAATGCTCCGCGCCGGTGGTGATCGAGAGTTGCACCTTCACGAATTGGCCGGATGAATTCAACGCCAAGGCCACGCAAGGGTACAACTCCACCGGCATGGTGGTGCGGCGCTGTTATTTCGGCCCGGGCGTCAACGAGGCGGTGTACGGCGTGAACAGCCCGGTGCTGGTGGAATACAACACGTTTGACCGGAGGTATGACTACCGGGACGCGGTGGACATCGGCTACACGCAGAATCCGGGGCCGGTGATCCGTTACAACGTGTTCTGGGGCAGCGAGGACGACGCCATCGACCTGGACCGCTGCGACGCCTGGGTGGAGGGCAACTGGGTGATGCACTGCCGGGGTGGGAACAACGATCCAATCGGGATCTCGGGGGACAATCTATCACGGCCGGTCATCGTGAACAATGTGGTCATCGACTGCGAGAGCGGCATTGGATTCAAGAACGGAGCGGACATCACGGTGATCAACAATACGATCGTCGATTGCGACCGCGGCGTCTGGCTGCACCAGAATCCCACCCACGCCACGGTGGTCAACACCCTCATCTGGGGGCGGGAAGGGCAGGAATCGATCCGGCTGGAGCCAGGCTCCACGATCGAGGTGCGCTATTCGCTGGTGAAGCGGGATCCGGTCTATCCCGGCGAGGGAAACCTCAATGCGGAACCCCGGTTCATCGATCCGGAGCATGGTGATTACCGGCTATCGGCGGAATCTCCGGCGGTCGACGCGGGCTGGGGCGGAACCGGCGTGCTTGAGACCGATTTTCTTCACCAACTCCGGATCGACGCGCCTGGCGTGGCGAACACGGGGAAGGGGACGCCGGACTGGGTCGATATCGGGGCTTACGAATTTGCGCCGCTTGCGTCGGAGATCCGGGACTGGCTCATTCGGTAAGATTCCCATCATCGAACGGATACTTGTTGACATCCGCGCGGGTGGGGAGGGACGGCTGCGCGCCCATTTTGGTCACCGAGAGGGCGGCGGCTTTTTGGCCATATTGGATCGCTTCCGTGGTTTTGAATCCCTCGGCCAGGGCCACCGCGTACCCGCCCGCGAAGGCGTCGCCCGCGGCGGTGGTATCCACCGCCCGCACTCGGTAGGCGGGGTAGGAGAAGGTTCCCAGCGGGCCGGCGAGCGCCACACCGTCCTCGCCGGCTTTCACGATGGCGTGCCGCGCCCCGCGCTTGAACAAGGCCTCGGCCATGGCGGAAGGCTCGCCGGGCGCACCCAGCAGCGCGGCGGCTTCGTGCTCGTTAGGCAAAATGGAATGCAGCTTGGAGTAGATACCGGCGGGCAAGCCGTCCGGGGGCGCGGGGGCGGGATCGAGCAGGACGCAGGCTTGTTTTTCGAAACCGATCTCCGCCGTCCGGAGCACGGTGGCCATGGGAATTTCGAGTTGCAGCAAGATGACATCGCCGGGCCGCAAGAGATTGGAGAGGATCTCCACGTCGTGGGGAAGGAGGTTGGAATTGACCCCGGGCGCGACGGCGATGGCGTTGTCACCCTTGCCGCCCACCATGATCAGGGCGACGCCCGACGGGCCGCTGGCATCGGTGATCAGGCGGCGGGTGTCGATGCCTTCTTTCCGGTACGACTCGAGCGATGCGCGGCCGAAATCGTCATCGCCCACGCGGGCGAGAAAGACCACCCGGCCGCCCAGGCGCGCGGCGGCCACGGCCTGGTTGGCGCCCTTGCCGCCGTGCGCGCAGAGAAATTCGCCGCCGAGGACGGTCTCTCCGGGGGCGGGGATGCGTCCGCATTTCACGACCATGTCCGTATTGGAACTGCCCACGACGTAGATGGTGTTCATCCCCGCGCCCTTTCTTTCCCACCGGGTATTATTTCTTCCGCAAACTCAGATACCGGTAATCGATGACGTCCAGCGGGGTGTCGATCTTATCCGGCACGTCCTTGCCGTCCAGGTGGTCCTTGGCGGCGCGCACGCCGTACGCGCCCATCCGTTCGGGATGTTGTTCGATGGTGGAGACGATCTTGCCTTCCAGAATGGCTTCCTGCACGGCCTGGAGGTTGTCATACGAGGTGATGGCGATCTGCCCGCTCCGGCCGGCGGCGTTGATGGCCTGCAGCGCGCCGAGGGCCATGTTGTCGTTGGCCGCGAAGAGGCCGCGGAGGTTGGGATGGGCGGTCAGCATGTTGGTGAAGGCGCGGTACGCCTTTTCGGTTTCCCATTCCGCCGTCTGCGAGGCCACGATCTGGATCCGCGGCTCGGCTTCCAGAATCCGGCGCGCTCCCTGTTTGCGCAGCTCGGCGTTGATCACCCCGGGGATGCCCTCCAGGATGGCCACTTCGCCCACGCCGCCCATCGCCGCGACCAGGTCATGCGCGGCCAGGGAGGCGCCCAGGGCGTTATCCGAGCCGACGAAGGGGCATTTCAGCCCGATCTGTTTTTGGACCGGCTCATCGAGGGGATTGTCGATGTTGACCACGTAAATCCCCTGCTGTTGGGCCTGGAAGAGAATCGGGATCAGGCCGGACGAGCTGGCGGGGGCGATCACGAGGGCGTCCACCCGCTGGGTAATGAAATTCTGGACGATGTTGATCTGCTGGGTGACGTCGGTCTCCTTGTTGGTTCCCTGGACCAGCAGCGTCACGCCGAGTTTCTGGGCTTCTTCTTCCGCTCCGGTCTGCATCGTATGGAAAAAGGGATTGGAAAGGGCCTTCATCACCAGGGCGATCTTGAAGCTCTTGTCCGGGGCGGCCGAGGCCCGGGAAGCGCCCGCCAGGGAGCCGGCCATCGCGCCCAGGGTTTTCAACGCGTCTCGTCGTTTCATGGTGGTTCTCCCGTCAGGAACCGCTCAGGCGGAGCGGTACAGTTTGCGCCGGTAGTAATCCAGCAGCACGGCGAAGATGATCATACCGCCGATGACCATTTGTTTCAGGTGATCCGTTACGCCCATGAGGTCCAATCCATTGCGCAGGACTCCGATGATCAGCGCGCCGAAAAACGTTCCGATGACCGTCCCTTTCCCGCCGAAGAGGCTGGTCCCGCCGATGATGACCGCGGCGATGGCGTCCAGTTCGTAGCCTTCGCCGGCGTTGGGATCGCCGATGAACAGGCGCGAGGTCTGGATGATGGCGGCGATGGCCGTGCACAGGCCTGACACGGCGAACACCAGGAAACGCGTGCGCCGCACGGGCACGCCGCTGAGATAGGAGGCCTGGGGATTGCCGCCGGTGGCCAGCACGTGGCGGCCGAAGCGGGTGAAGGCCATCAGGAGGACGCCGGCCAGGACGATGCCCAGGGCGATCACCGCCGAGCAGGTGACGCGGAAATTCCCCAGGGCAAACCAATCGCCCGTGCCGATGACCATGAAGGCCGGCGGCATCCCGGTGATCGGGGCGGCGTTGGTCAGGTAACGGGCCAGGCCGCGGTGGATCATCATGAAGCCCAGAGTGACAATGAAACTGGGCACGCCGAAGCGCACCACGATCAGCCCCACCAAACCCCCGCCGAGCAAGCCCGGAGCCAGGGCCAGGACCAGAAATACCCCGCCGGAGACGATCCACCAGGCCGCCGCGCCGGGGAGCAGATCGGGGACATGGGCTAACAGGACATTGGCGGCCCGCATGGGGAGATTCAATCCCGTTTCCGGATCGATACGCAGAAGAAAGGCCGTGATCATGCCGCAGACAGCCAGCAGGGAACCGACCGACAAGTCAATTTCCGCCGCGCTGATCACGAAGGTCATGCCCGTGGCGATGATGATATTGACCGAGGTTTGGATGAAAATATTGGAAAAATTCTGACGGGTCAGAAAAAGGCTGGATTGCGTTCCGAAAAACAGGCATAGCAAAAGGAAGATGATCCCGATGCCGAAACTGTCAACCAACCGGCTGAAATTCTTCATGGAGAATGTAGCGGTTCCTTCCAAACGATCGGCGCTCCCCGTGCGCAGGCAAACTAGCAAATCACCGGCCGCCTGTCAAATCCCGGACGGGAGTCCCTGCATTCACCGGTCCGCAGAACCGACTGGCGGCCGGCGCTAAAACTCGGGGGGGCATGTTGCCCCACGCACCTTTTTTTCACAATCCCTCGGATGAAAACTCATCAAGCCATTCATCCTCCCAGCTCAACCGGAGAACCGATCCCCTCTCCCTTTGGGTGAGGGACCGGGTGAGGGAAAGCTTCGCCAGATCCCTGCCGGCGGTCGATTATCCTGTATCGCGTATGGAATCCAAAATCAGCCGGTTGGCCCCCCTGCGCACCGCCGTTCACCGGTTACGCGGATATTCGCTATAGTTATCCTCATGGGGGCCGCCCCCGGTTTTTTCGACAGATTTCATCTGATTATGATATATTTATTTTGCATTCTACCGATCCGTCAGAGAGGATTCTACATGTATTGGATTCTGGGTTGGTTACCTTGGTTTATGGTAGGGCTTTGGATTGGAGCGCAACCGGCGGTCCTGGAAACCGCGGCGGATGACCGGGATGTAATTATCAACGAAATACACTATCATCCCGACTCCGACTTGGAAAAAGAGGAATATATCGAGTTGTACAACCGGGGTGGGGAACCGGTGGATCTCGGCGGATGGACGTTTTCGCAAGGCATCCAATTTGTTTTCCCGGCCCCGGCCGTCCTGCCGCCGGACGGCTACCTGCTGGTGGTGCGGGATACGTCCGCCGTAGCGGCTTTCGCTCCGGGTGTCGCTCTGCTGGGGAATTATGAAGGCGAACTCGCCAACCGGGGGGAACGGCTGACCTTGTTCAACCGGCAGGGAGACGCCGTGGATTCGGTCAAATACCAGGACAGCCCGCCCTGGCCCACCAGCCCGGACGGCCAAGGCTCGAGCCTGGAACGCATTTCCCCCGCCGGCCCTGCTTCCGATCTCCGCAACTGGATGGCGGCGGTTCCGGCCGGCGGCGGATCCGGCAAAGCCATGACCCCGGGGCGGCGGAACAGTGTCTTTTCGCCGGTCCTGCCGCCGTATGTGGAACAAGTCACCTGGGAGCCGGCCTGGCCAAAGCCGGGGGAGACTGTGACCGTGACCGTTTCCATTTCGGATGAAATGGACGTGGACCGTGTGGATTTGACCTATCAGCCGGTGCGCTGGGACGCGCAAAATCAGGCGGAGCGGACCCTGCCCATGCAGCTCGCGGCCGGCACGCCGCGTTCGGGCTCCTGGAGTGTCACCGTGCCGGGGCAACTAGACCGCACCCTCGTGCGCTTCCGGATCGCCGCGGAGAACGCGGCCGGCGAGGAGCGGGTGTATCCGGCGCCCACCGAAGCGCGCCACACGTTGAGTTACTTTCATTATCAGGACAGCGAAATTTCTGCAATCCCGATTGTGTTTGTGTATGATTTCGGGAATCCGGACACGCAGAACGCGTTCCGGGGCGATTCCACGTTTATCATCCGCCGGCCCGGGGCGGCGGGTTGGGAAGTGTTCGATCACATCATCATCACTCCCCGGAAGGGCGGTTACAATGTTTTTTTCCTGAACCACTATGAATTGGAAGGCATGAGCCAGGTCAATGTGGTGTCCGAATACAAGCCGCGGTATATCCTAGCGGAATGGCTGTCTTACCAAGTGCACCGGTCAGTGGGCGTGCTGGCCGGCAACGTGGACCACTACCGGCTGATCTATAACAACCGGAACGCCGGTTATTACTTGATGTTCGAACAGCCCAACAAAACCTTCATCGAACGGAACGGGCTGAACAACAACGGAAATCTGTATAAAATCATATATAATTTCGACCGGTCTTTGTCGGAGAGCAATATCGCGCGCCAGCATTTGAAAAAAACCAATCTCCGCGCGGGCAACGCGGATGTCATCGATATGGTGATGACCCTCAACACCCTGCGGGGCGACGCGCAGCGCGCGTACATCGAGGCCAATCTGGCCGTGCAGGAAATCATGGATTATTTCGTGGTCTGCCAACTGACCTCGGACTGGGACGGCTATTTCAACAATCACTTTGTCTATCACGACACGGAGGGATCGGGATTGTGGTATATCTTTCCCTGGGACAAGGACAAGACCTGGGGCGATTCCGACGCCTATCGTAACATACTCCCGTATTATGATTTTTATGACATGCCCATTTTGTTCGGCGCCAAGGGCACGCCGCGGTCGGGCCGGGACTATGGCGCCTGGTGGCGGGAACCGGGTTTCATCAGCGGCGCGTTTTTGAGCAATCCAGCGATCCAGCAACAATACTTTCACCGCCTGGGATTCGCGGCCCAAAATGAATTGACGCCGGAACGCTGGATTCCCGTGATCGACGCCTTGGAACAGCGGCTCGAGCCGGAAGTGCGGTACAAAGCCCAAATCTCGGGAGTGAACGCGGACCGGTTGCTCGCCGAGTTCCGCACGGATATTGAATCCTTCCGCCGCCAGGTGATCAACCGGCGGCAATTCATCCTGGACGAAGTGGAAAAACAAATCGGCCCGGTGCGCGTGGACGGTTGGCTGGCCTACTGACCGCGCCCGGCGGGGTGATCCTTCCATTGCTGCCATTGTCCAGGCCAGATAGTTTCCGTTTTGCCGTGACCGTCAAGTGCATCCTTTTTATGACTGGCCGGCCGACTGACATCGGGTGGTGTGAATCGATGAAGACCCATCCGATAATCCCCCGGCCTTCCGAGGAAGGGTCAGGCCGCGGGACTATTTTATCGTGGCGGACCTGGATGTCCGCCCAATCCCTCGAGGAGATGGATTGCCGATTCATCATGCGATCCGTGCTGGCCGGTGGAATCCCCATCATGGCGGATCATCCGATCTGTGCGTAGCTTGTTCCGGGCGCGCGGCCGGACCTCGATTCGGCGGGTGGGAGAGAGCCCTCTGAAATCCCTTCCCCCTCGGGGATAGGACCAGGGTGAGGGAAAGCCATTCCGCGGCGCCGATCCCTCGGCGGTTTCCATGCGCTGGAGGGAAGTAAATTATGGTTCATCCGGGAATGGTGTACATCCAAAAATCGATTCCCTTCACTCCGGGATGAGGGCGGACGCCAAGGTCCGCCCCAACAAAATACCCTCACCCTGGCCCGCTCCCAGAGGGAGAGGGAATTTTTGGGGGTGATTTTCATCGATCATTTCGAAGCGATGCGCACCGGCGATCGGAAAAAAAGTACACACTTGCCGGATGAGCCATAATTATTGTCCTTCGCCGCAGAGTCAGGGGATTTTTCCTCATCCTGCCCTTCCGGTTTCCGGTGTTCGTATCACTTCCTTTTCCGTTGGGCGGGATTCAACCCGCGGAATGGCGGGCCCGGCCGCTTCGGATTCCCCTGGCATGGCGTTATGGGGCGAGGGAAAAACGGTTAGAAACGGAGGGGGGATTTGGCCTTGAAACTTGAATAATACTTTGTGTAATATCAACTCCGTATTCCTGATAACTTGACCAAAATGGTAGGGAAAGGAGTACTTTCACCGGAAATGCATTCACGAGCCATTGAAAATGATGAAAAAACTGGACAAATGCTATGGACAAATAATAATTCATGTTTATAATCCTACCCTGAATATCAATCACATGCTTATCATAATAATGGAGAAAGGAAAAGGTGGATAACATGGCTGCGAAACCGAGTGCTGAAAACATTCTCAAGTTCTACACCCTGGAGGACCTGCTGGGCCTGGTGAGGGAGAAGGCCGCCCTGGAGGCGGAGGAGCGTTTGTCCGAGGCCAAGAGACATCTCAGCGAAGCGTTGAATGTGGTGGGCGGCAGCCTGAAAGCCAAGAGCGTGGAACCCCGGGAAATGGAAGAGCGGAAACCCGTGGAACGCAAACCGCGCGGCCCGCGCAAGAAGGCGTCGTTGGGCAAGTTGATCCAGCAGGTGGTCGGTCCTCAACCCATGGGCATCGAGGAAATCCTGCAAGGGCTGACCGCGATCGGCTACAAGAGCAAATCGAAGGATCCGCGCCGGGTGCTGTATTTGGAACTCAAAAAGCAGGTGGAAAGCAACAATATCAAAAAAATCGGCCGGGGCATGTATGCCAGCAAATAAAGGCTGTGCGGGAAACGACAGGGGAATCCCCGTGCCTGCGCGTCGGTAGGCTGGGCCGGGATATTGACAGCGGCGGCACGGGGAAGCGAATCCCATGCCATCGAGATAAGCCATCGTCCCTTTGAAAAACCGGGAAGCGCTCTCTTCCGGGAGAAGGGGAGGGTGAGGCGGGGCCTTTCCGCGGACTCCCCTCACCCCGGCCTCCGCCCCAGGGAAGGGAAGCCAAAGACAAGACGAAGGGGAGTTTTGACTGGTTCATCCGAGAAGTGCGTACATAAAGAGGTAAAATCGATTTCATTCACTTCGGGATGAGGGCGGACACCCAGGTCCGCCCCGACAAAAATTCCCTCACCCTGGCCCTCTCCCAGAGGGAGAGGGAATGGCGGGTGATTTTCATCGATCATTTCGAAGAGATGCAAACCGGCGATCTGAAAAAAACTGAAAAAAAAATACGCATGTGCCGGCTGACCCTTTTTTCTTTACTTTCAAGGAAAAAACCACCCGAAGGGGGCTTAACTTGATGACGCGGGAGAGGCAGGCGGCTTCCCTTACTTCCGCCCGGTGTTCATCCGGGCGGAAGCCGCACCGGCCGGAGAGGTATGAAATCCACTGACAACGGCGGCGGTTCCGGTATAATAGTCCACGAAGAGGCGGATCTTTATTTTTTGAATCGTGGAAGGGGATGGCTTTAGCCGCCGCGGTATCCCGGCCGCCGAGTCCGAAAGGGCGGCTGCCGGTTCAACCGCACCGCGGAACCGGTTTCTGGTCACCGGTTACCGATTCTAGCCTACGCCCGGGCGGGCCTGTGATCATGGTACGAGGGACTAAAGAGAAACCCAAACTGAGCGGGAGGAAAAAAGCGGCGATCCTGATGATCACCCTCGGTCCGGACATCGCCGCCGACGTCTACCGTTGCCTCACCGATGACGAGATCGAGCAGATCACGCTCGAAGTCGCCAATATCGGCACCGTACCCCAGGAAATGACCGCGCAGGTCATCGAGGAATTCTATCATACCGCCATGGCGAAGCAGTACATTTCGTCGGGCGGCATCTCCACGGCGCGGGAAATATTGGAAAAAGCCCTGGGTCCGGGGAAGGCCATGGAGATCATCGAACGTCTCCAAGGGATGCTGCAAGGCACGCCGTTCGATTTCCTCAAGAAAGTCGATCCCAACCACCTCCTCAATTTCATCCAGAGCGAACACCCGCAGACCGTGGCGCTCATCCTGGCCCACCTCGAGTACGATCAGTCCGCCGTGATCATGTCGGCCCTCCCGCCCGAAATGCAGACCGAGGTCGCGCTGCGCATCGCCACCATGGACCAGACCTCGCCCGAGATCATCTCGGAAGTGGAACGGGTGCTGGAACGCAAGATCGCCACCGTCCTGTCGCAGGAATTCTCGGTGGCGGGCGGCATCGAGGCGCTGGCCGAGCTGCTCAACCGCGTGGACCGCGCCACGGAAAAATCCATCCTGGAAACCTTGGAAGAGGAAAACCAGGAGCTGGCGGTCGAAATCAAAAAACTCATGTTTACTTTCGACGATGTGGTGCTGCTCGACGACCGCGCCATTCAACAAGTGCTGCGCGAAGTGGACATGAAGGAACTGGCCATCGCCCTGAAAGGCGCCACCGAGGAAGTCAAGACCAAGGTCTTCAGCAACGTCTCCTCCCGCGCCGCCGACAACATCCGCGAAGACATGGAATTCATGGGCCCCGTGCGCGTCAAACAGGTGGAGGAAGCCCAGCAGAAAATCGTGGCTATCATCCGCCGGCTCGAGGAATCGGGCGAGATCATCATCAACCGGGGCGGGGAAGACCAGATGGTCGGCTGAGCGGGACGCGGATTTTTCCCCTTTCTAATGTACGTCCGTATCGGATGATGCAAAAATATCATCCCCTCCTTGCCGGCCTAGCCGCGGCGCCGCGTTTCCCGATATGCTTCGGTGGCGGGATTCCTTCCCGGAACGATTCTGTCTCTCTGGATTGCGCGGCTCCGGGTCTATAATCGGGGCGAGGCGGGCATTGTTGAAACTTCATCCCAGGAAAGGCGATGCAGATATTGGGCGAGAGGGTGAATTTGTCGAACGCGCGGCCGGATCCGCCGGATGTCAGCATCGTGATCCCCGTCAAGGATGAGCGGGACACGCTGGTTTCCCTGTATGAAAAAATCGGGGACACATTGGGTCCGCTGGGTGAACGCTTCGAAGTCATCTTCATCGATGATGGCAGCACGGATGGCTCCTTCGAAGTGATGAGAGACCTGTATGAGAAAGATTCCCGCGTGCGGGTGCTGCGCTTCCGGGTCAATCATGGCAAATCGCCCGCCCTGGCGGCCGGTTTTGCCAACGCCCGCGGGAAGATCATTTTGACCCTCGACGCCGACTTGCAGGACGATCCCGGTGAGATCCCCCGGCTGCTGGAAAAACTGGGCGAAGGTTACGACTTGGTCTCGGGCTGGAAGAAAGAGCGCCAGGACCCGCTGTCCAAGCGGATTTTCTCGAAGATCTTCAACCGGGTGGTGGCGATGGCCAGCGGGATTCCCCTGCATGACTTCAATTGCGGCTTGAAAGGCTACCGGCGCGAAGTGTTGGACCAGGTGCAGCTCTACGGGGAGATGCACCGGTTCGTGCCGGTGATCGCGGGATGGTACGGATTCCGCATCGCCGAGGTGATCGTGACTCACCACAAGCGCCGCGCGGGCGTCAGCAAGTTCGGCAACGAGCGGATCGTGCGGGGGCTGCTGGATTTCGGCACGGTGATGTTTTTCACCCGCTATGTGCAGCGCCCGTCGCACTTGTTCGGACGCATCGGCCTGGGAATCGGATGCGGGGGATTCCTGTTGCTGCTGTTGAGTATCATCGCGCTCTTCGCGGGCTGGCTGATGACCGGCGTGGTGTTGTCCATCTTGAGTCTCTTTTCGCTGTTGACCGGATTCCATTCGTTCTTCCTCGGCCTGGTGGCGGAAATGCTGACCTTTTTGCACCGGCGGGAAGAACCATTCTTCTTTATCAATGAGCGGCTGGAGCGGTGAAAACGGCTATGAAACTGCGATCCCTCCCCTTGATTATCCTGGTCGTGGCGGTCACCGCCGTCCCCTTTTTGAACAAAGCGTATCACATCGACGATCCCTTCGTGCTGGCGGTGACCCGGCAGATCCTGGAGACGCCCCTCGATCCCTTCGCGGGCAAAATCGACTGGTTCGGCTACGAATCGGCGATGTGGGAGGCCACCACCAATCCACCCTTGCTGAGCTATTGCCTCGCTCCCTTCGCGGCGAAATTTAACTTTTCGGAAATCGCCCTGCACTCCGCCATGATGCTGTTTTTGGTGCTTCTGGCGTGGGGAACGACGGTGTTGTCCAACCGGTTTACGCACGGATCCAACTGGCCGCTGCTGTTTCTGATGTTCAGCCCGGCGGTCATGGTCTCGGGCAACGTGATGCGGGACGTGCCCGCGGCGGGTTTGGCGGTGGCGGGAATCGCGCTGTTTGTGCTGGGAACCGACCGGGAGAATTGGTTGTACATGCTATCAGGCTCGGTGTTGGCGGGTTTGGCGGTGTTGACCAAGTATTCCTCGGTGATCGTGTTCCCGGTCATGCTGTTGTATCCGTTCCTGCACCGGAAATACTGGCTGATGGGGTGGATAGTGCCGGGATTGCTGGTGTTGTTGGCGTGGTGCCTGCACAATGAAGTCTTTTACGGCCAGATGCACATTGTTTATCTCACCCAGAACCGGCGCAGCGTGGAAGGCATTCCCTGGCAGGACAAGGCGTTGGGCGCGCTGGTGATCCTGGGCAGCATGGTGTACATCACGCCCGCGCTGTTGTGGAGTTTTTGCATCCGCAAACGTTGGGCGGCGCTGGCCGGCGCCCTGCCCGTGGGGCTGGCGGCCTTATGGGGCGCGGAACGGTACTTCGATTGGAATATGGACGCGCAGTATTTGTTGTGGGCCGTGCTGGGCGCGATCTTGTTATATGGAGTGCTACTGGAGGGATTCCGGCGCGGAATCCAGTATGTCCAGAATATCCGGGACGAGCGGGCGGCCGACGCGCTGTTTTTGTTCGCCTGGATCTGCGCGCCGGTGATTTTCAGCATTTTCCTGGTTCCCTTTCAGGCGGTGCGGCATCAGATCATCACTCTCGTTCCCCTGTTATTGTTGGCGTTCCGGTCGATTAACATTTCCCTGCGGCTGGGCGGCGTGCTGTTGGAAGCGTTCGTGGTGATTCTGTTTTTCGCGCAGGCGGCGGTTAGTTACGCCGTGGCGGTGGTGGATTATCAATACGCCGATGCCTACCGGCAAATGGCGGCGTATGTCAAGGACAAGTATGTTTCTCCGGATCATGAAACCTGGTACGCGGGGCACTGGGGCTGGAAATACTACGCCGATCAGGCCGGCCTGCGCCAGCGGCACCGCGGCCAGGCCTTGCCCAAGCCGGGGGACATCCTCGCCTGGCCGCTGCGCGTGCATTACGGGGAGGTGTTCGGCGACATCGGCGATCCCTTCAAGATCCTGGAACATGGAACCATCGAAAAGAAGGAATACACCACGCCCATTCCCATCCGCACCATGAATTTCAAGGGGGCCAGTTTCTACGCGGTGATCGGCAACAATGTGCCCTACCGCTTTTTCCAGGATATCGACCTGGAAACGTTGAAAGTGTTCCGTGTGAAGGATTACGATCCGGACGGTGTCCTGCCCCGGCCCACTTCACCATGACGGAAAGGTAAGAGCTGGGTAGCGATTCACCGGTTTGCAGTAAATCTTTCGAGCGCCAACGGCGCGGCATATGGGTAGCCCAGGGTGTAAGCCCTGGGGAAAAAAGTCAACAGTAATAAATCCCCTCTCCCTTTGGGAGAGGGTTAGGGAAGCCCGGAAAGGGTGAAATTCCTCTTATCTCTGCGATCGGGTAAACCGTTACAGAGTTGATTACTCCCCGGCTTTCACATCCTGCTTTTGGGTGAAAATGAAATACAAATTGCGGAAGTAAATCAAACAATTGAATAGATAACTGAGGATGATCCACCGGTCGGCGATGTGGATGGCGTATGCGAGCATCAACAAACTGCCCACGATGCTCAGATACCAAAACGACACGGGAATCACGCTTTCCTTGCGGAGTTCCGAGACGATCCACTGGATGATGAAGCGGGACGAGAAGGTCACCAAGCCCAGAACCGCGACCGCGTCCCAAACACCAAAACCGCCCGACAAGATATGACTCAACTTGGCATTCACGGCTGTTCCCCCCTCCCGGGAATGGGTGATGATTCGGTACTATCATGGCTTGATATGCAGGGCGATCAAGGGATTGGATAATGGAGTGGGTGTGGAGAGAAAACACCATGTGGGATGGATTTCGCGGGATGAAAAAAATACACAGTTATGCCCTGCGTCACCCCGTCCGGATTCACGCGTTGCTGATTCCCGTCAGCCTGGCGCTGGTTTTGGGTGTACTCCTGCTACGTTGGGGTGTGGTTCCTGCTTTTTTGGTCTATACCCAGTTGTTGGCCATTCGGATACTGCGGTTTGAGGTTGGCTTTGAATTCATCCAATCGGTTTTCTTTTTTTCCTTGTTGCTCCTCGCGTTGCTGCCTCATTTTCTGTATTGGGCCTGGCGGAAGGGGAGATGGCTGGAGGCCGCGTTTCTTGGGACGGCGCTGGTGCTGGATCTGGGGATCGTCTGTGCGCACGGGTGGTATTGTGGATACACGTATAAACAAGTAGCGGCGAATGTCTATCAAACCATGACGCGGGAGGAGTTCTTCGCGCGATGCCATGCCCCGCTGTTCTATTACCCCGGGGAATGGAAAGACGGCCAGGCGCTCTACGGTGTTTACACCGACGGCTCCGCGGAACTGCCCGTGGTGTTTCATGAACCGGACCAGGTTTATGTGGGGCTGGTGGGAATCATGTGGAACGATTGAACGACAGACT
>JBHGBC010000126.1:0-17822 GCA_041946805.1 bacterium
GCCCAGCGAGAGGGACGTAGGGGCCATTCTCTCCAGACGGTTTGATGGAATAGCATAGCGAACTAAAAAGAAAAGTACGCACTTACCGGATGAGCCAAAAATAAGTCATTATTTATCAAGATATTGAGTGTGATTTTGCATGATTTTGGTTCATGGAAGCAGGATTCTGTATCTCCTCATTGCCACCATTATGACTTTATTGGTTGGACGAACGGATTTGTGGGTGGATACCCACAACCTTCCTCGAAAGGAACCATCGTTGGCTATCCATGGCTGGCCTTTGTTTCATTAGGAAGGATGTGACTCATCCGCAGCCGGCTAAGGCCTTCTCGGCAAGAAGTGGCCGAAGGGATCGTCTGACAACGGGCCGGTGGAGACGGTGTAGTGGCCGTATTGGAGGATGTCCGTCCGGCGCCTCACTCAGGTCCATGCCATTCCCACAAGCAGGCGGATGATGCCGGCCTGGGGAATCCCCGATTCGCGCACCCTGCCAGTGAAAAGCGATTGTGTGACACATCGCAGGCTGCGTGATATACTGGTGCATTGTTTTGGCCGCCCCGGTCAGGTCAGGGACGGTTTTATTCCCGGTTAACCCCGGAACCATGAAACCTGGCCGATTTTTCTGGCTTGTCCGGTTCGTGTATACTGTTTATTCAAAAGGATTGGTCGGCATCCAAGCCGGCTGATCGGAGAGATCCACCCCTAATCCTCTCTCCCCTAGGGAAAGAGTCTGGGTGAGGGAATGAAGGAGGGGTGGGTTTTTGTGTCCGCCCGAATATAGGAAGTGGAAGTCATCCGCGCTTCACAACAAGTACTCAGTTACCGGAAGAACAATTTGAAATCGTTACATCCGAACCACATGGATGAAGTTTCTATATATAAATATTCCTGTATTATACATGGATGGATTTCTTCTGACACGTTTTTTGTACTTTTTTGTCTACTAATGAAAACTTATATTGCATTCTGGCGCCCAGGTCTTATAATTCGTGATAACACTCCATGAAAGGATCGTTCAATCGTAAAAGTGATCATGAGGCTGTTCTACGTTTCATGCATGGCGTTGCTTCTCGTTGGAAAGGGGTACGGATTGGAATTTTATGTGGATCAAGTCCACGGTTCCGACACGTACGACGGGCTGACCGTTTGGAGTCCCTGGAAATCGTTGGATAAAATCCGGACCACCGTCTTCGCGCCCGGCGATATCATCAAGCTGCGCCGCGGGCAGGTTTGGCGCGAGACGATGATCATGAAAAGTTCCGGCGCGCCCGGCCGGCCGGTGACCGTCCGCGCGTACGGGGACGGCCCGGATCCGGTACTCAACGGAGCGGTGGCCCCCGCGCCGGACCAATGGTCCTCCTACGCTCCGGGAATCTACCGCACGGCCTGCAATTGGGTCCCCCTGCAGGTATTCGAGGACGACCAGCGGTTGTTGGAAGTGAAGTGGAAAGGCACGATCGAAAGCACACGGCCGCTGCTGACGCCGGGATCCTGGACCCAGGACAAAACCAACCGGCTCCTGTACGTGAACACCTCCACGGGCGCGGGGCCCGAGACCCACTTTCTGGAGATTTCCAAACTCGACAACGGGATCTACAACGGTGTGGGCGCGGGTAACCGGTATACCCACTACGAAAACATCCTGGTGGAGAAATGCAACCAGAACGGCATCTACACAGGCAAGGGCAGCGCGGCGGTGATCAAGGATTGCACGGTCCGCTTAAACGCGAAAAACGGCATCTTGATCTCGTCCTCGGACACCACCATCTTGGGATGCGTGGCCCATGACAACCGCACGGGCTTCACCGCCTACACGAACGAGTCGATGTCCAATCTGCAGGTGCTCAATTCATGCGTCTATGGCAATCACTTCTGGGTGGACGGCGATGGCATCCGGATGGAGAACCTGAACGGCGCGTTGATCGAAAACTGCCATATCTACAATCATGATAACGGCGGACACGCAGACAATATTCAATGCGCGGGGGGCTCGGTCAACGTCACGATCCAGAATTGCATCATCGAGAACGGACGGGGGATTGCCATCACCAATCAGGCGGGACCGGTATCCATTTCCCAAAACCTGTTCCAGACGGATCAGAATGGGACCTTCGTGGGCGTCACCATCGCGAAGGACGGCCTGGGCGGACGGGCCGAGATCATCGAAAATTCCTTCAACCATTTTCTGAACGGAATCATCATCGGACACGCGCACGCCGATGGATTGCTGGTGGAAGACAACACCTTCAACGTCGCGCCCAATACGGCCGTGTTGAAACTCTCCAGCGCCGATTCCGGTCCGGTGTACCTGAACCGGAACTCGTATTGCAGCAACGGCGATGTCATTATCTGGGACGACCGGCGGTATACCCTGTCCACATTCGCTCTGTTCCAAAGTGAGACCGGACAGGATCCCAATTCGGAATTATTGGGCACCACCATCGAGTATACGGAGATTCCCATTAACACCGTCGTGGTCCCCACGGCGGCCAAGGCCGCCGAACGGCAGGCCAAAATCAACCAGCAGAACGCGGTTGGGGATAGGCCCGCAGAGGAAAATGCCGGCCTGCGCGCCACGAATTACAACTGGATGCCTGGACCGGACGCCGGGAGCCCCGCGTATGAGAACGGCGCCGAACCGGACAACGCCACGGGATTGATTCCGGATGATCCCCTGGAGCCCCAGGACAGCGAAACCCAGTCCGGCCTGCCGGAGGCGTATTCCATCTATTACTAATAAGCATTCCGCTTTCCCTCCCCCCTTGCGGGACGGTCCATGGCCTGGAGAATCGTGTATAATTGAGCCGTCTGCGCGCCAGCGGTCATACGGATTTCTCCGATACCGGACGGAAGATCGTGGATCGACTCCTGCCTCCCGCCGTGCTCGAACTGAAAAAGCGGCTGCAAGCCCAATATCCCGGCCGCCTGGCCCGCTGTGTGCTTTTCGGCTCGCGCGCCCGGGGCGATCACGCTCCCGATTCGGATATTGACGTGCTGGTGACATTGCATGGCCCCGTCGATTGGAAGACGGAAAAGGATATTTGGAGCCTGGCCTATGCGCTCGATTTGGAGTTCGAGGTCCTGCTGGATGTCCAGGTTTTGTCTGAAGAGGATCTTCAGAACAGGATATTGGGGGCGATTCCCTTGATGGAGAATGTGGAAAAAGATGGAGTGCCGGTATGAAACCGGAGGAACGCCGCGCGATATGTTCCCATCGCCTGGGAAACGCCTTTCAGACCTGGGAAACGCCTTTCAGACCTGGGAAGACGCGAAATACCTGTTCGAAAACAAACGCCTGATCAGCGCCATGAACGGGATTTATTATTCCATGTTTTACGCGGTCAACGCCTTGGCTCTGGCCCTGGATTTCAAAACGTCCAAACACTCATCATTAATTAGTTGGTTCAGTAAAACCATTATCCAACCTGGACTTCTCTCACAAGAAATTGGGGAAATCTATAAAAATGCGTTCGACTTGCGCCATAAAGGGGATTACCACGATTTTGCCCAACTGGACCAGGAAGAAGTCCTTCGTTTATTGGAACAAACCCGGCCGTTAATCGAAACAATCCAGCGGTTGACACACTCGGTATTGGATCAAAACCAGCCTTCAGTCCAATAAAATCCGCCAGTTTCCCTGCCGCCGTTCCCGTTTTTACATCGTCGTTTCTGGATAGAATGCCGCCCATGCGAAATCTGTTGCGAAGAGTGACACAGAAAATCCGCCGCCGAATATTCCCGGACCGGCTGCGGCCGGATCCCCGGCTGCATCCCGGGGAGGTGGAAGCCCAGACGCGGTATGGGACCTTCTTGCCCCTGCAAGGCAAAATCGGATCGATCATCAAGACCCGGTTCGAGCCGGATTACGCGGAATTCGTGCGCCGGCAGCGGTTCTTTTTCGTGGCCACCGCCGACGCGCGCGGCCGGTGTGACTGCGCGTTCCGGGGCATCGACGAAAAGGCCGAGGAAGCCGGGTATCCCGCGCTGATCATTGAAGACGAAACCACGCTCCTCTTTCCGGATTATCCGGGGAACGGGCTTTTTCAATCGTTGGGGAATATGCTGACCAATCCCCATATCGGGATGTTGTTCATCGATTTCACCACCCGGCAGCGGGTCCGCGTCAACGGCCGGTCGGAAATTCTGGAGGACGAGGCGGAAGCCCGGGCCCGGTTCGGCCCGCCCGCCCGTCGGATGGTGCGCGTGCGCGTGGAGGAAATCCTGGCCAACTGTCCGCGGCGGATACCGGCGCTCGAAACTTCCGGGTGATGGCTCTTCCCTGATACATGCCGCAGTGATAAAAATTGCGGAAAAGGCGAAAGGATGATAATATTGTGGAAGGGTGACGATTTTTGGTTCCGCATCGTATCGGTTTATACATAAAATTTTGTAAGATATAGGAGTCAAATCATGAAAGGTTGGATGGTTGTTGGCTTGTCCGCGATGGCCGCGGTTGGATGCGTGGTTCCCGCCTGGTCCCAGCCCAAGATTGAATTCGATACGCGGAGCGTCGATTTCGGTACCGCCTATCCCAACGAGCAGTTGCATCACGATTTCATTTTTTGGAACAAGGGCAATCAAACCCTGGAGATCACCAAGGTGTCCAAGACCTGCGGATGCACGGCGCCGGTGCTTTCGGCGACCAGCGTGCTGCCCAGCGCCTCGGCCATCGTGTCCGTGACCATGCGGACGTCCGCGCCGGTCAAGAAGAGCGAGCGGGTGATACTGGACACCAACGATCCCGAAAATCCCCAGGTCCAGCTCGCCCTGGAAGCCGACGTGAAAACCTTGTGGAATTTTACGCCGAAGACCTCGTTTTTGTTCAACAGCGTACCCTTCGATTCCGAACAAACGATGGAAATTTACATGAAGAGCATCGACAATGCGCCGTTCAAAATCCTCGCGACCAAGGTCAATTTTCCGGAACTGACGGTGAAGACCGGCGAGTCCACGGCGGATGGAATTCCCATCCAGGTGACGGTGAAGTCCGGCAAGGAGAAGAAAATCATCAACGATCAGTTGATGATCGAGACGGACAATCCCAAGCAAAAGGTCGTGAACATGTCGGTGTTCGCGCGGATTGTGGGGGTCATTGAATTCAGCCGCAACCGGGTTTTCTTCGGTTCCGTCAATTCTGGCGAATCCAAGAGCATCGAGGTCACCGCTTCGCTTCCCAACCCGGCGGGCGCTCCCGATCTGCAATTCACCCAAATCAGTTCGGATTCGGAGGCCGTCACCGCCCAGGTGACCGGTAAAACCCCCGAAGGCAAATTGCGCGTCCAGTTGAATTTCACCGCGCCGCAACAACCGGGCTACATCAGCGGGAACATCACCTTCAAGACCAATAACCCGGCCGAGCCGGAAACCACTCTGCCGTTTTCCGCCCTGGTGCGCGGCGCCCGCAGTTAAACGAGGCCGGATCGAACGATGAAACGGCTTTCCACGGAAGGTTTCATGAAAAAAGCCGTGCGGCAAGTTTTTTTTATTTGTCTGGCCGGAATGGCGGCCGGTTTTTCAATCAACGCCGCGTCACGAAATCCTTTGCCGTTTTGGCGGATTCCCGTCAACCAGGCGGAGAAATGGCCGGTGCTGGACGCGGATGAAGTCATGCGGCGGATCGATGAGGGTTCGGCCATCGTGCTCGACGCGCGGGAAGCCAAGGAATACCAACTCGGCCACTTGCCCGGTGCGATCAATCTGCCCGTGACGGACTTTGACGCCGTGTATGGCGAAATCGGCGAAAGCCTGCCGCGGGATTACCCGATCATCGTCTATTGCCAGGGAGGGCCGTGCGAGGAAAGCCACCAGCTGCTGGACCTTTTAAGCCTGCGCGAATTCCAGGATCTGTACCTTTACCCGGGTGGATGGCTGGAATGGAAAGAACGCGGCCTGCCCGTGGAAACATCGGATACTGAGCAAACATCCGGGCCGCGATGAGGAGAGGACACGCGTGACCGAAAGACCAGCGGGAACTCTGGGAGGCCAACTCATCCGGGGGATATATCATCCCGCCACGCTGCTCGCTGTACGGATTTTTTTGGGCGTGATTTTGATGTACGCGGGCTGGCTCAAACTATTCGACATGACGGGAATGGCCCAGAGCATCGAGAATTTCCGGATTGTCCCCATCCCCCTGGTGAATCTCTTCGCGATGGTCCTTCCCCCGGTGGAGGTGATCACGGGTCTGTGCTTGATTTTGGGGATCGCCATGGAGGGCGCGCTGGCCATCACCACGGCCCTGTTCGCCGTGTTTACCGTGGCGATTCAATCGGCCATTTGGCGGGGATTGGACATCGAATGCGGGTGTTTCGGCACCTCGGACGCCGAAGTGGTGGGGGCCCAAGTACTGGTGAGGGATATTTTGCTGCTGTTCCTGACGTTGCTGCTGTGGATGGGCCGCCGGCGTGGATCCGCTTCCCCGGCGGGCTCCGAAACGGAGGCCGAGGGACTGCCGGCCCCGTCAGGCCCGGAGATTTAAGCCGGCCCGGAGGACGGGCCCATGCGCCTTGGTCCCCCCGGAAGTATAAAGCCCGCTCTCTTCCGGTTGGATCAATCCGGCGATCTCCTGGTTCACTATTTCAAGCGTTTTCCTCAAGAGGAGGGAGTTGGATTGATTGACGGCCTTGATTTCCCGCGCGAGGATTTTTAGCCGCTCTCCGGTTTTCTCCAGTTCGATCCGGTTTTCCGGCGGTTGTACATCCAGCAGACGCTTGAGGATCACCGGCCGGCCGCCGACGCCTAGTTTCTCCGCCAACGCTTCGGTCAATTCCACCCGTTTTTCTTCCAGATTCCGGGCCTGTTCGGCCAGGAGGCTGATTTTTTCCGTGTTTTTCAGCAGAGCGGCGGGACGGGCGGTAACGATCAGTTTTTGTTCCTCACGTTTGGCCAACAGCAGTTTTTCATGAACTTTTTGTTCTTCGCGCAAAAGTGTGATCAGGGCTTTGAAACTCATGGCGCCAACCTCGTGGAGGACTCGATCCGGCTAGCCGATACCCGGGGATGGCCATTCAAGGGTATGAAAGGAAGTGGCTCTTGAGGCAAATCCATCATCCGGGAGGAGGACCGCAGTTCCAGAAATTTCTCCGTGTCCGGGGCCAGGGGAATGAACCGCGGGCCGGTTTCGGCGGGAGCAGTGGTCCCGGCTGGGGCGCGTTGGTTCGCGTTTTGGGTTTGCAGTTCACCGGGCGAGACGATTTTTTCGTTCTTGGCTTTCAATTCCTCGTAAATCAGACGGTCCAGGCCGAGTTCGTTGGTTTCGGCGAGTTGCCGGGCGAGGTGGTCATCAACTATCTCCATGTACATTTCGGTGGAGAAGGATTGCTCGATGTATCCCTCGTGCGGCACGGTTTTACGCATTTCCTTGAGGAGCTGGCGCATGACCAGGGTTTCGAACTCGCCGGCGATGGCGCGCATCTGGCGGTCGTCCATTTTTGAGGCACGGCCGGACAGCGTTTTCACGCGCAGCGATTCGATTTGCCCCTCGAGGGGAGAGGCCGCCGCCGCGCTGGAAGGCAGGGTGAGAAAATCATCCATGAGCAGCTTATCTCCTCGTTATTGAATCATCTCGATCTGGGCCTTGATCGCCCCGGCGGCCGCCATGTTCTGCAGGATGGCGATCAGGTCGCGGGGGGTGTAGCCCAACGCGTTCAGGTTGGACAACACTTCGCCGATGGTCGTGCCCTTCACGGTGGTGACCTTGTCGCCCTCGGTGACAGTCACCTGCGCCTGCTGCGTCGTGACGGGTTCACCGCCCAGGCCCAAGCCGGCGGGAGTGACCTCGGGAATGGTCTCGATGGTGATGCGCAGCGGCCCGTGGGCGATGACGGCGTCGCGCACGCGGATATGCTGCCCGGCGACCACCGTGCCGGTGCGTTCGTTGATCACGATCTTGGCCGGCTCGTCGGTTTCGATCTCGGCCTCATCGATGAAGGCGATGGCGTCCACCAAGGAATGGAACGGTTGCGCGCCCAGCAGGATGTTGCCGTTGGCGTCCATGCGGACGGCCACACGCACGGCGCTGGCGTCCTCCGCCCGGGCGATGTTCATGCCCGCGAGGGTGTTGATCTTGCGCTGCAGGTTGGAGGCGGTTTTGAAATCGGGCGTGTGCAGCAGCCAGCGGAGCGTGTTGCCTTCCTGGATCACATTGTGAAAGACCGGCTCGCCTTCGATGATCACGCCATTGGGAATAACCCCGACGGCCGGGTGATTCTTCTGGACCGAGGCGGAACCCGCCCCCGCCCCGCCCCCGCCCCCCGCGGAAGCGGCGAATCCGCCGATGGAGAGAGATCCGTAGGCCATGCCGTGAAACTGGTTGTCCGCGCCCTTCAAGGGAGTGGGCAACAAGGTGCCGCCCTGCAGGCTGGAGGCGCGGCCGATGCTCACTACCGTGCAGTTGATGCGGGTTCCCGGCCGCGCGTAGGGGGGCAGGTTCGCCAAAACCATGACGGCCGCCACGTTGTCGGGAATGACTTCCGTGGTGACGAGATCGGGCTGCAGGACGTTGATGCCCAGGCCGGCCAGGAGATTGGTCAGGGTTTGCGCGGTGAATCCCCGGCGCCCGTCGCCCGTCCCCGCGAGTCCACCGACCAGGCCGTAGCCGATCAGCGGGTTGTCCTGGACGCCGTCCAACTGGGCGATGTCCTTGACGCGGGAGATGACCGGCTGCGCGTGGACCGCGGAAGACCACAGGAGAGATCCCATCATGATTCCCGCCAGCCACCGGCGGGAGAAACGCCGGGCGTGGTTTATGAGGGACGGATGGGAAGGGAATTCAGTTCGGAATCGCATGATATATTCCCCTATGGTGATAGGGATGGAGTTCGCGGTGATCAAGTTATTGTGGGTGGGCTACGCAGCGCTTTGAGCCCACCCTGCTTCTTGCTGTTTCTTGCTGTATGTCACCCATGGAGGGCATCCCTCACCCTGCCCCTCTCCCAGAGGGAGAGGGAATTATTACTTTAATCGTCCTTTTCCCCGGGCGTTGCCCTGGGCTATTTTCTTTTGCGCCATTGGCGCTTACAGGTTGCATTTCCTCTGGGTGAATTGAAACCAAGGTAGCATTACGATATTGCCTTTCCCCCTCTTGCCCTCACCCGGGCCCTCACCCGGGCCCTCTCCCGGGGGGAGAGGGGATTATTTGCTTTGGGCAATTCACAGGTCACGCCGTTGGCGCTCAAAATCTCCCCCCTTCATTTAGAACAAGAAATTGAATAACCGTTGGATGAAAGAGGGATTGGCCATTTTGGAGAGGGTGCCGTCACCCAAATAGCTGATTTCGGCGTCGGCCACCTGGTACGAGTACACCGTGTTGTTGATGATGTCGCGCGGCCGCACCTTGCCGGAGAGAACGATGGTTTTATGCTCCTCCCCCACGCGGATGGTCTTGCGGGCCTCGATCAGGAAGTTCCCGGCGGGATCGATGCGGACGATGGTGGCCGCGACGCGGGACTCGAACTGGTTGGAACGGTCCACCGCCGCGTTGCCATTGAATTCGTTGGTGGAATCGAATTTCATCCGGGGGCCGTTTTCAGCGCCGCCAAAGGCTTTCTCCATGAAGGGATTGTTCCAAATGGCGCCGAGGATGCCGTTGAATTTGTGCTCGCGGGCGCTTTCGCCGTCGGCGGAATCGTTGGCCCGGTTGTCTTCCTCCACCAGGATGGTCAGGATGTCCCCCACCTTGTGCGCGTTGGCGTCCGAGAGCATGAAGTTCATGGGGGAATCTTCCGTCCAGAGGGATTTGGCCAGGGCCGCCGTTGAGAATCCCATACCCAGCAACACCAGGAGCACGAGTGTGAATATAATGTTTTTTTTCATGGGAAGGTTTCCTTCTATCCTTGACCTTTTATTGACACTTCAGGGCTTTCCCTCACCCTGGCCCTCTCCCGGGGGGAGAGGGGATCTTAAATCCAACAGTCTCATAAGGATGTCATCCCCGCGAAAGCGGGGATCCAGCGCCGTTTCTTGTACGGGCATGTTTCCGTACGTCTCATCGGGCGGACACCTAGGTCCGCCCCAACGGCTTTCCCTCACCCTGGCCCTCTCCCAGGGGGAGAGGGGATGGATTGCTTTTCATGTTACGATTGCACCAATTCCACCAGGCCGCGCTGGATAATCCGGCCCTTGACGATCCTTCCGGTGTTGGCAGTCTTGACCGGAATGATGTCGCCGGCCGCCCCGCGTCCCTGCGCGTGGCCCTGGGTTTGCAACGTCAGGCCGTCGCTCTTCAAAACGATCTGCACGGGATCTCCCCGTTTCATCACGTAATTGGCGTTCAAGTCCTGCCATTTGACCGGATCTCCCGGCGTGAGAGCGATGCGGCATTGGCGGCCGGTGATCTCGTCCCGGTTGTCGACGGTTTGCTGATCGAGCATTTCATTGTCGAAATACAGCACGGCCTCGCGGATATCATCCGGCCCGATGACATCCCCCCGTTTGAGGTTGCGGACGGGCAGGAAGGCCTTGCGGCGGTGTTGCACCGACAGCACGATGGGAAATTCCTTGACCTGGATCTGATCGATGAACAGCCGGACCTGGTAGCGTGTCGTGCCGTGCACCATGGGCGAGGCGCGGTCGAAGGCGATGTCCACCGGGCCGGTGGGGGAGATCCAAACATCCCGGGCCGGCGTGCTGATGACGCGCATGACCAATTCGTCCTCGCTCCAACCGGTCTCGTTCAGGATCATTTGCTGGAGGGACTTCAAGACCTCCTGAATGCCGATTTTCCGGCCGTATCCATAGACTTCGACCAGGTTGGCGCCCGTGAATTGCACGTTGAAGACATCGAGTCCGGCGCTCCGGACGGCTTGCAAGATATAGTGCCGGGGCAGGCGGTCTTGTTCCCCGGGGGCCGGGGCTTTCATGACGGGCAGTTCCTCGTATTTCCGCTGTGTTTCCGGATCGGGTGACTGGATGGATTCGGCCAGATCGCCCAGCCGGATCACCGTTTCCTTGGCGCTGGCCACGTGATATGTATCCGGGAGGCGGATGACCACCGGTTCGCCTTGCGCCCCGGCCGGGAGGATGCCAGCCCCCAGGGTGAAGAGCATCCAGAGAACCATACCCCATGCCATCCTGAGCCACATGTATTTCACGGTTACCTCCTTGTGCCTCTTCCGGTGGTTGTTTGAATGAAACGACCCTCTCCTAATTTCATGTCATTCCGTTCAGAAAAGGATGTCATCCCCGCGAAAGGGGGGATCCAGCGCCATTTCTTGTACGGGCATGTTTCCGTACGTCTCATCGGGCGGACACCTAGGTCCGCCCCTACGGATTTCCCTCACCCTGGCCCTCTCCCAGGGGGAGGGGATTGATTACTTTTGGCTTATCAATCCCAGGGTGTTGCCCTGGGCTGGCTTCTCACGCGCCTTTGGCGCATCCAAAATCCTTATTTATTGCTTCAGATTCACGGCGGTTTGGATCATTTCATCGCCGGTGCGCACCGCGCGGGAGTTCACTTCGAAGGCGCGCTGGGCGGTGATCAGGTTGACCAGTTCCTCGGCCACGCTGACGTTGGAATTTTCCAAAAATCCCTGCTCCAGGGTCCCCAATCCGTCCTGCCCGGGATTGCTGGTGATGGGGGGACCGGAGGCTTCGGTTTCCACGAACAAGTTATTGCCCAAGGCGGCCAATCCCGCCGGATTCACGAATGACGCCAGCTGGATCTGCCCCACCTGGGAAGTGATGTTTCCCGGCTGTACCACCGAAACGATGCCTTCCGCGCTGATGTTGATCGCGATGGAGTCGGGCGGCACCTGGATAGTGGGCTCCATCCGGAGGCCGTCGGAGGTGACCAGGTTGCCCGCCTGGTCGAGGCTAAACGCCCCGTCCCGGGTATAGCCGGTGGTGTTGTCGGGCAGCGTCACCTGGAAGAATCCCTTTTTGCCGAGAATGGCCACGTCCAGGGGATTTTCGGTGTTGCGCAGGGAGCCTTCGTTGAAGACCCGCCGGGTCCCGGCGACCCGCACGCCATGGCCGATTTGGATTCCCGAGGGCAATTCGATGCCCTGGTACGCGGACGAGCCGGCCGGCTTGATGGTTTGATACAACAAGTCCTGAAAATCCACGCTGGTGCGTTTGTATCCAAACGTGTTGGCGTTCGCCAGATTGTTGGCGATGGTGTCCACCATGAAAGACATGCCTTGCATTCCCGCGGCGGCGGTGAACAGTCCTCGTAGCATGGTCGCGGCCTCCTGCCTCCCATGAAAAATCCGATTATCCTGGATCGTCCGGCGCTTTACCGGGCCAGTTCGTTGACGGCCTTGTTCAATGTTTGGTCCAACGAGCGGATCACCCGCGAGCTGGCTTCGTGTATCCGGTATGACTCGATCAATTTGACCATTTCGGTGGTCGGGATGCTGTTTGATTTTTCCAGATAGCCTTGCGCCACCCGGAATACATCCGGGACCTTGAAATTGTCCGTATCGCCTTCCTCCACCCGGTAAATATTTCCCTGTTCACGGAACAATTTGTCCTTATTGACAAAGTCGGTCACCTTGATCTGGTCCAGCACCACGTTGCTCATGATGCCTTGCTGATTGGGCCGTTGCACCAGCACTTGCCCGAAACCGTCGACATAGAAGTCCTCTTGGCCGACATGGATTCGTCCGGGCTGGCGGCCGTTTTGGATACCCTGCCCGATGACGTACATACCCTGTGAATTGACCAGGTATCCTTCCTTATCCACGTGGAAGTTGCCGGAACGGGTGAAGCGTTGGCCATCCGGCGAGAGCAGGGTGAAAAATCCATCGCCGAAAAGCGCCAGATCGTTGGTTTCGCCGGTGTAGACCATCTGCCCGGCCGAGTGGTCCACGTAGACCCAATCAATGCCCGCGCCGGTTCCCAGACGGCCGATGGTTTGGTTGTTCCGGGGATTGGCGGAACTGGAGGCCGGGCGTCCGTAGGTGGCGGACAGCATCACATCGGGAAACGAGCGGACCACCACTTCTTCCCGGCAAAAGCCCGGTATTTGCGAGTTGGCCAAGTTGTAGGCCAGAGTATCCTGCACCCGTTCCTGGATGACCATTCCTGAAGCCGCCGAATACAGACCGGTTAACATGGGCGCACATCCTAGGCTGAGTTTCCGTCTTCCCGCCAACTTTTAAGAGCAACCGTCATACCAAAAACAGCCGTTCCTCCCGAGGCCGGCCGGATTCGTGTTAAGTACCAGTCGGAAGGAAACTTGGACAAGATCCGCCAATTGGGATAGGATGCAGGTGTGCCAAAACCATTGAACCGGCGGGGGAAATTTTTTCCACCATGATTGATTCGCATGTCATCACCGTGGGGATCAACGACCGTAAAGTATTGGAGGAAGGGTGGTATGGACTGGAGAAGTCCCCGGAAGGCTTGGTGTATCGGGCTTCTTCCCGGGAGGCGGTTTTGAAACTCCCCTTTGCCCGGCAACGGGTGCAAATCATACTGTTACTGTCCGCGCGGCAGCCGAAGAACGCGGCCGAACCGTTGAAAGGGATTGTTTCCTCCAGCACGGGAAGCGATTTCATGATCGAACTGGCGACTGACTTTTGGACGGTCCGCCGGGGCTCGCTGGATGTCGGCGAGGACCGGTTGGTCCATATCCAGGTTGCCAATCCCTGGTCACCCGACCGGCTCTATAAAAATGGTGATACGCGGTCGTTGGGGATCTTGCTCAGCGCGGCGCGCTTTGTCCGGGAGGATTGAGAGGGCGGAAACGAAGCTCCGTTTGTACAAAATTCCCACCCCCTGGCCCTCTCCCAGAGGGAAAGGGAAAAGAATGACAATCCGTTTCGATCGCAGGGGCCCGTTGCCATGTGTCCCTACTACTTTTCAGAAGTCTTCCGGGGGCGCCATCCCCGCGCACACCATTCCCGGCAGATAACTTCTTACAACATTTCGTTTACCCCGCCGGGCGGTTGAGATAAAGTAAAGCGCCGATTGTTTGATTATGAGTTCCATCGAATGTGGATGAAAAGGAATCAATCCGATGGCTGGCCAACCGCGCGTATTTCCACGATACCCCCTGTTTTGGATGATTCTTGGATTCCTGGCCGCTGCCGCTCCCGCTTGGCCGCAGGAGACGCTGCCCTTCGATCAAGACATCACCCAAAACCTGCCGGCCGGCGATTCCACGGCCCGCTTTGCCCTGTCCGGTGGCGAGGGGAATTTTCTGGAGGTGACGCTGAGTCTGCCCAGCCGGGATTTCTCCCTTGCGCTTTCCTTATTCGATCAAGAGGGGAAATTGATCGAAACGAACGAGGGACAGAATGACCCCCAATTCGCGGGCGCGTATCTGATCGTGGAATTGCCCTACAGCGGTGACTATGTCCTCCAGGTGGATGCCCAGGATGTCCCCCAACCGGTGGATTACACGCTGCGTTTGCGGGCGCTGGATGGAGACGAACCGGACCGTCTGATCCGCGTCGAGGAGGCCGCCGAGGGGATCATCGGCCCGGCGGGGGACTTCGACGCGTTTTCCATTTCGCTGCGGGAGGGGAATCCCGTGGCTATCGTGGCGGCCACCCCGCACGGCATTCTGGATTCGATCGTGGGGGTGTTCACACCGGAAGGGGAATTACTGGATTACAACAACGATTTTTTGGGGACCGGTTCCGTGCTGTATTTCGAGCCGTATACGACCGGCGAGCATTGGCTGGTGGTACAGGGTTCCCAGCCCGAGTCCGTGGGTCCCTACACCCTGATCGTCCACACCCCGCCGCTTTTGACGGCGCCATACACCGCGGCCGACGCCATCACGATCCCCGGCGATGTGTTGCTGTATCGAATGCAGCTGAAGGAGACCCAGGTCTATGACTTCGCGGCGACGGGCGTGGACAATTTTCAGCCGCTGGTGGCGCTGACCGATCAATACATGAACGTCATCGCGTCGGAAGTGTCGGACGCCACGATCCCCATCGCGTTGATTCACGGCTTCACCCCGCTCCAGGACCAGGTCCTTTACTTGTATGTCATGGGAATGGATAACACGATAACCGGAGACTTCGGTTTGGATGTCACCCGGGTGGAGGATCAGCAGGACGGCATCGAACTGAAGCACGGGGATATTTTCAGCGGGGTGATCGGTCCCGTGGGGGACCGGGACGAATACCGGTTCACCGCCGAGGCCGGCAAGCGGTATTCGATCCTGGTCACGCCGACCGAGCATTATCTGGATCCCGCGGTGCAGGTTCTGGATTCGCAAGGGAACATCCTTTTCACCAATGACGATTCCGCCGACGGGGTGTTTTCCATCCTGAGCGGGATTTCATTGCCCCAGCCGGGCGAGTACCGCGTGCGGGTGCAGGCCTCGCTGGACCAGACCGTCAAGCAACGGCTCACCGGAGTGTACGTAATCCAACTGGCGGAAGGGACCACCTTCGACCGGGGCGCGCCGCGGATTTACGAGCCGGCCATCCAGGTTACGCCCCTCGCCGGGGGAGTGCAAATTCTCATCCCCACTCCGGCAATTGCGGACGATACGTATCCGCTGTCCGCCACAATGACCTATGACCGCGAGCCGAAAAGCGTGGCTTTCGAGGTGAAAAAAGACCAGCCGGTGCAACAGGAATTGGATGCCCAGCCGGATGAGATCTTCTTTCTCACCGCCACCGATTCGGCCGAGTCCCGCAACACCTCCCTGCCAGTGACGTTGCCCGCCCCCCGGGTTGTCATCACGCTGGGAGGCGATCCCCTGGGATTGGCGGTGGACACGAACAACAACCTGTACGTAACCGACTCGCTGGCCGGGACGGTGGTGCGGATCACGATCCAAGGCGCAACCACGACGCTGGTGCAGGGCGAAGCGGCCCAGGGCGGCTCGTTGGGGCCGAACGCCCTGGCGTTCAACCCGGCGGGGGACCTGTATCTCTCCAACGCGGCCACGTATTCCATCCTCAAGGTCTCTCCCAATGGGGCCACGCAAACCGTCACCAGCGATGTGAATTACCCGGTGGCGATGATCTTCGACCAGGACAACGTGCTGTACGTGGCGCAAATCGGCTCCGACACGGTGGACCGCGTATACCCGGACGGCCGCCGGGATACTTGGGTGACCGGCATCCGCAATCCCTCCGGCCTGGCGTTTTCTCCGAGCGGACAGCTCTACGTGTGCAATTCGGACCGGGGGAACAGCGGGATCTACCGGATCCTGGCGGATGGCACGCCGGAGGTTTATGGGGCGCCGTTTGCCGACGCCCTCGAGGGCATGGCTTTTGATCAGGAGGGGTATCTGTATGTGGCGGACGGATACCAGGGAGTGATTTACCGGATCAGCCCGGCGGGAGAGCGGATCGTCTTCACCCGGGGGCTGGCCGGGCCGGTGGACCTGGCGTTCGGGAGGGGCGAATACGCCAAAACCCTCTTCGCCACCAACCAAGGGATCGAATACGCTGGATTTTACAGCCAGCAGGTGATCGCCATTCCCACCGGCCGCGCGGGCCTTCCCAAGCCGTTCGTCCCCACCGGGATTGGGGATTGGATGGTGATGGAGTAGGGGGGAATTGGCCCGCCAGCTCTTGCCTGGGAAATCGCGTGCCAACGGATAGTAGAGGCGGCCGGCGGGCCGTATCGAATAACGCCGTGCGCATCACCGCAGCGATTGGATCATATCATCCGTGATCTCGAACGGCGTTTGGGATTCATCCAGAAGCAGACGGGGAACATAGGCGCCTAATTTCGTTTGAAAATATTTCGGGATTTGCATGCTTTTTCCGTTTTCCACGTTGATGATTTCAGTGACTTTCCTGCCGTAATCATATACCACCAAACAGTTTTCGCCCTCGAGCCAGCCTTGGGGCTGCAAATATTCCTCTTTCAATGCCGGATGAGTATGAACCATTTCATCATTGTTCGTTCTCCGGATCGTGAAGTATGAACCTTCAATCGAGGGAGAATAATAGTACGAGCCATCCGGGGAGAAAAAGATACCCTGGTAAGAGGTATCGGCGATTTTCATATTTCTCGGATCGAATGAAACCACGTGCTCATTTTGCAAATATATTTTGTGATCGTGCAACGCCCAAAAAACATCAATCACCTGGTTGGGAAGGATTGTTCGATACTGCTTATCCACATCATACACAATCACTTCCCGAGGGATAAAACCAATACCTTCTTCCGAATTTTCACCGGTTATGGCAACCAGAGAATTCGAAAGGGACGGATTCCAATAATATCTCCGGACGTTAGGCCATTCGGTTTTTAGTTTATAATTACGGTCCAGAATGACGAGTGCGTGTCCAACATCCGCTGCCGGATCCAATCCTTTTTTTTCGATTTCTTCCGGCGGCATGAATTCAGAATAAGTCATCCCCGAATATTGGAACGCTAAATAGGTATGATCAAAGGACCATGATAGATCATCAATATGGCGATTGGAAATGTATTTGACCCGTGTTTCCTTTTCGGCAGGATCATATTCCACAATATGCCATTCGTATTGATCATCGATCTTGGTCCGTTCAATGCATGTCAAAATTGGATGGTTCGGACCAGCGCCATGAGATTCAAGCAGATAGGCACTTGAGATCATAAAGAATAATAATTGTGAGTATATTTTGCATTTCATTTTCTCATCTCTCGTTATGCAACTATGGCAAATCCTGGAATAGCGTTCATGATAAGGTTATGTGATTCGATCTGCTTTATGCCGAGGGCGGTCCACATAGTCCGCCTGATCAATATTCCCTCACCCTGATCCTCTCCCAGAGGGAGAGGGAATCGGTTCGTAATTCCCTCTAGGTTCATACCGTGGATAAAGCGCCATGGATGTTGTGAGTTCGGGTAATAAGTTACCTGCTTCCGTGAACCAAAATCCTAGTAAAATCCTCTCAACACCTTGATAAATAATG
>JBHGBC010000127.1:0-17342 GCA_041946805.1 bacterium
TCCTCCTGGGATGATCCAGTTGTGATTCAATTATATTGCAGATAAAATACTGTTGTCAATCAAAAAATAAAAATTATCAAAATTAACTAATGAGATCAAAATAATCGACATATGTAACTAATAAATACGTTCTCCAACGGGTGCGTGATTTTGGATGGAATGAGCGGCCCCATTCGCCGTACTCCAGGGCACCCCTTACCCTGGCCCTCTCCCAGAGGGAGAGGAAATTATTTTCGATTCATCCGGGAAGTGCCTTTACCCAAAACCCTATGCCCAGGGTTGAATCCCTGGACTATTTCAAAGCCGTCCCCTGAAGAGGACTTCTTTTACCATGAAGCAACAGGATATACGCAATAAGTAGAGGGAATGCCTGGCCGCGGCGCCGGTCCCTTCGGCGGGATCCTGCACGCTGGCCGGGGAAGGCCATGAGTTTCCTTCGGTTTGGAGCAAGGAAATTGAAATCCGATTTTCCCCATCCTGTACGCACTGGCCGGATGAACTTTTTCCTCAACGGTCTGGGCGGATTGGATTTATTCTTTATCCGCACCTTCGACCATGGGGACGAAGCGGACGGGAATGATTTGTTCCTTCTGAATCTTGCCGTCCTTGTCCTTGGTGATGAGCATCAGTTCCTGGTTGACCGTACCGATGGGAATCACCATCCGGCCCCCCGGCTTCAACTGACCGATCAGTGCTTTGGGAATTTCGGGCGGAGCGGCGGTCACCAGGATCTTGTCGAAGGGCGCTTTTTCCGGCCAGCCCTTATACCCATCGCCGGCCCGGACCTGGACTTTTTCGTATCCCAGGGATTTGAGCAGGTCCGCGGCCCGCTCCGCCAGGGACGCAATGATCTCCATCGTGTATACTTCCTGGCACAGCTCAGCCAGGACTGCCGCCTGGTAACCGGATCCGGTTCCGATTTCCAACACCTTGTCAGAGGGCTGGGGATCCGCCAATTCGGTCATGAGCGCCACGATGTAGGGCTGCGAAATGGTTTGCTTTTTCCCGATGGGCAGCGGCCGGTCTTCGTAAGCGTGAGGAACCTGGTTGGAAGGAACGAACTTATGGCGTTCGACCTTCCTCATGGCGTCCAGCACCTGGGGATTTTTGACTCCGCGCCGTTCGATCTGCCAGGCCACCATGCGGTCGCGCATCTGCCGGAGCGCGTCCTCGCTGAGCCGCGACGAAGCGATATAATTCCATCCCGCCAGAATCAGGACGGAAATCATGCTGACCACGAGAACCACGGCCAGATTTTTGGTGGAGAGAACGGATTGGAAGGAAACCACCATGAGCGTCTCCTTCTGTCGTTTCCAGCGTTTTGTGTTATTCTTTGTTACAAAAGTACCAATTCCTCGTAGTTGTCTATGCAATAAGTATAACACACGAGGAAAAAAACGATCAGGGTATTTTTCGGAGCCCTCCCGCCGGTGAGGACATGAGGATGAGGCCGGTCGAGTTAGGGAAAACGCCGCCTTGATTCAGAAACTAAACGTATTCAATTCCCCAAAGGTAACCTCTTGTCCGTTGGAGTATTATGGGTCGTGATCGAATTTTCCACTTTTTATGGATAATAAGCTTATGGGTGGTCCTGGCCGCTCCACCCGTGAAAGCCCAGACGCAGGCCTTGCCCCCGGTTCCCGACCGGGTACTAGCCGAGGCGCGGAAAGCCGGGCATCCGTTTTTGATGTTCAGCCGCGAGGGATTTCAACTGGTCCGGCAAAACATGATTCGCGATTTTTTTAATGATCGATCGAAAGAATTCGTGGAACGGGTGACCGGCTATTTCAATCCCGATTCACCCTGGTTTCTGGGCGAGGGGCCGTTGGGGGAAGGGAAGGATTTCCACCCGATCCGGCTGAGCGAGGCCGATTTCGCTACCTACATCCAGATCTTGAGTGAGACGGTGGCCTTCGCAGGCATCGAAAAGCGGGATTGGGCGCAGAATGGACTGAAACGCGAAGTCACCCGCATCCTGGAGGATCTGCAAAGCGGAGAAGAGATCCCGCGGCCCGTCTTATCGGCCGCGCCGCTGACGAAACGGCAGACCTTTTTGTTCGCGGCCGGCCTGCTGGCCTACGACTGTGTATACGGCCGGTTCGATACCATCGACCGGCACGCGCCGAACAACCAGATCAACGGACTGCGAAGCCGGTTGTCCGCGTATGCCGCCGGGGTGAATCCGGAGGATCTGGAGCCCGGCGAGCGGCTGATCCTGGGAACCGCGCTGGGGTTGGCGTCGCTCTTTTGCGCCTCGATCTATCAGGCGGAATGGGCCAAAAACCAGCCGTTTCCCGTGCAGTCGCTGTTGCCGGATTTGTACCGCGCCGCCGGATTGACGCAAAGCGGCCTCCACGGCCTGGTTTCGGAGGACAACCGGCTGCTTCTCGCCCTGCCGGAACTGGAACCCATGCTGCTGGTGGCCATTCCGTGGATGGAGTGCCTGACCCGGATGGGGTATCCGTACGGGCTTCAGGAGGGATTTTACGGACGAATCGTGCGCGCCTTCGAACTGCTCCAACTGCCGGCGCAATTCGTCATGGTTCAACCTTACACGCCCCCGCGGCAGCATGATCCCTGGATTCCCCGCCTGGTGACGCTGTTTCCCGATGTGGATCCCAATATGTACCCCGAATTGCAGAAAGACAACCAGCAGAAGACCGCCGGCGTTAAGCCCTTCGTTCCCTTCCAGTCCGCGGCCGAGGTGAGGTCCGCGACCGGCGGGGAGGACCGGTTCCAGATTCCCGCCGCGTGGCAAAACCGGCAGATCGACATCAACCGGGGAGGCAAGCCGATCAGCCTGCGCGAGGAACTCGAACGGTTCGGGTATCCCCAAAAAGCGCCGGCTCCGGTATGGGAGGCCACGCCGGAAGAATCCGCGCCGGACGCGGGATGGAAAGCGCCCACCGGACGCCCCGCGCCGTCGGTGTGGGGCAGCGTCTTTCTGCTGGCCGAACGCGACGATCCCAATTCGCGGGGCGGCGAGCTGTGGGAAGAATATGGGATGGACCGGGACTCGCATCCCTACACGTTTTTCTATTATTCCGAGTTCCCGCTCACCGGATTCCAATCCCCGCGGGAACTTGTCTTGTCTCAATATCCCGAAATCCAAACCTCGGTGTTGACCACCCGGACTACGCAAGGCGATTTTCTATTGGCCAGCCAGGCGGCCACCGCCCAGCTGATCATGCCGACCTACGCCATCGACCATGAAAGCTTCCTGCTGGCGGACAATTCCAGGGAATGGCGGTGGTTCCATGAAATACCTTCCAGCACGGAGGCCGTATCCGCCTCGCCTGGGGATTTTCCGAATTCGCCCAAACCCGCGCGGGAGACCGTGAATCCAGCCACGCCCTTGAACACGTCCCTGTTCAGCTGCTGGACCACGTACTCGCCCGCCGGCCGGACCGCCATCATCCGCCGGCACGTGGGGGGTGTAGGAAGCGGGTATACCCTCGTGGCCCATTTCCCCGATGCGGATCCCCAAGCCAAACAAGTGGAATACGTGGATTTTGCCATCCCCGGGAATGGACAGGGCGCGGGCGATCCCCAGACGCCGGGCCTGTACAAGGTCGTCCCCCCGAACGCGCAAAGCGGCCAACAGGAAACGATGACCTTCAACCAATGGCAACGCCAGCGGCGGGCGGAACGGTTGAGCGGCGAGGTGACCTTGCCCACGGGTATTTTGAATATCCTGTTTTCTCCGGAAGCCGTGCGCCGGGCCGAAGCATCCACAGGCGTGCTGGGAGGGCTGTTGGAGGCGGAGTTGGCGGATCCCCGGAAACCCTTCTTTTACATACTGGCCGTTGACCAGCCCGGGCGGGAAGTATTCAAAGTGAAATATCCCAACATCCCCCTGGAGGGAATGCGGATCATCGAGTGGACCCAGGGGATCGAAATGGTGGCGATGAAAACCGGCGCCGGACTGAAAAATGTTTTTTTGCAGACGGACGCGGACTTGGCCGTGGTGATGCGCGACCGGAGCATGAAGGGATTGTTTTACTTGATGGTGAACGGCTCCTACCTGCAGTGCAAGTTTTCCCCGACGCAGCCAGAATATTTGCTCTTGGCCGATACCAAGAGCCGGAAGCTGACGGCGGCCTGGGCGTCGCGGCATCTTTATACCGACCAGGCCCCGCGGTCCGGCAGCGTTTTTTACGCGCCGGAGTTGATTGGTTTCGAGTGTCCCGGTACCGTGGTAAAATACGGTCTCAAGGGAAGGCAGGCCGTCGTATGGGAAAACGCCCCCCTCACCCAACGGTGAAGGCGGCGGCATCCGGTCTCGCGTGAATGCCCCATCCTGGAGGAGAAGGATATGCCCAGCCAGTCGGAAATCGTATCGGCCTTGAAAAGTATGGTGGATCCCAGCCGGATTCTCTCGGATCCCGAGGATCTGATCACCCATGCTTACGATGGAACGCCCAACCTCAACAGCACCCCGGCGGCCATCGCGCAATTGGTCAGCACGGAGGAGGTCTCCCGGGTCTTGCGCTGGGCGAACGGGCACGGCGTGCCGGTAGTGCCGCGCGGCTCGGGCACGGGCCTCTCGGGCGGCAGCGTGCCCATCCAGGGCGGCCTGGTCATCAGCCTGGTGCGGATGAACCGGATCCTGGAAATCGACGAGGAGAACTTGACCATCCTCGCCGAGCCGGGTGTCATTACAGAAGATCTGGCCAAAGCGGCGGCCAGCCGGGGCTTGTTTTACCCGCCTGACCCGGGATCGATGAAAATCTCTACCATCGGCGGCAACGTGGTGGAAAATTCGGGCGGCCTGCGCTGTCTCAAGTACGGGGTAACCGAGGATTACGTGATGGGTCTGGAAATCGTGCTGCCGGATGGCGAGGTGATCTGGACCGGCAGCAAATCGAAGAAGGACGTGGCGGGATACAATCTCAAAAAGATCTTCGTCAGCTCGGAAGGCACGCTGGGCATCATTACCAAGGTGCTGCTGCGGCTGATTCCACCGCCCCGGGCCACGAAAACCCTGCTGTCGTTCTACCCGGACATGGTCTCGGCCGGCCAGGCGGTGGCGGGGATCATCGCGGGCAAGATCATCCCCTGCGCGTTGGAGTTTTTGGACAACGTGACCATCAACTGCGTCGAGGACTACAGCCACATCGGCCTCCCGCGCGATGTCGGCGCGCTGCTGCTCATCCAGACGGACGGCCATCCCGCCCAGGTGGAGGAGGAGGCGGTGCTCATCGAGAAAATCTGCAAGGACAACGGGGCTACCGAAGTGAAGGTCGCCCGCACACCCGAGGAAGGCGAGCAGTTGGCGCAGGCGCGGCGCATGGCCCTGGCTTCCCTGGCGCGGCGCAAACCTACCACCATTCTCGAGGACGCCACCGTGCCCCGCAACAAGGTCCCCGAAATGCTGGCGTTCATCGAGGCCATGCGGGACAAGTACCGCCTGCAGATCGGCACCTTCGGCCATGCCGGCGACGGCAACCTGCATCCCACCTGCCTGACCGACGAGCGCGACAAGGAAGAAATGGAGCGCGTGGAACATTGCTTCGATGAAATCTTCCGCAAGGCCATCGAACTGGGCGGGACGGTGACCGGCGAGCATGGCGTGGGCTGCGTCAAGAGCAAGTATCTGCCGCTGCTGGTGGGCGAGGCGGGCATGAAGGTCATGCGGCGGGTTAAACAGATCTTCGATCCCAACGGCATCCTCAATCCCGGCAAGATTTTCGTCGACCGGCCTCACGAACCCGTGGGGGTGTGAGACGCGGGAAGGAATCCCGTTGAAACCGCGCTTTCCTCGTGAAGTGTTCCGCCATCATCCCCGTTTGGTCAATGCCTCCCTGGTTTTTATCTCCCTGGTTGCCACGTTGATCATCCTGGAAGGGGCATTCCGCGTTTATTTGATGTATTCCGACCCCAAGGAAGCGGAGCTTATCCGGAAATTTTCCGAAATCGCCGGGTCTGACGACACCCGGACGCAGTTGGAGCCGCATCCCTATCTTGCCTACGCCCCCGCTGCTATCCAATATGAAGGGGAGGGCATCCGGGTCCGCGGCCGGTTTTTTCCGAAGAAAAAAAACGCGGGCGTGATCCGGGTGGCGTGTTTGGGTGGATCCACCACCGCGCAGCAGTTCCCGCCCTATCTGGAGAAAATCCTGAACCGGTTTCCCGGCGATTCAACGTTCGAGGTGATGGATTTCGGCTGCAACGGGTGGACAATGATGGAATCCACCATCAACTACCTGATCCGGATCGCCGATTTCGCGCCCGACATCGTCCTGACGCATCACGGCGTCAACGACGGGCCGCCCCGCCTGTGGCCGGGATTCAAGCCGGATTACTCGCATTTCCGGAAAACGTGGAACGAGCCGCCGCTGAATGAGTGGACCCGGAAAACCTTGTCCCAGAGTTGGTTGATGTCCCATCTCATGCGCCGCCTCGGCATGTCGGCCTATGACGTGCAGAATTTGACCATGCGCCGCGTGGGCCGGGACGAATTGCTCACCAATCCCCCGCCGGAAACCCTGGAGCCGTTCGCGCGCAACCTGCGCCTGCTCGGCGCCATGGTCCGCGCCACCGGCGGCCGGCTGCTGGTCGCGCCCATGCCTCATGACCGCTCCAAGGACACCCCGCGCGAGCACCGGCTGATCGAGGAATGCAACGCCGTCCAGCGCCGCGTGGCCCGGGAGTTGGGGCTGCGGCTGGCCGAGACCGATGGGTTGTTGCGGAACCATCCCGAGTGGTTCAAGGACATTTGCCACCTGGTGGACAACGGCAATTACCTCAAGGCCCAGGTCTATGCCCTGGTGATCTGGGACATGCTGGGCGGATACAAAGATCTGGGTGAAATGAATCCCGTGGCGCGCTTCGAGAAACCGGATGCGGAGAGTCCCGAGGGCCGCGACCTGGAATTGCGGTGGGAGTTGGATTCATCCCAGGTGAGGGAATTTCAAATCCATGTCCGCGTGGACCGCGAGAAGGCCTTTCGCTACATGGGCCGGACCTTCACGGGGGATGTGAAAACGTTCCGCTGGAAGGCGGGCGCGCCCGAACTTGCCCCGAGCCTCAAGGACGAGTTCCGCGCGGGGCCGCGGTTCGGCCATTTTTACACGTTCAAGGTGGCGGCGGTCAGCCGGGACGATCCCCCGCGGATCATCGGGCATCTCACCGGCCCGCCCGCCCTGCGGGTGTATGAACGGCCGTTGGAGTGAGATTTCCAGCCCGGGATGGAGAGGGAAGGTTCTTCAATAACCAATGGGATGGGATTGCGCGGAACGCCGTTCAACTCGATGAGGAATGGTGGGTGGATTTTCTACCGGTAACGCTGGACCGGGAGGCGGAAGGGGGAGGCTTCAGCCGATCATTCCCACCCGCTCAAACTCGTTTTCTTGCAGGATGCGGCCCACGGCGGGATTGCATCCCAGGGCGTGGGTGTTGTACTTTCCCACCCCCGATTGTTCCAGGGCGGTGACCACGAAAGACACGCTGTCGGGAGAGATGGAGGCCAGGTTGGTGAAATCGAGAGTCAGTTTTTTGGGACGGATTTGGGCAAATTGTTGAATCTGACCGGCGAGCTCCATGCCGTCGGATCTCTTCATGATGCCCGAAATGCCGAACACGACCTCCTCCTGGGTTGCCGATACCTCCAGCCGCATACGCGCCACCGTCCTTTCCCTCCAGATTCCCATACCGGCTTAGAATACTGTTTTCCCGCGGCTTTGTGGAGTCTGTCTCTCCGGGGAATCAAAAAATCACGCTGGAGGCCGCGCCCCATCCGATCCTCTTCTCCCCGCCGGCCGTTTTCCATCCGGTTTAATACCCTGGTAACTCAATCCCTCACCCGTTTATGGTATGATAAATCCGAACGGTGAGGACAAGGTTTGCATCCAGGACGATGCGCCTCCCCGGGGGATCCTGGCCACGAGGTCAAGCGCCGTGCCCGCGAACCTGACGCCCGAGTACTTCAACGCCGAAAAGGCTTACAAGGCGGCCCAGACCGAGGACGAAAAGCTGGCCTGCCTGCAGCACATGCTTGCGGTGATCCCCAAGCACAAGGGCACCGAGAAACTGCAGGCCGACCTCAAGCGGCGCATCGCCATGCTCAAGGACCGTCTGGAACGCCACGCCAAGAAGAAAGGCGTGTCCCACCGCGTAAAACCCGAAGGCGCGGGTCAGATCGTCCTCATCGGCCCCCCCAACAGCGGCAAATCCTCCCTCCTGGCCGCCCTCACGCACGCGGAGCCGGAAATCGGCGATTATCCCTTCACCACCCGCGAACCGATGCCGGGCATGGCTCCCTACAAGGACATCCATATCCAGCTGGTGGACCTCCCCCCCATCTCCCGCGAGCATTGCGAATCGTTCGTTTTCGACAACATCCGCGGGGCGCATGGCGCGCTGCTGGTGATCGATCCCGGCTCCACCGATCCCGTGGACGACTACCAGATGACGGTGGAAATTCTGCGGGAGAAAAACATCCTCCTGATCCCGCCGGACGGGGAGATTCCGGACGCGAACGACGCGGTCGTGGCGGTCCGCGCGTTACTGCTGTTCAGCAAGAGGGACCTGGATCCCGAGGGCGAACTGACCGCCTTGACGCGGGAGCTGATCGATACCAATCTGCCCGTTCATCCGGTTTCCATCCATAACCGGCCCACGCTCGACGAATTGACCGCTACATTGTTCCACATGCTGCGCATTATCCGCGTATACACCAAGCAGCCGGGCAAGCCGCCGGATTTGGAAGCCCCCTTTACGGTCCCCATCGGCGCGACGGTGCTGGACCTGGCCGGAGTGATTCACAAGGATTTCGCGGAAGGCCTGAAATCGGCGCGGGTGTGGGGCAGCGCGAAATTCGACGGCCAGGTCGTGCAACGCGACCATGTTTTGCAAGATGGGGATATTGTCGAATTGACGATGTAGAGGGTGGTGATATACAAATCCTCCGCACATTGACCCGGAAGGGGATCTATTTGCCGAAATGGGCTGCTGTTATAAGCGCCAACGGCGCGACAGAAGATAGCCCAGGGCAACACCCTGGGAAAATGGTGAAACAAGTCGTTTTGGTGGGTTTCGCTGCGCTCTACTCACTCTACCTCTCTAAAGTTCCTCGGTGCTTTCCCTCCGCTACGGTATTCCGTTTCCCCTCACCCCGGCCCTCTCCCAAAGGGAGAGGGTAGAGAAGGAAGGTTATGGTTGGTGGGCTACGCTGCGCTTTGAGCCCACCCTACGGTACTTACAGGATTAAAAATCCGGGGCGGACAGGAAGTATGGCTTCCCCTCCGCCCCGGATTGGTTTTTGTATCTACCGTATTGCCTTACTCGTTGTTGATCGTCACGCCCGGCCAGTCGTCGGTGCGGAAGGGAGACGCCGGCAGGCCTTCCTTGTTGTAGAGATTGCAGTCCGGATTGTGTTTCCAGCCGTAACGCACCGCCACGGGATCCTTCACCTCGTCACTCCAAACCACCACCGAGTCGCCTTCGATCCGCGCGCCCGCGGGCACGAATTTTTGATCGCTCCCCGCGATGGTGAAGCCCTTCAACGGCTCGTTATTCTTGGCCACCAGGCCGCTGCCCACGTGCTGGAAGCGAAGCCGGACGCGGCCGTCCTCGCGCGCCATCGAATCATACATCGGGCCGGAATAGACAATGTCCTGCCCATAGGCGATTTTCCGCGCCGCCAGGGCCAGCCGGTAGCCTACATCCTGCTTGTTGCGGGGATGGATATCCGTGGGATGGCCGATGTCCGTGGTCACCGCCATCCCGGTGTTGGGCAGCGAGAGGGTCAGGGTCTGCGCCTCCCGCAACTCCGCCCACGGCTCTTCCTGTTCGCCCGCGATGAAGTTGGCCAGTTGCACGAACAGGAAGGGGAAATCGCCCTGGCCCCAGTGATTGCGCCAATCCTGGATCATGGCCGGGAAGAGGATCCGGTATTGATACGCGCGCGAGGCGTTGGACTCGCCCTGGTACCAAATCGCGCCCTGGATGCCGTAGGGGATCAGGGGGGCGATCATGGCGTTGTACAAGCCGGCGGGACGCCAGGGCTGGTTGCGGGGATCGCGCGGAAACTCGGGCGGCGTGGGCACCGGACGGCCCTCGGCCTCGGCCTGGTCGGCGTTCTTTTCCCATTCGATCATTTTCTCCGCGTACGCCTCCAGCTGGCTGTCGAAGTCCGCGATCGACTTGTCCCAGCGTTCGACCATGCCCTTCAGTTTTTCGTTACCGAGCAGGGTTTCGCGCGTGGTCCACGACTCGGCGGGCGTCCCGCCCCAGGACGTGTGGATCAAGCCCACCGGTACGTTCAGGTTTTTGTGCAAATCCCGGCCGAAGAAATAGAGAACGGCCGAAAAACCAGGAACGGTTTGCGGCGTGCATACTTCCCACTTCGCGTTCACGTATTCCTGCGGCTTGCCCGCCACGATCCGCGGAACCGAGAACAGCCGGATGTTGGGATAATCGGCGTTGGCGATTTCCTGTTCCGCATTGTTGCTGTTGGAAACCGTCCACTGCATGTTGGACTGGCCGCTGCCGATCCAGACCTCGCCCACCAGGACGTTTTCGAAGACCAGATCGTTCTTGCCTTCGATGGTCATCGTGTAAGGGCCGCCCGCTTTCATCGGAGCCAACGTGACCATCCAATGGCCGTCCCGCGCCACGGTGGCCGCCCGTTGATCCCCCAGACTCACATTGACCATTTCACCATCGTCCGCGGTTCCCCAGACGGGAATGGATTTTCCTTGTTGCAAAACCATGCCTTCCGAAAAGAGCGCATTCGGCTTCACGTCCGCTTGCGGCGCAAGAACGGCAAAAACAAGCAATCCAACCGCCAGTCCGATCCATAGACCATTACGCATCATTCGTTCTCCCTCTTTATTTAAAAATGGTGCTTCAACCCATTGGGTTTCATTCAGGATGGGGATTCTGTTCCCGGATCCGCCGCAGGACCTCGAAAATGGTTCCCATCCGGCCCGGCGCGGGCTGGGCGAACACGCGGCCGATTTCCTCCTCCGTGAAATTGTCCTGAAGGTAAGTCCGAATATCGAGATGCTCGTTCCAGCAGCCCATCAAACGGGAGCAAGGCAATCCGCTGTTCATCGCCCGGCAGTACGAAAAGGGAACCGGGCCGCCCAGAATGGGGCAGCGCCAGTGTTCGCGGGCATCGAAACAGGTCAGAGTGGGCCGTTCGGGTTCATCCATCATGGGATCTCCTGCAGTTAACTGTACGGGTTGCCTGCGGCCGAATCAAGATCAGGTTGAGCGGAGGGAAATCCTTATCAGCCGGGTGCATTCAAGTTTTGAATAATTCTGGCTCATTCGGTAATTGCGTACTTTTATCAAGAAATCTGATCGGTAATCCCAATCGAACAAACTTAAGAAAACCACCCCGAATCCCCTCTCCCTCTGGGAGGGGGCCAGGATGAGGGGAAATCATTTGTGGTGCAGGCATCTGGCCTGCAATATTCCCTCCCCCCTCCGCGTCTCGGCGGCGCATCTTTTTTCCTCCCCCGAAGATTGGGGGAGGTTAGGAGAGGGTTGAATATCACTTAAACTCGCTCAGATTTTCAACCCTGGGCAACCTCTCCCCCCGAAATCCACCCCATCCTGGTCATCTTGTCCATCTTGACCATCCTGATTCAGACAATTCCCTCCCTTCTCTCCTCCCTCTCCCGGAGGGAGAGGGCCAGGGTAAGGGGAAAAACCTTGCTTCATAACTTCTACTCTCCGATTAACGTCCCACCCCCCTTATCCTTCCTCCGTGTCCTCCGTGTTTCCTCCGTGCCCTCCGTGATTCAATCCGCTTATCAATCACCATTCTTCTGAAGAGCCTCCCGCATGCGCTGCTTGTACCCTTCCACGCCGGTTTGGATGTAGGTGTCTTCGTCCTCGATCCGCCGCGCGCCGGTCAGGGGATCGATATGCAACGATTGCAGCCGCCCCTTCACCGCCACCATGTCCATCAACACTCGCATCAGCGCGAAGACCGCGCCCGCGTCCCGTTTCGGGAAATAGAGGGTGGCGTTGGGCACGGCGCGGCTGGTGAAATCCTGGGCCGTGCCGCGCAGGGAGGCGAGCTGCGCTTCCGCGAAGGTGATGCCCTTGAATATTTCCAGGCCGCCCTTCAGGGGCGCGTCGTCGGGAACCCGCATCGCGCCGCCGAAATCCCGGGGCGCCAGGAACAGCGCCGCCTTGTCACGGGGGCCGTTGACCACGCCATTGAGCAGCGAATGATTGCCGGTGGGGCCGGTGGCGGCCAGAACGTTCAATCCCCGGCCGCGCTCCTGTACGGATTCCGAATAGAGTTGGATGAACCAATCCCCCAGCCGGCGGTTGTCGAAATAGGGATAGAACACGAATGCCGTTTTGCCGGTGAAAGCTTCCGCTTGGTGCAGAAACCGGGCGATCCGGTAAGTGGGATTCAGGGCGGGAGGAATCGTCAGAAAAGCCTCGTGCGCGGCCGCGTAGCCCGCGTAAGCATCCCGCAGCGTGGCCAGCGGATCCCGGGGCGCGGTCACGGCCAGGAGCAGCGCCCCCACGGGCGAGGCGAACGAAAACCGCCCGCCCACGCCGTCCGGCACCGGCAAGAGGCCCATGAACTTTCCCGCCCCATTCTTTTCCATCTGGTACAACAAACTCTTCTCATTTTTCCCGGTGGTGGCCACCGCGCGGCGCATCCAGTCCGGTCCCAGGGCTTCGGCGAGGACCATCCCGGCCAGAGCGGTTTCGGCGGTGGTCCCGCTTTTACTCACGATATTGACGCACGTAGCCTCGAGCAAATCCCGCCGCCGCAGCATGTCGAGCAAGGCGCGCAGGCGCAGGGGATCGAACGTGTCGCCGGTGAAATAAATTTCGGGTATTCCCTGAATCTTCCCGGCCGCCGCCAACTCGTTGTGATAGGGATGGTTGAGCAGATCGTGCAGCGTCCGCGCCCCGAGATCCGATCCTCCGATGCCGACGGTGACAAACGCTTTGAAGTTCGTCCGGATTCGGCCCGCGAGCTCCGCGAGGGCTTCCAAGGATACATAATCCGGATGCTCCCGGGGAACCTGATGGCACCAGGTCCAGGCGCGCAGGCGTTTGACCAGCTCGGTGTAACCTTCCTCCTCCTCCCGGCGGAATTCCGCCTGCAGGGATACCAGGGCTTCATCCAGCTGTTTCAACCAATCGGGGGGGCAGATTTCCTCCAGCAGGCGCGCGCCCGCGGCATCGAATACAAAACCATCCATGATCGGCATGGGAGTGGGTGTCCTTTCTGCGGGATGACTTGATCTTCATGAACCGATTTTTGATTCCCGCCGGCACGGTCCGGCGGGGACAAGAAAGGAGGATATCACCGCCACGGGCCGGCGGGGAGACCCGGGGAGGGGAGGTGGAGGGTTCAAATCCCGATGGATTAGATCCAATTGCTTCCCGTGGTCCGCGGCCCGCCCCGGTGTTCCCGGTACCACCGGGGGAGGTAGTTTCCCCCGGCGCGCAGGATGTCGCCCCAACTGTACAGCCCGTTGGAGGGATCATAAAACTCGAATTCGGGCGGATGCGAGGGATACGCCTGCGTGGGCTTGAAACTGTCCATCCCGTCCGGGCCCACGGATTCAATGTTGAACAGATTGTTGACGCCTTCCCGCGTCTCCCGGGACCGGTCCGGCAACCGGGTGCACATGAATTCATAGCGGGTGTCGTAATCGTTGGCCCGGTTTTGCACGTATTTGAGGCCGAAGGGATCCACCAGCGCCATAGGTAAATAAGCGATGGGCGTGGTGAGATACCGGTAGCCTTCGTAGTTGTCAGCGCTGGTGGCCTGGGTGGGCGGGTAAGAGCCGTAATCGATGAGATAGCTATCGAACGCGTGTTCGAGCGTGCGCTGGTCGCTTTGCGCGCGGGCCACCTTGGCCCGGACCTGCGCCGCGAAGAAGTTGGGCAGGGCGATCGCCGCCAGGATGGCGATGATGGCGACGACGATCAGCAACTCGATGAGGGTAAACGCGAAGCCGGAACTGGAGTTCATGGGCGGTTTCCCTTCACCGGTCCGGCCCGGCGGGCGCGATAGCCGCGCGAAGGATTCAATCCACCGGATTCCGGAATCGCAACTGTTTACTCGATTAGAAAGATAAGGATACAACACGCCCTTTCAGGATTTCCCTCACCCTGACCCTCTCCCAGAGGGAGAGGGAATGGATTAGCGCTCCCATCCATACGCATACCACGAATCAAGCACGAAGAAAGTTCTGCATTCGGGGAAATAGTGACCCGGAATCTATGTGACACCATCCTACCAAAAAAGATCATCCCAGTACAAACCGGAGGATGAACACGGCGGTGATGAGCCACATGAAAGGGCGTACATCGCGAAAGCGGCCCGTCAGCAGCTTCAGTGTGGTGTAGCTGATGAATCCGAACGCGATTCCGTCCGTGATCGAGAAACTGAAACCGATCAGGACGATGGTGAAAAAGGCGGGCATGCTTTCAGTGTAATTCTCCCACGGGATATGCTTCACCCCACGCATCATCATGAAACCCACCATGATCAGCGCGGGCGCGATGATGGGATACACCAGGTTGCCGGCCGGGGTGGGAATGCCCTTGCCCAGCATCTCCACCAAGGGGTAAAAGATCAGGGATAGCAAGAACAAGAGGCCCGTTACCACGCTGGCCAGGCCGGTGCGCGCCCCGTCGGCGATGCCGGAGCACGATTCGACGTAACTGGTGACCGTCGAGGTCCCCAGCGCGGCCCCCGCCGCCGTGCCGAGGGCGTCGGCCAGAAAGGCCTGGCGGGCGCGCGGCAGCTCGCCGTTCCGCATGAATCCCCCCAGTTCCGCCACACCCACCAGCGTGCCCATGGTGTCGAACAAATCGAGGATGAAGAACGTGAAGATCACCGTGGCCAGTCCCAGTTTGAGGGCGGCCAGAGGCTGGAAGGCCAGCCACACGGGGGCCAGCGAAGGCGGAGCGGAAATCACTCCCTGATATGTCACCAGGTCCAGCCAGGCGGCGGCCGCCGCCGAGACGCCGATGCCGAACAGGATCGCGCCCCGCACGTTCAGGCACATCAGCACCATGGACGCCGTCAGGCCCAGGCCGGAAACCCACACGTACGGCCGGCTCATCTGGCCGATCCGCACCAGGGTGACATCGTCGTTCACCACCACGCCGGCCCATTGAAAACCCAACAGGCAGATCATCAGGCCGATGCCCACCGCGATCCCGAACTTGAGCGATTCGGGAACGCTGTCCATGATCACCTTGCGGACTCCGAAAATGCTGAAGAGGATGAAGAGCACGCCCGAAACGAACACCGCGCCCAGCGCCGTCGGCCAGGGAATGTTCATCCCCACGCAGACCGTGTAGGCGAAGAAAACGTTATGCCCCATTGCCGGGGCGATGGCGATGGGATAATTGGCCAGGAAAGCCATCAAAAACGTAGCCAAGGCCGATGACAGGCAGGTCGCGGTCATCACCGCCCCACGGTCCATCCCGGCGCCGCTCAAGATCACCGGCTGAACGAAGATGATGTAGGACATGGTCAGGAAGGTGGTAAATCCCCCAATCACCTCCCGCCGCGCCGTGGTTTGATTTTCCGATAACCGAAAGAGTCTCTCGAACACAGGCCCCCCGCCTTTCCCTCGTTTCCCGTGAAACCGGTATTCAGACGCGCCGCCCGCGCGGACCGCCCCCGCCTTACCGGGACCGCTTGGCGCCGGCGATCGTGGGGAACGCGATCTTCACGTTGGAAATCGTGATGTCCGGCAGATCGAAGAAGGCCGCTCCCGGACTTTTGCCCAATACCAGCCGCAAGGACTTGGGGGTGAAGAGCACCGGCTCGTAGCGGTGTTCGGCCAGCGTCTGGCCGTTTACGGAAAGGACCACCTTGCCGTGCAGCCACTCCAGCTGAATAGTGTATTTTTGGTTCGGGTAAATGGGCATTTCCGCGGAAGCCTGGGTTTGCTGATAACTCGTGGTGCCCTCGGGCACGCCCTCGATGTACCGGTTCTCATCCGGGGTTCCCGAGGGGAAGTTTTTGATGGTCCAGAGAAACTCGAACGGTGAACGCGGGGCGGTTTGGTAATTCTTCAAGGTCAACGTGCACCGGTAGGGATTGAGCAGGATGAACGGATCGGCATAGGCCGATTCGGCCGGTTCGTAGAGCGTCAGGAAAATAGTGTCCCGGGCGTTTCGATTCAGGCCCTTCACATCGAACGCGATCAGACCTTGGGGAATGCCGGAAAAACTGTAGGTCAACGATCCATCCGGTCCCGGTTGCCATCCCTCCTTGGTGAAGGTCCCGCCCACGACGGCGGCGGCTGGGGAACCGCCTTTGAGTGAATCCTCGGTTATCGTTCCGCTGACCGAACGCTTGATGATGGTTTGTCCGCCGCATCCGGCGGCCATCAACAGGACCAGCGTCAGCCAGACCGGCCCGGCGGCCGGCATCCATCGGGACCCACGCCGCGAGGATTTCAACGAAAACAAGAGTTGCAGTGTCATGAGAATCGTTTCTCCTTTTATCGGGTGTCACCCGGATGAGACAGACCTGAAATCCGCATTCCACCCGCCGGCGGTCCCGGCCCGGCGGGAATCCGCTCCCCCCGCGCCCGGCCGGACCCGGTGGAAAATCCGGATTTCAACCTTCGCATTCTAATCAAAGTGTGGGATAATTACCAGAGATTTGGATTCGATGGAAATCCACTCCACCCTTTATGGAAACGCGGCGGAGTGGAACCCAGGGAAGGAAGCCAAGGCCGGCGGCGGAGCCGGACCGCGCCCTGAAACCCGGCATCCCAGGTTCACGAGCAGCCCGAAATGGCGGATATCACCTGCACGCGCGCGGAGGACACGGATCTTTTGATATTTCAAGGCGGCCTCGACGACGCCACCCTGGAGGAACTGACCCGCACGATCTCCCTCCTCCGTCAGCAAGGCAGCCGTAAAATCCTGCTGCGGGGAGAAAATGTCAACCATATCCAAACCGGCCGCCTGGAGATGTTGGCCCGTCCCATTCGCGTGTACCGGGGCACGGGCGGCGTCATCGCCCTGGCGGGATTCACCGATTCCACCCTCGACGCCATCCGCCGGGCCTCCTGGTACCGCTTCCTGAACGTTTTCCGGACCGGAGAAGAAGCCTGGCGGTTCCTCCATCCCAATTCCTCCCATCCCGGGTCCAACTCCCCCGCTGGCCAGGTCTCTCCTTCCTCATCCTGATTCCAATTGGATTCGTATCCGGGAATCTTGTGAAAGGAATATTGATTTTCGGCACATCCGGCATGTGCGCGCTTTTTTTCAGACCGCCGGTGCGCATCGCTTCGAAAGGATCGATGAAAACCGCCCCAAAATTCCCTCTCCCTTTGGGAGAGGGCCAGGGTGAGGGTATTTTTGTAGGGGCGGAC
>JBHGBC010000128.1:0-17326 GCA_041946805.1 bacterium
CAACGAAGTCGCCTCGTCCGCTTTCCTCGGCGCTCCGCCGGTTTTGCGTGATCGAGGGGCCCGGACGGGAGACGAAATCCATCCCCGTGCTTGGTTCCCAAGCCCCGGTTTCTTGCCGCCGCAGACCTTTCCCGACCGCGATGAAAATGACCTGGCCCTCGCCGCCGAGGGAAACGCCGTCGCTGCGAATGCTGGTGATGGCATGCCCGGCTACCTGGCCGCCCAGTTCCCGCACGCCGTTGAATTCCGGTTCCGTTCCGGCGAAGAACGCGTACGAGGACGCTTCCGTGATCATCGTGCCGATCAAGGTCAATTGGATAATCCGGGGCGCCGGGGCCTCCTGGACGGGTGGCCCCGCCGGCGGTTTTTGGCGGCCGGCGTTGAAAATGTTCCGCTCCACGACCGCACGGAAGGAGTCGTAACCGCCCGTGTCCGGGACGGGGGCGGGCGGCGTTTCTTCCGCGAACGCGGCGGCCGCCAGAAACAGGAGCAGACAGCCGGCGCGGGTGGCGCGGCCCAACCGGGTACACAGATCCGCTGTCGTCATATCAATGTGGTTCATGGTTCCTCGGATTTCATTGTTCCGGCGTCACCAGCCGCAGACCGCTGAAGTACACGCCTAGAGTGAGCCGTTCGCCCTTGTCGTCGTTGGAGGTGATTTCCAGGCTTTCCAGGCGCACGGCCAGCGGATCCCGCTCCAGTTCGTACAGAAAGCGCGTGATCCCGGCCAGGTGGCCCTGCGCCACCGCCCGGCAGCCGAAGGTCTGGTAATCCTCTTCCTCCTGTTTCCATTGCGGCTTGAAGGTCGTGGGGGTGATCCCGCTTTCCTTCACCCACCGGTCCCAGGATTTCAAGACCTGGTTTTCCGCCAGGGATTTGTCTTGGGGCAGGGAAGTACGCCGTATCGTCTCCCACCGTTGCGTCAGATCCGTTTCCCGGTCCAGGAGCAGCCGGCCCCGGGCCAGATCCTTTTCCAGCGCGGCGATCTTTTCGGACCGTTCCCGCCACAGGTTCGTCAAGGGGGTGATGACCAGCCGGTCCCCGATCAGGGCGCCGGCGCAAATCATCGCGATCAAGGTCAACAGGCGCTGCCGGGAGGCGTTATTCATGGCCGCCTCCTTCCACCCATTCGAAATGAAACGCGAACTGCAAGGGCGCGTCGCCCTGCACCTGCTGGACCTGGAAATCGGCCACCCGGGGATTGGCGCTGAGCCGGTCGTACATCTCCAGCCAATCCGCGTTGCTCTTGGCGAAACCCGCGCAGGACACGGTGGATTGATCTTGGATTTCCAGGATCTTGGCCCACACCGCGCCCTCTTCGGGAAACGCCTCGGTCAGGGATTTCAGGATTTCGAGGCTTTTCACGGATTCGTCGAACCAGGGCCGGAACTGTTTGACTTTTTTCTGCAGCACTTCCACCTGCGCGGCCCGGTTCTTGATCCGGTTCCATTCGGATTCCAGGTTCGACAGCCGCAAGTATTGGTAGAGAAAGGCGGATCCCGCCACGAGCAGCACGGCCGCCGCCGCGCCCGCCAACACCCGGTTGCCCCGCGAGCTGACGCGCTGGGTGATCCGCTTGAAGCGGTCGACCTTGGGGGGCAGGAATTCGAACTCCGGCGCGCCGCTGGCGAAAATCCGCAGCAAGGTCCCGGCCAGCGGCCAGAAACCCGGCTCGAGGGAGTGCGGCAGGCGGTCCAGACCGGCCGCCGCGGCATTCCCGGGAACCACCGGCAGGCCCAATTCCTCCAGGGGGCCGCCGATCCGGCCGAGCAGGGGCGCGGTGCGTTCGCGGGAACCGAACACCTGCACGTCCCGGATGGCTCCCCGCCACTCGTCCGGCAGTTGGCCCAGGGTGATCCGGATCTCCCGCACGACCGTATCCGGAATCTCCTCGGCGTCTTCCGGCGGAAGCGATCCGTCGTATTCCAGGCGGCGCAGCCCGACCACGCCGCCCCCGGCGCGGACCACGATCTCGATGGAGGCATCCCGCACGCTGAGAATCATCGTCCCCGCGTCCGGGTGGTTGTCTCCCAGGGAGGCCACGCCGGCCGTGAGGCTGACCGGTTTCAGTTTCGCGGCGCGGAACACCTTTTGCAGGATCAGGGTATGGTTCCGGGGGATCGCGGCGAGCGTGGCGCACGTCCGGCGGCTGGGAGTCGAAAACGGCGAGAGGGAGATTGCGAGATCCTCCGCCGCGAAAGGGAATTCCCGTTCGGCCTGCAAGCGGATGTAGTCTGCCTGGTCGCCGGGCGGGAGATCGGGCAAGTCGATGGTGCGGCTCATGATCCACTGGAGCGGAATGCAGATCACACAGCGTTTTTCCCGGATCCCCCACTGGTCCAGCAGGTTGCGGATTTCCTGCCCGGCCAGTTCGGGATCGTGGCAGAGGGGATCGAGCGCGAGCGCGGCGGTCTTGGTGGCCGGCACGGCGAATCCCTGGCCCGCGCGGACCAGGACGGCCGCGGTCAGCCGCCCCGCGCTCAATTCGATTCCCAACAGGGACCGGTAGGGATAGGTATTCCTCGATTTCATCGGTTTGTCTCTTTCCTGGCTTCCAGCCGCGTTTGAATCTCTTTTCCCAAGGCCCACCCGGACGCGGCCATATCCTGGCGGTAGCGGATGATCGGCTCCTCGCCGCCCGCGTCGAGGACGAACCGCACGCGCCGGAATCCTTTGCCGTCATGGCCCACGGCGGCAAGGTCCGCGGTGTACTGGTAGCTGCGCGTGGTCACGTAGGGCCCGGCCTGGATGGCGGCGGCTCCGTCCAGCGCCTGGGCCAGCCAAGCCACTGAATTCAGGTTCCCGGCGTGCGATTGGCGGTAGGCGGCCACGGCGGCCGCGTTGGCCGTCCCGATGCCCGGCACGCAGGCCAGCACGGCTTCCGGCGCGGTGTTGATGTTGATCAGCCCGGGCAGGTATTCTTCATCGGAAACGCTGATTTCGCCCGCGATGTCCGCGAACTCGTCCTCCGTCATCCGGCTCTTGATAAAGACCTCCAACACGCTGTTGATCGAGCTCAAATCCGATCCCAGGTTCCGTTGGACCTCGGTGGCCCGCTCCTCGCCCAACTTTTCCTGCAGCAAGGTTTGGAATTCCTGCGCGTTTTCACTCTTGATGTTGATGCGGGCCGTGCCGTCCGAACGTTTATTCGGTTCGCGGCTGTAGACCGTGACGTATTCGAGCAGGCCGGGATCGAGGCGGCCGTCCTGGTTGTCTTCCGGCCAGGAGACATGGCCGTCGTTTTCGTTGGGATCCAGCACGCCGTTCAGATTGGCGTCTTCGCCATACAGGATCTCCCAATCCGCGCCGGCCACCAGGCGGAGCTCCTCCACCGTTTCAAAATCCGCGTTTTTGCACTCGTACGCGGGCGCGCGCAGCTGGTAGGCCGGCGATTCCGCCCCATTTTCCGAAACCTCTTCGTCCTCGTCCCGCCAATCGGCGATGGCCGCCGCCAGTTCATCCGTCATCCGGGGGAGGGCTTTCAGCATGTCCGCCGTGGCGGTGTTGAGATTGAGTTTCGAACACTCGTCGATCAGGCCGTACGCGGGCTGCTGGGTGGTGGTCCGGAGCGTGGTCCGGACGGCGGCGTCTCGGCCCAGGAACCAGACCAGCGCGTCGCCCACTTCCACGGCCTGGTTGAGATAGTCCGAAGTGTCCGGGACCACGCCGGGATCTTCCCATTCGGTCAACACGGCCAAGGCGTACCGGGCCGCGCCTTCGATCGCCTGCTCGGCCTGGATTCCGGCCAGGATGTTATCGGCGGCGTGGTATTCCAGCATCATCGACTCTCCGAACAGCAACGCCAGGGTCACCAGGCCGGCCGCGGCCCACAGCACGATGACCAGCACGAAGCCCCGCTCCCTTCTCTGTATCTCCACGCCAGACCGCCCGGAATTCCGGTTCATGACGGCCGTCCTCCCTGGCTGGGAATCCCACCGCCGCCGGGTATCCCGCCGCCGCCCTGGTTTCCACCCCCTTGATTCCCTCCGCCTTGGTTTGCTCCGCCTTGATCACCCCCGTCTTGCGGTCCGGTTTCCTCTTCCGTCCCGCTGGCATCCTCCGTCGTGGTCGCGCTTTCGGCCGGGGCCTTCGCGACGACGGGAACGATCAATTCAAGGGGGATCCACGATGTCCGGTCCCTGGATTCCCGCCTGGAGGACAGGGCGAATTCTTCTTCCTTGTCCGAGGCCGGAGCGTATACGATCCGCGCCTGGACGGCCTCGGGCAGGGGGGGATCCTGCGATTCGGAGTCCCAGGAATCCTGCCAGGTTTCGCCGTCATAATACGAGAACTGCAGGGACTGCACGCCTTTCAGCAGCACCTTGTATTCCGGCTCCTCGGTGAAGGTCGAAAGCAGGTTGCGCGTGACCGCCCGGACCAGGCACAGTTGATTGGTCGAAAGCAGAGCCGGAACGCTTTCCAGGGAGTATTCGATTTTCTGCACATCGCCCCAGGGCGCGTCCAGGCGCGCGCGCCCCGTCGAGCTGTAGAAGGTCACGCGGTCGCGCCGTTGATCGAGACTCCCGTTGGTTTCCCCTTGAAATCCCCCCGCCAGCACGCCGCCGGGTACGACGCAGCCGGCCAGGTCGCGTTTCAGGGTGGCGAGGGCCTGCTGGACCGGCTGGGCCTTCTGGATGTTCTCCTCGGCCTTTTCCCGCAGCCGCAGCGAGCTGTACAGCAGTCCTTGGACGGCCGCGAGAATGATGGCGCACATCATCGTCGAGACGAGGATTTCCAGCAGTGTGAAGCCGCCGCGCCCCGGCGGAAACCGTCGCGTTCCGTTCATGAGGCCGTGGATTCCTCCACCGTCGATTCGTTCACCGTCGATTCCTCCACCAAGGTGTTCAGCCACACGCTGTATTCCTGGTCCTGGACCCAAAAGTACACGGTCACCATGATCCGCCGCATCGTGTCTTTCGTCCAAGTCTGCGTGGTGACGGTCCAGCGGTAGCCGGGCCATTCCGTTCCGCCGTCACCCTCGCGGGAGCCTGATTGCCATTGCTGGGTCACCACGCATTGGTTGAGCACGCGCTCCGCCAGCATCACGGCGTTCGCCTTGCGGGCGGCGATGGTTTCCACCTTGTTCGCCAGGGCGATCCCGTGCAGGCATACCGGGATCACGATCGCCACGAACATCATGGAGGCCAGCACTTCGGCGAACGTGAAGCCCGCCGCGCGCGCCCGCCGGCGGTCACCGGCGGCCGGGGGTAAGGGTGAAAGCCTGCCGGCTCCGCGCATTGTCATATCCCGCCTGATCGAGAATTTCATACCCGGTCCCCAGTTCGTTCCGGACCACATAGTATACGGGGTCGCCATTCGTTTTGTCCGTCCGGGAAAACGCCAGGGAGAACACGCTCGTTTCCTGATCCATCGTCCCATCCGGCAGGAACCGCATGACGGTCCCCCGGGGATTGTTGGCGCGCAGGGGATACGGTTCCAGCCGGATCATTTCGTCATACGCAAAAAACAGTTCCCGGCGCGTGTTGTCTTCATAGCCCGGCGCGGGATAAAGGCCGTACTGTTTGGCCTGGGTGTCGATCCGGACCTCCATGGGAATCGCGCGGGCGATCGCCTGGTTTTGCCCGTACTGGACCATGGCCAGGAACCGCCGGGCTTCTTCGATCATCGAACGGCTTTTGAAGAACCGGGCCAACGAGGGGGACGCCACGGCGAAGACCGCCGAGAGGATCGCCATCACCAGGATCAACTCGATCAGCGTGAAGGCGGATCCCGGATCCCGCTCCTCCTTATTTCTGGGTCTGGCTCCAATTGGTGATGTCATCTTCGTTTCCCGCCCGCCCGTCCGGTCCCGGGGAATAGAGATCGTATCCCTTGAGGTTCCGTTTGCCCGGGTATTCGTACACGTATTCGTTGCCCCACGGATCGAGGGGGATGTCTTGTTTCAAATACGGCCCGCGCCAGTTCTTGGCTTCGCTCGGCTGCTCGACCAGCGCGCGGAGGCCGTTGCTCCCCTTGGGATAGAATCCGTTGTCCACCTCGAACGCGTCGAGCACGATCTCGAAATTGGCCAGCTGGGCCTGGGCGGCGGTGACCTTGGCCTGTTCCGACCGGCCCGCGAATTTAGGCACCACGATCGCCGCCAAGGTCGCCAGGATGACGAGCACCAGCAGCATCTCGACCAGGGTGAAGCCGGCGTCCCGGACGGCGCGGCGTTGGGGATGTTCGTGTTTCAGGGGCATGATGTCTCCTCCGTCCTCGATCACTTGATATAGTCCTGGATGGTGAAGATGGGGATCACCATTCCAATGAAGATGGTTCCGATGAAGCCCGCGATCAGAAACAGCATGAGCGGTTCGGCCAGCGCCACCGCGGTTTTCAGGTGCCGGTCCAGATCCTGCTCGGTCACCGCGGCCAGCCGGATCAGTTCCTGGTCCAGGCGGCCGGTCTCTTCCGACACGGCGATCATTTCCAACACCGAGCCGGCGAACAGTTGGCGGCAATCGGAGAGGCTGGCGGCCAGGCGGCCGCCCTGCTTCACCTTCTCGATCGATCCCGACACCGTGTCGACCAGCACCTGGTTGTTGATCGATTTCCGCGCGACGTTCAACGAGTGGATCAGGGGGACGCCCGCCGAGAGCAGCGTGCCCAACATGCGGCAGAAGCGCGCCATGGCGAACTTCGCCGCCAGCGGCCCGAACACGGGCAACTGCAAGATCCATTCGTCCCATTGCCGCTTGCCCCGCTCGGTCTGTATCCATTTGCCAGCCAGGTAGAGGCCCAGGCCGATTCCCAAACCGGCGATCCAGCCGTACATCCGGACGATTTCGCTCACCGCGACGATCAGGCGCGTGATCCACGGCAGCGCGGCGCCGAAGCCCGAGAAGATCGACTGGAAGCGGGGGATGAAGAAGATCAGCAGAAAGATCAGCACCGACACCGCCAGGACCATCAGGACGGCGGGATAGATCAGCGCGGCGGCGACCTTGGCCCGCAGGTCTTTCTCACGGAGCTGGAAATCGGCGATCTGGCCGAGAACGATGTCGAGAAAGCCGCCCGTCTCCCCCGCCTGCACCATGGCCGTGTACACCCGGGGAAAGGTTTCCGGGGATTGCGCCATGGCGTCCGCCAGTGAAATTCCGTCGATCACCCGGCCGTGGACCGCCTTCCAGAGGTCCCGCGCCGTGGGATTCACGGTTTCCTTGTGGATGATGACCAGGGCCCGGCTCAGGGGCACTCCGGCCGCCAGCAGGCTGGCCAGCATGCGGGTGAAATTTTCGAGTTCCCGGTGCGAAACCCGCCGGGAGCGCCAGGGCAGGGAAATGCCTTTAGCCTCTCCGGGGGCGGCGGGATGGACTTCGGCCAGGGAGATGGGGGTTAGGCCGCGCGCCTCGAGGGCGCGGAGCGCGTCCTGCCGGCCCGGCGCCTCGAGGCTGCCGTCCACCAAGGCGCCATCGTTCATCAGGACGCGGTATTGAAACATAGCCATGGCGCTCTTCCTCGTCCCTTATTCGTTCCCTTCGTTTTTGGTGACGCGCAGGATTTCGTTGATGGTGGTCACGCCTTCGCGGACCAGCCGCCAGCCGTCTTCGCTCAGAGAACGCAGGTCCTCCCGGCGGGCGGCCTCGCGGATTTGCCCCGCGGAGCTTTCCTTGAGGATCAGCGAACGGACCGGGCCGGTCAGGGCCATCATTTCAAAAATGGCGCGGCGGCCGTGAAAACCGGTCTGGCGGCACAGGCGGCACCCCTGGGGCCGGAAAAGGATCAAGTCCCGGGGCCATTCCATGCGTTCTTTCAACGCCAGGGCCTGGGGGGCCGTGTCTTCCTGCTTGCATTCCGGGCACAGCACGCGCACCAGGCGCTGGGCCAGCACCGCCTCCAGCGAGGACGCCACCAGGTAGGGTTCCACGCCCATGTCGATCAGGCGCGTGACGGCGCTCGGGGCGTCGTTGGTGTGCAGGGTGGAAAACACCAGGTGGCCGGTGAGGGACGCCTGGACCGCGATCTTGGCCGTCTCCTCGTCCCGGATTTCGCCCACCAGGATCACGTCGGGGTCATGCCGCAGGATCGACCGGAGCCCGCGCGCGAAGGTCAGGCCCGATTTCTCCGAGACCTGGATCTGGTTGATGCCCTTGAGTTGGTATTCGATGGGGTCCTCAATGGTGATGATCTTCCGCTCCAGGTCGTTGATCGCGTTGAGCGCGGCGTATAACGTGGTGGTCTTGCCGCTCCCCGTCGGTCCCGTGACCAGGATGATGCCGTGGGGCATGGCGAGCGCGTTCTCGAACAAGTGCAGTTCTCTCGGCCCCATGTGAAGTTCGGACAGGATCAGAAGCGACGTGTCCTGCCGCAGCAGGCGCATGACCACCGCCTCGCCGTGCAGCATGGGGATGATGGATACGCGGACATCAACCTCGCCCTGGTGGATGCGGATCTTGATCCGGCCGTCTTGGGGCAGGCGCTTCTCGGCGATGTTCAAATGGCTCAGAATCTTGATGCGGGAGACGATGGCCGGCTGGAAGCGCTTGATCTGAGCGGGCACGGGCACTTCCTGCAGCACGCCATCGATGCGGTAGCGGATGCGCAGTTCGTCCTCAAAGGGTTCGAGGTGGATGTCCGTGGCGCGCAGCTCGATCGCATCGCCCAGGACCTGGTTCACGAAGCGGATGATGGAGGCATCCTCGGCCGCCTCGTCCAGGTTGGCTTCTTCTTCCTTGCCCTCCTCGACCACCTGCAGCGTCGATTCTTCCAGCGAATTGAGGGTGTCCGCCCCAACCCCCAGCCGCTTCTTCATTTCCCGCTGGATGGCTTCGCGGGGCGCCAGGACGGGCTTTAGTTTCAGGCCGGTGAGCGTCTTGAGGATATCGAGCCCCTGCGGCGCGAAGAGGCGGCTGGTGGCCACTTGCACATGCCCGTTCTCCCGGCACAGCGGCAGCAGTTCTTCCTTCAGCAGAATCCGCGCGGGGAACAGGGACAGCAGCTGGCGGTCGAGGGAGATGGATTCCAGATCGCTGAAAGACAGCGAATATTCCGCCGCCAGCCATTTCAGCACATCCTCTTCCTGGAGGGACAAGCCGCCGCCCTGGCGCTCGAGTTCCCGCTGATAGGCCTCGGCGTCCGCCGGAGACAACTGCTTTTCTTCCACCATTTTCTTCAAAATCTCGTTCATGGCGCCGTTCCCTTGCCTGCTGGCTTTTTTATTTCCCGGAGGGTAGGGGCTTGCTCCCGGTGGAGTTGGAAGTGAGTCGAAACCTCTCGTGCTTCTCGGCCCGCTTCTAACTCCACCCGGATACCCGGGTGGAGTTTTGGGGAGGAGGTACTCCATGCATACCCGATACATGGAGTGTGGAGAGAGTCGATTTAATCCAACATCCCCATGAGCACCAGTTGCGCTTCCTGGCGCAGGGACAGTACTTTCCGCAATTCCTCGCGCGCGGTCTTCAACTCGGCTTCCTTCTTCGCGCGGGAGGTCCGCAACGCGGTCAACTTGGCTTTGATTTCATCCGCGGAAGCGTCCTTGTTTTCCAGGGTTGTCTGCAAGGCGGTGATATCGGGATCTTCCTCACCCCGGAAACCACGCTGGCCACCCCGGTCCGCTCCTTGAGGAGCATTGGGTCCGCCCGGCCCGCCCGGTCCGCCCGGCCCGCCCGGTCCGCCCGGCCCGCCGAACCGCATGCCCCGGAATCCGCCTTGCATCGCGCTCCGCTGCTTTTCCATGACATTTTCCACCAGCGGTTGAATCACTTTCCATTCTTCCGCCGAAGCGCCCAATTGTTGCTGGATGCGTTCCATCATCATGGCCCGCATCTGGGCGGGATCGAATTGGCCTCTCCGGCCGCCCTGATCCTGGGCCATGGTCATCATCACGCCCAGCATCATGGCGAAGGCGGTTCCCGCAATGATGGTGATACGTACGGCTTTCGTCATCGCTCATCCTCCTGCGTTTCAAAATGAAATCGTTGGTCTCGGTTTCACTATGCAGAGGCTATGCCAAATCGCGCGCATCCTGTTTTAGGGGGATTTATCATCCGGAACAGGCTCCGTTCGCGCATATTTTTCTCAAAGGCCGCCGCGCTTCAGCGCAAATATTGCGCAGGCGGCATGGAGGCTCCAGCGCCACCGGCCCCGCGAACCGCCATGGGGAGGAAACCCGGCCGGCGAAAAAAATCCCTTCCGCTAGGAATCGTCTCAATATAATCCGCCAATTTCCGTTATATCCTGGAGAATGGCCTATCCATTCCAGATCAGAGAATGATCCACAAATCGGAAAGAGGGATGCCAATGAACCAGAAACGTGTAGCCGTATATCTGTTTGCCGGAATGGCGGCGCTCGCCGCGCCGGGTTGGGCGCAGGGAGGCGGCGGGGAAGGCCCCGGCGCTCCTCCCCGCATGGGCCCGCCGCCGGGGATCTCCCCCATGGGAGAGCTGGGTGGATTCTCCCTCCTGCGCGATTTCGATGCCATCGATCAGAACCACGACGGCCAATTGTCGAAGGAGGAAATCGCGGAATGGTATTGGACTCGCCTGTCACGGGCCGACGCCAACCAGGATCAATTGCTGTCGCGGACCGAATTGGAAAGCCAACGGCCTCCCGAGGGCAGGGACCGCGGCCCGGGACGGGGACGGGGATTTGGACCGGGCGGTCCTCCGTCGCGGCCCGGCGAGGAGGGCGGCGCCTGGTCCTCCACGACCGTTCCCGCCAACGAAACGGAGAAAAAAATTCTGGCGGTGTTGTCCGATATGGAAAGCGCCCAGCGGGGGGGGATGATGAACGTTCCCCGCGATGATGGACGGTGGCTGCGCCAGATGGTGGAATCGCTGGGCGTCCAGAATCTGGTCGAAATCGGGACCTCCAACGGGTATTCGGGGATCTGGTTCTGCCTGGGTCTGCAAAAAACCGGCGGGAAACTGACCACGTTCGAAATCGACGCGCAACGCGCCGCGCTCGCCCGGGAGAATTTCGCCCGCGCCGGCGTCGAGGGCAGGGTCACCCTGCTCGAGGGCGACGCGCATCAGCGGGTTAAGGAACTCAAGGATCCGATCGACTTTTTGTTTCTCGACGCGGATAAGGAAGGCTACCTGGATTATCTGAACCAGCTGCTGCCCCTGGTCCGTCCCGGCGGCCTCATCGTGGCCCACAACATCAATCCTCAGATGGCCGATCCCAACTTCATCCAGGCGATCACCACCCATCCCGCGCTGGATACCACGTTTCTGAGCATCCGCGGTTCCGGGATCAGCCTGAGCCTGAAAAAACGATAGGGTTCTTCATGGATTTTTGACCCGCCCCCGTTGTTGGAAATGTGGACTTGATTCAGGCCATGCATCGGGGGAACGTGGATTCCATCCCCTGTGGGGCGCATGGTAGTTTTCCTCCGCGGGGAATCACTTCTTCCCCCCGCGGGGATGATAACGCCGGTGCATTTCGAGCATTTGGCGCTGGTCGAGGTGGGTGTAGATCTCCGTGGTGGTGATGCTGGCATGGCCGAGCAGCTCCTGCAACACGCGCAGATCCACGCCGTTTTCGAGCAGGTGGGTGGCGAACGAATGCCGCAGGGTATGGGGCGACAGTTCGGCCTGAATACCCGCCAGGAGGGCGTATTTCTTCAGGATTTTCCAGAAACCCATGCGCGAGAGCGGACGGCCGGCGCGGTTCAAGAACACCCGGTCCGTGGCCTGGGCGCCGCAGAGGGCCGGGCGGCCTTCCTCCAGGTATTCCAGCACGCAGCGCGCCGCCTGGTCGTGAAAGGGAACCAGCCGTTCCTTGTCGCCCTTGCCGATGGTCCGCACGAACTGGAATTGAAAATTGAAATCTCCCGGCCGCAGGTTGAGCAGCTCGGAAATCCGCAGTCCGGTGGCGTACAGCAGCTCCAGCATGGCCCGGTCGCGCAAGCGGTAGGCGGGCTTCTTCTCCAGGCTGGTTACTTCGATCAGCCGGTCCACTTCCTCCCGTTGCAGTGCTCCCTTGAAGCGCTGGGGAGGAAGCGAAGTGCGGGTCAGCCGGGTGGGATCTTCAGCAATGTATCCCTCTCCCGCCAGATACCGGTAGAACCGCCGCAGGGATGACGTTTTGCGGGCGATCGACTTGGGGCGCATCGACTCCCGGCGCAGCCAGGCCAGGTAATCGGCCACGGTGGGATCGCTGACGCCATCCGGGAAGGGGATTTTTTTCACCTCCAACCAGGCCAGATGCTGGAGAATATCGCGGCGGTAGGCCTCCCGGGTGGCGCGGGCCGAACCGCGTTCCAGGGTCAGATGATCCAGAAACTCACGCAGAAAGTGGTGCAGCGGTTTTTCGCCGCTTTGTTCACTCATGGTTCCCACGTCCACCGGCCCGCCCCTTGCAGAAACGGATTGGATCTCCGCTCCTCGCCCACCGTGCTGGCGGGGCCATGTCCCGGATAGATCATCACGTCGTCAGGCAGGGACAGGATATGCCGCCGGATGCCCTCCAGCAATTGTTCGAGCGACGCGCCCGGCAGATCGGTGCGGCCGATGCTCCCCTTGAACAAGGCGTCGCCGGTCAGGAGATGGCGGCCGATCCGCAGCGAGACGCCGCCCGGGCTGTGACCCGGCGTGGGGAGCACTTCCATCGTGTGATTTTCGAACGGAATCGTGTCGCCGTCATGCAGAATACGGTCCGCGGGGGGGGAGGCCATGGGCAGGCCCATCAGCGCGGAGAGATTGGCCAACGGATCGGTCAGCATGGACGCGTCGCCGGCATGAATCGCCAGGGGAATGTGGAAGTGTTCCTGGATGAATCCGTTGGCGCCGATGTGATCGCCGTGTCCATGGGTGTTGATGATCATCACCGGCTCGAGGTTATGCCGATGGATCACGCCCAGGATTTTTTCCCCTTCATCCCCCGGATCCACGACCAGGGCCTTGCGGCTTTCGAAGCCAAAAACCAGATAACAATTGGCTTGCAGCGGCCCCACGGGAATCGTTTCAATCTGGACGCCTCCCCACGGTGTTTTTTCCATATCGCGACGGCCTTTCCATAAAAAAACACCGCTTTTTCTTTTTCAGCGGTGTTTGATCGGTTGGCTAAAATATCCGGATACCACGCTTATTGCAGATTGGCGAATTTCACAATCTCCCCGAGGCTGAAAACCCCGTTGGTCGGGTCGTATTCCACCAAGCCCAATTCGTTGTGTTTGTTGTAGGTGCGCGCGCCGCCCTCGTCCCGGAAATCGGTCTGATCCGGCCCGATGCTTTTAATGTAATAATAACTCATGTCCGGGGAAAACGGATTCGAACTGTACGTGGATTTGGCTTTCAGGCGGGCCAGCGTCAATTGATAAACGGGAATTTTCGAACTGATATAGTCGTATCCCAGATACGGATCGGAGTACTTGTCCCCATAATCCCGGACGTTTTCCTTGAACCGGTCCACCGGTTCGAAGGTGATCAATTGGGAATTGATCAACCGCCGCAGGGGATTCGGCCCGTATGGAGCGGGGGGTTCGGGATACTTGTTGTAATCGATCTTGTATTGGATGATCCCGTGATACACTTGCAGTACGGTGTTTTTCGCGTCCGCCACTTCCGCCCGGGTTTTCGCCTCCATATACCCGGGCACGGCTATGGCCACCAGAATGGCACAGATCCCGGCGACCAGTAACAGTTCAACCGCGGAAAACGAAGGCTTTATAGGCATGCCTCCCTCCCCAGAGTGACATTACCTCATTGGAACTTCCCTGCAGCCTATATTCGTATCTTGGAGCTTGGCAGAAATTAAATCCATTGTCAAGAGAGAAAGTGGTTTTAACGCTCAATCGAATGATACTTTACTGGAACAATCAACTTTACCCGTTTTTATTTGCATCGCAGGCTGTTCCACCTTGATTCGCGAGCGAAATTTCATTCCCTGGCCGCTGGAGGGTTTCCTCCAAAATCACCGGCTCTCCGGGGCCTGATCCCCACGCCAATCGAGCGAGCGCGTCACCCCCACAGAAGGGGAATCCAGAGGAAGGGCGGTTAATCTCCTATCCCCCCTGGAGTAGATCAGGACGCTTATTCCCACAATAAGACTATCCCTCACCCTCGCCTTCTCCCAGAGGGAGAGGGGAACCGGGAGGGCGAACCTCCGGGTAAGCCGCCAATGGGCAGAACTTACTCATACAAGACCGGCTCGGCGGGAGCCTCGCCCTCCCGGGCGTGGGATGAATTGGCGCGATAGCGCGTAATCCATTCATTTTTTTTTTCATTGAGATCAACAAAAGTAGGGGCGCGTTGCGACGCACCCCTACTTTTATAATCCTGGATCCCCGCATGCGCGGAGATGACATCCTGATAATGCATTTGGGTAAAGAACAACCCAGAAAGAGAATGGATTAGCACATGCCTGGCGGGCTGCGCTGGGCTTTGAGCCCACCCGACAATGATCTGCTTTCGCGTGGGGAATAGACTGGCCCCACCGCGTTCTTCCCCTCGGTCATTCGGTGTATCCCAATTCCCGCAGCCGGTCGCCCCGCTTGCGCCACTGTTCACTGACCTTCACCCAGAGTTCCAAAAAGACCTTGGTGTCCAGCATGGCCTCGAGTTCTTTCCGAGCTTCCATGCCGATGGCCTTGATCATGGCGCCTTTTTTGCCGACCAGGATCCCTTTTTGGGTGTCCCGTTCCACGTGCAGCACGGCCTGGATGGCCGTCACGCCGTTTTCCCGCTCCTTCATGCTTTCCACCTGCACCGCCAACGCGTAGGGCAATTCCTGGCGCAATAGCAGAAAGGCCTTCTCGCGAATTATCTCCGCCACGAAAAACCGCTGCGTCCGGTCGCTCAGCTGGTCGGGAGGAAACATCTTGGGTCCCTCGGGAAGGTGGTTCAGGACCGTTTGCAGCAATTCATCCACCCCCGAGCCATACAAGGCCGAAATGTAAAAGATCGACGACTCGCGCGTCTCCGGCGGCAACTCCAGGCCGTGCAATCCGTCCCGCATGGCCACGCGCTGGTCCAGGGGGACCTTGTCCACCTTGTTGAACGCGATCAACAGGGGAATGCGCAATCCCGCGATCTTCTGCCCGGCGATGGCCCGCTCGCGGGCGGTTACGCCCTTGATGCCGTCGATCAGCCAGACCGCCACGTCCGCGTCTTCCAGCGCCCGTTCCGCCTCCCGCACCATGAAGGCATGCATGGCGTCTTCCGGATCGAGCAAACCCGGGGTGTCCTGGAAGACGATCTGCGCGTCTTCGCGGTCGTAGATTCCGAATATCCGGTTCCGGGTGGTCTGCGGCTTGGGCGTGACCGCGGCCAGTTTCGTGCCCAGCAGATGATTCAGGAGGGTCGATTTCCCGGCGTTGGGCCTCCCGATCAGCGCGACATAGCCAAATCGATGGGCTTCGTGATTCATAAAAAATGTGTATCCGTTCCGTGTCCGGGATTATGAAAAAGTTCGATTGATGAAAAACACCAGTTGATGAGTGCACCGGTCGATGAGAACCAGATCGGGCATTGTATCACCATTCAGGGGGATTGTCGAAATGGAGAACGATTGCTGAAGAGGAAAGATCCTCACGATCGGCACGGGCGGGGATTGAGAATACGCCCCGGGCATTTCCCCGCACAGCAGCATCAGGCTGGGCTGTTCGGTTTGGATATCCAGACCCGCCAGCAGCAGCTCCGGGGATCCGTCGGCGTCATAGTCCCCATCGGTCATGCCGGTCATGACTAGATCCGTTACGCGCGCGCCCATGGTTTTGAAGGGAATCCCCGCCCTCTCGCGCAGGAGATCGATCCCCCCGGAAATCGTACACACCGCCGGAACCGGCGGCGATCCGTCCCTCGAGACATCGACCACCATGGCCAGGGGAGTATTGCCATGGAAGGATTCATCCAGGTCCCACGAAACCAATTGGTTAAGTCTTCCTTCGGCGATCGAAAAAAACGTGACGCCGTTGGGTTGCGTGTGCGACACCGCCAGTTCATCCCCGCCGTCACCGTCCAGATCCACGATCGCGAGTTGGATGGGCACAAAAGGCAAATCGAACTGCTGGAGAAACTGGATTGCCCCTTTCCGGTTAAACGAATAGAACGCCACTTCCTGGCAGCCCGCCACGGCCACTGATTTATCCGGACGGCCAAAGAAGCGCCCCGCCGTCAACAGCTGGAGCCGCGCGTTGTGGTGATACTCCAACGGCAATTGGACCAGGAAGGGCAATTCGAGATTGTACTCCTCCATCCGGGAGACAAAATCTCCCCTGTAAATCCGCAAACGGGACTGAAAGGCGCTTAACAGAACCAGCTCCTTCGCGCCATCTCGATCCAGGTCTTCGATCCGCACATTGAGACAACCATCTCCTCCCGCGTTGAGGTCTGTCCGCCGATATCCACCGCTCTCCGCTTGGCTGAGCAGCAAGGTGGCCGTATCGTTGCCGAAATTGGCGGTCAGAAAATCCGGCCTTCCATCCCGGTTGATGTCCGAGTACGCAAAATCCAACGGTTCCGGGCCGGTGGATTCGATATGATCCAACGTAAACACATATTCCCGCCCGCAGGCCGGGAAGACCAGAGCCGGCATAGGCGTCCGGGAAGGCTGGATCCTGGCGGTCCCGGCCGAAGTCGGTGTTCCGGTGGGTGTCGACGCAATAGGAGGTGTGGGCGTAACCGTTGGAGTCGGCGTGGAGGTGGGCGGCGGCACAGGCGTGGGGGTGATGGTGGGGGTTGGTGTGGGCGAGGGAGGCCGATAACGGGCGATCACCGGCAGGTATACCAGTCCCATGGCCAGGGTGTCATCGGCTTGGATGGCGATTTTTCCGTTGCCTAAAATCCGGGCGGTGACAATCCCCGGAGGATAGGGTTTCGGAATCTCGAACGCGATTTGATTCCGGGGAAAATCGCGGGGGATGATCCGGTCATACAAGGAAAAATCCGTTACGCGGATTCGGGTTCCCGTTTGGATCTGAGGTGGAATCTGGATGAACGCATCGAAGATGAAGTGTGAAACCTTGATGCGGATCGTCTGCGAAGCGGTGGCATTGCCGTCCGAGACATGAATGGAAGCGGCGTATATCCCGGGAGCGTGGGGATTGACCACCGAGACCTGCCGCGCCGCATTCAGTCGCAGCATCGGTCCCTGGGATTCGTGAGTGACGCTCCACTGCAATTGCTCCAAAGGGGTATCGGGATCGGTCACGTATTCATCGAGATCGAGAACGTTCCGGACCGGTTGATGGAGAATGATCTTCAGATCGGGAATGTCTGAAAGCCGCGGGCCACCGGCTTCCCCAGGATTATTGGCGGTTATAGGCGTTCCGCTGGGCGTGGGGGTCTCCGTCGGCTCGGGCGTATAGGTAAACGATGGGGTTGGACTGGGCGGTATCGGGGTCTGAGTCCAAGTCGGCGTGTAGGTCGCGCTGGGCGTGGGCGT
>JBHGBC010000129.1:0-17289 GCA_041946805.1 bacterium
TCTCCCTCTGGGAGAGGGTCCGGGTGAGGGTAATAGCGTCCCTTCCAATGGGCTGCCGCATGGCAACCCGGGGTTTCAATCCTGGGCGATTCCACCCTGGGCCAAACAACTCAGGGCCAAACAGTCTTGAATGGCCATTGCCCCTGGAACAAGGCGCGGTTCCGTCCCTCTAACGCTTCCTTAAATCCCTCCTGATTTTCCCTATAATAATCCCGTTGAGGCCGCATGCCGGCCCCGGCGCTTCGCCGGAGCTCAATCCCACTACAATCCAAAAGGGGACCCCACGTGAAAAAAATCGCGGTTTTCGCAGGTGCCGGTATCTTGTTTTTCTCGTTCGCTTGTTCCAAAAACCAAGGTGAATTGGTGGAAAAACCGCCCCAGGCCGCTGCCACGCCCCAGGCTGTAACGCAAGCCGAACTCCCCGCGGGGCATCCGCCGGTCGGGGGATCTTCCTCCATGCCGGGTCCATCCCTTCCCGGACAAAACGTGCCCGGACTCACCAGCGCCCTGTCACCGGGACCCGCCCCCCAGCCGGTGGTGCAAGGGACCACGGTGACCGCCGCATCCCTCGTCTTCACGATCGATCCCGCCTGGGTGATCGAACAACCCAAAAGCTCCCTGCGCGCCGCTCAGTTCCGGATCCCCGCCCCCGCGGGCGCGTCCGGCGATGGCGAACTGGCTATCTTTCAGGGCATCGGAGGATCGGCCGGGGACAACATCCAACGCTGGATCGCCCAAATCACCAATCACGAAGGCGAACCGGTGATCGAAAAGAGGAAAGTGGGCGATTTTTCCGTTCAAACCCTGGATGTCACCGGGACCTACACCAACACCATGATGGGCGCGGGGCAAGGCCAGGAAATGAAGGGCTACCGCATGCTTGCGGCTGTGGTGGAAGGCCATCCCATGGGACCCTGGCACTTCAAGATGACCGGCCCCAAGGATACCTTGGAACACTACAAGGCGGCCTTTGGAGCCCTGATCGACTCGCTGAAACCCGCCCAATGATCTCCCGGCCTTCCCCCCGGCGCGGGGATGGCCCATAATGGAGACGGGATTGTATGGTGTCCGGAACCGGACCGGCCGGAGATGATCAGTAAGGTGGATCCAACGTGTGTATTTCATGCTTTGCTCGATCGATATTCCGTATTGGGCGGCTTCAGGGATCCACCCATGATCCTCTGGCCTGCGGAGCGTGTGAACGGATGAGGGAGAAAGAACCCTTTTTCCCTTCGTTATGATGAATGAATGTTTGAATCGATTGTGTGAATCAGTCACTTTTTTTCCGAAGTACCTTTTGTTTTTTTTTCGTGCCATGGAGGAGAAAAACATATTTGGATGGTTCTTCTGACCGGAGCGTTTTTTCGTTTGCAAGAGACGCTTTTGGAATCCATTCGATCGGACCGGAAAAATCCACCCTCCATACCCTCTCCACTCCCTCGGGATGAAAATTCGAGTGAGGGATATTGGGAGAAATATTTGTGTCAATCCGCGTAACGGATTGGGAGAGAATCACGGCCGCTCTAGCATGCACTCACGGGCCGGATGCATCAATTTGATCGGGCCCCTTGGCATATAACATTTTTCTACCTTGTCATGGATGGTTGGTTTTCTTTCATTACACAGTCACAGTTGGGAAACCTTCGGGCAGGGGGACGGGTTTCGTGACCGGATATCCGCTCCCCGGGTGGGATGCCGTCGATGAAAAAAGAGGATTTGATCAGAGCGGTTGCCAAAAAGGCGGGGATCCCGCACAATGTGGCGCGGACGGCCGTGGAGGCGATCCTCGGGGCGATCATGAAAGGCGTGAAACGCGGTCCCGTGCTCATCGATGGTTTCGGCAAGTTCCGCGTGCAACGCCGCCGCGCCCGCATGGGCCGCAATCCCCGCACCGGCGAGACGATTCAGATCGCGCCGACGGCGTTTCCCGTCTTCATCGCGGGAGACCGGCTGCAAAAACGTATGCGCAAACTCCATAAGCGCTCCAAAGAGTAACAACGGTACGAATACAAGATGAGGAAATACGCCCTGAATCGTTGGATCATTCCGGCCGCGTCGGCCGCCTGCTTTGCGTTGCTGGGCGCGCGGTCCACCCCCGCGCAATCCCTGGTCCTCCTTTATCCCCCGGAAGGCGCCACGGTCCGTTTTCAGGACCTGGTGGATTTCGGCTTCCAATGGACCGCCCCTCCCGGCGCGACGGCATTCGAAGTGTTGCTTTTGCCACCCACTCCCTCGTTTCCGCAGCCCATCCACTTTCCGGCGGGCGCCTCCCCGTACCGGATCGATGAGGCCATGGCCTCCTATTTGCGGTCCGTTTTGACGGATGGCGTGTATCAGTGGCGTGTCGAGATCATGAGCGGCGAAGGGCAGGGAACCGTATCCGGCCATGTCACCTTCACCATGAAATACCAAAGTCCCCTGATCCCCACGCCCACGCCCCCTGGAATCAAACCCACACCGGCGGGCAATCTCGACGGCACGGGCAAAATCGACGCCGGTGACTTGTTCATCCTCTCCCGTTTGTGGAAAGTCTACGATCCCTCCATCGAACTGGGGCCGGACCTGAACCGGGATTCCCTCGTCGACGGACGCGACCTGTTGCTCTACATCCAGCGGTATGGCAATCCCGCGCCGGTGGCCACCCCCGCTCCGCCCCTCGGCGTGCCGCGCCATCTCTCCTTCTCCCCCGATTCCATCGTGAGCATCGCCGAAACGCCCCAGCTGGAGATCCGCTGGGACCGCCCCTCCTATCCCGAGGGCCAGCCTTTCCTGTACGATGTCCTGATTCTCCGGCCGGACGGCAACTCCATCGAAGCCAACGGCCTCGCCGCCACCTCCTACAAACCGTTCGGCGCGCTCATGACCTTGAGGGGGATATACACCGTGTATGTGCGCGCCCGGCTGGCCGCCGGGGGAGATGGGAACATCGTCTCCGGCCAGTTTCAGGTGGTTCTCAACAAGCCTGTCACCCCGACGCCCACGCCCGTGCCGCGCAATCCGGATTTGTCCCGCGACGGCCGGGCCGGGGTCCTGGACCTCGCGCTGTTCGCCCGCGCCTTCGGCTCCCGGCTGGGCCAAATCGCGTTCGTCCCCGAAGCCGACCTGATCGGCGACGAGAAAATCGATCAATACGACTTGCTGCTTTTCTATATTCTGTACGCGCGGCGGGAACAGCAACTTCCCGCTCCCGTCTGGCTGTACGCCGACGTGCCCGTTCTGGATCCCGACACCTGCCAGGGTACCGAAAAAATGCGGGTGGCATTCCCCCCCAACGAGATCACGTTCGGTTTTTCGTCCAAGCGTTGCGTGCTCGCGGAACTGTTCGGGACTGTTCTGGCGTTTTCCGAAATCCCCGGAGCGGCCGATTACTTCGTCACGGTGCGTTCGGAGACGGATCCCGGATATCTCTTGACGTTCTATACGGATGGGGAAACGAAGCTGGTGGAGAAAATTGTCCGGTTCGTTCCGGGCGATGTTTTGCGTGTCCAGGTGCAAGCCGCCGGGGATAGTCTGCGGTTGGGGGATTCCAGCGATACCTTGCGCTTGATCATTCCTTCGCAAAACTGATGCTCCCGCCCGGCTGCCCCTTCATCACGCGTACCGGGTCAACATGTCTGAACGCATAATCATCCGTATTCCGAATTGGCTGGGGGATGCCATTATGTCCACGGCGGGCGTCCGCGCTCTCCGCCGCCGGCGTCCGGACGATGCCATCGCTCTGGTGGGCCTGCCCGCCATGCTGTCGGTTTTTTCCTCCCCCTCGTGCCCCTTTGAACTCATTCCCTACGACCGCCGCGGCTCCGAAAGCGGCCTGCCCGGCCTCCTCCGCATGAGCGCCCGGCTCCGCGAAAAACGCTTCACCCGCGGCTATCTCCTCACCAATTCCTTTTCCTCCGCCCTCCTCTTCTTCCTTGGCCGCGTCCCCCATCGCACCGGCTACCGCGGCCAGTGGCGCTCGGCCCTCCTCAGCACGGCGTTGCCTCCTCCCCCGCCGGACTTGCACCACTGCGGCCGTTACATCCACCTCCTGAACCAGGGTCAACCCGCCGACCTTCTCCCCGAAATCCGTGTCTCCCCCGAGGAACGTGAAAAAGCCCGCCAGCTGCTTGAACAGGAAAACGGCCTGGGTCAGTTGCGCATCGGCATGGCCATCGGGGCGGCCTACGGTCCAGCCAAGCGCTGGCCCCCCGAACTCTTCGCCGCGCTGGCCCGGGAATGCGTCCGCCGCTTTGCCGCCCGGATCCTGATCTTCGGCACGGAAAGCGACGAAGCCGCCGCCGCCGCCATCGTCCAGGAAACCGGAGGGCATGCCATCAACCTGACGGGCCGCACCACCCTGCGTGAACTCTTTGCCCTCCTCCAGCAATGCCGCCTGGTGGTCTCCAACGACTCGGGCGCCATGCACGCCGCCGCCGCCGTGCAAACCCCCGTCATCGCCCTCTTCGGCTCGACCGGTCCCTTCCTGACCGGTCCCCTGGGCCCCCAGCACCGGGTGATCTACAAACACTTGGACTGCTCGCCCTGCTTCAAACGGACCTGCCCCCTCTTCCACTACGAGTGCCTCAAACGGATCACGGTGGATGAGGTGGCCGGCCTGGCCGGAGAATTGCTCAACACGCAGCGGGCGGCGCCGTGAAGGCAGGCCGCGCGCCCTTCGCATCGGGCGCCCGGGAATCCGGATGACTCTTCTGGGGAAACCATGATCGATCCCAAAAAACTCAAAACCTGGAGACATCACTGGCAGGACGAAGTGGACGCCGCGTTTCTCTACCGCGAACTCGCGGGGCTCGAATCCCGCCCGGAACGGCGAACCCTCTACGAACGCCTGGCCGACGTGGAAGACCGCCATGTCCGGGTATGGGAGAAAATTTTCGCGGAGAACGCGATCCACCTCCCCGCTTCCCGCCCATCCCTGAAGGCGCGGCTGCAGGCCCGGCTGGCCCGGCGGTTTGGATCCGGACTGTTGTTGCGTCTCCTGCTGATCGAGGAAGGGGCCGAGGTGAGGAAATATCTCTCCCTCCACCGGGACAGCTCTCCTGGAAGCGCCAAAACCGCCGCGCTGACCCTGGCGCAGGAATCGGTGCAGCACGCGGCCGACCTGCGCGGACTGTCCGGTACCCACAGCGAACCTTGGCATAAGACCGAATCGGGCGACATTCTTCGCAACGTGGTGTATGGATTCAACGACGGGCTGACCGCCAATTTCGGCCTGGTGGCGGGATTGATCGGCGGAAACATCAGCCATTATGCGGTGTTGCTTTCGGGAATGGCGGGGACCGTCGCCGACGCGCTCTCCATGGGATCCTCCGGCTACCTGGCGGCCGTCAGCCAGCGCGAGGTGTACGAGCATGAGATCGCCATGGAGAAGGAAGAGATCACGCTCATGCCCGAGCTCGAGGCGGAAGAACTGGCGCTCATCTACCAGTCCAAAGGTTTCGAGGAGGCCAAAGCCCGGCAACTCGCGGCTCAGATCATGCACAATCCGGAAAACGTGCTGCGGGAAATGATCAAGGAGGAATTGAAGATCGGCGAAGCAGCCACGTCACCCCTGAACGAAGGCTTGATCACTGGCTTGTCCACCGCCGTGGGTGCGTTCATCCCCGTCGCGCCCTTCGTGTTCTGGGAGATCGGGACCGCGATTTGGATCTCGTTCGCCCTTTCCATGCTGGCGCACTTCGGCGTGGGCGCTGCCCGCAGCCTCTTCACGGGGCGCGGCATCCTCCGCAGCGGCTGGGATATGTTCCTCGTGGGATTCGGCGTCGCCGCCTTCAGCTATTTTTTCGGAGACCTGGCGGTCCATTGGCTCACCGGGTCCCAATAAGATTATTGTGGTGCGGGCATCCTTGCCTGCATCCTTGAATCCTCAACCCCACCGTTTCTTTAGCGCCCCTTTCAAGGGGCCGCCTACAGAAACGTAGGATGGGTTAGCGAAGCGTAACCCATCAAAACCACATGACGTCTTCACTCAATAGCCTGCACAATCCTCGAGTCCCCTTCAGGGGACGGCTTTAAACTAGCCCAGGGTTTCAACCCTGGGCAACTCCAACCCTGGGCATAAACGGAATTCCCGCATTTTCTCCATTGTCCTTCCCGTCCTTGTCCTTTCTCCGTGCCCTCCGTGATTCCATCCGACCACCAACAGCCCATCCAGGTAATCTTGTGCATCCTGACCATCCTGATTCAGATAAAAATCCCTCCCCATTAATCCCCCATTTCCGCGCCCGGTTCTCTATGGATAGAGAAACCTTATTTCCTTGGCTTTGTACCACGGCTCATGACCGTCCATTCCTTGTCTCAATCGCTCGCATTCAACTTCGCCCAACTCGCGGAGCTCGAATCCCAAATCACTCTCATTGACGCCCAAATCCACCAATCCCCCGATCTCCTCGATTCCAAGGTGCAATCTCTCCACCGCCTCAAACTTCAATATCTCCGCTCGAAGATCCTGCTGGAAAGGCACCTGCGCAAATCCACCGTGAAAACCAAAACGCCCCCCGCCCCCGAATTCCCTGAATCCTGGCGCACGGATCCCGCCTGCTTCGCCCGCGAGGCTCTGCATCTCGAACTCTTCGATCACCAGGTCCAATTCTGCGCCCTCCGCCAACGCACCGCCCTGCTCATCGCCGGACGCGGCGCGGGCAAATCCACTGCCGCCTGCGTCAAGGCCCTGCATCAGGCCGGCTGCCGCCCCCGCTCCACGGTCCTGGTGGTCTCCTCCGGCCAGCGCATGAGCACTCACTTCGGCGCTCAGGTTCTCACCCTCGTTCGCCAGTCGCCGCTTCGCGAGTGTGTCGCTTCCCTCTCCCATGAACAGGTCGTCTTTCAAAACGGCTCCGAGATCAAACTCCTCCCCGCCAATCCCGACACCATCCGCGGCTACCACCCCAAAACCACCAACGGCGGCGGCGCCATGACCATCATCCTCGACGAGGCCTGCTTCATGGAACAAGGCGATGAAATCCGCAAAGCCGTCGAATACGCCCTCATCACCACGCCGCCGGACCTCGGCCAACTCTGCATCGTCTCCTCCCCCACCTCCACGGCCTCGTGGGTGTATGAGTATGTCCAGCGCGCGAACCAGGGGGATCCGGAAATCGGTGTCATCCAGTGTCCCAGCCGCGCCAATCCCCGTATCACCGCCGAGGAACTCGAACGCCTCCGCGCCACCAAGAACAGCCTCGAATACCGCGCCGAAGTCCTGGGCGAATGGGTTGATGGCGCGTATGGGCTTTTTACCGGCCTCCTCGAATCCAACCGGATCGGTCCGGACGCCGAGCCCTTGCCCGAAGACTACCTCGCCAGCCTCGGCGCCGACTTGGCCCTCTCCTTCAGCCCCGACCACGACCGCAACGCCCTGGCCGTGACCGCTTCCTGGCCCGGCCCCGATGGCGAACTTCGCTTCCGTCTGGTGGAGCTCGTGGTGCTCGGCCATGCCTCCGATGAGGAACTGCGCCGCGCCGTCGATGTCCTCCGCGAAAAACACGGCCTGCACACCGCGATCATCGAACAATATCAGGGCAAGGCCCTTGCGGAATATTGCCAATCCCTGGGCATCGAAACTCAACTGGCCGCCCCCACCCCAGGCAATCAACAGATGATCTTCCACGAACTTCACCGCCTGCTGCGCGAAAGACGCCTGCAACTGCCCGATACCTTGCCCGATCTCTTTTGGGAAGAAATGAACGCCTTCGAATACCGCCGGGAAGCCGACGGCCGCGCCTCCTTCGGTCATCCACCCCGTGCTCATGACGACACCGTGTACGCCCTCGCCTGGTCGCTCCACGCCGCTCTCCACCTCCCCCCGCCACCGCCCAACGTCAAACCGTACATCCTCTTCGTCCCCCCGGGATAAAGTGGCCTGCCTTTCCAGGCCACGCGTAAAAGAATCCTTGCGGCGAAGCTTGGCTTCGCGCGCCAGCGCGTAACCCATTACATCCTGGTCATCTTGTTCATCCTGACCATCCTGATTCAGACAATCCCCTCCGCCTCTCCGCGGTGAAATTCCCTTTCCCCTTGTGGTAGCTGCGCAGGATGGCTTCGCGCGTAACCCATCAATCCAATCCCCCTCCCTTCTTCTCCCTCCTTTCCCTCCGTGGAAGAGAGGCCGGGGTGTTGAAAAATAGCCCCGCAGGGGCGCTTCCTGCTTTAGCCAGGGGTAAAACCCCTGGCGCTTCAACCGGCGCATAAAAATGGGGCTACGCGCGGCGCGCGTAACCCCTCCATTGGAATTAGAGAAGCAATCCTTGTAGAACGCTCTGGGCTTATTCCTCCACGCTCAAATTCACCACTCCGCTGGTCAACGAGCGGACAGAGCCATCGCCATCGACGGGCAGCTGGTAAATGGTGAACTGGTACGTGTGGCCGCCCTCCGGACCGCCACGGTATTGAGGATTCATCTTGTATTGCACGACCGGGGACCACCAGAAATAATTGATCGCTCCACTGCCGGTCTGGCCTAAATACTGATAGGCCCCGCCGTCGATACTGACATAGACATGGTAATCGTTCACGGTGGAGGGATCGTCACCGAAATTCCAGGCGGTCTGCAAGGCCCGCCAGTCCGCGCGGTCCCTGTCCGTTCCGCTTCCGCCCACGGGCGCCAGGTTCCGCCCGCCGAGCAGGTCGTCGTAGATCACGACATCGTTCTCTTCCAGGTTGGGATTTTCCGGCAGGAGGATGGTCTGCGAACTGCCGTCCGTAATATTCAATCCCACGGGCGCTTGCGCGGGGAAGAAATCATCCGGACTGAGTTTGTCGTCCAGACGCACCACGCGGAACGAATAGACCGCGTTGATATCCGGACCGGTCCGGAACTCGGGCGCGATGTTCAATTGTCCGGCATACCAGTTCAGTGTGGTGATGGTTCCACTGCCGGTTTGACCCAGGTATTGATATCCGCCAAAGCCCTTGCGGACATACACATGCCAGTTGACGGCATTCGCCGTGGACGCGTTGCAATGGATCGACAGGTTGCGGTTGTTCAGATCGTCGAAATCCGTTTTCCCAGTCAGATCGCCCGAGGTGTCGCCCGCGTTGTCGAAGATCTCCACCACCCGCCGGTTGGGATCCGGGATCGGCGTCTCGGTGGGGATGGGGATCGGCGTGTTCGTCGGCGTGTTCGTTGGCGTCGGCGTCAATGTGGGGGTCGGTTCCGGTTCCGGGGTGGAAGTGGGCGCCGGCGTCACGGTCGGGGCCGCGGCGATCACCGGCTTCAAGAAGGTGTCCCACAAGTCCTTGGGGAGCACATCCCGGCACACGTCGATGAATTCCTGCACGTCCTCGCGGGGTTTGGTCTTGAGGAAGAAATCCATCTCCCCGGCCAGGTCGTTCATGAGATTCGTCACCTTGGCGGCGTCCGCCCGGCTGCTGAAACGGGGTTCGAGAAGGGCCGTCAACCGCTCCTTGGTGATCCCGCTGAACGCGTTCGGCTCGGGCATTTTGTCTTCGAAGAATTCCAATTCTTCCATCATCACCGGGGGCTGGCCGGGCTCCATGATCAGGTCCACCGGAAGGTTCCAATTTTTCTGGACCAGCGGCGGCAGTTCGTTCACCAGGTCGGTCAGGTTCGGCCGTTCGGGACGGTTGCCCAATTCCCCCGGCCGCAAGACATACGCTTCGTACAAGGCCGAACCCGCCGGTGTCAGATTGGCGTTCCCGACGGCGGGTCCTTCCCGGATTTCGTAATTGATCGTGTATTCGCAACACCCGGACGGATAATCCGACTCGCATTCACTGTCGATGCTGTACGACCGGGCTTCCTGCGGATGCAACTGGCTGACGCGGCCGGTGAAATCCGACCAGGCCGAATCATCCTCGAAGCCCGAGGAATGAAACCAGATGGATTCTCCCGGAAACAACAGCAGATCGGGGCCCAAGGAATGGGTGAAACCCGGGAATCCGGTTCCCCACGAAGCCCCATCGAAATCATCGAAACCATGAACGCACCCGTCGCAATCATAAATCTTGGTCCATTCCTGGTCCCCGTTGTTGATATTCACCCAGAACCGCCAATCCCCGTCGCCGCTGCCGATGGGATCGCCGTCGTCATCCACGTCGATGGAGTGGATCTGGATCCGCCAGTTTTTCAATCCCCAGTTGTCCGGCGAGGGATACGCCCACCCGGCCACGATCCGGCGCGAATAGGTCTGGCCCGAATAATCGCTCAGGTCGATCCGGACGTGCAGATAGGTGGCGTCGCCGGCGGGTTGCACGGTGATCACGGGATCCTCCACCACTCCCGCGCGGTCCGTGTTCTCGAAATACAACGGCACCTCGGGGACCTTCATGCCGGCCTGGGTGGCGGTCACATAGGGACTGCGGGGCAGGTAGATGTTGAATTCGTAAATCCGGTTGATGGGATTTCCGCCTTCATAGCCGGCCGCGTCGGGCAGGCACGGGCCGTTCACCCAAAGGGTCTGCCCCGTGGGGAGCTTGGCGAGAATGGGAGGCTGGTGCAGCCCCGTGTCGCTGCAGTTGCGCGTGATCTCGCCCGCCTGGCGGTTGACCCAGATGTCCGTGACGATGCCGGGAATGTAAATGTTCGTCCCGTACCCGAACGAGCCGGGCAGCGGGATGGCCCGCGCGCGGTGCACCGCCATCATCACCGGCGGGTGGATTTCCGTGCGGAACTGATGGCCGCAGTCGTAAATCCAATACCCCACCGTGGAAATCCGGTCGCCCCGGGTGCTGCGGAAAAACTCGGGGAAATGGCTCCGTTCCCATTCCACTTCCATTTCCAACTGACCGGGTTTGAGCAACCGGTTATACGGCGGATCGGGCCTGACGATATCGTTGTGATCCTGGCTGTCGTGGTTGAGGGGATTGTCCGTCCGGGCGATATGGCTGTCATAGACCCACCCTTCGAGCAGTTCATAGCTGCCGGGCCCGTTCCACTCGTTCACCGTGACCCATTGGGGATCGGTCACGCCGCCGTCGGTCAGGCCGTCCCGTTGAGGAGTTGGCGCCGTGCTGGATAACGCCGGCATGAAGGGCTGCAATTCCGGCGGCCGCTCGATATGGTCCACGGCCTGGATTTTGATGCTCCGGGAAATCGCCCCGGCGCCGATGGTTCCCCCGGTCAGCAGGGAGACCTGGCAGCCACCCGGGCAGGCGATGGTCAAAATCAATTCATACGTGCCCACCACGTCCGGAACGAACTTGACGCTCAAGGTCGAGGCCCCCGAGAGTTGCGCGTTGCTGCCGGGGGGCTTCAGGAATTGCCAGGAATAAGATCCGGCGGGGACGGGGTGCACGGTGGTCGTGCACTCGCCATTGAAACCATCCGGATCGAGTTCGGTGACGATGATCTTGGCGTTCAAGGCCGAGACCGTCTGATTGGCGCCGATGAGGGGCAAGCCGGTGTGGCCGACATGCGCGTCGATGTAGGCGCGGGCCTGACACGGAGGCCGTTCCGGCTCGCCGCCGGTTTCGGGATCGCGCCGGGGCAGGGCGGCCGTGTCCCGGGCGGACAGGCCGGTCCACAGAGTCAGGGTCAACATAACAGCAGAAAATCGCAACAACGCGGGAGATCTTTTCATGCATCCTCTCCTTGTCAATGATTTAAGGCGAAGTTATTTCAAACGGCATCCATCAGGATTCTTCCGTTTAAAAGCCAGAGGAAACAGAAATCGTTTTGACTTCACGTGATGGGTATGGCGTGTCCGTGTCCGTTCAGCGGTGTGACGCGATGGATGGTTCGCCGGGGAAGTTCAAGACCCAGAATGCGGATCGGCTTGCGGGCGATTGTAGCGCGAAAGGCATCGTGGAAATACTTACAAAGATGAATATGCCGGTAGTCATGGATTCCCATGTCTTCACGGGCCGCTCCTGAGAGGCCGGGGACAAAATGATAGTAGGATTAAACATAGTTCCCGGCGAAGGTTACGGGCCGGCCGGGGATGGGACGGGTCTATACAAATAGTCAATCGCTTGTGCCGGTTTAACAGGAGAACCATTGCCAACCGGCCCCGGGGATCACGATCCGGTTCATCCGGGGAGTGCGTACTTTGTTGTTCCGGCGCCCCATCGGCCTCTCCTGCGAATGGATCGATAAGAACCGCCCCCCAATCCCCTCTCCCTCTGGGAGAGGGCTGGGGTGAGGGAATTTTGCAGAGGCGGACCTTGCTGTCCGCCCGAATCCTAAAGTAAATGGAATAACATAATCTCCATAATGTATGCACTTCCCGGAAGATCCAATTTGTATCTTGGTTACTGAATACGGTATCAGTATTTGGGCAACTGTCCCAACACATTTGCCAAGTAGAGCCGGCGCGGCCGATTTACAGCGATCCGGATGGAAGGTATTTACTCTCACCTAAATCTCCAGCATGCATGTCACCGGCGGCAACCAAGACACTCCCCAGCTTCGTATCCTGCTAAAAAAGGATGGGCGGTCAAAAACCATGCATACAGCCGCAAATAGCGCAAATAATACAAACGCGTTCACCTTGATTGAATTGCTGATCGTGGTGGCCATTATCGAGATTCTGGCGGCTATTGCCGTGCCCAATTTCTTGGCATCCCAGACCCGCGCCAAGGTGGCCCGGGTCAAGCAAGACCTGCGGTCTTTGGGAACCGCCGCGGAGATGTATTATATCGATACCGGCCAATATCCGCCGCATCTGGCGCAGCAAGATTGCAGTGAGATCCCCTATTACCGCCGCTATGCCTTTTTCACGACCCCTGTCGCTTATATCAGCACGATGCCGGGCCGGGAAATATTCACGCCCGTGGACCAGGTCAATTTTACGGAAATGAGTGAAGTGGTGGCGGACACTTTTTATTATACTTGGACAAATTTTGCCTCCTTCGGATGCCGCGCCGAGCCGCACGAACTCTGGCCGTACCGGACCACGCACGCGTACCTGCTGCGCAGCCGGGGGCCGGACGGGCTCTTGGAGCCCAATCCCGTCCGCAATGAACATTTCGCGGGCAACGGCGCGTTGTCTCCCGATCCCTTTTTGTACGATGCCACCAACGGGACTTTATCCCGCGGGGACATGATCCGGACAAAAGCCTGAGAGAATCGGTATGAACGGAAATGGTGATTCATTCCCCGGATACGGAACTTTCTCAGGGCTTTATTCGTTATCGACGCGCAAATGGGAACGCTAACCGATTCCCTCTCCCCCGGAGAGAGGGTCAAGGTGAGGAAAACCTGAAAAGGCGGAATTCATACCTTTTCTGCAAAGGAGGAAACTGTCTCTCAGCAACAATACCATGGATTTACATTAACCACCATGGATTTACATAAACCATGAAACACAAAACCCATCGCCATTAAATCGCCATTAAAATGTAATCGTCAATCCGCCATCCACGGTGATCACCTGGCCCGTGATGTAGGCCGCGTCCGGACCGGCCAGGAACGCGGCCACGCCGGCGATCTCTTCCGGCCGTCCGGCGCGCCGCAAGGGCAGATGATGGCCCTCGACATAATTCACGCGGAACCAATCGGTCTCCAGTTCGTTCACCCCGTCGGGCCGGATGCTCATTTCCGTGTCGATGAATCCCGGCGCGACCGCGTTCACCAGGATGTTCCGCGGCGCCAATTCCACGGCCAAAACCCGGCAGAACTGATTCAGCGCCGCCTTGGCCATGGCGTACGCGCTGGCTTGCGCTTCGGCCCGCTCGCCATGGATGGAGGTGATGTGAATGATCCGTCCGCCCTGCGTCATCAACGGAACGATCGCGCGCGTGATGTAAATGCCTCCCCAGCACATGGTGTCAAAAGGCCCGCGCCACACATCCACGGATGACGTGATGGCCTCCGCGCCCTGAAACACGCCGGCGCAGTTGACCAACACATCGGCCCGGCCCCATTCACGCCGGAGGGTCCGCGCCATCGCCGCGGTCACCGCCGGATCGCTGTAATCGCCCGCGCATACCAAATGATGTCCCGGCGGCAGGAGGCCAAGCAGTTCCCGCAGCCGCTCTTCCCGGCGGGCGTTCACGCAGACATCGTAGCCATCGGCGGCGAACCGCAGGGCCGTGGCGCGCCCGATCCCCGAGGAGGCTCCCGTGATTACCACGCAATGCCGTTCAGTCATCGGATTTCTCCACTGGATTCAGCGCAGGGGACCGGCGTAGATGGATGCGCAGGTCTGCAAGGATTCTCCCGGTTGCAGGACGGCGCATTGGCCCAGCGCGGCGGCTTCATTCACGGAAACCGGCATGGCCGTGCACGGTTCCAAAATGATTGTGTAATGATTGTCAAATCCGCCATACGAAGCGAAAAGCCAGGCATAAGGAAATATGGACGTATCAAATTGATAGGTAAATTCCAACCGCTCCGCGGGTCTCTGCCAGGCGATGCGGCCTTCCGGCAAGTCATACAGATAGAAGAAATCGACGGCGCCGTTCTTTTCGGGAATTATATTCGCCGCCTGGCCTTCGATCACCGGCCAGGGGAAAGGGTCCAGGGAATGGAACCGCGACCAGGCGGGATCCACGACGCGCGCCCAGCGGGCCGGGCACTCGATCCGGTCCCCCGCCTGGACGGAGAGCGCGGCATGCAATTTCCACAAGAAATGCCGTTCCACGCCGGAAATGTTGGTGAGGGAATAATCCAGGTCGATCCAGGGATCATCGCGCCTCACTGTCATCCGGCGCAGGTAGCGCAATCCGGACAAGGGCAAATCGCCCCGCAGGATCAAACTGCCGTCGATGATTTCCGGCCGCAAGGCTGTGGTCCATAGTTCACCGTGATCGGGGCAGACGGTTCCATCGATCGTCTCGGGAATATCATTGGGCAGCAATTCGTCGATGCCGCCGTAAAAGTGCGGATCGTATTCCGAGCCCGGAGGCAGGATCTCCAACCGCAGGTTTGGATTGCGCCATAAAAAATCATAGTCCAGGAGCTGGTTGATCAAACGGACGATTTTTCCCCCGGCGGCCGGCGCGGTATCCACGAGCAAGTAATCCGATTCCAGGCGGATCAAGGGAATTCCATCGCAGCGGAGTCCACTATGAATCTGGAGCATGGTTTGGCATCCTTTTTCGTAAGATGATTACTGTAAATCCGATTGCCGGGATGGCATGTATTCTGTCCTGGCAATACAGCCCTCACCCTGACCCTCTCCCGGAGGGAGAGGGAATTGTGTGCTGTATTCACATCAACCCGTTTACTAAAGTCCAGATCTTTTCTTAAGCCGCGCGGTTGCCATCCGCAAAAAAACTTGAATTGTATGGCTTATCCGGCAAGTGTGCACTTTTTTTCAGATGGCCGGTTCACATCTCTTTGAAGAAATCGCCGCAAACCTCTCCACAATCCCCTCTCCCTCCGGGAGAGGGCTAGGGTGAGGGAATTTGGTAGGGGCGGACCTTGGTGTCCGCCCTCGCCCCCTGGCGGATGAACCAATTTGATAGTCCGTTTTGCCTATCTACAATGATTTACCAAAAGTAAATATAAATACCAGCGAGCACCGCGGCCATGGCCAGCCACCAGAGCCACAAATTGCCAATCCACGAGGAGGATTCCGGGCTGAGCATGCTTTGATCCCAGAGATTCGCGCAGACCGCGCGGCGGGAGGCGGCCAGGCCGGAGATCAGCGCGAGGGTGATGATCAATACCAGGACGGCCATAAGCGGTGGGCTCCAGGCCGAAAGCGCAAATACCGGAACGATCCCCACGCTGGACAAAAGTAAGTTGATACCCGTGGAACCCTTCCAATCCATGCAGACCATCAGCGCCATGGAGGCCAAATACACCGCCCCCGCGAGGACCATGGGATTCTCCAGATTGACCGGCAGGAAATGGACGCCGCGGTCCGCCAACAGGGATTTGATCAACACGAAGGGGACCGACGCGATGGCCAGCCAGAGGCAGGCCAGCGCGCCCCGTTCCCGCGCGGCGGGCCACAAGGCCCCCGCCAGAAACACCACCACGACGGGCGCGGCCATGGGCGCCCAGATATCCTGCGCGTACCGGAAGATGATTTCCCATTTCATCACCACCGGCGCGAAGAGCGCGCCGAACAACAACGCCAGCGCGCCCGACCAGCGGCCCACGCGCACCAGGCGCTCCTCGGACCACGATGGACCTTTCCAGGGCCGCACGATGTCCAACGTCACCAGGGTCGAGGTGGAATTGACCAGGCCGGAGATGGTGGACATGATGGCGCTGATGACCGCCGCCGCGACCAGGCCGCGCAGGCCCGCGGGCACCACGGCGGCCACCACCAGCGGATAGGCGGCGTTGGGATCCTCCAGGCCCGGATCGATCACGCGGTAAATCATACCGGGAAAGGTCGTGGCGAACGGCATCAGTATTTGCAGGCCGCCGGCCAGCAGCACGCCCATTTTGGCGTGCCATTCGTCGCGCGCGGCCAGGCAGCGTTGGTTGATGTACTGATTGGTGGCGTAATACCATACATTGGTGGATAGCATCAAGATGACCAAGGCGGTCCAGGGGACTTCATGATCGGCGGGGGTCATCAAATGGGCGCGCTGGCCCTCGCCCAGCACCGCGCTGACATTCCAGCCGGTTTGCTGCATGCCGGCGAAGAAAACATACAAGCCGCCAACCATCAGCAATATACATTGCAGCGAACTGGTCCAGGCGACCGCCGCCAGGCCGCCGTAGACCGTGTACAATCCGGTCAGCAGCGCCAATCCCCACACGGCGGCCAGTTTGTTGACGCCCCACATCTTTTCCAGGGCGTATCCGCCGGTGTAAAACACCAGGGCGAAATTCACGAATATATAACTGGCGATGGTCAGGCTGGCGTACAGGGTCCGCGACCGGCCGCCGAACCGGCGCTCGAGGTACTCGGGCATGGTGGAAACGCGGTGGCGGACATACAACGGGATGAATATCCACAGCAGGATGGAAAGCGAGGGGAACACCAGCCATTCCCAGTTCGCGATGGGCATGCCCAATTTGTAAGCATACCCGGCTTCGCCCACGAATTGTTCGGAACTGATCCCCGCCGCGACGATGGAGAGGCCGATGGTGTACCACGGCAATTGATTGCCGGCTTTAAAATAACCGCTCACCGAGGCGTGCTGCCGCCGGGAGGCCCAAAAACCCAGGATCAGAATGAAGATAAAGTATCCCAGGCAAACCAGCCGATCGATCGTGGTATACATATGTTATATTCCACCGGAATTCTTCCATTCGGGCCGGGGAGACCCGGAAATTTGTTAGGCGCATCCGGCAAGTGCGTACTTTTTTTCAAATCGCCGTGGCGCGTCTCTTCGAAAGGATCCATGAAAACCACCCCCACAATTCCCTCTCCCTTTGGGAGAGGGCCAGGGTGAGGGTATTTTTGTAGGGACGGACCTTGGTGT
>JBHGBC010000013.1:0-67267 GCA_041946805.1 bacterium
TCCCCTCTCCCTCTGGGAGAGGGCCAGGGTGAGGGAAAGCCTTTCCTCGGCGCCGATCCTCTCGGCGGGTTCCTAAACGCTGGGCGGAAAGGAAATTAGTATCCTTCGGTTCAGAGTCAAGAAATTGAAAAACGATTTTCCCTCACTTGTACGCATTTGCCGGATGAAACCCATCATCCGGATTTTCAGGTTGAAGAAAACCCGGGTGCGGTTGGATTCGATATCATGAAGACAGGTTCTCATGATCGTAAATAAACGCTTTCGGGAATTAAATAAACGCTTTGCGGGTTTTGGCTTTTGAATTCTTCAACCAGGGCGCGCGTGCGTTGAATGATCTCCTCATCCGGTTTCTCTTCCAGTACCAAATACCGGTCATACGCCCGAAACGAGCCCCACTTTTCACCCTTTTCGAACAATAAGTCGCCATATTTGCGGTACAGGCGTGGATTGTCCGGCGAACTTTTGATGTCAATGATCAGTGCGTGTTCGTCCCGGGGATTCAACTCCATCGCGCGCAGGCCGCTCTGTTTATAGACTTCAAAGGTGAATAGATTGGCGCGGATGATCGTCAGGAAGCAATAGACCGCGGCGTTCAACTCCCGTTGGAGGTCCGGCAATTCCACTTCGCCGAAGGCCGCCGTCCGGATGGAGCGCAGGAGCTCGCCAGTGAGATCCAGCGGGTCCTGGTAGCGTAAATCCTGGGTCATGACGGCCATGGACCGCTCCAGGACTTCCGGGCTCACCAGGCCGGTGGACGGAGCGGTGGGATTTTGGCCGGGCGTGAGGATGGCGCTCGATTCAAAATCCTTCGCGATCCGTCCATAACCGAGAAGATGGTGGAAGCGGAGGCCGAAGGGCTTTTTTACCCGGTCAAAAACCGACCGGGCGTACTCGACGCAGTAGCGGGTAAAGTGAGGTTCGTATTCGTAGAGGATTTGGAGGAGAATCATCCGTTCGTCATGGGTGAACGTACCCTCCAGTATCTGGGTATAACTGAAGGTCGAGGGCTCCCATTGATGTAAAAAATGATCAAGTTGTTTAAGAAATTTTTGCGCGGAGTCAAGGGACGCCAACACAAACAAACGAATCGGAGTGCAATCCACCGGATTGGTCTTGGAGGTCATCCGGCCGATAAGCGACATGGCCCACAGGAGCACGCGTTTTTCCCGCTTGATTTTCGTGTTTTTGTAAGCTCCGAAGAGCATATTGATGATGACCTGGGGATTCACTTCGTTTGCCAGGCCCGTGACGGCGTTTTCGAAAATGGCGTGGTCATCGACCGGTTTCGCTCCCAGGGTGGCGTCGGCGGTCATCATCTGGAGGTAGGCTTCCATATAGTGGGAAACCATTTCGGGCTGGATCAGGATTTGTTTTAAAGAGGGAAGCGTTTGGAAAAGGGCCATCAAAACCGGGCCGTTGCGGCGGGCTGCTTCCGGATCGCGCCCTTCTTCCCACATGATGGCCTCTTCTTTTTGGCTGAAGGGGGATTTCACCACAGGGGAACGATTCGGGCGTTTTTTCTTGGTTGATTTGCTCATGGATTTTCTTTCTTTTTCCGGCTCTCCAGTAAATAGCGAAACGCGCCGCTCCCGGCCTTCGCCTTGGATTTGGAGAGGCTGGGGGGAGAGGATTTGGGATTCACCGTGTTGTCTCGGGATTGCATGATAGAACTTTCCGTGGGAGATAAAAGTGCCGCGGGCGCGGCGGCTCCGGCATTGGGCGGAAATGGACGGTCCCAGATCCGCGAAGCCCCTTCCGTTCCTGGAGGAACTGGTTCCCCGGTCGTGTTTTCACCCGGCCGCTGCGGAAATCCGGTCATCGTCACCCGCACCGCGGTAGAGAGATTGCCGTATAGGAACGTGAGGATGAAATCCCGCTCGGTGATGCCCGGCGTGAAGACGAAGGACAGGAACGGAACCGTGTTTTCTTCCTGGCGGAGGGGGAGGGGGATTTTGATGATGTCACGCTGGTCATCCGAGACCAGGAATGTCCAGGAACCGTCGTCGTTGTACAAAAATCCCAGGTAATACGAACCCGGATCCATGGCATCCTTTCCGATTCTCAACTTCACGTTGGTTTCCAGCAGGCTCAGAAACGGCAAGACGTTGCGGTTGTAGTAGTTCCGCGCATCGGCGTTGTTCTGGAGATCCGCCAGGGTTTCCGGATCCCAGTGGATGGCCCGGAACTGGATGGAGACGCGGGACCCGTCGCGTTGTTCGAGGACGGAGGAGATCACCGGCGCGTCCGCGTCCCGGTCCTGGGCGTAAGCCCATGAAAAAACAGAGAATAGCGCTATGAGCGGGAGAACACCGGCCCGGTTTGGTTTCATATTGGACGCTCCTGGATTCCGGGATTTTCCTATCCCCGGAAGGATGGTCCTTATTTTACACTGTGACGCCATTTTTTTCTTCTCACCCAAATGGATTAACTTCAAAGTTTGTAAGCCCGGCGCCACGTATGCCAAGGATTGTACCCCGGGCAAACTAGGGCCGCCCCTGCGGGGCTATACGGCGATCAAGGCCGGCCGGAATCAGGAGTGGCAGACAATGATGGGTTGCGCGCTCCGCGCTAATCCATCCTACGGCCCTATTTGACCGGATCATAACCCTATTGTCAGGAAAAGAAGGTGGGATAAGGGCCGCCGGTGATTTCCCGGCGCAGCAGCACGGCCAGTTCGAGGGCGTGATAATCGCCCCACAGGGAGGATTCGCCACAGGGAACGCGGCGGCCTTCGGGGACATAATCCCACCCATTCGGCCGGTGATACACGGAATGGAGGATCAATCCCTGATGTTCTTCGCGGGTGGAGAGATACGGTTCATCGAAGAGGGTATCGGCGAGAGTCAATCCCGCCTGGAAATAAGCCTGGCCTTCGTCCGGCCGGCCCTGACCGGCGAGATATTTCCCCAGCCGGATGAATCCCTGCGCGGCGATGGCGGCCGCCGAACTGTCCACCGGTTCATGTTCGTTGAAAGGATCGGCGGGGCGGTTGAGGTAATCCCCCAGGTAAGCCAGGCCGGGCGCGCCCGTGTCCCAGTAGGGAATGCCATCCACCGGGGTGTGCTGGATATAGAAATCGGCGGTGGCCTGGGCCGCTTCCAGGAACTCGGCCACCACGGAGGCTTTTCCCCCAAGGGCTTCCAATTCCGAATCGGCCACGGTATCGAGAAATTCCAGTTCTTCCGCGAATCCGGTGATGGCCCAGGCCAGGCCGCGGGTCCAGGTGGAGAAGGGGGAATACCCTTGCTGTGTGCTGGGGCACCGGAAGCGGCCGTCGTTGCGGTTGAAGATCGCTTCGTGGACGGTCCGGCCCCGGATGTCGAAGGCGTCGCGCGCCTGACCGTAGTAGATATTGTACCGGGCGGTGGCGCGGCCGTGGAGCACCAGGCGGGTTAGAAGGGAGACCGGCTGGTCGCCTTCGCCCATGAGGACATGCCCCAGGCGGTGGGCCAGACCCAGGCTGCGCAGGCTGCGGATGGTATCCACGAAGAGCGAGTGGGGCCCGTTGAATGAATAGATGTACCCCAATCCGTCGGCGGTGATGGACCACCGGGCGGCCTGCACCGCGCCGGAGAGTTTGAGGGCCAATTCATAGAACCGCGGTTCCCACGTGTCTGCCGGGATCCGGCCTTCGCGTATCAAACGGTGCAGGTTGCCGTAGGTGGATATGTTGTTGAAGCCGTGGTCGTGCACGCCGGTGTGTGAGACATGGGGGGCCATGCGTTCCACGGTACGGGCGCGTCCGAGTTCGAGAAACGATGGATCCCCAGTGGCGTCGAATTGCAGCAAGGCCAAGCCGTATTGGAATCCCTGTGTCCATTCCGTCCATCCGCGGGTGGTGTAACGGCCCTGGACAGTAAAAACCGGCGTGCCCCGCGCGGGATCCCAAGTTCTTTCGAGAAGCTGTATTTTCTTTCCGGAGATTTCGAACAAACGGTCCAGTTTGGAAGCCAAGCGTGGCGGATCGATGCCGTAGTTGATTTCCATGCTCCATCTCCCATCCCCGATGAATTGTTATTCATGACAGGCCTTATTTTGGATTGCTTTTCAGGATCTTCGCGAGGGCCGATGCGGCCTTTTTCAGATCGTCCCCGTCATGGGCGGCGCACAACGAGAGCCGGATCCGGGACGTGCCTTCCGGAACCGTGGGCGGACGGATGGCCTTCGCGACAATCCCCTTGGCCAACAAGGCTTGGGAACAGCGTACCGCCCGTTCGCTGCCGCCCAGGATGACGGGGATGATCGGCGTGGGAGAATCGGGAACCTCGACGCCGTGGTGACGCAACGCCTCGCGCAGGATCTGAATGGCGGTGTGGAGGTGTTCGCCCAGGGACGCGTCGGAGCGGATCCGGGAAATGGTGGAATGCGCGACGCCCGCCAGCCAGGGGGAGATCCCCGTGGAGTAGATAAACGCCCGGCAATAATTCACCAGGTATTCGATCGCGGACCGTGAACCGCACAGAAAACCGCCCTGCGCGCCGATGGCCTTGCTGAGCGTGCCCATGATCAGAATATGCTCTTCCCAGGGAATTCCGATATGCGCCAGGCTTCCAGCTCCATCCGGACCCAGAACGCCAGTCCCGTGCGCGTCATCCACTAATAACAGCGCGCCGTGCTCTTTCGCCAGCCGGCTGAGATCCACCAGGGGGGCGAGATCACCGTCCATGGAAAACACGCCGTCGGTGATGATCAGTTTTTTGCGGCCCCGCTTGTCTTGCAGCAGGCTCTTCAGGTCGTCCAGGTTCGCGTGTTGATAGCGGTAAAAGGCCGCGCCCGACAGCAGGCAACCGTCCACGATCGAGGCATGATTCCATTTATCGGAAAAAACCACGTCGCCTTTTCCCGCCAGGGCCGAAATCACCCCCACGTTGGCCTGGTATCCGGAAGGGAACACCAGGGCGGCCTCGGTCCCTTTCCACTCGGCCAGGAGTTTCTCCAGTTCCTGATGAATGACCAGATTCCCGGTCACCAAGCGGGACGCTCCACTGCCCAGGGGAAGAATTTCGGCCAGGATGCGGCCTTCTTCCCGGCTGGCGGAGTCGGCGGCGAGACCCAGGTAGTCGTTCGCGCAAAGATTCAGAAACCGGTGGCCGTTTTGGAACAGATAGCCCGGCTGGAACGTGTCGAATACTGAGAGCGACCGGTATTTGTTTTCATCCTTGGCGGTTTGAATCCGGTTTTGAAAGAAAAGATTCCAGGTTCGTTTGGCGCGCATGGAAAAGCGATCGCATTCTAGATGTAATTAATCCTATTTATCTTGCGGTCATTTTGAGAGAATGGCCCTGGGGTTCAAGCCCCGCGGGGAGGAAAGGGGGAGGGCTAGGGGTTGCGCCAGGCGTAGAGCCAGGAATCGCACCCGGGGCTGTACTCTTGTCTAAATATGGAAGCGCCCCTACGGGGCTTATATTGCGCCAGGGATGGCAAGCCCGGGTTATGGCTCCTAGATACGGTAAGATGTCCCGATGGGGCGGAAATACCAGGGAGGAGGTCTATGTCCGTAATAGCAGGCAAGAGGTCTGGAACACAATGATAAACCAAATTCATTACTTGAATGAATTCATTTAAATACTTGACAGTGTCAAGTAATGCGGGTATTCTTTATAAAGCGTTTTCGATTGAAGGTTTAACTGACGATCCGGCAACAAGTCGGTTTCAAAAAAATGTCCACAACATATTGTAGGTATTCTCTGGTTATTCACACAACATCTTGTATGCAGTTTTCAGGATTTAGACTTATAGCCATGGCGTCTTACCTACTGAATTCAGACCATCAACCGGTTGCCTCACACAAAAGGAGAAAAGCATGATTACATTGACTGAAAAAGCCGCCGCGGAGGTCAAGCGGCTCATCAAAGCCCAGGAACTGCCCGAGGATGTGGGACTGCGGGTCGGAGTGCGGGGAGGCGGTTGTTCGGGCCTTTCGTATTCCTTGAATTTCGAGTTGGAACAAAAAGAGAAAGACCGGATTTTCAACTCCAACGGCGTGAAATTGATCGTGGATTCCAAAAGCCTGCTTTATTTGAGCGGGACGACGGTGGATTATACGGATGGGCTGAACGGTAGCGGCTTTATGTTCAACAATCCCAACGCGACGCAGAGCTGCGGGTGCGGATCCTCGTTTTCCGCGTAAGATAACGCGTAAGATAAAAGGTAAACGGTCAGCCGTGTCGTGGGGAAGTGCGAATCCAAGGATCTTTCCTTCTCCCGGCCAATTGAAAAGCGGCCGGGGTGTCGAGGAAAGGGCTTCCCTCACACCAATCCTTCCCCAGGGTGATAGAGAATTTGCGGGGAGCAGGATTCCGAAAGTGATCGTGGCGCCGTGAAAAGAGATACGCTCATGCCGGATGGGCCGTTTACTATGGAAATATGGATAAAACCACCATGAGGGGAGCAGAGTACGGCTCGTTGGACGGTTTGAACTTACGCGGTTTGTTGCGCCGGTTTATCTTGTTCGCGGCGGCGGTTCGTCAGGCGGCCAGTGGAGAGGCTGTATCCATGAAATTGGGGGTGAAGGTGACCGAACCCCAGGCGGACGCCCTGCGGTTTCTCTGCCTCAACGACAACGTTACCATCGGGGAATTCGCCGTGGGATTAGGCCACACCATATCCGGAGCGACGAAAGCCGTGAACCGCCTGGTGAAAAACGGCTGGGTGTCCCGGGTGAGCAGTGGAGAAGACCACCGCACGGTGTATGTCCAGCTGACCGAGCGGGGAAAGAATCTGGCCGGGGAATTGCTGGCGGAAACCGAGGAGCGTTTGAAACGGATACTCCTCCGCTTGCGTCCGGAGACGCTGGAATGTCTGGACCCGATATTGGATGCTTTTTTACGGGATTATATAGACAACGAGGAAATCGCATCCAAATTGTGCGTGGCGTGCGGCTTCGAGGGGGGGATTCATTGCTGCGAAAGTGATATCGATTGCGTGGTCGCCAAAGCCGTCAAACATGTTGATATAGAAACAGTTACTCCGCTACGTTATCCTCCCCCGGGCTGAATGGAACCTGGAGAGGGGCATCCGGTTTTTAATTCCTATCCAATCAAATACCTCCTCTTCCTTTTTTTCCCCGTCCTTCTCATAATTACAAAGTGGGAAGCAAAAGTAATTTTTCTTTTGATAAATACACCGTCTTTGTGTAATATTTGTTGACATTGCTTTTCGCTGGGATTCGCGGTATATCTGTTGGTGTTGAACTTGGAGCAAGGGAAGTGCAAATTCATGACACGAAAAAAGGTTGGTTTTGCACAAATTGTTTGTAACAATCCCCGCATGCAGCAGATCGTGCGCACGGCCCAGCGCATCGCCAACTCGGATATGCTGGTGTTGATCACCGGTGAGGACGGGACGGGGAAGGAAACCCTGGCCCAGGCGATTCACAACGACAGCGACCGCGGCAACGGGCGGTTTGTCAGCGTCAATTGCGCCGCCCTGCCCGATGCCCTGCTGGAAACCGAATTGTTCGGGCATGAAAAGGGGGCGTTTACCGGCGCGGTGTATTCCCGGAAGGGGAAATTCGAGCAGGCACAGGGGGGGTCCTTGTTTCTGGATGAAATTGGGGAGATGAGCCTGCCCACCCAGGCGCGCCTCTTGCGGGTGCTGGAGGAGGGGGTGGCGGAACGGATCGGCGGGGGAGAACCGATCGCCCTCGATGTGCGGATCATCACGGCTTCCAACGAAAACCTGTACAACCAAGTCAAGGAGGGGGCCTTCCGGCAGGATTTGTACTACCGGCTGAAGGAGGTGCATCTCGATATTCCCCCCTTGCGGGAGCGGAAGGAAGACATCCCCCCCTTGGTGGATTATTTCATCAAGCAGTACAACAAGCAGTATCACAAGTCGATCGAGGGGATTTCGGACGCCGCGCTGCAATTTCTCTTGCGGCATGACTGGCCGGGGAACGTCCGCGAGCTGCTGCACGTGATCAAATGCGCGGTGCTGATGAACGATGCGCAGGAGACGATCTGGCTCGAACACATACCCTTGGATATTCACCTGGCCGAATCGGCCCGGTCGAAGGATGATAAAGCGGAAACGAAGGCCGATGAATTATTGGAAATCCTGTCGCTGGACGAGGCGGAAAAGCGGCACATCTTGCGGATCCTGGAGTTTACCCGGTTCAACAAGAGCCAAGCGGCCAATATCCTGAAAATTTCCCGGCCCACCTTGGACCGGAAAATCGAAAAATACCAGCTGCACAACATCAAGGTCCAGGAAAAAATGACCAAAACAACCATCTGAACCGGCGCGGGGATGGCCGGCGGCCCGGCTTTCTCCGGGAATTATACCAGCTGTAACTTGACATTCCTTGGGATGCACGATACTTTCCAGCGAGTAGGGGAGAAAAATCCGGTTTGCTGATGCGATCGCGTGCGGGAATTACCGGTGACGGTTTCCCTTGCTCATGACCCTGTCTCCCCCTGACTCGTTATCGTGTATGGATCAAGCGACGATATCGAGGTGAGCCATGAACAAATCGAAACGATGGTATTACGCGGGGATCATCCTGGGCGCGGGCCTGGCGGTGGTGCTGGTTGGATCCTGCCCGGCCTGGGCGCAGTTCTACGGCGGCGGCTACAACAACTACGGTGGCGGCGGTTATAACAACTACGGCGGCGGCGGTTATAACAACTACGGCGGCGGCGGTTATAACAACTACGGCGGGGGATACGGCTACGGCGGTTCCGGCATGGGCTTCGGCCAACGGAGCTTCGGAATGGGTTCCATGCGTGGCGGCCGGGGGGGCATGAGCGGCATGGGCAGCGGTATGGGCAGCGGCAGAGGCAGCGGCAGAAGCAGCCGGCGCGGGGGGAATTACGGCAATTACAACAATAATTATGGCGGCGGCATGCAATCCGGGTACGGCTCCCGGAGCCGGCGGAGCCAGAATTACGGCAATACCGGCGGTCTGGGCGGCGTGGTCCCCCAGAGCGCGCAAGGGCAGGGGAACGAACCCAAGCAGACCACGTCGTCGGGCCAGTCCGCTGACCGCAAGCGGGCCTTGGCGGGCAAAAGCAACCGCGGCGCATTGCCGGCCGGCCAGGGAGGAAGCGCGGGCGGCATCCAGGTCCAGGGATCCTCGAACGTGGAGCTCCAGCAGCCCCGGTTGCCGGGCAATCCCGCATTGCCGGCTCAGCCCGGACAGCCGCAACGGGGCAAACCCGCTCCCAAGAAGGAGGAAGTGAAAACCCGCCCTACGGCGATGTTCTACGTGGACACCCCCAATCCTTCCCTGGTCGTCAACCAACCCTTTTCCGTGATTGTGGCCTTGTCCAACACAGGGAAGGTGGAATACGACCATCTGGCCTTTACCCTGTATTTCGATCCCGCCGATATCGAACCCATCAGCGGAGTGGATGAGGGAGGCGCGGGGAAACCCTTGACCTCGATTCCCTTGACACCTCCCGCTCCGGAAGCGGGGAAGGACGAAAAAGCCGCGGCGGCCGCTTCTCCGGACGAGGGGACGGGGAAGAGCGCGGAAAAATCCACCTCCAATGCGCCGGACGGTGGTGAGGAGGCGGGTTCGTTCATCGCCAAAAACCAGGAGCGGTACAAGATAATCCGGAACGAGGTGGACGCGGTGAAAGGCATGATCCGCTTTGAAGCCGAGTCTGTGGGGCAGACCTCCAAGGATTCCGGTCTGATCGCGCAAATCCAATTCATGCCCCTGCGGGTAACCTCCACCAGCCTGTCATTTGTCTTTTCCGATCCCTTTGGCGGCGAAACCGAGGGCCAAGGGCAATGGACGGCCTTGACCTTGAAAGGGGCGGACCAGCTCGGCTCCCGGTTTATGGAAGCCGACGGCGTGGTGAATCTCAATCTGAACGTGTTCGAAACGCTGGAGAAAGCCCGGGAAAAACCGTCCGTTAAGGATCTAAAGGCGCAAAGCAAGAACGTCTCCGAAGATGCCGCGGCTTTCGGAACCCAGATCACCCTGGTGCCCCGGCAGGAGCAGATCGATGTCGGCGACGAAGTGGATGTGGACGTGGTGCTCGATAATCCCCACGCGGAAATGATCGATGCGGTCAGTTTGTTGATCGCCTACAATCCCCGGGTATTCGAGGCGGTCGACCTGGACGATTTTTCGCCGGGAGTTAACCTCTCCGACGAGGAATACCGTGCGAAATTTCCGTTTGATTTCCCCATGGTCAACGAGATCGAAACGGACAAGGGCGTGATCGATTACCGCAAGAAGACGGTCAAAAAACCGATCCGGGCGGATGGCGTGTTCGCCACGTTCCGGCTGCGCGCGGTGCGGCCCACCACGAAGACCACGTTCCGTGTCTTCTTGAATGAAAAGGGCGAGGAACCGACGACCGGGGCGTTCTATCACTTCCAGGACCGGTTGGGTGATCCCGCGGATCCCTTCGACGGCGTGACCACCTGCTCGCTGACGGTGCGGCCCACCACCGCCTACTTGAGCAAGTTGGTGAAATGAGCCGGCGCGGGCCGGAGCCCGCGGGAAGAGGGGATGAATTTGGGGGATGGAAGCAGGAATAGTCCGGAAGGGACGGGATTCGTCCCTTCCGTTGCATGGTAAGAATTGATAGAATTCGGCGGATCATCGCGGCAGGAAGATCAAAACAGAGAAGGCATGGATCTCATGGTGAAGGTACCCGATGTAGTTATCGATATCGGACAACAACAAATCAAACTCCTCCAAATCCAAGTCGATAAAAAAGGCGGCGTGCAGGTGAAAAAAGCCGGAGTGGAACGGCTGATGGTTCCCTCCGAGGAAGAATCCGATTCGACCTACCAGCGGATTCAAGAAACCATGCCGATTCTCCTGCAGCGTCTGGGCGTCAAGGCCCGCCGGGCGGTGGTCTCTCTCCCGGGCCGTTCCGCCTTCACCCGCCGGTTGAAAGTCCCCGTCGTGCGGGGCCGCCAACTGCAACGCATCATCAAGTACGAAGCCCGCCAGCACATTCCTTTCCCCCTGGAACAAGTGAACATGGACTACCAGATCACCCAATCCAGCGGGGACGCCGAGGAACTGGAGGTGAATCTGGTCGCGGTCCGCAGCGAAATCGCCGACGCCTACGCCAAGGCGTTGAAAAAATGCGGCCTCCGGTCCGACATCATCGAGGTCGCCCCGCTTTCCATCTATAACGCCTACGCCGCTTCCAAACTGCGCGACACGGAGGAAGTCACCGCCGTGGTCTGTATCGGCGCCTCGAGCACGGATATGGTGATCGAGCAAAACGGCGTGATGCAATTCATGCGCAGCGCCCCGGTTGCGGGCCAGGCGCTGACCACGCTGCTCACCAAATCGCTGGACATCACGCCGGAAAAGGCGGAAGAGCTGAAAAAGAAACCGTCCGATGCCTACGGCGAGGGCAATCCGGGCGTGGCGGCCGATCAGATCTCGGCCATTTTGGAGCGGGGATTCGACAAGATCATCACCGAGATCCGGCGTTCCTTCGACTTTTATGTTTCCCAGCCTGACGCGCAGCCGGTGACGCGGATTTTTCTGTGCGGCGGAACGACGCGGATGGAGGGAGTGTGCGAGTTTCTGGAAGACCGCCTGGGCGTGCCCGTGCGGATTTTCGAGTCCGGGGACGTGGAGGGATTCACGGTTCCGGAGGAATACGCGGATCTGTTGCGGAACGAGGCGGTATTGGCGGGGATGGCCGTGCGGGCGGCCGGCCGGGTCTCGTGCGGATTGAGTTTCTCCCCCTCCGTGATCAAGCAGAAATTGGAATTCGAACGCCGGACGCCCATGTTCAGCGTGATGGCCCTGCTGCTGGCGGCCATGGTGGGCGGGGCGTTTTATTTTCTCGACCAGATGCTGACCACCACGGCCGAGGCAGTGGACCGGGTGCAGGAAATCGTCCAGCCGACCAAGAAGTTCGGTCCCGAGCTGGGGCGGGTGCGGGATGAACAAAAAAAGTTTCTGGAACGGTACACCCGGATCAACGAAGTGGCCATAAAACGCGGCCGTTTGACGCGCGTGTACCTGGAAGTGCAACGCCTGGTGCCCCAGGACATTTGGCTGAAATCCATCGATGTGGGCAGCGGCAAGATGGAAATCAACGGCCGGGCGCTGAATGACGAGCGCATCGCCACGTACATTCAGGAACTGATGCTCTCCCCCTTCTTCGATAATGAAGTCGTGGTGCTCAAGAGCTCCAATCCGGCCAGCGACATTCCCGAAGGCAGTTCCGTGCAAATGGATTTCGTGGTTTCCATTGACCGGTATAACAATCCGACGCCGGAAGAAATCAAGTTCGTGGACGAATTCCGGAAACTGACCAAGGAAGGCGAAGTGCTGCTGACCAAGTTCGAGCGTGCCGATCCAGCTAATCCCAACTCCCCCAGCACTCTGGTGGTGGGGGTGTACCGGCGGGATACGGTTCAGGAAAAGGTCTCCTTGTTCAATATCATCTTTTCCTGTCTGCTGGCTTCCAACGACACGACGGTGCAGACCATCGACGTGCGGTTCCATGACCGCGAGAGCAACCTGGTGGAACACATCCAGGTGCCCGTGGATTTGATGAAGAAATACCGGGAGAAAACCATCGCGGAAAGCGACCTGGTGACCGGCTTCATCGCCATCACCCCTTCACCCAGTCCCGCGCCCACGCCCACGCCCACTCCGGAAAAGGAAGGCGCGGAAGATACCGGTATGATGGGCGGGTACGGCATGATGGGCGCCTATGGCATGGGGGGCGGCTACGGCAGCGGAATGGGCGGCGGCGCACAAGCGCCCGCGGGCGGCGGCGCGGCGGCCCCGGCGGCCGGCGCGGGCGGCGCCGGCGATGGGCTGGATATCGGCGGGTAAAGGGATGCCGCGGAAACCCGTTCCCGGCGGGGACGATTTATTCTACTACAGAGGCGGAGTACGAACTTGGCACTCAAACTGGATAAAGATACGATCCTCGAGTTTCTCGACCGCAAGAAGGATCCATTGTTCATCGGGGCGCTGGCTCTGATCCTGGTGGCCGGGGGTTGGTCGTTGTATCAACGCAGCGCGCTGTCCGTGGACGACCTGATCCGGGAAGTGACGGAAGAGCCGGACCGGCAGGGCGGGAGTGCGCAAGCGGAACGGGTGTCGCCGCAGGATGTGGTGGACAAGCTGCTCGCCAAACGGGCCCCGGATATGTACAACATCAAGCGTAATCCCTTCGGGTCCCAGGAAGAGCAGCTGCGCAAGCGGGACGAGGTCAACAACGCCTACAACCGGGGGGTGGAACTGTTCCAGGCGGGGGATTACGAGGCGGCCATCCAGCAGTTCGACAAGGTCATCACGCTGGATGTGACCGAAACCCGCATTCCCTACGCCGTGCTTCCCTCCGAATACAAGCGCCGGGCGCAAAGTGAGTTCCTGAAGCGGAATTTCGACCGGGTGCTGGCCAGCGCGAAAAGCGATCTGCAGGAAGGCGACCGGCTGGTGAGCACCACCAAGATGGCGGAGGCGGAAGCCGTGTTCCTGCGGGCAAACAAGAACCTGACCGACGCCATCACCGCCGATCCGGAAGGGACTTCGGTGGGCAAGGAGAACCTGGACACGCTCAAGCAGTTGCAGTCCCAGGCTTTCAACAAACTGATCGCGGTGCAATCCACCGTGTTGAAAAACGAATTGCAGCAGGGAATCCAACAAGGTCAGCAGCTGTTGGGCCAGAACGATCTGATCGCCCTGCTGAAATCCAACTTCAGCCTGCTCGCCTTGCAGCAGCGGCTGAACGAGGTGGATCCCAACGCGGAACTGATCAAGCCCAACGAACGCAACCAGGTGGCGGCCCTGGCGCAGCAGATACAAAAACGGCTCACCGACAGCTACGCCGAACTGGTGGTCCAGGCGGACAAGCAATTCGCCGAGGCGTTGGTCCAGAAGGACATGAACAAGTCCAAGGAGGCGATCGCCGCCATGCGCCTGGCCTTGCAGACCAATCCCCAAGACCCCGAGCTCCAGACGAAGATCAACACGGCCGTGGTCAAGCGCGCCGAAATGGTCGTGCAACTGGCGGATGCGTTCATCGCCGAGCAGCAGGGAATCTTGAACCAAGGCCAATACGACCAGTTCGACGCCCAGGGCAAACTCCGGTTCATGGACGAACTGAACGCTCTCCGGAATGTCGGCCTGCCCTCCGATTCCAACTTGCGCACCCAGATCGTGGACCGTTTGAAACAAATTCAAAATCTGCGCAAACCGCCCTTGTTAACCCAGGAATACGACATCCAGAGCATCCAGGAATCCGGCAAGGGGATCTACAAGATCGAAGTCATGGACAAAACGGTCCGCACCGGCGCGAAAAAGCGGGTATTGACCAACATCCGGGAAGGAGCGAACCGGGGCGACCGCACCACGGGCATCTATATCAAGAAAGTTGACACGGAGAAGGGCTCTGTTATACTCTCCAAATCTGGTTACTCGGACGTGGAAGTGAAATTAAGTCCAAGTAATTAAAGTGATTATCCTGTTTGGTCCTTGTTTTCCGGTTCGATCTATGCTCTGATTTTGGTCCGTAAGGACATGCTGCGGTTGATGTTGTGCGTCTGAATTCGGTACTTTCCTTGGAGATGAGTGTATTCGTTCTACGGATGGCAGTTGGACGCCCGTAGAATCGTTGCGCCAAAGGCTGGGTATGTTTGTGTAAAAGAGGGGAATCCCGATGACGGCGAATCCTCTCGATTACCATGATGAAAAATAGGTCGTCGTTTTCCAATCCGTACATCGTAGAGTAAGGAGTGCATAGATGTTATCAATTCTTCCGTGCCGGCATCGAGTCAACCTCCGCTCCCCATTTCAGCTCCTCTGGACCATCATCCTGATTGGCGGTCTGGCGGTTGGTTCATGTTTGTCATCCTCCGCGGGCTCATTGGAATTCGGTATGCTGAATGGATTGGTGAGCCAGGGGAAAAGCGAGGAGCCGCAATCCGTCCGCTCACAAACGAACACGCTGTATCAAATGGCCCGCAAGGAAATCCGGGCGGGGAATATCGAAAAAGGCAAGTCGCTATTGCAGCAGATTCTGTCACTGGATCCCCTGAACAAGCGGGCCAAGCAGGAATTGGACAAACTGGCGAAACAGGAAACCTCTATCGCTCCCACCGCCGCGGCCGCCGGAACCCCGCCGGTGGAAAACCTGTCAGCCAAGGAAATGATCGACGTGGCCATCTCCTCCATGCGCGACGGAGATTATGACAACGCCAAGACGATCCTCGAGAAGGCGCTGAAGAAGTCCAACAACGAGAAGGAAAAGAAGCAAATCCAGTCCTTGTTGGGCACGATCGAAAAAGACCGGAAACGCGCGGATCAGGTCAAGCAGAGTGTTCTGGACTATAATCTCTCCACTCTCGACAGTTACCTCCAGAAAGCTTCCATCTACATGGAGAACAACCAGTTCGATCAGGCGGAAGCCGAACTGCAAAAAGCGAAAGTCATCGCCCCCGATGACAAGCGGGTCGATCAGTTTCTGGATCACATCGCCAACCTGAGAGCCAAAAGCCAACAAGCGCAGACCAAGCAGGAACAGGCGGCCCAGGCCGCTCAGGGCCGGGAAATTCTGATGACCGCCGAGACGCTCTTCAACAAAGGCGTGGTTTTGTACAAACAAGGGCAGGTCATCCAGGCCGTGGAAAAATGGAACCAGGCCCTCGAAATCGCCCCCGACCACCAAAAGAGCCAGACGTTCCTGAACAACACGCGCGTGGAATACGAACAGGCGGTGGCGGCCCAGAAGGCGGCGGAGCAACAAGCCGCCGAGGAGGCGGGCTACGAGGCCAAACTCGAAACGCCCATTGCGCAATATTCGACCGCCGGGGAAAATCTGGACATCAAGGACGTGCTCGACACCCTCAGCAAGTTGAGCGGCCTGAACATGGTGATGGGTGAAAACCTGGAAGGGAAAGTCAGCTTCGCTGTCAAGGACACAACCATCCGCAACGTTCTGAACCTGCTCCAGAAACAATACGGATTCATCTGGCACCGCGAAAAGGACACGATTTTCGTGGAGCGGGGCTTCAAAACCCGGATCTTCCCCCTCTCGGAAGCCCAATACAAAACCATCGAAGCCATCCTCACGGATCCCACCGTCCTGGAAGATTCCTCCAAGAATTTGAAAGCCATCCTGTACGGCCCCGGGGAGGAATTCAACGTTCCCGGCAAGCAGCTGTTTCTGAACCGGGCCACCCGTTCGCTGGTGGTGACCGACACGCAAGACAATCTCCGCGTGGTGGAGGCGTTTCTGAAGGAGATGCCGCCCATCGTGGGAACCGCCCAGCGTCCCGTGGAAACCCGGACCTACCGCCTGGACCGCGACATCTCGAAAGAGGTATACGAGATTATCAAACTGGTGCTCTTCAAGGGGCAGGGCGCGTATGACATCACCGACCTGCGCCGCCAGCTGTACCTGGAGCCGAACTCGAATGTCTTGATCGTCATCGACTACCCCGAGAACATCCAGGAAGTGGAAAAAATCCTGGCGAACCAGCAAGTGACGCAGGGGCTGGAAGCGGGCGATCTGGTGGCCAAGCAATTCCAGCTGACCGATATGGATGACGTGGAGGACACGCCGGAAGCCTTCCAGCGGCGGGAAGAACTGGTGACGGAGATTACCAACGTCATTCAGCAGATGCTGTATGGCAGGGAGGGCGTGGACGCGGCCCGGCTGCAGGGACGGATGATCGTTCCCAATCCGGCCCGCGGAACCGTGGACGTCGTGGACACGCGGGAAAATATCCGGCGTGTGGATGAATATCTGAACAGCGTGAAGGGCGAAGCGGCGCAGGACATCCTGATCGAGACGTTTCCCATCCGTCACGTGGACGTGTTCACCATCGCCGACGCCTTGGCGTATCTGTTCTTCGATTCGCAGCAATCGACCCGGTCGAATTACCTGAGCCAGAACGCCTTCCAATCCATCGGCTCCAACGAGCAGGGCGACACCGGCGCCGACGCCGGCAACCTCTTCGAGGAAACCACCCGCAACCGGTTCCAATTGTCCGGCGGCGGCGGCGGCAGCACCGACCTGCTGCAGTTCCTGGCCTTGCGTTTCTATCCCGATGTCAGCACCAACAGCATCGTGCTCTTCACGCCGGACCAGGATACCATCGGCCTGGTGAACCGGGTCATCACCACGTTTGACAAGCCCCAGCGCATGATCGAGTTGGAAATCCGGACAGTATCCGCCTCGCTGACCGACCTGCGTTCCATCAACTTCGACTACATGTTGAACGATCCGTTCGTGGACAAGATTTCGCTCAATCCCGAGAACATGCAGACGGATTTGAGCATGTCGACCGAACAGTCGCCCGGCCTCAACCTGGGCATTCACACATTCGGCCGCTCCCGCCTGGATTTCTTGATGAGCCTGCTCGAATCGACGAAGAGCTTCAATGTCCTCTCTTCACCCAAGGTCCTGACCATCGCCAATCCGATCGATCCACCGCTGGTGTTCGTCGGGCAGCAGATTCCCTACGCGGACAGCGCGCAGTTTGACGATCAAGGCGACGATGACCCGACCAACAACCGGCTGGTCATCAACTACAACCGGACTTTCGTCGGCAATATGCTTCCGGTGATCCCCTTCATCCTGAACGACGACCACATCTACTTGGAGCTGGCGCCGCAGATCATCGAACCGGGCGAGCGGCTCCCGGTCGAAATCACCGGCGAAGTGGCTCAAGGAGCGGAAATCCCCAATGTTGGACCGCTGCTCTTGAACCAGCAGTACTTGCGTTCCAGCATCCGGATGAAAAACGGAACCACAGTGGTTCTGGGCGGCTTGATCACGGAGCGGGAAAACGAAACCCAGGACAAGGTGCCCATTCTTTCGAAGATTCCCTTGCTGGGCAACTTGTTCATCGACCGGAGCATCGAGAAGCAGAAGTCCTCGATCCTGTTCTTCATCACGGCGCGCATTATCGAGCCTTCACTGTAAACTCCGCGAATCACAGCGAAAAACCAGGCCCCGGGAGGTGATCCCCCGGGGCTTTTGGTTTTCAAGGCCGGGATTTCAGACCGGATTGCGGGTGGCCGGGATGAAGGAGCTTGGCGCCTGCGGTGGATTTCAGGGATTAGAGCCAGGAGTTGACCGCCGGGGTGATGCCCGCCAAGAGTTGTATCCCTGGCGAATTGAGGAAGCGGCTCTCTGGAGCTGTCTGAATCCGGAGGGGGCGGAATCCCCGGGGGCGATGCCCCGGGTTTTGCCAAGATTGCCCCGGTGGGGCGCGCGCAGGCATGACGCCCGCGCCACAATGATCCTTGCCATGGCTGCCGCCTGAGAAATGAGAGAGTGGCAACGATGGATGCGGACACCCGATTCCATCCAATTGTCATCTGAATCGTGACGGCCGGGATGACCAGGATGATCCGGATGCGGATAAATTACGTGGGATGCCGGACTATTCTGTGAAGTTGTTGATTTCGGATAAAGATCAAAACTGTACACGTGCGCGTGAAAAAAACAGCGTTCTTTTCCGCTGTTCCGCGGCCGGAAAAGAACGCCAACAATGCATTCATTGGGAATGAAACACGAAGTCGATCTTGTTCTGCTGCTTTGGGGGCTTCCTCGATCAAAATCCCGGAGGTCCATCCAGGAAAAAATCGGGCGGCGGACCGGCGATTTGATTTATCCCCGTGGCGATTTCATCTTGGGTCAGTTCGCCGTTGTGGTCGGTGTCCCAGGATTCCCGCCAGGACTTCCCGAGGTTCAGAAAATCGGACCGGCTCAATTGACCGTTCTCATTGGCTTTCTCCATCAAGGGGCGCAGCAGGAGCATGCCGGGTGAAAATCCCCCGGGAGGGCCGAAATCGGGAAAGTCCTCCGGCATCCGGAAGATCTGACCCAGGCCGTTCGCTAATTCTTCCTCGGTCAGGAATTGATCTTGGTTGGTATCCCAGGCGTTGGAGCATTCCGTGCAATTCTTCTCCCATTCCGCCGCGGTGATTTTGCCGTCTTGATCGGCATCGGCGGCAGTGAACCATTGCGGGCCCAGGAACATCCCGGGTCCGAATCCACCGGGGCCGCCCGGACCGCGCATGGTCAGGGCAATTCCCGGAGATTGGCCATCCAGTTGTTGCTGGAGCGATTCCACCCGGCCTTTGATCCACGATTCAAGGGAAAACGCGAAGCTCATCATCGGAGGGCCCATCGGTCCCCGGCCGCGGCCTTCCCGCCGGTTTTCCCGGGGGCCCGGTCCGAAAGGAAAAGAATTGGCGCCGGCTTCGATGGGATCGCTCGAAACGCATTTTAAGTAATCTTCATAATTTACAGTAGCATCCTCCTTCACCGCTCCCTGGATGGCGGCATGGATCGCGCTGATATTTTTCCGGATCCGCTCCGGCTGAAAATCCTCTTTCAGAAAATCACGAACGTATCCCAAGTATTGGTCTTTCCATTCGGGAACGGCGAGGACGCGTTCGATCAAGGGATGCGGGGCCGCGTTGGGGGGCAGGATGGCGGCTTGCATCTGCTCGGAGGGGGAGCTGAGGATCATGAACTTGCCGAGAGCCAGGTTCACATCCCAGGGAATCCAAAGGAATTTTTGCCGGGCCGGTTCGCCGTAAATGTAATAATTCTGCCCCATGGCGAGAATGCTGTCGTAATTGGCGATGGCCGCGTTGACGGCCAGAAAGCGGAGAAACTGGCCGACATCGGTATATTCGGAGATCTTTTGGACGAATACGGAATCGGTGGCCTCGTTCACCGATTGGGCGAAATCCATGAAACGATTGGCGTCGGCCCATTCCACCGTGTCGTTTTTAGGTTCATAGGGGATCTCATAGTCCTTCCAGTCATGCCCAAGGTACGGCAATCCCCGCACCATGCGCGGTTTCAGCAGCAGGCCCTTCTTTTGGTTGAAATTGTGTTCCAGGAAGGTGTCATCGATTTGTTCCACCACGGTATACAGTCCCAAATATTCCCGCTCAAACTGGCCCGGGACGGTGAGATACACCTTGGCGAAGGCCGTGCGCGGGGCGGCGATCAGAAACTCGCGGAAGGTCTCGTACGAGAGTGCTTCCACCATTTGGGAGGGATCCATGGTGTTATTGTTGAGATTCAGTTTTTTCAGGCCGAAGAATTTTTGTTTATTCACGAAACGGTTGAAATCGATCTTGAACGATTTTTTCAGGGAATCGCGCGAAAACATGAACGAGGCCTGGCCCTTGTAGCGGATGCCCACGTTCTTGATTACCTGCCCTTCCCATTCGAAATCGCCAGAAACATAGGGATAATCCATCCCTCCCATGGGTCCGCCAGGTCCCCCAGGTCCCCCAGGTCCCCCAGGTCCACCGGGTCCACCGGGTCCGTCCGGCCCACCCGGTCCATCCGGCCTTCCAGGATCTCCAGGCCCCCCTGAGTCCATTCCCCGGTCCGGATGGGTGGATTCGCCGGCATTTCCGGGCGCGGGTGGACGTCCGCCGCCGAAGGGAGGGCGTCCGAAGAATCCGCCGGGGCTGGCCGGTTCGATGGCTTGCCATTGTTCGGAAGAGATTTGGAGATGGATGGTCCAGAGTTTCGTCAAGCCAAAAAACTCATCGGCGGAAGGCGCGGCAGGGGAATCCGAACCGCAAGCCGGCCAGGGAAAGCAGGCCATCAATCCGGGCAGGAAATAAAGCAACCAAGATTCTCGGCGGGTTGCAGTCATCATGCAGTTTCCTCTCACACGTGTTTGTCTGGCACACGTTGGATTATGAATCAGAAAATATTGAATGTAGCGCAAGAAAAAGGGATTTCAGCATAAAAATGGATCAAATGAAGGATGGAAGGGAGTAACCGTGGATTATGAGGGATGAACGGTGCCGCCAGGGGTGATGATAGGACGATGCCCCTGGCTGCGCTAACGGCGCTTCCGCGGGGTGTTTTCTCCCGCGCTCGAATCCTCTCCCGCATGGAAAGAGGGAATCAGAAACGAAAGGTGGAGGGTGATGGATTACGCGCGGTGCCTAAAAAACGCACTGGGCAAATCAAACAACATTTTTCTTTACAATTGTGTTTCTCCTCCATTGAAACCAGGTCTGGAAAATCCTTTTAACACGCGGCGTCAGGCGGGAGCGGTTATAGGCGTCGGCGCATAGGCGGATGGCTTCCGCTTGCGTGGGGTAAGGATGGATCACGTGGCTGAGTTTTCTCAGGCCGATGCCCTGGTTCATGGCCAGCGTGATTTCGTTGAGCATCTCGCCCGCATGCCGGGCCACGATGACGGCCCCTAAAATGCGGTCACATCCCTTGGCGGTGAGGATTTTGACGAAGCCGGTTTCCTCGCCGTCCAGAATGGCGCGGTCGATGGAATCGAAAGAACGCTTGTAGATGTCTATTGCGATATGCCGTCCATGGGCTTCCACCTCGCCGAGGCCCACGTGGGCGATTTCGGGATCGGTATAGGTGCACCAGGGGATGACAAGTGAATCCATCTTGGTCCGGCCCGGGAAAAAAGCGTTGCGGATGACGATCCGGGCCGCCGCATCGGCCGCGTGAGTAAATTGGAAGGACATACACACGTCCCCGGCGGCAAAGATATCCGGATTGGTTGTCCGCAGGGTGCTGTCGACATGAATCCCGGCGTGTTCGTCATACTCGACACCCGCCGCCTCGAGGTTCAGATCGAGCACGTTGGGGGCGCGTCCCGCGGCGGCGAGAATCGCATCCACGGCGAATCCGGTTTCTTGCCCTTCGTGGAGAACCTGAACCTGCTTTACGCCCAGCCCTTCTGACACGCATTGGACCGTGGCATTCAAACGGAGCTCGATACCCTCTTCTCGAAAGACTCCTTGCAGCAGGTTCGCGGAATCGTCGTCCTCGCGGGGGAGGATACGCGGACCCTTTTCGACCAGGATGACTGCCGATCCCAACCGCCGGAACGCCTGCGCCAGTTCGCAGCCGATAGGGCCGCCTCCGATCACCAGCAACCGGCGGGGGAGTTCAGTCATCTGAAAAACCGTTTTATTCGTCAGGCAGCCCGCACCGGCCAATCCGGGGATGGGAGGAAGGACCGGTTTCGCGCCGGTGGCAATGACGGCTTTGCGAAACCGCAGAGTCCGGCCATCCACTGCGGCCGAATGAAATCCGGTGAACTGGGCATGGCCGAAAAACACGTCGACGCCCAGGTCACGGAAGCGGGCGGCGGAATCGTGAGCGGCGATCCGGGCGCGGAGGCGGCGCATTCGTTCCATCACCCGCGCGAAATCGGCTTCGAGTGGTTGCGGCGCCTTGAAACCGAGCGGCTCCGCCTCGAGCCACAGGGTTGACATACGGGAGGAGCGAAGAATGGCCTTGGAGGGGACACAGCCCCAGTTGAGGCAATCACCGCCCATGAGATCATGCTCCACCAGCGCTACCTTGGCCCCCAGTCCCGCCGCGCCCGCCGCCGTCACCAGGCCGGCGGTTCCCGCGCCGATCACCACCAGGTTATAAAGGGGGGCTGGTTCCGGATTGCGCCAATCGGCGGGGTGGACCTGGGCCCCGAGGCTTCGGTTGTGTTCGTCGTCTGGAAGAATAATAGGAGGCAGGTTCATGGGAGATACCTTTGAGAAGGCATAGTATCTGTGAGGACGATGCCTGATCTAAAAAAATTCCCTCACCCTGGCCCTCTCCCAGAGGGAGAGGGCATTTGAAGTGATCCGTGCAATCGATGTTATTGCCTACGCATCAAGTATGCCCGGAAAGAGTACGCGAAGAGTGGATCATCCTTACTTTTCCACCTCAGCCAGACGGTGTTTGGCGAAGCGGATGATGACGCCCAGCACGACGATGAATCCCGCCAGGATGATCAGCCGGGGCCAGGGAATCCGGCCTTCGGTCACGCCCTGGCCGGCCGCGTCCGCGCTTACGACATAGACGACGGTCCCGGGCAGCATGCAGATCCACGAAACGAGTACGTAAGTCCAAAAGGGAACGCGGGTGAGGCCGAAACCGTAATTGAGCAGATTGAAGGGAAAGAGGGGCACGAGCCGGGTCAGCGCCACAATGAGGGCCCCCTGGCGCTCGGTCAGGCGGTCCAACTGCAGGAACCGCCGGTTGCGTGAGAGCCATTGGACCGTGGCGTCCCGGGCGAAATAGCGGGCGATGAGAAAGCACAACGCCGCTCCCAGTGTGGAGGCCAAGCTGACCAGGGCCACGCCGAGGGTGGAGCCGAACACAGCTCCGGCCACGAGGCTCAAGGGCGTGCCGGGGATGGCGGCGGTGGTGGCCAGCACATAAATCAGGACGAACACGATCGCGCCCCATGGTCCCAGGTTGGAGATGGACGTTTGCAGTCCAGTCAGCCACTGCCCGATTCCCAGCGCGTTGGCCAGGAAGATCATCAGGATGACCAGGGACAATAGCGACACGGGCTTCCACAAACCTTGAAGACGGGAATCCGAGGAACGATTGTTGTACTCTGAATGGTTGGGAGACCAATTCATCGGTTAAGGCTCATCCGGTAAGTACGTACATTTTTTCTACTGGTATGACCGGTTTTCAAGAGGAACAGATCCAAGAGAACCGCCTCCACTTCCCTCTCTCTGGGATGATCTTTACCCGCGAGCAAAAGCATCATTGGGTGGACTCAAAGGGTAGTGCAGCCGAATCACGATAACTGACTTTCTACGACTCCCTCTCCCTTTGGGAGAGGGCCGGGGTGAGGGAAACGGCCTTGTTGAAATGATAACTCTCCGGTTGGGGAAAAACCTGGGTTCAAGGGGGAGGGCGAGACTTCCGCCGTGCCGCATGTGTGCATGTTTTGATTCGCTCCTTGTTTCCCACGGCTCACCTGGAGGTTCGCCCTCCCGGATCAGAACTTGTAGGGAAAGATCAGCCCTTCAGGAGATGACCCGGTTGAGAGAACGCCAGTTCGCCGGGATTTTTCTCCGCAGGCCGCGTAACACCTTTAGCCAATCAGATAACTGAGTTCTCTCCCGTGGACGGCATTCAATTAGCCCAGGATCTCAATCCTGTTTATTCTACTCGGGGCATAAAGCCGCATGTGCCGGCTTTTCCCGGATGATATTCACTGTTCATTGAGCGACCAGTCATAATCGAGATATTGGATCCGATAAGTGTTGTCTTGGAGGAGCTGCCGGGTGTCGCCGTCCACATACCGCGAGAGGAAATTCAGCACGGCGCTCTCGGTGCGGGAACGGCCGGGGAATTTTGCGGGATCGGCGAATTTCGGCTCGAAATCGCTGCCGTACCAATCGAGAATTTTGGAAAGGTGAATGGTTTTTTTCTTCCGATCCACATGGAGCTGGGAAGGATTGCGGACGAATTTCGTGACCTGATCATCCAGTTGGTTCTCCAGCCGGTCTCCCGTGTAGGGTTCGTCGCGCAACACGGGGCAGCCCTTGGCCGCGCAGACCAGGGCCATGTGAACGCGGGGTTCATCAAAGCCCTTGCGGATCACGTCATGTTCGATCTGGTCCAAGGTCATCAGCCGGCCCAGGACCTTGAACTTGAGTTGGTTCCATACCCCAGGGATTTGGCGGATGCTGTTTTTGGGAAACCGGAGAGAACGGAGCAGGGAAGGCTGGATGGGGTAATGGTCGATGATGGCTTTCAACGTCAGGGCGTTGTAGGCGTTGATCCAGAAGGCCAGTTGATCCGCCGGTTTCCAGGATTCATAACGGGCGGGTTCCATGGAGGAGAGGGATTCGATAAACGAATCCAACGGATGCCGGTGGGCCTTGAGATTCGTGTAATAGACCAGCCCTTCCGCATTGACATGATTCGCCAGGATCTCCGCGTAGTCCGAGTAATCCAGCGTCGCGGCGGGGACCGCTTCCGGATGGGCGGCGGAGGGCATCTCCGCAATCAATAGAACAAACCCAATCAAATATCGAATGGCATTGAATCTCGGCAAGACGATTCACCCGTAACGTCGAGTCATCCGGTAAATAGGAGCCAAGGTTATTGTATCCGCTTTTATTCAGCGGGTGAACGCATCGGTTCGTTCTCCCATCCCTTGCCCCGGCCCTCTTCCAAAGGATCAGGGGGGAGATGAGAGAGGTGGCGGGGTTTGATGGATTTCACGCGCAGGGCCAATCCATCCTGCATTTGCTGGAAGCCTGCCCTGCGCCTCTGTATTGCATACCGGGCGCGGCTGATCAGACGGAGGCCGCCAACGCTCCCGAGCAGGATGAGCCGCAGCCCGCCGTGCAGCCGAAGCAGTGTTCGCCCGTGATGATCCGGCGATGAGCGAGTTTTTCAGCATCGAAATCCCGGATATGGCTGGGCGCGCCGTAACCCACAGGTTTACGCAATGCCAGGTTGAAATCACAATCGTAAATCACCCCGTCCCAATTGATGTTGATCTGGCGGCGGCACATCAAGCCGTCCATGGTGGCGGGATTGAACGAATCCCGCAGGAGGCGCATGTACTCAGCCTCCCGGTTCTGGTGGCGCAGGTCGGCGCGAAAGCGTCCGATGGGCATGTTGGTGATGGTCAAGAGATGCGTAAACACGATGCCGAAGCGCTGGTGGAGTTCGCGGCGGTAGGCTTCCTGTAAGGTTTCCTGGTTGGGGGGGAGAATCGGACCGATGGGATTGTAGACCAGGTTGAGCGGCAGGTTCGGGTCCGCGCCGTACCCGATCGCGTTGAGACGCCGGAGAGCCGCGATGCTTTTCGCGTACACACCCGGCCCCCGCTGCCGGTCCACGTTTTCGGCCAGGTAACAGGGCAGGGAAGCGACGAGATGGACTTGGTGGCGCTGGCAGAACTCCGGCAGGTCCCGCATTTCCGGTTCCAACAGGACGGTCAGGTTGGTGCGGACCTGGACGAAGAAGCCGTTGGACCGGAGAGTTTCCACGAACGCCCGGAAGTGGGGATTGAGTTCGGGCGCGCCGCCGGTGATATCCACCAGGCGGCAGTGGACCTGGTTCGCCGCATTGACGATCAGGGTCATCGTCTCCCAGTCCATACTTTCCTTGCGGCGGGGCGAGGAAGCCACGTGGCAATGGACGCATTCCTGGTTGCAGACGAGGCCCACGTTGACCTGGATGGTGTCGATTCCGGCCCCGCGCAATTCCTGGCCCGCCGATTGGTAAATCCGTCGATCAAACGCATTCATGCGGGGATCTTCCCTATATCCCGAATGGTCTTCAAGAATGGGTAGAATTGTAGAGCAATGCCGGGGAAAGGGAACGGAAAGGGGGATTTCATGAATTCACCGCCTAGACGCGGAGGGCGTGGAGATTGATACCAATAATGAAGGTCCTGAGCCACACAAGTGACGCCCCGGGCCGATGAAGTCAGGGACCGAATAAAAGCACAGGCGCATAGCTACGTGCCCCTGCTTCCCGGCGAAGAGCCTATTTTATGGATCATCCGGGAATATGGATTTGTTGGATGAAAACACAATCCAGAGAGCCATGGCGTGATGAAAAGGCTTTCCCTGGCCCTCTCCCAAGGGGAGAGGGTTGAGTTGATTTCTCCGGTTACCGCGATTGCTGATCGGCCGCTTTTTGCCGGGAAAAGGACACATGGACCGGATGAATCTATTTTAGGTTATCCCAACGTATCCACACCCTGTGGAATGAATTTAACTCACGCGGCTTTGAGGGCGGCGATCAGTTCCAGAATCGCCTTTTTGCCGTCGCCGAACATCATCAGGGTGTTGTCGGCGGCGAAGAGGGGATTGGGGATGCCCGCGAAACCCGGGCTGAGGCTGCGTTTCACGACGATCACCGTGCGGGCGTGATCCACGTTCAGAATGGGCATGCCGGCGATGGGGCTGTGGGGATCGGTGCGGGCCAGGGGATTGACCACGTCGTTGGCGCCGATGACCAAGGCCACGTCGGTCTGCTCGAAACTGGAATTGATTTCGTCCATCTCCTTGAGTTTGTCATAGGGGATATTGGCCTCGGCCAGGAGCACGTTCATGTGGCCCGGCATGCGTCCCGCCACGGGATGGATGGCGAATTCCACTTCGCAGCCGCGCGATTCCAGCAGGTGGGCGAGGTCGCGCACGGCGTGCTGGGCCTGCGCCACGGCCAGTCCGTAGCCGGGGACGATGACCGCCCGGCGGGCCGTGTCGAAGATCATGGCCACTTCTTCCGGCGACGCGGCTTTGACCTTGCCGGCGTACACCTCATCCGCCGTGGCCGTGTCGCTGGCGGGTCCCAGGACGCCGAAAAGCACATGCGCCAGCGAACGGTTCATGGCCTTGCACATGATCTGGCTGAGGATGATGCCCGACGCGCCCACGAGCGAACCCGCGATGATCAGCACGTTGTTGTAGAGCACGAATCCGGTGGCCGCGGCGGCCAGGCCGGAATAGGAGTTCAAGAGGGAAATCACCACGGGCATGTCCGCCCCCCCGACGGGGAGGACGACCAAAACCCCCAAGACCGAGGCGACCAGCACCAGGATCCAGTAAATCGAAGCCGTGCCGGGATTCAGGACGATCAGGGCCCCCAGCGCCACCGATACGATGCCCAAGAGCGCGTTGAGGGCCTGCTGGCCGTTGAACAAGACGGGCTTCCCGGCCATGAGTTCTTCCAGCTTGGCGTAAGCGACCAGGCTGCCCCAGAAGGTCACGGCCCCGATGATGCCCGACGCGGCGGTGGCGATCGCGACATCCGTGGTGAGCACGACGTTTTCCTGGATGGCCTTGTGCAGTTCGGCTCCGGCCACGATCAAGGACGCGCCGCCGCCGAAGCCGTTGAGGAGGGCGACCATCTGGGGCATGGCGGTCATGCGGATCGCGTAGGCCATCCAGGCCCCGATCACGCTGCCCGCCAGGAGGCCGGCGATGATGACCCCGTAGCCCACGATATGCTGGTCCAGCAAGGTCACGACGATGGCCAGCAACATCCCCAGGGCCCCGATCAGATTGCCGCGCACGGCGGTGCGGGGATGGGAAAGGCCCATCAGGCCGAAGATGAACAGTACGGACGCCAGGAGATAAACCAGGTTAATCAGCGCGGGATTCTGCATGGTTTAGTCTTTCTTCTTGAACATTTGCAGCATGCGGTGGGTAACCAGAAAGCCCCCGACCACGTTGATCATGGCGAACACCACGGCAAAAAATCCCAATAGGCTGGCCAAAGTCTCGCTCGATCCCGCGGCCAACAGCGCGCCGATCACGGTAATGCCCGAGATGGCGTTGGCCCCGGACATCAGGGGGGTGTGCAGGATGGGCGGGACCTTGGTGATGACCTCGAATCCCACAAAAATGGCCAGTACGAAAATGGTGACGGCGCCGATCAACGCGTCCATTAGGCGGGTCTCCCTTCTAAAGCCGTTGTTTTGGATTCCAGCCCCAACAATCGCCGGAGGCGGGGATGGAGGATTTCACCGCCGCGGGTCATCAACGTTTCCCGGGTGATCTCGTCCTCCAGGTTGATTTCCATGACTCCTTTTTTGGCCAAGTGGAGCAAAAACGTCACGATATTCTTGGAAAACAGGCGGCTGGCGTGAAACGGAATGCTGGAAGGCAGGTTCAACGGGCCGAGGATGGTCACGCCGTGTTCGACGACGGTTTCGCCGGGCCGGGTCAGTTCGCAGTTGCCTCCCCGTTCGGCGGCCAGGTCCACGATGACGGAACCCGGCGTCATGCCCCGCACCATGCCGGCGGTGATCAGCACCGGGGCTTTCTGGCCGGGGATCAGGGCGGTGGTGATCACCACGTCGTTCTCCGCCACCACGCGGGCCATCATTTGCCGCTGCTGAGCGTAGAAATCCTCATCCTGGGCCTTGGCGTATCCCCCCGCGTCCTCGGCGGAGCGGGTTTCCAGTGGCAGTTCCACGAATTTGGCGCCCAAGCTTTCGACCTGCTCCTTCACGGCGGGCCGGACGTCGTAGCCCTGCACGACCGCGCCCAGGCGGCGGGCGGTGGCGATCGCCTGGAGGCCCGCGACGCCCGCCCCGATCACGAAAACCCGCGTGGGCGAGATGGTTCCCGCGGCGGTCATCAGCATAGGGAACATCTTCGGCAGCGCGGCCGCGGCCAGCAGCACGGCCTTGTAGCCCGTGATGGTGGCCATGGAGGACAAGACATCCATGCTTTGGGCGCGGGTGATGCGGGGCATCATTTCGAGGGAAAAGGCGGTAATCTTGACGGCCGCGGCTTCCTCGATCCCCTTCGGTTCCGACAGGGGATCCAGCTGGGCGATCAGCACCTGGCCTTCGCGCATCCGCCGCAGGTCTTCGTTCCCCTGGGCCGGATTCGCCCCCAGGGCGTTGATCTGCAGAATCGCGTCCGCGGATTCAAAAACCTCGCCGCGGCCCGCGGCCAACCGTGCGCCCTTGTCCTGATAGGCATGGTCCGGATAGCCGGCGGCCTGCCCGGCGCCCGGCTCGATGAGGACTTCCAATCCCGCCTTGGCCAGGGTGGGCAGCTGATCCGGTATCAAGGCCACCCGCCGTTCGCCGGGCAAGGATTCTTTGGGGACTCCCACACGCAATGCGTGTCCCGCTTCGTTCATCACCTGCCTCCTGTCCGTTCACGACGGATAATGGAACGATCTGGCTGTACGCCGGCTATACATATCTGTGGAGAAGTAAACGAAAACCGGCCGGGATTCAAGCCTTCCCGATTCCCGAAGGGCAATTATTCTTACGGGGGAAAGAATCCCTGGGTGGTCCGACAGCCGGTGGGGAAGGGAATGTGGGAAGGGAAACGCGGGAAAATCCAAGGAAAAGGCGTGTGGAGCCAGAAATGAGTTGGTTGGATAAGAAATTGGTGCTCATCGCCCTGACGGGAGGATTGGGCAGCCTGGCGCGGTATGGTCTGGCGGGCCTGGTGCAGCGGTGGGCGGGCAGCGGATTCGCCTGGGGAACGCCGGTGGTCAACCTGCTGGGCTGCTTTTTGTTCGGAGTGATCTGGTCCCTGGCGGAAGAACGGATACTGATCAGCGGAGAAACCCGAGCCATACTGCTGGTGGGCTTTCTGGGAGCCTTCACCACTTTTTCCACCTATGTGTTCGAGACCGGCGAGTTGCTGCGCGACGCCCAATGGCGGTGGGCGGCGGGGAATGTTTGTTTGCAAACCTTCGGCGGCTTGGCCGCTTTCTTTGCGGGGCTGGCCGGGGGGAGGATTCTCTAAGGGAGAGCAACGATGAAAATCGAAGGCGAGGCGTTGCTGCTGCGCATTCTGATCGGGGAGAGCGACAAGCATCACGGGCGGCCGCTTTATGAAGTGATTGTGGAAGAAGCCCGCAAGCAAGGGCTGGCGGGCGCCACCGTGTGGCGGGGCTTGCTCGGATTCGGCGCGCACAGCCGGGTGCATTCGCACAAGATTCTACGGCTGTCCGAGGATTTGCCGGTCGTGATCGAAATCGTGGACCAGGCCGCCAAAATCCAACAAATCCTGCCCCGGTTCGATGAGATGATCGAGGAGGGCCTGATCACCCTCGAAAAAGTCCAGGTGATCGCCTACCGCCACAACGGGAGTTTCGGGGGAAAGCCGTGACTTGCCGGTTTATTGGCCCAGGCCGTCGATCTTGGCGGCCAGGATGAAGTCGTTTTCCGAGAGTCCCCCGATGGCGTGCGTCCAGATGGTGAAATCGACCTGGTTGTAATGGACGCAAAAATCGGGGTGATGACCCTCGGTTTCGGCCACCAGCGCCACCTGCGTCAGGAAGCCCATGGCTTGCACAAAGTTCTTGAACGGAAACGTTTTCCGCAATTTTTCCTCTTCCACCCGCCATCCTGGCAAATGCCGCATATAGCCCTCGATTTTGTCAGGGCTCAGTTTGGGAATTCCACCCTCGCACGGGACGCATTTGCGATCCTTCAGCATCGTCTCTTTCTCCTAGACTCTCTCCTTGGTATTCCATTTATGAAACAGGTCATCGCGCGAAACAAACCTCTATTGTAGCGCGGGAAGACTCCTGGCCATCGGGATTATGTCCGAAGAGGATGCCAGACCAAGGGATCAGGTAGAAGATCGAATGGGTTTCTTTCCTCGTTCAGTGATTTCATGGGATGGCCTTGGCGTCCATGCAGAATCCACAGGGAGCGCAGGAGAGGGGGGCGGGCCCGGGAGTGAAATTCCAGGGGCGTTGCCTGGGTTAAACCGGGATGGCCCTGACGGGGCCGGGGCAGGGCCGGTGTTGCGGGGGGGATGGAGCTGATGGATAACGCGTTTCGCGCGGCGCCGGACGATGGAACCGGGTCAATTGGGCGGCACGGATTGTTTGGATAGAAACGCGTTCAGTTCCGGCAGTTTGTCGGTGTTGATGAGGTCCACGCCGGCTTTCAACAGCAAGGCCCAGGAACGTTCATGGTCGGGGGCGGACCAAAAACGGATCTTGCGGCCCTTCGCGTGAATGTCTTGGACCAGCCGGGTGAGTTTTTCGGACTCGGCGGGCTGAATCTCTTCTTCTCCGGACCAGCGGATGTAATTGGACCATTTCAGGGCATACCACGGCCAGCGGGCGTCGGCGGGGGGATCGTCCGGGGAGTAATCGTTGCTGTCGCGGCAGGCGTAACGGGGATCGAATTCCTGGACGTATGCTTCCTTGGATTTGGCATCGCCGGTGAGGATGACGGTCACGGGGCCGGATTTCGTTTCGCTACCCGAGAAGATGGTGAGCATGGAGTAATTCTTCAGCAGGGCGTGAAGAACCGGCCGCAGTTCGTCCCGGCCGTCCTTGATGTCGATCCATAGCCAAAACGGCCGGCCGCCGCCATGCACCGACCCGTGCTGGTCAATCCGTTCCCGCAGGGGATCCAGGTAGAGTTGTTTCAAACTTCCCTTGTATTTCCCCTCGTCGTGCGCGACGAGGATTTCCTTCCCGACAAGCCAGATATCGGCCTCGACGCTGGAAAAACGGTGTTCGAGGGCGTCGAGCAAGGGGCGTTCATGTTCGTAGTCGTTATGGGAATGGGCTTTGAAGAGATTTCCCGCGGGGGCGGCTGGAGGCGGGGCCAGGCGGTCTTCGCTGCCGAACGCAAGGGAAGCGAACACCACCAGGCTGAGACCCACCCTGGCGATCCACTGGCTCCAGGCATTATTGTGTGCATCCGGACACATGGTTCCCATTTCCTTTCCGAAATAAGGTCTCCCAGTGTATCAAAATCCGCAGGCGGCCATAACCCATTGGGGCGAAATAGTGTAAGATACCTTAATGAGGGGAAGAGCAACGAAATCTAATTGTGATATTTTTAAAACGACGGCTTGAAACATTCCTGGCCGCTTCTCCCGCACCGCCTTCTTTGCGCGGAGACGGGTGTTTTTTGCTGATCCAGTGAGAAAAAAGAGACATCGGCCAGGGATGATCCCCGGTGGGGATTGAAAATTCGTAAAAAAAGAACACGATATCGGCCGGGAGCCGCAGGAGAGGGAAGTGTATTTTTCGCTTTCCCCCCGGGAACTGGCTGGGGGGATGACGGCTGTCCACTTGTAACAATATGTAAAAAAATAAAATTCCGGTTGAATTTCGTGGGGATTTCCTGGATTATTGATACAATTTTATTGGCAAGCAGGATTATTTCGGGATGATGAATATGAACAAACCTTCCATACCTGAAGAGCAACCCCGGTACATCATCGACGAGGGTCTGCCGTCTACTCAAAAAGAGATCAAGATTCTTTCCCAGGAACAAGAGCGCGCCCTCCAAAAAGCCATCAAGGCAGCCGCCCATACCCTCACCGATGAAGAGAAGGATCTGTTGTATCAACTGCGGGACAAATTAAACCGGGAGACCGAGCGGGTGCAGACGCTTCGCAAGGTCATGGTAACCGATAAACCGCTGGATGTCTTTCTCACGGATTACCAAAGAAAAAAGCAAAACAACAAGAAGCACGCGAGTCCCGGCGTTCCTGCCGATTTATCCTCCAATCCCGGCGCGAATGACGATCCCGACGAGGAGATCATTCCGGTCAAAACCAAGCATGTGGTGGGTTTCAAGCCGGAAGAGGTGGTCCGCCGGTACATCGAATGCTGGAACCAACAAAAATTCGGCGCGGAATACGATTGTTTCAGCCGGGATTTTCTCACCGCCGACCGGGAAGCGTACATCAATGCCCGGCACATGTACTACCAGCAGCAATTGGGCAACGGAGGTTTGATCATCAACTTCAAGACTATCGAGGGGGCGGAAACGTTCGTGGGCGACGCGGAAGTGGTGGCGGTGAAAACCGTCCAGCAAGGGAAGCGCAAGTCCCAGGAGGAAAAGGACCGCTACCGCCTCAAACTGGAAAACGGCCGCTGGGTGATTTACTCAGTCGAGCCGTTGTGAAAGCCGGATGATTCGTGCCGTAATCAAGCGATAAGCCGTTTTTGTAAGCATTGAGATCTCATCCCGGATGAAAATCCGGGATGGTTGTTTTAAAACCCGTGCCGGGATTCTCGGATTTCCACTCCCGCGGCTTATTGGAGATTTTGACAATGAGTTGCGCCTCGGGAATTCAGGTTGCCAGGGATCCGTACCCTCTTGTCTCTTCTTCCCCCGTTGGTTACCCTACAACCAGCCCGCGGGCGCGTGGAAATCGTTCCGTATCATTCAATCCAGGCAGGTGGCTCGATGGCCTATCAGAATCTCAAGGATTTTGTGCATCGGTTGAAGCAGGAAAACGAACTGGTGGAGATCGCCGCGCCGGTGTCTCCGCATTTGGAAATGACCGAGATCACCGACCGGGTCACCAAGGCGAACGGCCCGGCCCTGTTGTTTACCCGTCCGGTGGGCTATCAAATTCCCGTGCTCATCAACGCTTACGGCTCGGAGCGGCGCATGGCCTTGGCGCTGGGAGTGGATCATGTGGATGAAATCGCGGACCGCATCCGCGTCTTGATCACCCAGAAACCGCCGGGGACCTGGCGGGAAAAAATCGCGGCCTTGTTCACCTTAAAGGAACTGGCCGGCTTCGCGCCGCGGCGGGTATCCACGGGACGCTGCAAGGACGTGATTCTCCAGGGCGGTGACGCCACCCTGGACACCCTGCCCATCATGACCTGCTGGCCGATGGACGGCGGGCCGTTCATTACGCTGCCGCAGGTCTATACTCGCGATCCGGTGACGGGCATCCGGAATGTGGGCCTATACCGGATGCAGAAGTTCGACGGCCAAACCACGGGCATGCACTGGCAGATTCACAAGGTGGGGGCGGCGCATTTCCGGGAATACCTCAAGGAGAACCGGCGCATGGAAGCCGCCGTGGCCCTGGGGGGCGATCCGGCGATCCTCTACGCAGCCTCCGCCCCGTTGCCACCCGTGATCGACGAGTTGCTTTTCACGGGATTTCTACGCCGCGCCCCGGTCGAGGTGGTCCCCTGCGAGACCGTGGACGTGGAGGTCCCCGCCAACGCCGAAATCATCCTGGAGGGATACATCGATCCCGCGGAGCAGCGCCTGGAGGGGCCGTTCGGCGATCACACGGGGTATTATTCGCTGGCCGAACCCTATCCGGTATTTCATATCACATGTATCACCATGGCGGAGGATCCGGTCTACCCATCCACCATCGTGGGGATTCCCCCCCAGGAAGACGCGTATATCGGCAAAGCCACGGAGCGTATTTTTCTGCCGATGATCCAGATGATGTTTCCCGAGATTGTCGATCTGGAACTGCCGGTGGAAGGCGGATTCCACAGTCTGGCCATTGTGGCGATCCAAAAGGCCTATCCCGGCCACGCCTTCAAGACCGCGCACGCCATCTGGGGCATGGGATTGTTGTCCCTGACGAAGACCGTCATCGTGGTGGATGCGCATGTCAACGTGCACGATCCCGCCGAGGTCTTGTGGCGGGTGGCCAACAACATGGCGCCCCGGCGGGATGTTCAGTTTGTGGACGGCCCCGTGGACGTGCTGGACAACTCATCCGAGCAACCCCGCTTCGGTTCCAAGATGGTGATCGACGCGACCCGGAAACTGCCCGAGGAGGGTTTCACCCGGCCATGGCCGCCGGACATTGTCATGAGCCAGGCCGTGAAGGAGCGGATCGATCGGATCTGGGGAGAACTGGGATTGAACATCTCCCTCGAAGAATCCAAAAGGCGCGTGTTCCGGATCACGCCCGAGGACGCGCCGGAAAAGAAGAGCCTCTGAGGCCGCCATGGCGACAGAACAAATCCTGGTCGTGCCCCGTTCGGTATTATCGGACATTCTTCCGTTCCGGGGATTTATGCCCTTGGGGAAAGACCGTTTGGAAACCTGGCTTGAAGCGAGGCAATTCCGGCCGCGGGACGAGATGGAAACCGATCCCGGTTTTAAGCAGATCATCCCCTACACGATCGTGCGGCATGCGGATCACGTGTTCCGGTATTGGCGCACCAAACGGGCGGGAGAGAACCGTCTGCATCATTTGTATTCGATCGGGATCGGCGGCCATATCAATAACCGGGATATGAATTTGTTCACATCCCCCGGGGAATTGATGAACGAGGCCGCTGCGCGGGAACTGAAGGAAGAAGTCGAGGTGGATTCATTGGCGCGGTTCGAGCCGGTGGGATTCATCAACGATGACGAGAGCGAGGTCGGGCGGGTGCATTTCGGAGTAGTGTACGAGGCATGGGTGGAGTCCAGGAACGCGCGGATCCGGGAAACCGCCCTGGCCCGCGGCGAATGGAGGCCGGTGTCCGAGCTCCAAGATGGCGTGGAGTACGAAACCTGGTCGCGGTTCGTGATCGAGGAATATTTGATAAAAGCGTAGGGGTGGCGGCTGTTGTCTGAATCAGGATGACCCGGATGGGCGCGATAACCCGGATGCCGATGGAAGGCAGGGTGATACAGGAAACCAACCTAGCCTTCCGGCAAAAGCTGGGGGCACGTTGCAATGTGCCCCGGCCTGGCTTGGGTGAATAGGAATCAATGGGCAATGACAGGTGGAGGTGACATGCCGATGGACTATGCCGGCTTGTCCTTGGCGTCATTCTTGAAAAAACAACCGGGAATTCATGTCTTACTGCTTGGCTGGTTGATTGTGGGAACAGCCGTGGGGAGCAATCCCGAAACAGAAAATCCACCCGGCGAAACGCGGCCCAACATGGAACAACAACTTCTTGAGCGGCGGGAAACCCAAGAGGATTTGGATTTCTGGCTGCGGAACATGCTGCTCGCGCACCGCTATACCTGGGATGAGGCGGCGCGCGTCACGGGGATGTCCCTCGCGGAAACACAGGCCGCCGCCCGGCGCGCCGGAATCGATCCCGCCACCGGAATGTATCCCTTTCCCGTGAGTCAAGCCGCTGTGTTGCCTTACCCCGGAGGAAGGCATCCCCGCATCGGCTTCCTGGAGGGCGCGGTCGATCCCATCCGCGCCACCAAGGCCAGTGTGTTTCTCCCCGGGGATCCTCAATCCTACGTGGTGATCGACTTGCCGGAAGCCATTTTCCGCGGGAACGATTTGATCTTCCTGGCGCACACACATATCCCCACTGTCTGGGAACAACAGAACCGCCGGCCGCGGTTCCGCGATTGGCGGCGCCATCCGGATGGCAGCCTGACGGGCGAATGGCCGTTGCCCGATGGCGTGATCTTCGGCGCCACCATCGAATCCGCCCCCGCGGGCGTGGAAATGGAACTCTGGCTGCGCAACGGCACGAACCAGACGCTGACCAGCTTGCGCACACAAGTGTGTGTGATGCTGAAAGGCGCGGCGGAATTCGCGGATCAGACCAACACCAACAAACTCTTCGAAGCCCCTGTGGCCGCGGCGCGCTCCAACACGGGCAACCGCTGGATCCTGACCGCCTGGTCACCCTGCGGCCGGGTATGGGGTAATGAGCAGGTCCCTTGCATCCACGCCGATCCGGTGTTTCCCGATTGTCATCCCGATGAAACCGTGCGCGCCCGGGGCCGGTTGTGGTTTTATGAGGAAAACGGGATCCAAAAAGAAATGAATCGCGCCAAGGCCGAATTCGCCATGCCGGGAGAACCGTGAAAAAGAATCATACGTGTTTCACCTGGGGAGCGCGTACTGGGTGGGGATCAAGTTTTCCATCTTCCAGTTGTAACTGGCGGTATTCATGGTCTCCTTCTCAACCTGTCCTCCCCCTGGCCCTCTCCCAGGGGGAGAGGGAATCGGATGGGGATGGCTCCAGCCGATCTAATATGAAATCGATCATGATTTCAGAGAATCAAAGTATGCTCGGGCAGGTTGAACCGATCCGCGTATTCGTGTGAGTGCCGGCCCCCGCCAGTTGGGCAAAATCACTGGCAAAAAAATTCTGATCAATTCGGTAAAAATCCCGTTGACATCCAAAAAAAGTAGTGGTACCAATAATTGTGAGGATGGAGAGTGGACCATGAACAATGGATCCCCATCCTGAACGGGAGGGCGAGCGCAGTCGCCCTGATAAGGGTAGCGTGGTTGTGAAACCGTGGCCCTTATTCCATACATCCTGAAGCGTGATGCCTTCAGGAAGAAAAAAGGTAGGCGTTTCCAGCGGTACGAAACGCCACCCGATGGATGAAGGAGGGAGTCATCGAATCCGATTGGATGACTCCTTCCTTGTTTTAAACCCCTTGATGAGGCGCGAGGGTATGCCCTGGATGGAATTATGTGGGGGACAAAAAGGTTCAGCCCAATGTTAATACCCTCACTCTGGCCCTTTCCCTGAGGAAGAAAGAGAATTGTTATACGGTAAAGGTAGGGAATTAAATGGTTTCATCCTTCGCCATGCATTTTCTGCATGCCCGGGATTTTCTCTCCCGTTTTTCCAGCGGATGTGGTATGGTGAAAATACCATTTTCGCCACCGCATATCGTAGGGCAGGAGCCAGCCGTTTCATGCCGTTCGCAGCCAAGAGAAGCGTCGTAGGTCATACAGGCCTTTGGTGGCTGGGGATGATGTTCGTCCCAGCGGTGGGATTTTCCCATCAGCCCTTTGCGGCGTATATCCAGCACCAGGCCGAGCTGCGCGTTTCCACACAGACTATCGATATCGAACTGGAATTGACCTTTCACAACGTGCTGGCCCTGTCGGAAAGAGAGGTTCTGGATGCCGACGGAGATGAGCAAATCTCGCGCCGGGAAATCGGCCTCTACCTGACGGCGCGCGCGGAAGAGTTCGCTAGAAATCTGTCCGTTTTGATCAATCAACGCCCGGTTGCCGTGATCCCCTTGTATGAACCCCGGTTGGATCTATTGGCGGATACGCGTGTGGCTCCCACTCCGCTGATTCTCCTGCTGCATCATTTTTGCCGCGTGCCCGAGGGCATCGGCTCCGGCTGGACGGTGGAACTGGACGACCGGCTGTTTCCCCATGAACCCGCGGTTTGCGCGTGGCATTGCACGGCGGCGGAGGGAATCACCCTGGTGGAAGAACCGGATTCCGGCTTGTTGCTGTCGGCGGATTCCGGCGCCACGCCCCGCCGGGTGGTGGTGCGGACCGCGGCATCCAATTTTCCATCACCTTCCATCGGTCCGGTTTTATCGAAGAATAACACCGTTGGTCCATCTCATCTCATTCAAGCGGTCCTGGCGGTTCCCTGGATGCCGGCGCTGGGAATCGGCCCGGCGATGGCGATCCTGCCAGCCTATATGCCTTGGAACCAAATACTCACGATCAATGGGGAGGTAAATGATGCGTCGATCCGGCCAAATTTGTCTCGTTAAGTTGGTGGCGGCTTGGGTGATCAGCGGCGGCCTATCCGCCTGGAGCCAGACTCCGGAACCGGACCTGGCCGGAGCGGCGGAAATGGCCGGGGCGTTGATCCAGAATCATCCTTACCTGTTCTCGAGCGTGGAACAGGCTCAGCTGGATCAAATCAACCGCCGGTTGCGCGAACTGCGCGATCTGATCCAAAAATCCACATCGGATCAAGAGTCCGCGGCCTTGCGGGAAAAGGCGGGGGACGCGGCACAATCCCTGTATGCGATTCTGGAGAAACAACCGGCCCGGATTCTCGTCACGCCCAACCAGCATGCCCAAACCCTTCCCAGGGATAAGCCCGTTGAACTTCCCGGCGATGTGGGGGCATTACTCTTCCAAATTCAACTGGGCGAAGGCCCGGTCCGGTACCGGGCGCTTGAACTCGACTTCGCCGAGGAATCGAATATCGACATCGATGCCGGATCCGCGGGGACCTGGTGGACGCTGGTCAGTCTCGCCAATGTGCCCGCGCGCCTCATCACGATTCCCGTGAATATCCAGCGGGCGAAAGAGCCACCGATCCGGTACTTTGTGCAGGTACAGACTCCCGCGTTCGGCCGGGTCAAGATGGAGGTTCTCTCGGAAGAGACCGGCAAACCGGTGCCCGCCATGGTCCGGATGATCTGGAAGACCGATGGGCGGGACCGGCGGCCCGGCAACGCCATCGAGATCGCGCCGCAAATGGACAAACAAGGCCAGCCGTCCGGCCGCCGCCGGGCGAATCTGCCGGGACGTCTGGCGGGACCGTACTGGTGCGTGCCCAAGCCGTTCGATATGACCCTTCCCCCGGGCGAATGGGAAGTGACCGTGCGGCGCGGCGTGGAGCATATACCAATCTATCAGACCCTTTCCGTGGCGTCCGGCCAGGTGAACGAGTTCACCTTCCAGCCGCGCCGCTGGGTGGATATGCGGCGACTGGGGTGGTATTCGGGTGACGATCACGTTCATTGCCAGATGCTCAGCGACGGCGACGCGGGGCGGCTCATGGCCTGGGTTCAGGCGGAGGATATCCACCTGGCCAATGTCGTGAAAATGGGCGACCTGTACCGCACCTGGTTCGAGCAGCGCGGCTGGGGTCCGGAAAACCGGGTGACCGAGGGGGATTACGTGTTGTCTCCCGGGCAGGAATGCCCGCGCACACACAACGAACTGGGCCACACCATCCACATGAACACGAAGGAGATGGTGCGCGACACGGACAAGTATTTTCTCTACGATACGGTATTCGACGCGGTTCGCGCCCAGGGCGGGCTGTCCGGCTATTGCCACGTGCTGTTTAACATGTTCCAAGTGCACCGGGACATGAGCATCAACATCCCCAAGGGGAAAACGGACTTCATCGAAGTCATGCAATTCGCGCAAATGGGGACGGACCTGTTCTACGAGTTTTTGAACCTGGGATTCAAAATGACCGCCTCGGCCGGTTCGGACGTGCCCTGGGGCGGCACGGTCGGCGAAGTGCGGGTGTACGCCTTCCTGGGCGACACGCCTTTCACGCCGGACGCCTGGTTTGACGCGGTGCGGCGCGGGCGCACATTCGTCACCAACGGGCCGATGCTTGACTTCCGCGTCGATTCCGCCTATCCGGGAGACGAGATCGCCGGGGATCCGCGGCATCCGCTGCGGATCCGCGCCCGGGCGTGGGGGCATCCGGACCGGATGGTTCCCTCTGACTTGGAGATCGTTTCCCAGGGCGAGGTCATCCGCAAATTGGAATCGCAAGATCCTCAACGGCGGGAACTCAGCCTCGATTTCGAAATGCCCGCGGGGCATGGATTCTGGATCGCCGCCCGCGCCAAGGGCAACGACGGCTCGCTCGCCCACACGACACCGATATACGTCATCCGGGACACCCTGCGTTTCTGGAAATACGAAAACGTCAATGAATTGATCGCCAAACGCCTGGCCAGCCTGGACGAAGTGGAAAAGCTGGTGAATCAAGCGCGGGAGGACGTGAAACAAGGCAAGAACCTGGACAATCGCGTGACCCGGCAACTGGCGGAGCAAGGTTCCGCCCTGTTGGACCGCGTGAACGAGGCGCGGGGGATCTATCAAAAATTGACCGCGGCGGCCCAGGAGGAAACGGCGGCGCGCTCGCCGTCGTGATTTGTTGTCCCCCATGCTGGAATCGGATACAGAATGCGTTATTTCACGCCGTGACGTTTCGAGGCTTCATCCCTCCGGGAAGGCTTGTATGATTTGTAAGGCACAATGATACGCCGCGGTTTCCGGTGTCCGGAAGCATCGCCAGATTTGGGAGGTCGTCCGTTGAGTTCAAACAAGGAAACTATCATCAAGGCCCTGTCAGCGGTGAAGGACCTTCCCACCCTGCCCACCGTGATCACCCGCCTGCGGAACGCCCTGGAAGATGAAAAAATGGGCGCGGAGGGAATCGCCCGCATCATATCCGAGGATCCCACCCTCACCAGCCAGATCCTCCGCGTGGTGAATTCCGCCTATTTCGCCGTCAAGGGGGGCCGCATTACTTCGGTCCAATACGCGGTATCCCGGCTGGGCATGCGGGAAATCAACCGCCTCTGTTCCGTTCTGGCGGTGATTGAAACCTTCAAGAGCATCGGCCCTCACCTGGATCACAACGAATTTTGGAAACACAGCGTGATGACCGGCATCACCGCCCGGGTCATTTACCGCTACATCCGCAAGCCCATGTACCTGGTGGAAGATGAAGCGTACGTGGCCGGCCTGCTGCATGATGTCGGCATCCTGATCCTCGATCACTATTTCCCGGCCTTCTACATGCGCACCCGCCAGCAAGCGCGGCAAGACAAAAAAAACCATGATGAAATGGAACGCGAGACCATGGACATGGATCATGGCGAGGTCGGCGGCCTGGTGTTGAATCTGTGGAACCTGCCGCCGGCCGTGGTGCAGGCGGTCAATTGGCATCACCGGCCCGAACAGGCGGAAACGGCGCACCGGCCGCTGGTGAGCATCGTCACCCTGGCGGATTCGATCTGCCGCGAATTGGAAATCGGCGATCCGTTCGAGGGCGCGGTGGTTGCATACAACGAGAAAGATTTCGCGGCCATTGGTCTTACCGCGGACAGCCTCCCCGCAATCAAGGAAAAAGTTAAGGAAGAAGAAGCCCAATGCCAATCGCTGTTGACCGGCTGAGAGAGGTGATTGTCTGAATCAGGATGGTCAAGATGATCAAGATGATCGGGAATGATGGATTACGCGCTGCGCGCTAATCCATCCTACATCCCTATGAGGAGTAAAGGACCCAAAGGACAAAAAGGACGAAAGGGATATGCAGGCTGGAAGCCTGCATCACACAAGGCGAGCGTTATTATAAATCGTCACGTCCCGCGGCCGTTCAAGCCCAATTCCGCGGCGTGGGGTTTCAGGGCGTCGATGAGAAATTGGATGTGTTCGCCCAGGTCCACCCTCAACAGTTCCACGCCCGCACGCACTTCGTCCCGGTCCACCTTGGCCGCGAAACTTTTGTCCTTGAGTTTCTTTTTGACGCTGGAGGGGGTGAGAGACTGGATGCCGTCCGGGCGCACGAAGCAGCAGGCCCCGATGAAGCCCGTCAATTCGTCGCAGGCCAGCAGGGCTTTGTCCAAGGCGGTTTCATACGGGACGTTCCATTTCGTGTAATGGGCGGAGACGGCGTGGGCGATGGTTTCCTCGCCCTGTTCGCGCAGCCAGGCCACGGTCCGGCGGGGATGCTCGTCCGGCCATTGCTCGTAATCGGCGTCGTGCAGCAGGCCAGCGATGCCCCAGGCTTCCACGTCGCTCTCCCTGTTTCCGTACTTGTAAGCGGCCGCCCGCATGACCACTTCGACCGACCGCGCGTGAATCCGCAACGCTTCGCTGGCGGTCCACGCGCATAATTGCCGCCACGCTTGTTCACGGGTCAAAGGCATATCAGGAGACCTCCGGTAAATAATACTGAGGGTGGGTTTCGCCGCGCTTCCCTCACCCGGAGGGAGAGGGGATAAAATACCAATGATTATGACATGCTGCGCGCGAATCCATCCTTCATTACTGAGGATGATTCCCAGGGCTGAAGCCCTGGGCTAGTTTAAATGGTTGATGCTAATTAAAAATCATCACGCATCAGCCGGTAATGACTTTAAATAATTACCCCTTTGTCTCTAAATACTCATTGACGCGGCGGGCCGCCTGGGCGCCCTCGGCGATGGCCTGCACAACCGTGGTCCCGCCGTTCACCAGATCGCCCGCGGCGAAGACGCCCGGGCAAGTGGTCATCCCCGTATCGGGATTCACCCGCACCAGCCCCTTTTCGTTCAATTCCACCGGATGTAGCGCTTCCACGGCTTTCGGGGAAAGCCGTTCGCCCAGCGCCTCAACCACCCATGACACGGGAATATCATGTTCCGTCCCGGGGATCAGAACCGGCCGCCGCCGCCCCGATTCGTCCGCCGGGCCGAGCTGCGTCCGCGCCACCCGCACGGCGGAGAGCCGCCCCTCGGCGTTGGCCACATAGCCGACGGGTTGCGTGAGGATCAGGAGGTGAATCCCCGCCGCGATGGCCTGCCCGCGTTCGCCCGGCCAGGCCGGCATTTCATCAAAACCGCGGCGGTAGATCAGGTACACATCCTCCGCCCCGCGCCGCTTGGCCGCTGTGGCCGCGTCGATGGCGGTGTTGCCTCCTCCGATGACGGCCACCTTGCCTTGAATGGCATAGGACGCCTCGCCACGCAGGTATTCCAAAAACGTCAGCGCGTCCATGACACCCTCGGGCCGGGAATCCGTATCGTTCAACCGGGCGGTGTTCCCCAAACCGAAGGCTAGCACGACCGCGTCGAAACTTTCTCGCATAATATCTTGTAGGGTGTAGTCCGGACTCAAGGCGGTGTTCCAGCGCCATTCCAGCCGGTCCGTGCTCACGGGCGTGAAGATGGACTCGATCTCCGCCCGAGTGTGGTCAAGCGGCAGGCGGATTTCGGGAATCAGGCCCGCGGCTTTGCCTCCCGGCCGCGATCCGCGATCGATGACCACCACTTCGTGGCCCATTTCCAGCAAGCCCGCCGCGCAGGCCAATCCCGCCGGCCCCGCGCCGATGATGGCGACCCGCTGTCCGGTCGAAAATAGGGGAATCTCCAGCGCCGTCCAGCCTTCCTGCCGCGCCCGTTCGGCCACGTAGCGCTGGATCCGGGCCATGGGAACCGCCAGATCGCCCAGGTAGGGCTTGATGCAATGCCCCTCGCACTGGACTTCCACCGGGCAGACGTAGCCGCAAATTTCGGGGAGCAAGTTCGCGCGCCGCAGAACCCGGTAGGCCTCTTTTTCGTCCCCGTCCGCCACGGCCTGGAGAAAAACCGGGATGTCGATGCCTGCCGGGCAATGCGCGGCGCAGGTGGGTTCCACGCAGCCAAGACAATGCTCCGCCGCTTCCCGCACCTTAGTGGGATCGTGCCACCGGCCTTCCTGGTAGATTTCCGCGTAGATTTCCGGATCCCGGATGACGCAGCCCGCGCGGCCGTGATCGCGCATGATCTGCGAGCAGGACGAACACGAGACGCAGACCTTCAACGGCTCCATGCGTCTGTTCCGCAGAATGTCCTTGGCGAAATCGGGATAGGCAAACGCGCCCCGGCCCAATCCGGCGATGGCATTCCAGCCGTTCTGGACCGCGGCGGCGGCCGCGTACGGCACGAACTGCCGCAGCCACGAGTAGCCGGTGCCCACCACGGTCAGGCCGGGGTAGGCCTGCTGCATAGTCTTCGCCATCCGCAGCATCCGTGCCACGCCTTCGAGGGGATGTTCCTGGGGAATATAGCCCCCGGCGATGGGGCGGTCGAACGGGCGGCCGTAATGGGGATTGAAATAAGGATTGGCGATGGTGATGTCGATGCCGTGGTAGCCCAGTTCGCGCAGTTGGCCGATCAGCCGCAACGGTTCTGTGAGATCCGGTTTTTGGTAATCCTCCTTGTCCACACCCCAGCCATAGGGATACGCGATGGCGTCGTACACGTTGAGCCGGGAGGTGACCTCGTAGCCGGGCAGCGCCTGGCGGATTTTGGCTACTGTTACGAGCAGCATCCGCGTGCGGTTTTCATAGGAACCGCCATACCGGCTGTTTTCGCGGGTGAAGGAAGCCAGCAGTTCGCTGATCAAGTAGCGGTGGCAGCTTTTGATGTCCACCGCGTCGAAGCCCGCCGCGCGGGCCAGCCGGGCGGCGTGGACATAGGCATCCTGCAGGCGGTCCAGTTCTTCATCGGTGATCAAGGGGTAATCGGGAGGCAGGTTGTGCCGGGGATCGAGAATCGCGCTGTGATGGGCGATGATCGGCCGCGGTTTGTCCACCGGGCGGCTGTAGCGGCCCGAATGAGTGAGCTGCAGCACGAGAAACGGCTCGTGCCGCATGGATTGCCAGGCGGCTTCGCGGGTGGCGTCCACTATCCGTTTGAATTCTTCCAGGACTTCGTCATGAATCCAGATTTGCCGGGGATTGGCGCGGGCCTCTGCCACGATGGCGCAGGCCTCGAACCAGATCAGCCCCGCCCCGCCGGCCCCGAAACGCTGGTAACGGCGCAGGGTCAAATCGGATGGCGCGCCGTTGCGCAAGCCATCGCAGCCTTCCATGGGTTGGCACCCCAGCCGGTTGGGGACCATTTTGTTTCCGAAGGCCACCGGCGTTCCCAGAATGGACAGATCCCGCGTGAGGGGGATCTCCACTCCCAATTCGTCAATCTTTCTCTCCAATTCCTCCAGGGTATGAAAACGAAATTGTTCATGCTGAGCCATGGTGAAATTCCCCTCGCCGCGACGCGCAGGATGGATCCATTTTCACCAGAATAAACGGAATGAAAGGGAATGGGTAGTGGGTGGTGAGTACGTTGGGAACGCAGGGATTCCGTATCCGGATGCTCAGGGTATCAACCCCGTGAGAGGGTTGGGGTGAGGGATTTTGGCAGGAACGGACCTTCGTGTCCGCCCGCGATATGGATTGGTTGAAATCCCTTTCCCACTTCAGGAATATCCCTTCAGGATGATTCCAAAATATCTAGGCCGTGCTGTTACCCGTCAACACAAACAACGCGGTATCCGCGCGGAGGTTGGCCCAGGCGCGCACCGGGCGGCCGGCCGCGAAATAATGCGCTTCTTTAATGGCATAGCCCATGGTTTGGCAGAACTGATGAAAGTCCTTGATGGTCAGAAATTTGATGTTGGGGCCTTCGTACCATTCAAACGGGAGTTTGGCGGTTTTGGGCACCCGGCCCCGGAAAAACAACTGGCACCGGGCGGACCAATGCCCGAAATTCGGAAAACTGACGATCACCTGTTTCCCCACCCGCACGGTTTCTTGCAGCACCAGGGCGGGCTTGTGGATTTCCTGCATGGTTTCGTTGAGGATCACGTAATCAAAGGTCTGATCCGGGTAATCGGCCAGTCCCGCGTCGATATCGCCGTGCAGGACATGCAGGCCGCGGCTGATGCTCTCATAGACTTTCTCCTCGTCGACCTCCATTCCCGTGCCTTCGACTTTCCGCCGGTCTTGCAGCAATTTCAGGAGATCGCCTTCGCCGCAGCCGATATCGAGCACGCGGTTGCCTTCTTTCACAATCCGGCAGATGACTTCATGATCGTACCGTGGAGACGGTTGGGTGGGTTCGGAGGATTTACCGGACATGCGCGCGCTGCTCCTCATGCACATGGCTTAAAAAATCGCGGATCAACCGGGTTTGCTGGGCGTTTTCCAACAAGAACGAGTCGTGCCCATTGTCGGATTTGATTTCGCAGAAACTGACCTTGACGCCGTTCTGCTTAAGCGCCTTGACGATCTCACGGGATTGGTAGGACGGGTAGAGCCAATCACTGCTGAAGGAGATAATCAAAAACTGCGCCTGGACATCCCGCAGGGCCGCGGTCAGCGAATCATGGCCGTGCGTCAGGTCGAAATAATCGAGCGCCTTGGTGATATAGAGATAACTATTGGCGTCGAAGCGCCGGGTGAACGAATTGCCCTGGTATTGCAGGTAACTCTCCACCTGAAAATCGGTCAGCAGGTTGTAGCTGACGTTCTCCCGGTCCTGCAGCCGCCGCCCGAATTTCTCGTGCATGGCCTTGTCGCTCAGGTAACTGATATGCCCGACCATGCGGGCGACCGCCAAGCCGCGCGACGGGGGTTCGGAATCGTAGTAATCCCCGTTGTTCCAGTTCGGATCGGCGATGATCGCCTGGCGGCCCACTTCGTTCAGGGCGATGTTCTGGGCGGAATGGATCGAGGTGGTGGCGATGGGGACCGCCGAGACCACCCTCTCCGGATAGGTCACCGCCCATTCCAGCGCCTGCATGCCGCCCATCGATCCGCCCGCCACGCAGAGCAAGCTGGGTATGCCCAGATAATCGATCAGTTCCCTCTGCGCCCGCACCATGTCCCGGATGGTGATGAAGGGAAAGGACATGCCGTAGGGCTTCTCGGTCTTGGGATTGATCGAAGCGGGGCCGGTTGAACCCCGGCAGCCGCCGATGCAGTTCGAGCAGATGACGAAAAACCGGTTGGTGTCGAAGGCTTTTCCCGGTCCGATGGCGTTGTCCCACCAGCCCGGCTTGCGGTCGTTGGGGGTGTAATAGCCGGCCGCATGATGATCACCCGACAGGGCGTGCAGAATCAGGATGGCGTTGTCTTTTTGGGGACTGAGTTCCCCATAAGTTTCGTACGCCAGGGTGATGGGTCCCAGTTTGGCGCCGCTGTCCAAAGCCAATTCGTTCGGGGGAACGCAAAGAGTCACGAACTGCTCCTTGACTATGCCCACCGAATCCGGCGTGATCTCGATAGTCTCCATGGCGGATTTCTTCTCTGTATGACCAGGATATGGGTGGGTATCGCGGTTCTCAACCCACCCAACTTTTACGGTTCGATTTTTGCCGGAACGGCTGCCGGGGGCGCGTAACTGCGTGCTCCCGCGTTCCTTATGACCGGTTACACCGCTGATCCACTGTTCTTTTTGCTTCCCGTATCTCTTCTCCGCGCCATCCGTGGTCCCTCCGGGCCATCCGTGGATCAATCCGGCATGCCAAGGGCCTCCCTTTTCCGCTCCCTCTCCCCCCGGGAGAAGGCCGGGTGGGAATGACTTTTGGATTGGCCTCCACCTTTCCGATAGATCCTATTACATTGCTCATCAATAACTTGAGTACCCTTGAGGTCCGTTACGTCACAATTTGGATAACGCCCGGTCCAGCTGCGCGATGATGTCCTCGGCGTTTTCGAGACCGATGGAAAGCCGGACGAAATCGGGAGTGACTCCGGTCGCCCGCTGCTCGGCTTCCGACAATTGCTGATGCGTGGTGCTGGCCGGATGAATGATCAACGACTTGGCGTCGCCGATATTGGCCAGGTGCGAAAAGAGCTTGATTTCCTGGATCAACTTGATCCCCGCCTGCAGACCGCCTTTGACGCCGAAGCCCAGCATCGCACCGAAGAGGCCCCGCGTGTGGTATTTCTGGGCAAGTGGATACGTGGGATGATCCGGCAGGCCCGGGTAATTCACCCACGCCACCTTGGGATGGGTTTGCAGGAATTCCGCCACTTTCAGAGCGTTCTGGCTGTGCCGTTCCATGCGCAGATGCAGGGTTTCCAGTCCTTGCAGGAACAGAAACGCGTTGAAGGGGGACATGCAGGGGCCCAGGTCGCGCAGCAACTGCACCCGCGCCCGGATGGCAAAAGCGATATTGCCCATGCCGGGCAGGTCACCAAAGGTTTCCCACAGGTTCACGCCGTGATAGCTGGGATCCGGTTCGGAAAACTGGGGAAACTTGCCGTTGCCCCAATTGAACTTGCCCGAATCGACGATGATCCCCCCGATCGAGGTTCCATGGCCGCCGATGAACTTGGTGGTGGAGTGCATGACCACGTCCGCGCCGTGATCGATGGGCCGCACCAGGTAAGGCGAAGGCATGGTGTTGTCGATGATCAGCGGCAGGCCGGCGTTGTGCGCCACGTCCGCCACCGCCTCAATATCCAGCGTGTCCAGTTTGGGATTGCCGATGGTCTCCGCGAAGACGGCCCGGGTCTTGGGAGTGATGGCCTTCTTGAAATTATTGACATCGCTGGGATCCACGAATTGGACCTGAATGCCCATCCGGGGAAAGGTGTAATGGAACAGGTTGTAGGTTCCGCCGTAGAGGCTGGCGGACGAGACGATCTCTTCGCCGGTTTGCGCGCAGTTCAGGATGCTGAGGGTGCAGGCGGCCTGGCCGGAACTGACGGCCACCGCCGCGGTCCCCCCCTCGAGGGCGGCGATGCGTTTTTCCAGCACATCGCAGGTGGGATTCATGATCCGCGAATAGATGTTCCCGAATTCCTTCAGCGCGAAGAGGTTGGCGGCGTGCTCGGGGCTGTCGAATACGTACGAGGTGGTTTGATAGATTGGCACCGCGCGGGCCTTGGTGGTGGGATCGGGGACCTGCCCTCCGTGCAACGCGAGGGTCTCGAAACGGTATTCCTGTTCAAGCATGGGTTTCTCCTTTATCACGGGACCGGCCATGAGGCGAGATCCTTCATACGGGTGACTCCATAGTAATAAAAAATAGTAGCCTTTTGTGTGGAAGAGAAGGTCTTGAACCGGTTGAGAGGACGGCCGGGGCGGGGCGGGGAGGATTCTGTCTATGCCGGGATGGCCGGGGTATGCAGGATGAACTGGATCAAGGCGGATTTCGCTATGCTCAATCCCCCCGGCTTTTGTGCCGGTACGAGAATCCTTGCGAGCCGTTGCAGGATGGATTCGTGCGCGGAAGGCAACCCATCAATTCAACCCTCCCAATCCAATTCCCTGTACCGTCCACCGCGCAAGACGGTTCTCTATGGATTCATCCGGATTTTCTCCCGCAAATGGGGTAATATGGAAATCCACAATCCGTATCAAGTCATTGAAATCGAGAGGTCTGACACGGTGGTGAAAAAATCGAAACTGCAATTGGGCGCGATCGGAGAACAATCGTTCGTTGTCCAACCAGCGCACGTTATCGACTTCACGGATGATGGCATGCCGCCGGTCCTGGCGACGCCTTGGTTGATATGGTTCTTGGAGCACGCGGCGCGGGAAGCCGTGTTCCCGGCCTTGGAACCCGGCGAAAGCACGGTGGGCGTAAGGATCGAAGTGGAACATCTGGCCGCCACACCGTTGGGGCAGTGCGTAACCTGCCGCGCCCATATCGTTCAATGGCATGAGCGTTCCGTCTGGTTCCGGCTGGAAGCCCACGATGGGCAGGAGCGGATTGCCCGGGGGTTCCATGAATTGCGCATGATTCAGGTGGAGCGTTTCGCCCAGCGGATGGAGATCAAGATGAAAAAGGCCGGCCGGTAGACTTATTCCCTCCCGGAAATATCGAGACGGATCCGGCTGGTTGGAGGGAATCAGGAATGGAGAACTGGGGGCGGAGCCCGCCGCGCGGGGGGATTCCGGTCTTGCCACCCAGGAAAAAGCGGCTCCCATGCATCCGGCGGACGAAATTCTGGTTCACCCGGTAAGCGCGGGCCCGCTGGTGAAAAAGGCCTTCCTTCCACCTCCTGATGCAAGTGGACACCTTGGTCCCGCCTTTTAAAAATTCCCTCACCCTGGCCCTCTCCCAGAGGGAGAGGGAGGCAGATCTCCTGGACCAGCCCGATTGAAAAGCGGCCCGGCATGGTTGATAAAAAGTACGGACTTACCGGATGAACCCGAAAATTATTTAATTGACAAGGGGGGATGCCGGGTCCTAAACTGCGGTATGCTTTTCTATCTTCAAAGTCAGGAGGGATTCTCATGGGGAAAAAAAAGATTGGCGGGATCATGTTGTTATTGCCGCTGGGGATGGCCGCCGTTGTGGCCTCCGCGCAGGAAAAATGGGATATTGTGTGGACGGATTATGAAAACAATCCCGTGACCCTGGCGGGAGTGGGCGACCGCGCCTACATGCCGTACATCCTTTATAATTCCGCTTGGCCGGCGGAATCGCGTTATCGCATCTGGTACGATTACGCCAGCATCAATGGCATCGCGTATTCCTATTCCGCCGATGGGATCAACTGGGCGGCGGCGGTCGCGGTCACCGGCCTGAACGCGGAGGGAACCGCGCCCCAGGGGCGGCCGGTGGTGCTGTACGACCCCGCCTGGAGCAAACCGTACCGCCTGTACTATTATGGAAATCCAGCCGATGTATGGCAGGTCCGGGTGGCGGAAAGCGCCGACGGCATCGCGTTCACCAACGATCAGCTCGCCTTGTCCGGCGGTGGCTTGGGAACCTACCCGGACGGCCACGCCGTGGCCTATTTCCCGGGACGCGCGGAACCGTTCTGGATGTATTATCTGGGCGCGGAGGGTATCCTGTACGCGACCTCCCTCGATGGGTATGTATTTCTGGAGATGGGATACGTCAATCTCCCCAACGATCCCGGCTTTACCTCCCAGCCGACCCAGGTTTTCAGCCTGGGCCAAAACGATTACCGCATGTACGCCTTCACGGCCAACACCGGCTTCCAATGCCTGGTCTCGGCCAACGGATACGATTGGGAATTATGGGAGAATCCGGTGCCCGTCATTGGTTCGGCCGGCGGCGCGGGCGCGTGGAATGACCAGCGCAATTACTACGCCTCGATCGCCTACCTGGGAGAAGGACGTTTCATCCTGGCGCGCGGGGGACGCAACGACGCCAGCGGCCTGTACCGCACCGGCATCGCCTTCGGCCAGTGCGAATTCTTACAGAAATACGACATGGGGACCTGGCAATTCTTCTCGCCGTTTACCGACTACAAGGCGGAAAACTGGACATCCTACGGTTCCAACGCGGGAGCCAATGAAGACGGCGTCCAAACCTACATCAAGCAGAACACCGACGGCAGCGTAACCATCGCGGATCTGCGGGACAGTGGGAATTACTACCTGGTGCACGATTCGTTCTGGATCGTACCCTACACGGTGGAAGCCCGCCTGCGCGTCGATCAAGCCACGGGAACGGGCGCGGATGAAGAATTTCCCAAGGCCACGATCGCCTGCATGATGAACGATCCCTTCCACACGGGCGCGGAAGCGTGGCAGCCGGCTTTCGCCCAGACCCGTTTCGGCGCGTGGGCCCTGAACACCGATCCCAGCGCGGACGCGGACAACACCCAATTCCAAACCTATACCTTCGTCTGCCGGTTCGATGAAGCGGCCCGGGACGCCTTGATCCTCGATCCCAACGACGCCAACGCGAACCTGTTGCTGAGCGTGTATGACGTCTATCTCAACCGCGATTTTTCCGCTCCGAAAGTGACCTTCCACAACACCGGATGGGCGGGTTGGCCGGAGGCGGGGCCGTACGGGCGGGTGGATCTGGGCTTTCCGGGGCCGAGCGCCGGAGTCATGACGGTGGATTGGATCCGCTGGGGCAACGGCGCCATCTTCGATCCGAAGGATCCCGGCGCGGTTTCCGTGAAGGAATGGAGCCTTTATTGAGACTTTATTGAGAAATGGGGAGAACCGTGAGGTTCTCCCCTGGTTTCATCTCCCAGAAAATCGGCTGAACATGGGCAAACCTAGCAGAAGGGAGGGGAATTGGCCTTCCCGAAGGAGGAGGGGTACATTATCCATCATCGCTTGTATAAGTCTTGCAATTCATGATGGCAAGTTTCTGGATACACGCGGTTCCACCGGAGCGTGCGGGGATGATTTATTGGCGATCCGGCAAAAAGTGAAAATGCAACTGATATGTTCTATATATTTAAATTATGGTGCAGGCATCCTTCCTGCTTCCATATTTTGCGCAGACAAGAGGTCTGCACCACCATGAGGAGACATTTTGCCGGACCGTCATTTATTGGGCGGCGTGCAATTGCAGCTGGATTTTCTGAGTATATGGGCCTAACTGGACCCGGGCATTGTACGGATTCGGCACGGTGATGTCTCCCGTAACATCCGTGAGCCCCGCTTCGCTGCGTTCGTTGTCTTCCCACAGGACGGGGCGGTCCAGGGTGTCGTATACGGCGCATTGTTCGAATTCGATGCCCCCCTGATGCCGGGTGACTTCGGGATTCCACAGCGTGAGGAGAATGGGGACGCGGGGTCCGCCGTAGGTGGGATAGTCCGCGTCCCAGGCGTTCTTCCAGCTGCAATGGGTAAAGCGCACGCGCACGCCGTTCGCGGATTTATCCTCGAGTTTGACTCCTTCCTGGCCGGAGTTTTCCACGACGCAGTTCCGGAATTCGATGATCCCTTGCGGCCCGTCATCACGCACCGCCTCCACCGCGATCCCAGCCCGGCCCGGGACGTTGTTGTCCCCGCGGGCCGCGCTGGTTTGGCCGCGGTTCATTCGTACGAGGCAGTTTTCGAAACGGATCGAAACCGGTTCGCTCTCCTTTGTCAGGGGCTTGAGGTAAATCAGAATCGCGTGGCCTTCATTATCTTCCACGACGCAATTGCGCACCATGCAATTCACCATCCGTTCCCCGGGAAGGTCGGGCTCCAGGTCGATTCCCGATCCGGGAGCCGTGCCGCGGGTCTGGGCCAGTGTACAGTTCTCGATGAGCAGATTGACCGCACTGATGACGCTGATTCCCTGGCGGTAATTGTCCAGACAAATGACATCGCGGATCACAACGTCCTCGCACCAGTGGTTCCGTTCGCTGGAACCGATATACACACCGTCGCCCCCGCTGCTTTCGCAACGCAGGCCTTCCACCCGGATCCGCTTACAGCCGGTGAAGGCCAGTGTCATCCGCCATTCCCCCTTGGCGTAGTCCGGACCTTGGTAGTCTTTTTTCCACATGCGCAGAGTGGCGCCATAGCCGCGGATCGTGATGTCATTCTGGTCTTCCGCCTTGAGCAGGCAATCCGACTTGCCCTTGAATTCTCCCCGCTTGGCCTGAATGACCACCCCTGGCTCCAGGATGATTTCCTGGCCGCCCCGCAGGCGGACCGGCCGCGTGATCCATGGAGAGCCCATGTAAGGCACAAAGACCGTTTTCGCGCCGGAATCGATGGCGGCCTGCAGGGAATCCGTTACATCGGAAGTATTGAATCCCCACCAGGCGGCGTTCGCCGTGGCCGTCTGGCCGGACAAGACTTTTGGAATTTCCAGTTCGTTGCGTTGAAAAAAAAGGGCCGTATCCGCCGGTGCGATCCCGCTTACGGATAGGATAAACAATAAAGATAAACTCCATCGCGCCGCGCAATGTGTATTCATGATGATTCACTCCAGGTTTCGGTATTCACCCGGTCCGGGTGTTGGTTGTTCTTGAGAACATGTCATCCAAATCCCTATCAGAATAGAGTTTTGAGCGCTGAGGGGTAGGGAAGGTTGGGCCGTGGGGCGGCGGAGGGTGGAGACGGACGAAAAGGGTGGAATATATTTTTATCTGAATCAGGATGGCCAGGATTTGCAGGATGACCAGGATAATTAACGGTGGGGGGCTACATTGCGCTTTGAGCCCACCCGACAGGTCCTGATTTCAGGGCTTCCCTCACCCATTTCCTTTCCCAAAGGGAGAGGAAATGGGGGGTGGCTTTCTTAAATCAGCCTAATCGAAGTTCGGCTTCGTTTTCGGATAAATGAACGCAGGCACTGGATGAACTGGAAAGTATCAATCCAACTGGCCTGCCTTAATTCCCCGGTTGTCCCGCGGGGCGGAACAGCGCCAGGCTGGCGGTATGACCATGGATGAAATTTTTTCCGCCCACCGGGCCGAATTCACCCGCGCAGAAAAATCCGGCCACCGGTACGGGGCCGAACACTTCCCGTGTGACCGTGACATCGTGATCGGGATCCGGAAACAGATGGGTTCCCCGCCCATTGCACGAGAAGAGCAGCGCGCCCGCCGGCGGGGGCGCGGCGTGGAGCGCCAGCAGCGCCCGCAGGTCTTCGTCCGCCGACTCCGAGTCCCGCACATGGAACTGGATGGTCGTGCCGGTCTCGACCTGGTCCATCACCGCGATGGCCCCGCTTTCCTGATCGGCGTCCATCAGGTTGCGGATGAGAAAATCCCCGCGCCGGAATTCCTGCTGGTATTCGTCGATCACCCTTCCGACGAACAGTCCTTGCGCCAACAAATGCCGGTCGCGTTGGGAGAGGGAATGGTACAACTCGTTGATCACTTCCAGCGGCGGCTTGGCGCCCAGCTGATGAATGATGTTCCGGTCGCTTTTACTGATCAGTAGCGGTTGGCCGATCGGACGGCACCCCTGCGAGACCACCGTGGCGATTTCCACCGCGCCGGTGATCGCCACTCCCACGGTTCCTTGCCGGCGCAACCGGCCATTGTGGATCAACACGTTGCGGCCGGGACCGTCCAACGCACTGGCCATGCCGCCCACGGTCAGGCAGCCGGGGAAAAATTGGTTGATTCCGCCGAACAAGGCCGCGATATCCGTGGTGAAGGGATCGGACAGCATGATCAATTTGCTTTTCGAGGGATCCACGGCCGGGATCGAGGATTTACAGGCTGTTTCCGATCCGCAACGGCTGATCTCGTCCGGGCTGAGATAAAAACTCTCCAGCCGGACGCCGGGCAGCCGCGCCATCCAGAGGGAAAGAGAAGGCGTGTTCTCGTATTCGCGCGTGGGACCGATCACGCTTTCTCCCGTACAGCCGAGCAGATGCAGGGCGCCCGTGGTGTTCTGGATCTGTTCCACCAGGGCGGGGATTTCATCCGCGAAATGATCGGTGACGAACAAAAAACCAAGATCGGCCGGATCCGGCCCCAGCTGGGTTTGGATCTCGGCCAGAACCAGACCGATTAACGGCTTGGCTTGTTCCCCCGCCGCGCCGGCCGCGCCGATTTTCATGATGGTCTCCTTAATAAAATGGGTGATCCGGCCCGGGTGACGGGTACCCGGTTGCATGGGCATTCCGGAGAATCGGATTTGATAACGGAAACGGACTGAATCACTTTTATTCCTTGCCTACGCGCTTCCCGGATGAACCTATAATGTTCCCCCGGGAATACACCCGCGCGGAACTCTCACCATAGGGAAAAATAATGAGGAGAACCAGGGGTGGCAAGGGTAGAGATAGGGATCATGGAAAGTAACGGTTTGCGGCACGGCCCGTTTGTATTACGATGAACCAAGAACAAGACGCGGATCGCGCGAGGGTGCCAATCGTGACGCGCAGGAACGATTGTTGGCTGTTCCGGTGGATGCTGGGTTCGGTGATGGCCGGCTGGTTTCCGGTATGTTCAGCCGCGTGGGCGGTGGCGCCGGACCAGTCGAACGCCGATTTCACGCTATCCCTGAACGGCGCTTGGGAATTCGCGCTTTCCTCTCCTGATACATCCACTTTGGGAGAGGCGTTCTTCACTAACGATTTCACCTTTGGCGGTTGGAAATCCGTTCCCGTGCCCGGCCATTGGCTGCTCGCGGGATTCCAACCTCCACGGGAAATCTCCGCGAGGCCGGTATCCGGCTTGTACCGTCGGCGTTTCACGCTGCCGCGGGAATGGATCAACCGGCGTTGTTTTCTGCGGTTTGAGGGTGTTATGGGCCGTTTCCAGGCTTGGGTGAATGGGCGCGCGGCCGGCCGCCAGACGCGTTCCGGCTTGCCTGGACAATTCGAGATCACGTCCCTCTTGAACGGATCCGAAGAGCACCTGCTGGCCGTGCGGGTGGACAGCGCCCGGATTCCGGACGCCACGGATACAGTCGATCTCTCCGGTATTTTCCGGGATGTCCGGCTCTTCGCGGTTCCCAGTCCCTGCATCGACGATTGGTCGGTGCAATGCGAAATCAAGGACCCTGCTGAATCCGCCCAAGCCAGGATCGTGGTCAATTTGCTGCACCGGGATGACAACCCGGATTGGTCCGGCATCACGGTCAATTGCCGGCTGGACCATCCCGGAGGAAAAACCGTGGCGGAAGTGGAAATCACCTCGTTGGAGGTTTCCGGACCGCGGGCCACCGGCCGGGTGTCCCTGCCGGCCGCTCAGCCCCTCCTGTGGACGGCGGAGACTCCGAATCTCTACCGGCTTACCTTGGAACTGAAACAATCCGGGCAGGTGCTGCACCGGATTACCGGAAACGTCGGCCTTCGGCAAGTCACGATCCGCAAGGGCGAACTGGCCCTCAACGGCGTTCCCATCCATTTGCGCGGCGTAAACTACACCGAAGTCCGTCCGGATGTGGGCATGGCCTTGCGGGAAGAACATTGGCGGCGCGATCTGGAGCAGATGAAGCAGGCCAATATCAACGCCCTTCGCCCCTTGTCCGGGCCGCTGCACCCCCGGTTTCTCGAACTGTGCGACGAGCTGGGATTCTACGTGATCGGCGAACTGCCGGTTTATGGAATCGATCCCGCCCCGGCCGCGGACCGGATTCCGGATTCATCCCCCGGGGATTTCGTCCCCCCCGGCGCGCGGGACGCCGGGGAAGAAGATCCGGTCCAAACCCTTATCAGCCGGGACCGGAACCACCCATGCGTCATCACCTGGAGCCTGGGAGATCATCCGGCCTGGGATCCGTCCTTGCTCGAGACAGTGCGAATGGTCCATTCGCTCGATCCCACCCGCCCGGTGCTGATGCCTGGTTGCGCCGATCCATCCCTGCCCGCCGAGGTGGAAATCCTGGCGCCCCGCAATCCATCGCTCGAGACCTGGAAAAAACTCGCCCGGGCGGGACGGCCCGTGATCGCCGTCTCCCACACGCCCGCCCTGGGCGGCGCCGTGGAAGGACTGGATGAATTTTGGCGGACCGTGATGGAAAACCGGAATCTGGCGGGCGGAATGCTGCAGCAGTTCGCGGATTCCCCCTCGCCGGATATTTTCCCGCATGGCTCCGCCGCTCCCGGGGAATATCGCTCCGATGGCCAGGACGGCATCGTCGGCGCGGACCGTACGCCGCAGAGCGGCTTCTGGCAGGTCCGGAAGATCTATTCTCCGGTGCGCGTGGAAGAAACCGCGCTCCCGGTCAAACCCGGGCGGCAAATCCTCGAGATTCCCCTGCGCAACGAACACGATTTTCTCAACCTGGCCGCCCTGCGTTGCCGCTGGTTCTTGCGGCGGGATGGCGAGCCGGTCATCGACCGGCCCCTTATCCTTCAACTGGCCCCGCAACAAAGCATGGAAGTGGCGCTGGTGCTGGATCTCCCTAACGATTTGCCCGGCCACGAGTACACCGTGCGTCTGACATTCAACTACCCGTCCGGATGGACCATCGACGAACACGTCGTCCGGCTCCTGCCCCGGAATTGGGAAGAATCGTTCGTTCTCCGGCTGCGTGATTTGAAATGGGATGAGGAATTTCAAGTCGTGGGGGATGCCCAACAAATCCGGTGCGAACACCGGGATTATGCCTTCATCATTCAACAAACCACGGCCTCCTGGTTCATGCGCGCCAAGGATCATAACATCCGGCTGATCAACGGCGGACCGTACCTCCGCGTAGGGCGCGATCCCCATCCCGCGGAACTGCGGCATGGCTTTGTGGGAGAGGCGTCCCCCTTGTGGCGGCCGCCCCTGTTGCGCGGCCTGTGGGTGGATACCAAACAGATGGAGAAGTTCGGCCGGGACGTCCTCGTCCAGTCGCTCGTTCGCGGGGAAAGCCTGGTTCCGCCGGAAACCGCCTTGCGCGCCCAGGTCGATTACTTGTTTTCTCCCTTCGGTTTTTGCGATGTGCAATTCATGTTCGATACCGAGAACCTGCCGGGCGGATTTTTGGAAACCGGTCTGGCGTTTCAAATCCCCGCGGCGATGAACCAGGCGGCCTGGCTGGGCGAGGGGCCGTATCCTTCCTTCCCGGGGCAGGAGGCGCTGGCGTCGCGAGGCGTCTTCTTTGCCAATCCGCTGTCCCGGTTCCTGCCCGGCCCCCGCGCCGGCGCCGATGCGTTGCTTTTCCGGGATGCCAACGGCTATGGATTGGGAATCATGATGTTGAACGGACAATTCTCGCTGGAACCCTCGGAGGAAGGGACCGTGGTCACCATTCTTGCCGCCACGGCCGGATTGGGGAACGGCGCATACCCCACCCGGCATCCGCTCATTGCCCGGGATCTGCCGCCGGAGCGGCGTTCGGCGGCGTTTCGGATTGTACCCTTGATTCGCGGCCGTTACCCGGCCTTTTTTCAAAATCTATGGGAACAAGCCGTGAAATGGAGAGACCATCCTATTCCCTGAATCGTTATTATGGTATGAAATACCACATCCTTTTCACAATTTCATATAAACACCAGGAGAAGAGGCGATGAAAGAGACGCGTAAGTCGAGAGGTTGGCACAGTGTTTTGACTGCAGGGTTGGTTCTTGGGATGATCACGGGGACCATCGGGACCATGGCGTTCGCGCAGGATGTGGAGCCGCCGTTTACCTGGAAGGGGGATGGATCCGCATGGTATGTCCAGAACGGCGCGGTGGAGAGTATTGCCTTCAAGGCGCAAACGCGCGTGGAAGCCGATGGGACGGTCTCCGGCGAATTTTCCACCGACGACGGGGGCGCGGTTATCGAACGTCTCTATTATGGACAATTGAACGATAATACTCGCAAAGTGGTTCTGGTCCTTTCGGTGAAATCGGAAGACGGTGGCATTCTCTATATCCTGGATGGCCGTCTGATCGGGGACAGCCTCCTGTACGGTGAAGTCCTGATCAAGAAATTCGAGAAAGAGGGGGAAATTGAAAAGGGCTTGCAACTCGGCGATAAAACCGCCCTGGAAATTTATCCGGATTACCTGCCCTCCGGACTCAAAAAAGCGCTTACCACCTGCCGCCCGGCCGGGTGCTTCAAAGTAAGCGGCGGCTTCTCGCAGTAAGAAGGAACCGCGCGATGTTCCTCCCGCCCGCTCCTGGATCATCTGATCCGGGAGCGGGCTTGTTTATGATATCCAGGCCGATGAGAGGGCGGGAGGACAAACCTTCGGGTGAGACGCTATTCTCCTCCGGGCCGGGCAGAATCCGATGGCGGACAACCCCCGGGCGTTCCCGCATCCGAATCCTCTGTCTGGGAGAGGGAACCACACGGCGCGAAAGACCGGAAATCCATGACGAAAAGAGAAATCTTTTCATGGACCTATGATGAAATGACTTCCATTCTGCTAAGATCATCTCTATAAATACTTGTTCGGAATGGTGTGGACTTGATCTTGAACTAATTTTCGATCGATCCGATGAATTACAATGAGCTTTTTTCCAATTACGTCTGCCTGAAATGCCGGGGCCGGTCCTGTGTTTTTTCCGAAGTCTCGATCGGTAACCTGCCCAAAAAACTGCTCTTCCGCTCCCACGATCAGCGCTATGTTTTCGTCACCTGCGAATTGTGCGGCTATACGGAAATGTACAGCCTCAACGTCCTGGTCAAGCAAAACGCCGTAGTCCCCGCCAAACAAACCACCCCCGTGGTGGAGAAGTTGGATTGAAGATTCGATGAGAAAAATGCGAGGAGACGGCACGGGCTTCCACTCCGTGAAACGCCCCGTGATAGATGGGCGCCAAACAAACGCAGGATGGGGTAGCGAACCGTACTCCATCAAAAACCGCCGTTTCGTGGGAGCGCGTTGCCACCTGCCCCTGCGGTTTGCCTTGCGAGTTTCCTGCTAGTTTCCAGCCAAGGGCTTTCCCAAGACAAGGGCTTACCCAAGACAAAAAAAAACACCCCCGCTTATACGAGGGTGTTTTTGCGGCAGTCCGGAATACGAATTAAACCAAACGGATCCGCGTGCGAGCGGTCAATAGCATTCCCAATTCAACACGTCCGTGCTCTTCGCGACCGCGACCCGGAAGTTATCGACGAACACCCGTTTTTCGAGATCACTGGCGGAATCGTTGTTCGTGCTGATCCGGATCCGCAGCCAGCCGTTCGGATCGCTGATGTTGGCGAGGTGGGGAGTCATGTCCACTTCGTACAACAGTTCGCGCCAATCACTGGTGGCGTCGGCGTATCCGATTTCCCGGGTGTCCGTGTACGCGTCGTCAACTCCGCTATCGGTGATATTCGAGGCAATGTCGATGCGCGACTGCAGCCATCCCGAGGAAATCGCGTCGCCTACGTACACGTCGAACAGAATTTCTTTTACATCTTTCCACCGGTTGAAAGCCGCCAGGGCATCCGTGGTCTGCACGGTCCAGATATACCCGGCGCCGGTCCACATCACCATGTAGTTGCTTCCTTCCTTGGGTGTCACATCCCCCGCGCCCAGTTCCGGCGGGATTTGTCCCTCGCCTCCGACCGTCCAACCCAGGGGTTCACCGGTGGCGGCGTCTTTATCGTTGAAGCCGTAAACCAGAACCTCCTCGACCTCGGGGGTATTGGCCGGACGTACGGCATAGATGTTATCGATATAGATTTCGCCGATGTTGGCGCCGTTTTCCGGTGCGAAAAATCCGCCTAACCAATTGATGGATTTAATGAATTCGCTTTCCGATAATTTCCGGTCGATGGGAAATACCAGCTCTTGCCATTGCCCCTTGGCGGAAGCATAGGCCATGCCGAGGATGTTTCCGCTGGCCAAGTCCAACCTCATGCTGAGGTCCCCCTGGCATTGTTCGGTGAAATAAACCGACATCCGGATTTCCCGCATCCCGGTCAAATCCACGGGATCGATGGGGAAAGACATATTGACGTATTGCCAGGTCGAACCCATGTTGTCATAGGTCACCACCAGCGCGTAGTTCCCATCCGCTGGGGTTACACCACCGGGTTTTTCCTCGATCCCTGAATACTGGATGTTTCCACCCGTCCATTGCCACACGAATTCGTCCTCGAAACTGGTGATGTTGACTCGTTTCTCCTCCTGCGCGGTTGCCACGGCCGCCACGGTGAAACACACAATGAAAATCCAAGCCGCTCGCTTCATCTTATCTCTCCTTTTCGCATCGAATCCTCGAATGGGTATCCAGGCGCCAGAATCCCTGTATCACCCATTCTATCTCTGTTTCATGAATCCATCATGAAACTCAATTTATAGATCAATTTATCATATCTTTTCAAATCCATATAGATGCCCTTCAGCCGTTTTGATGAAAAATTGGGTAACCGGCGTGACGGCTGCGTGAAGGGCAAATCCGCCGGGCAGGCTGCCTCATTCGGTTCGCAAAACCGCCGGTTTGATGGTCCAGGCTTGCAGGCGGGCGGTCTCCATCAGCTTCGGCGCGTTGAAGCCTTCCGGGAAGATGATCCATCCCCACAGGCCGGGACGGTCATCCGGAACGTACTTCCCCGCTTCGAAACTCCCGGGCCGCAGCGGGCAGGAATCCCCGCTCCCGAGAATGCACTGAGCGAGAGTCGCCGCGAAATCCTCGGGACGCAGCGGTTTTCCGTCCACCCAGGCCACGGAGGGCATTTGCCCGGTCTGATCCAGGATGGAGACCAGTTCCCGTGCCGCCTCGATCATCCGGTTCCGCGGGAACGATCCTTCCGTCACGAAGCGCTCCGCCCGGGCGGCCGGCCCAAACGCGAAACGGAGTTCGATGGACTCGAGAGCCGGATTGGGGAGGGCCGCCGGGTCGATGTTGAGATCTCCGGTCCGCGCGAAATACGCGGCCAGGGCGTACATTCCTTCCGCCGCCGAGACGATCCGGTCCGGATCGAGTGTGACAAAAGTAATGGCTTGCGAAAACCGCCGGGCGATTTTCAGCACGTCTTCCCGGGACAGCGGCCGGTCATACGCCTTGTCCGGATAGAGAGAGGGGATCTCCCGGGCGGTGACGATCCGCGTGGCGGGATGGCCGATGACGTGATCCAGCAGCCGCTCGAGGGCCTGGAAGGCTTGTTCCCGCTCGGCCGGCGATTTCACCGGCGGCCGTTTCCATTGCTCCCGGGACGGATTCGCGCCGTGGGCGAAATTCACGCCGTCCCAAAATTCCCGATGCACAAATTCACAGGGATGATAATAAATACTGATGATGCCTCCTCCCTCGCCCTGGAGCTTTTCCGCGGCGGCGTCGTAACGGCGGCAGGCCGCCTTCACATCTTCTTCCATCCACCCATCGGTGCGGACCACGCAATCGCCCAGTTCGAGAATGTTGAGCACCCCGCCATACCAAAACGGCCGGTTGCCGAGATTTACGTGGTCCGTGACATCCAGGTACAAGGGGATGTTCCATTCCCGCAGCGCGGCGTAACTTTCCGGCGTCCAAGAGCCGCCCGGCTGGCCGTAACACGAAGCGTTGACTCCGAAAATTTGCCGGAGCCATTGCAATCCCACGCCTTCCCGGCGGATGAATTCCTGAACGCCCTCGTTCCAGTCCAGGTCGCGCGAATATTCCGAGGGTGTCGGATGCAGGCTGTGATACGTGGAATGATAGGCGATGTCGTTCCGCGCCAAGGCCAGGATCACATCCTCGCGTCCCCGTTCCCGCAGCATGCGCGCCTTTTCGCCGACGATCTTGAATGTGGCCTGCGCCTTGCGCGAAGTGAAGAGCTCGGCGATCCGCTTGGCCGCGTCATCCGATTCCGGGAGAATATAATCTTCCGTGTCGAACCAGAAGACGGCGTAGACCGGAGCGCCGTTTTGTCCTGGAGCGTTTTCGTCCGCGGTGGCCGGGATTTCCCAACCTCCCCATCCCCAAAGCGTGGCCATGATCAACAATCCGGTTCGTTTCATCATCGCACCTCGGCATTCGGATAAGCGTCAATGTGACACATGCTTTGATAATCCGCTTATAAAACCGTTTGGGGGTTCGAATCTCCCCCATGCTACTCTTTCCAGTCAATATCCCTTTATAGTATGAGTCGGGATCCAATGTCTAGAAGACAATCTCCGGAGATGCGAAAGGGTTTTACCGCCAGACACCGTGGGCGCGTCAAATCGTCTGAATCAGGATGACCAGGATGATCAAGAAGAGCAAGATTGCATGGGGCCGGATTGAACCAGGGATGTCACGGAAAAGAGCATGGATGGCGCGGTTTTTTTTGAGCGCCTGCGGTGCGGCAAGAACAGAGTCCAAGGCATCGCCCTGGGAAAAATGGCGCGAAAAGGACTAAATTCCCTCTCCCTCTGGGAAAGGGGCCGGATGAGGGAATCTTCTGATGACGGCCTGGGGCGTCCGCCTGCTTGGATGGCCATTTCCCACGAGTGATCCGTGGAGTTTCTGCCCTATATTTTATTCCCCTTGTCTTTTATTCCGCCCGGGAAATCCCCTCCGGCTGTTCAAAAAGGAGAAATGATGGATAATCCCAGACGGGTATGCGTTTGGAAGCGCCGGTATAATATAGAAACCAAACCAATTCAAGCCGATAGGATGCCCACGATGAAAATTCGATCCTTTTACGTGACCCCGACCCTTCCCGATGAATTGAAGGCGCTCAAGGACATCGCCATGAATTTGTGGTTTTCATGGAACTGGGAAGCGGTCCGTCTGTTTATCCGGATCGACGCGGATTTATGGGAACAGGTGTATCAAAATCCGATGGCCATGCTGGGGCAGGTTCCCCAGTCCCGATACAAGCAATTGGCCCAGGACGACAGTTTTGTGGCCAATGTCGACCGCGTGTACAAGGATATGCAGGAGTACATGGCCCAAAAAAAGTGGTTCCGGCGCGCCTACGAAGAGAAAAAAGATATGCAAGTGGCGTATTTCTCTTGTGAGTACGGGCTGGACGAGGGGCTGCCCATCTATTCCGGCGGCCTGGGCATTCTCTCCGGCGATCACTTGAAATCCTGCTCGGATTTGGGCATCCCCCTGGTGGGGGTGGGCCTTTTGTACCGGCAAGGGTATTTCCGGCAACGGCTCAATTCGGACGGCTGGCAGATGGAGGAATATCCCGAAAACGATTGGTACAACATGCCGGTGACCCTGGAAACCGATGAAAAGGGCGATCCCCGCATCATCACCGTGGAAATGGGGGACCAGACAGTCCAGGCTCAGATCTGGCGGGTCCAGGTGGGAACCACGCGGCTGCAACTGCTCGACACGAATTTCGAACACAACACCCCCTGGGCGCGCGAGATCACGACGCAATTGTACGGCGGGGACCGGGACATGCGCCTGCGCCAGGAACTGTTGTTGGGCATCGGGGGGATCCGCGCGTTGCGGGCGTTGGGAATCACCCCCACCGTGTTTCATCTCAACGAGGGCCATTCCGCCTTCCTGATCCTGGAGCGCATCCAGGAGATTATGAAGTCCCAGGCAATCGCCTTTTTCGAGGCGCGGGAGGTGGTGCGGCATACCAATATTTTCACCACCCACACGCCTGTGCCCGCGGGCAATGAGCAATTTGATTCCCATCTGCTTAAAAAATACCTCGAAAAATATATCCGGGACCTGGGCATCAGTTGGGATATGTTCCTGGATTTCGGGCGGGTGAATCCGGGAGATGGAAACGAACCGTTCGGCATGACGGTCTTCGCCCTGCGCTTCGCTTCGTTCCGCAACGGGGTGAGTGAACTGCATGGTCATGTATCCCGCGCCATGTGGCGGGGCATCTGGCCGAGCGTTCCCACCAACGAAATCCCCATCACGCACATCACCAACGGCATCCACACCCGCTCCTGGTTGAGCCATGACATGGGGAGTCTGTTCGAGTCCTACCTGGGGCCCCGCTTCGCGCAAAAACCGTGGGAATTCGACGTGTGGGAGCGGGTCAACCAGATCCCCGGGATCGAACTGTGGCGCACCCACCAGCGGCGGCGGGAACGGCTGGTCTTCTTCGCCCGCAAGCGCCTGCGCATTCAGATGCAGCGGCGCAACGCCAAGCAATCGGAACTCGCCGCGGCGGAGGAGGTGCTCAATCCCCACGCCCTGACCATCGGCTTCGCCCGCCGGTTCGCGGCCTACAAGCGCGCCCTGCTGCTCTTCCATGACATGCCGCGCCTGGCGAAACTGCTCGGCAATCCGGACCGGCCGATCCAGATTTTGATCGCCGGCAAGGCCCATCCCCAGGACATTCCCGGCAAGGAAATCATCAAAAACATCATCCATAACATCCGCGAGGAGCCGTTCCGCTCCCGCATCGTCTTTCTGGAAGACTACGACATCAACGTGGCACGCTACCTGGTCCAAGGCGTGGATGTGTGGTTGAATACGCCCCGCCGTCCCCTGGAAGCCTCGGGGACCAGCGGGATGAAAGTGGCCGCCAACGGGGGATTGAACGTCAGCATTCTGGATGGCTGGTGGTGCGAGGGCTTCTCCACCGAAACCGGTTGGGCCATCGGGCGCGGGGAAGAGTACAAGGACCCCGTATACCAGGACCAGGTCGAAAGCCAAGCCTTGTACGATTGCCTGGAGAACGAGGTGATCCCCACGTTTTACGACCGCGATTCCACCGGCCTGCCCCGGGAATGGGTGGCCAAAATGAAGGCCTCCATGCGCGCCCTGGGAGCGCACTTCAACACCCACCGCATGCTGCAGGAATACACGGATAAATTGTATTTGCCCGCCCACGCGGCCGGACAACGGATGGAGGCGGACGCCTGCAAACGCGCGAAGGCGTTGGCCGCCTGGCGCAAGCGGATCAACGACATGTGGGGCCAGGTGGCCATCCGGGAAGTGAATTCATCCATCACCAATTCGGTGCTGCACGTGAACGACACGCTGACGGTGAACATCCAGGCTTCCCTGGGGCAGCTGTCGCCGGACGACGTCGTGGTCGAAGTGCTCTGCGGCGCCTTGAACTCCCGGGGCGGACTGGAGAATCATGTGCTGTATCAGACCGACTTTATCGGTCCCGTGCGGGAGGATATCTATATGTTCAAAGTGGATATTCATTGTCATGAAAGCGGGCGGCACGGCTACCAGGTCCGCATCCGCCCCTTCCATCAAGATCTGATCCGCAACTTCTCGATCGAATACGTCACCTGGGGATAACGCACTCCGGCGGCTTTCACTCCGCCCCTCTCCGGCAGGCAAAGGATGCGAATTGAGATCCGCCGCCGGTTGGTCCGCCGTTGATCCGCCAACCGGTTTCGGCTGATTCCTTTACTGACAGATCCGGGACACGGACGTCCCTCCAGTGAGCGCCATGAAACGAACCAAAATCCTCTGCACGATCGGACCGGCATCCAAATCTCCCGAGATCCTCCACCGCATGGTGGAAAGCGGCATGAACGCCGTCCGCGTCAATACCAGCCATGGCTCCTTCGACGATTACCGGGAAATCATCCAGTCGGTCCGCAAGCTGGCGGATATCCCGATTATAATGGACACCCAGGGGCCCAAAATCCGTCTGCGCATGACCGCCAGCCTGCGGGCCGCCGCGGGCAACACCATCCGCATCGGTTTCGATCCCCGGAACGAATTTTTCCTGGACGCCGATATCTACGAGTACCTCCAGCCCGGCGACCGGATGCTGCTGGACGACGGGGCGTTCGAGGCGGTGATCGAGGAGGTCAAGGACCGGTTCATCCGCATCCGCTTCAACAACGGCGGCCATCTCATCAGCGGGCGGGCGGTCAATTTCCCCAAAAAAACGCTGCCTCTCGCCCCCCTGACGGAAAAGGACATGCAAAGCCTCGTGTTCGCGCGCGAGATGAACGTGGACTTCATCGATCTCTCGTTCACCCGCGGCAAGGCCGACATCCTGGCCTGCCGCCGGCGCCTGGGGGATGATTCCATCAAGATCATCGCCAAGATCGAGAACCAGCAGGGCATCGACAACTTCGAGGAGATCCTCGAGTACGCCGACGGCGTGATGATCGCGCGCGGGGACATGGGCGTGGAACTGGCTCCCGAGGAAGTGCCCATCATCCAGAAACGCCTGATTCATGAATGCAACGCCCACAACAAACTGGTGATCACCGCCACCCAGATGCTGCAATCCATGATCTTCAATCCCAGTCCCACGCGGGCGGAAATCTCGGACGTGGCCAACGCGATCCTCGACGGATCGGACATGGTCATGCTGTCGGGCGAAACCGCCACGGGCAAATACCCCGTGAAAACCGTGCAAATGATGTCCCGCATCGCCCAATACGCGGAAAAATTCATCCATATCCACAACCA
>JBHGBC010000130.1:0-17235 GCA_041946805.1 bacterium
ATATAATTTATTTATGTATAATCCCAAAGGATTTTGAATTTTTCCCGAAAAGGCATTGACAAATAGTTATCATTGATGTATTGTTACCTCTGCAATAGATTCACAACAAGATAAACGAAAGGATGAAAACCTTGGCCGAACAGATAGGTGATACCGAAACTAGCCGTCAAATTATTGTGCGGATAAAAATCCCCACTCACCGGGCGTTGCGGATTAGGGTGGCGGAAGAGGATACTTCGATCCAAAAATGGGTGGAGGAATTGATCGAGCGGGAACTGGGAATCGCGGCGGAGAAAGAAGGCTCTATTGCCACGAAAAAAGCCAGATAAAAATGAGTGCCATTCAAAATGCGAGTCCCAAACCCCAATGGTTGATTGAGAATCCCAAGGACGGGACCCTGCTGGTCCTGATCCCGGACGGAGATTTTTTGGCGGGTGATAAGAAATTTCCGGTTAATTTGCCGGCGTATTACCTGGCGGTGCATCCGGTGACCAACACGCAGTACAAGCGGTTTGTGGAGGCGACGGGGCATCATCCTCCAAACCGGCCGGGTTATGTAACGCCGGTATGGAAGGGGAAAGATTTTCCGATAGAGAAGGCGGATCATCCGGTGGTGTGCGTGAGTTGGAAGGATGCCAAGGCCTATTGCCAATGGGCGGGCATGCGGTTGCCGACGGAGTTGGAGTGGGAGAAGGGGGCGCGGGGGGCGGACGGCCGGGAGTATCCGTGGGGGGACGGATGGGATCCGCATAAATGTAGAAATTCAGTGGGGCAACAAGCAAATGGGACTTGTGACATATGGTCGTATGCGGAGGGGAGCAGTCCCTGGGGATTGTATCAGATGGCGGGGAACGTGTGGGAGTGGTGTGAAGACTGGTATGACAGCCAGGCTTATGCAAGATATAAACGAGGGGATTTGTCCTTGCCGAAAAGTGGCCAGCATCGTGTGGTTCGCGGTGGCTCGTGGTACCGCTACTTCGTCAATTACTTCGGGTGCGCCTTCCGCAACAACTACGACCCGTCGGTTCGGGACCTCAACTTCGGTTTCCGTTGTGCCAGGACTTGTTAGTTTTTATCCTTTTACGCTTTTACCCTTTAGCGAGCGCAGCGAGCTCGCGCGCAATTTTAGAAAATGAGAGATGGTTTATCATGAAACGTTACAGCCAGTTATGCGAATCGATTAGTTCGTTCGAGAATTTGTGGGCGGCCGCGTACCGGGCCAGACGCGGGAAGCGCTATCGTCCGGACGTTCTCGCGTTTCATCACGATCTGGAAAATCAGTTATTCACGCTGCGTGAAAAATTGCTCCATGAAACGTATCAACCCGGTCCGTATCGGACTTTTCCTATCCGGGATCCAAAACCCCGCTTGATCAGCGTGGCCAGTTATCGCGACCGTGTGGTTCACCACGCGATCTGCCAGATCATCGAACCGCTTTATGACCGGAGTTTCATTGACGATAGTTATGCCAACCGGCTGGGCCGGGGAACCCATAAAGCCGTGGCTCGGTGCACTTATTTTGCGCGGCGATACCCGTATGTTTTGAAATGCGATATCCAAAAATATTTCCCCTCCATCGATCACGAAATCCTCAAAATCCTCATCGCTCAAAAAATCAAATGCCCCCGAACCCTGCGATTGGCCGGCAAGATTATTGACAACTCCAATCCCCAAGAAGAAGTTGTGCAATATCTCCCGGGAGATGATTTGTTCACTTCGTTGGAACGCCGTAAAGGTATCCCGATCGGGAACCTGACCAGTCAATTCTTCGGGAATGTGTATTTGAATGGAATGGATCACTATATAAAAGAGGCTTTGCATTGCGGTGCTTCTCTGCGTTTCGCGGACGACTTTCTCGTGTTCAAGGATGAGAAAGGGCGGTTGCACGCCATTCTTCGATCCCTGCAAAATTATCTCAATCGCTTGCGCCTGAAATTGCATCCGCACAAATGCCAAGTGTCACCCACAGTCCATGGTGTGGAATTTTTGGGGTGGATCATTTATCCCGATCACCGGAGGGTGCGGCGTTCCACCGGGCTTCGATTTCAGCGCCAATTACGCAAGCTTCAGCAGGCTTATGTCAAAGGATGGATTGATTTGAATTCCGTGAAAGCCTCGATAATGAGTTGGATTGGTCATTTGCAACACGGAGATACCCACGGTTTGCGGCGGAAATTATTAGAGTCAGCGGTTTTTTCGAGGAGTGCAGAATGTTGCACGACGGGAGAATGATGATGGACAAGATAAGTCTGGAAAAATATGGGAAGCGTTTGAGGAGCCGAATTCCGGTATGGGGCTTAATGCGGCGCCGGGGCGCCATCCAAAAACTGGCGGAAGATTCCTCGAGCGAGGCGGTCCCCCTGTTGGTATCGGCATTGGATTCAACCGACCATACCGTGAGGGAAACGGCGGACCGGGCATTGCATTCACTGGAGGACCCGAAAGCGATTGACGCGCTGTGCGAAGAGGCCATTCGGAATCCTTCGGGCCGGGCGGCCGCGATTTGCCGGGAAACCAACAAGCGGCCGTCTGATCACGAACGGGCTTGCTTGTTCCTGTTTGTCACCCGGCAACTCGACGCCTATTTTGATGAGGATTTCGAGTTCCAAAACCTGCGGTTGCAATATGACCGGGAGGATGCGGTGGTCCAAGGGCATCTCATGGACATCGTGCGTTCCGGGGACCGTCGATGTTTGGGATTTTTTGGCGCCCGCAAGTCTCTCTCCGAATGCACGGAGAGTGAAATCCAATTGGCCATCGATTCGGCGTTGCGGCATCAGGACTGGCCGCGTTTGTTTCGCGCGTTTTTGGAACTGCCTGTAAAGTACGGATATCCGTTGTTGGATCCATTCCGTGATTCCGGCTGGGAGCCGTCCGATCCGGAGTTGAAAAGCGTTTACAAACATGTGCTGGAAGACAGCCGGGATCAATCATTCCCTGTAGAAAGAAAAATCAAGACCATCAGTCCCGTTTTCGAACGCTGGCTGATCCAAGGAAGGGAAAACACTTTTAAGGATCTTTCCGAAACGGAACTGCTCAACCGCTTGGAATCTTGCACACCACCGGAAGGGGTGTCGATTGTGGCCGCCCTGGCCGCCAAATGCAAACCGGGAAGTGAAACCGCCCAGAAAATCCAACGGAATCCACACTGGTTGATTCGCCTGGCGGGCTACGCAACCGGTTTGTGTTTCGATCTGACCGTTGATGAAGTAAAAGACAGCAACTATTGGGTGAGGGAACTGGTAACCAGTAGCGCCGTACTCGAGTTGTGGCCAGGAAAAGCCACGCCGACCGATTTGGATGCGTTAAAGGCCGCCCCACGGGAAGCCTGGTTGGGTAAATTCGGCGCGGTCCGGAAGGTTCTGCAAACCTTGATTGGATATCGCATCACCACAGGCGTGTATGAGGAAATGGCATTTGAAGCCGGTGAATTTGCCGGTGAATTCGACACCGCGATGGATTTTAACACGGACGATTCCAAATAACGTAGCGAAAAGAGAACATGCCATGAGTGTTAAAAGATACTTTGCACGGCTGGTTTCCGCATTGTTGGGGAGAGAGACATTGATAGCCGGCGTTGAGGGGAGCAATGCGTCAGTGCAGGCGCGAATTGCCCTCTTGGAGATGGACATCAAGGAAAGGGACAAGCGCATCACGGAGATGCAGAAAGAATACGCGAATCTCCAGGTTGCCCAGGAAAAAGCCACAGCCGGGGCCGGCCGGGAAGAGATCAAAAATTTATGCAAACGCCTGGTGGGAACATTATCCAATCTGGATGTGCTGGTCTCTCTCGAAAAGTCGGGCCGGGAAGTAGCCGTCAAGGATTTGATCGAACTGATCCTGAGCCTGGAAAAAGAACTCGGCCGGATTGGACTGGAAAAGATCGGAACCGTGGGGATGGAAACCGGTTTTGATCCAGTTTTTTATCAGCGAATGAGTGGGGGCAGTGTTCGGGCAGGGATCCCGGTGGTTGTGCGCATTCCAGGGTACCGGATGGGCGAGAAAATATTGCTCAAAGCGATGGTCACCGCCCAGGAGGCCTAGGATGAGCCAGGTATCGGTCGACTTTGGGACAAGCAATACCGTTTTAGCCCGGTTTAACGAGACCACGCAACGGGTAGAAACCCTGGATATCCCCGGTATCGCCAGTGAAATGCGCTATCGCTTGACGCAAGATGGACCGGAACAATTCGTTCATGTTATTCCTTCCCTCATTCATTATTCCGAAACGGAAACCTTGATCGGCAACCAGGTTTTATCGCGTGGCTTGGCCGAACATCCGGACACGTTCCGATGGATGAAACGCGCGATCGCCCGTCGCATTACCAAATGCAAGAAGACGGCTCAAGGCCATATCGATCCCCTGCAGGCCGGGGAAGATTTTTTGAAGGCGTTGTTGAATTATGCCAGCGACCGGATTTCCTTCACCAACGATGATTTTACCTTCACCGCGCCGGTGGAGGCGTTCGAGGATTTTCAAGATTGGCTTTGGAAAGTCATCGAAGGATTGGGAATCCGGAGGTTTCGTATGTTGGATGAGCCCACATCGTGCGTGTTTGGCTATCATGGAGCCGCCCGGAAAGACGAACGATTCGTGATGTTCGATTTCGGCGGAGGCACGTTGGACGTGTCGACGATCCGGATTGAAATGAGTTCAACCGACACGAAAAAGGCCGTTCAGCTAGGCCAGGCCGGCCAGGATCTGGGGGGAATGGATATCGATCAATGGCTGGCGGAAGATTTTAGCACTCGGCATAAGTTGGACGACCGGGAAAAGCGGGATTTGGAAGCCATCATTCTCCGGCAGGCCGAGGCGGTCAAGATTGCATTATCGGACCCGCTGGAGGCAGAAGCCGGATTTCAGATTATTAGCCAGGCTGGATCCGCGCCGAGATTGCTTCGTACTACGTTTACACGCAGTTGTGCGCAGTGCGAACGCGGTCAGGTGGGCAATCACTCTGCCCCGGGAGAAGCGTGCATGGGCTGTATCTTGCTTCAAAAGGATTTCGTGAAACAGGTGCGGGATACGATTGACCGGGCGCTGGAGAACGCGGCGGTGAAAGTGGGGATGCGAAAAAATGAGATCACAAAAGTACTGGTCACCGGGGGAACCAGTTTAGTCCTTTGCGTTCAAGACATCTTGAAGAATTGCTTTGATTGCCACATTGAATATGACCATCCATTCGATACGGTGGTGCGCGGGGCGTGCCGGGGAATCGTGGAACCGGTTCTTCAGCATGACTACGCCATTGAAAGTTATAACAGCTCCCGGAAAGAGTATGAATTCAAGCCCTTATTCAAGATCGGCACTGAATTCCCCACGCGAAAAGATGCCGTCAGGTTTTGGGCCAAGGGCAGTTACGATGGCATGACCCGGATCGGATTGAAAATCTATGAAGTGTCCCGCATGAAGCGGAGGGATCTCGCGGTGGCCATCGTGGGGGAGGATGGCCGATTGCGGGGAGACAGCCGGGTAACCAGCGAGTATGAGTACATTTGTTTGAATGAAGACAATCCCACGTTTATCCTGGCCGATCCCCCAGTGAATCTGGCGCGGGATCAACAACGTTTCCTCTGTTCGTTCGGAATCGACGGCAATCGCCGGTTGCTGGTAACCGTGCTCGATACCCTACGCAGAAAACCCTTGCTCAAAGAGCATCCCGTTGTCCGACTGTAACGGGAAGGGGAGAAAGAAGAATACTCATCATGAATCTCAAGGAAGAATTACTCGCGTTGTTCGGGGCGAATGTTCCCATGATGAACCTGATCACTTACGAAGAAGACCGGGTGATTCGCTGCATCCAGGAATTGCCGGGCAATTTCGGGATTTATACGTGGGATATGGCGGATGGCTTCAAGTGCATCCGGGAAGGAAAGGAACCCTTTCCTAAAAAGGATGTAACGACGGATACCCTCCTGCCGCATATCGCCGAAAAAGCCCCGACGGGGTACGTTTTTGTTTTCAAGGATTTCCATCATTCCTGGACGCAAAAAAAGGGGTACATCACCCGCAAATTACGCAACATGGCCCCCGAGTTGCGCAAACGCAACCAATTTCTGGTTTTTCTTACGCCCGCGGCCGAGCTTCCGCTGGAACTCAAAGACGATGTAGTCGTTTTGCATGTGCCCTTGCCGGACAGCCATGAAATGGAGCAATTGTATGATGATGTGACGCGCAATTTGGATCGAGGAAGATTACCGCATCGTGACTTGCGGGGAAAACTAGTTTCCTCGGCGCTGGGATTGACCACGAATCAAGCCCGATTGGCCTTTTCGCGGGTTTGGGCGCGGTATCAGAAGTTTGATGAACGCGGTATTGATTTGGTCACCTGGGCCAAGCGGGAGGTGATCCGCGAGAGTGGCGCGTTGGAATTCTGGCCGGCGGAGGAGGGGGAAACGAGTGTCGGGGGATTGGATTTGATGAAAGCGTGGCTTAAGAAGCGTGGCATCGCTTTCGATGAGGAAGCGAGAAAAGCAGGGCTGCCCTTTCCCAGCGGAGTGGCGTTGATCGGCATTCCCGGCACCGGCAAAAGTTTATCGGCCAAGATGCTGTCCGGCTTGTGGAAGATGCCGTTGTTACGGCTGGATATAGGAGCGGTATTCGAATCGTTGTTAGGCGAATCCGAAAAACACATGCGCCGGGCCATCATGCTGGCGGAGACGGTCAGTCCTTGTATTTTGTGGATCGATGAGATGGAAAAAGCCTTTGCGGGATCGGGCACAGGTGCTTTGAACAGTGGAGCCGCCACGCGGGTCTTCGGCGGTTTTTTGACCTGGATGCAGGAACATAAAAGCCCGGTGTTCGTATTTGCCACGGCCAACGATATCAACGCCTTGCCGCCGGAACTCATGAACCGGTTCGAGCGGACCTTTTTCCTCGATCTGCCCAACGCCCTGGAACGGGAAGAGATCTTTATCATCCACTTGAAACGGGCCGGAGAAATCAATCCCAAACACCGTTTCCGGATGAACGAATTGGTCGAACGCAGCCGCAGCCTGGTAGGCCGGGAGATTGAACGCGCCGTGCGGGAAGCCCAATTCACCGCTTTCGCCGATGGCAACCGCGAGATCACGCAAACGGATTTGGAGGATTCTCTTCGGGAGATTGTCCCCATTAGTCAATCTCACGCGGAAATCATTGAAGGTTTGCGAAAGTGGAAGACCGAGGGCCGCGCATTCCCCGCTTCCAGCGAGGAAAAGCGATCGGATCTGACGCGCGGACGACAAATCGAGATTGAATAAGCGAAAAGGAGCGAGACCCATGTCTCATTTTGTGCGCATTAAAACTCAAATTCGCGAGCGGGAGATTCTGGTTCAATCCTTGCGGGATTTGTATTACCGGTTTCAGGAAGGACAGAACCTGGTCATCCGCGGATATCAGCAAAATCGTGAACAGGCTGAAATCCTAGTAAATACCGGTTCACAATATGACATTGGCTTTCGCCGGACGGCCCAGGAATACGAAATCGTGGCCGATTGGTGGGGTGTGCAAGGCAATACAGCCATTCGGCAAGAGGAATTTGTCCAACAAGTGAACCGTCAGTATTCCTACAATCTGATTCACAACCAAGCGCGAGAACAAAACCTGATAGTCGAGGAAGAAAAGACGTTGGAAAACGGGGATGTTGTTTTGATCTTGTCGGAGCGCGGATAGATCAATGTCTTATGACATTCTTATCGAGAATGAGAAAGACGGCACGCTGCTGGTTTTGATTTCGGAGGGGGATTTTTTGGCGGGTGCTGAAAAGTTCCCGGTCCATTTACCGGCGTATTACTTGGCGCTGCATCCGGTGACCAATGCGCAGTACAAGCGGTTTGTGGAGGATACCGGCCATCGGCCGCCGTATAAGGCGAGTTCGAGAAACCCATTGTGGAGGGGGAAAGATTTTTCGCAAGAGAAGGCGGAACATCCGGTGGTGTGCGTGAGTTGGGGGGACGCGCAGGACTATTGCCGATGGGCGAGATTGCGGTTACCGACAGAGTTGGAGTGGGAGAAGGGGGCGCGGGGAATAGAAGGCCAGGAGTATCCCTGGGGGGAGGGGATGGATTGGGGGAAATGCCGGAATGCTAAAAACAAGGGGAATGAGACGACTTGTAATGTATGGTCGTATACGTCCGGGTGCAGTTCGTGGGGGCAGTATCAGATGGCGGGGAACGTGTGGGAGTGGTGTGAGGATTGGTTTGATGGACAAGCCTTTGAAAAGTATAAGCAAGGGGATTTGTCCTTGCCGAAGAGGGGAAAGTATCGTGTGGTTCGCGGGGGCTCATGGAACTTCTACAAAGACAATTATTTTCATTGCACGTACCGTATCGACTACGTCCCGTCGTCTCGAAACAACATATACGGTTTCCGTTGTGCCAGGACTTATTAGTTTTTACATATTTATCCTTTAGCGAGCGAATCCAAAGTCCTAGTAGAGTTTATCGTTATCATAAATACCTTCGATCATTGCCGAGAGATGATGTAGAGGATGAGGAAAGCATTCATATAATTTATGCTTTGCAATTCACGAACAGCAGGGAATTGCAAATAAGGTTCCTTTCCGGCTTAGATCAAATAGAAAAATCACGAGACCGAAATCCCAAAGCGGCTGAAAGGTTTATAATGCTTGTGCGAATACCTCCCAGTTACTCAGTTGTAAAAGGTAGAGAGATAATGGCTCATATTTTGAGAAATGAGGGTATTGTGTTGTTCTTGTCGGAGCGGGGATAACATCGATGCCATACGATCTGATCATCGAGAATCCTAAGGACGGAACCCTGCTGGTCCTGATTCCGGCGGGAGAGTTCTTGGCGGGTGCTGATAAGTTCACGGTCCATTTGCCGGCGTATTACCTGGCGCTGCATCCAGTGACCAATGCGCAGTATAAGAAGTTTGTGGAGGAGACGGGGTATAGCACGTCTGATACGATGGTTTCTTCAGTTTGGCAAAATAAATATTTCAATAATAAAAAATTGGATCATCCCGTAGTGGAGATTAGTTGGTATGATGCTCAGGCTTATTGTATTTGGGCGGGTTTACGACTGCCGACGGAGTTAGAATGGGAGAAAGGAGCGAGAGGAAAGGATGACCGGAAATATCCCTGGGGACATGAATGGGATCCTAGAAATTGTAGAAATTCTGTAGGTCAAAGAGTCTATGGAACATGTGGAGTATGGTTGTATTCAGAGAATTGTTGCCAATGGGGTTTGTACCAAATAGCGGGTAATGTGTGTGAGTGGTGTGAAGATTGGTATGACACCCATGCATATGAGAAATATAAGCAAGGAATTTTGTCAATGCCAAAAAATGATAATGTGCTTCATAATGTGCTTAATAAAAAATCGTTGCTCCGTGTTGTTCGCGGGGGCTCGTGGAGAAACATCAGTAGCATCGGCTTTCAATGCGCTTACCGAGAAGGCGTCGATCCTTCGTCTCGAAAATACAACATCGGTTTTCGATGCGCCAGTCCTAATAAGGCTCACCCGTATTGCAGGTAAAGCAATCATGCACATAATTTTCAAAATCAATCCTCTATAAAATCGTAAGGCTGGGGAGAACCACCGTGAAAAAAATCAAAATAACCCTCCACAAAGACGGCACGCAAAAAATCGAAGTGCTGGGCGGAACTGGGGAAACATGCATGGAATTCACCCGGGAACTCGAACAACGGCTGGGGAAACCCATTGGGGAACGCATCCTCAAACCCGAATATCACGAAACCATAACTGAAACCGAGAAGGATTTTGAGGTGGAATCGTGATGGTTACCCCTTCGACGGTTCCCTCCCCGGCCGGACAATCCAAATTCCAGCAGGACCTGCAGATTTACATCCGCGCGGGGTACCCGATTTTGTATGTGGTTACGGCGGAAGAGGACCGGGCCATCGACTTGATAACCCATTCCTCGCAGGAAGGGGAGTTGGCCCGCCGGAAACCACTGATCTGGTCGATCTCCCGAGGATTGTGCACGATCGATCACAAAGCTGTCGATCGAAAAATCCTCGATCCTAAAATCATTTTGCCGTTTTTGCTGGAATTCCAGGAGCCGGGTTTGTTTATCCTGGAGGATTTCCACTTTTTCATGGATGAGCGCTCTCCCACCGCCCCGCTGATCATCCGGCAGCTGCGCGACCTGGTGGCGCCGTTCAAAGCCTCCCGGAAAACCGTGATTATCCTTTCCTCCATCCTGAAAATACCTCCGGAATTGGAGAAGGATATCACCGTGCTCGATCTGGATCTCCCCACGGAAGCGGAACTCCTGGAGGTGCTGAATGAAACCGTCGACCAGGTCAAGGACAATCCCAAAGTAGAGATCAACTTGGAAAGCGGCGGGAGCGAAATCATCGTGAAAGCGCTGAACGGATTGACACGGACGGAATCCGAAAACGCCTTGGCCAAGATCATCGTGACCAACAGCCGCATCGATCCCGAAGACGTGGAGTTGCTGCTCGCGGAAAAGGAACAGATCATCCGCAAGTCGGGAATGTTGGAGTTTTATTCCAGCCCCGAACGCTTTGGTTCCATCGGAGGATTGGATTTACTCAAACGCTGGTTGCGGCAACGAGGAAAAGCGTTTTCCGAATCCGCCCGGCTGTTTGGGCTGCCCAATCCTCGCGGATTGCTGCTGGTGGGCGTTCCCGGATGCGGTAAAAGCCTCACCGCCAAAGCGGTAGCCGCCGAGTGGAAGATGCCGCTGCTCAAATTTGATTTAGGAAAAGTCTTCGCCGGACTGGTCGGTGAATCAGAAGAGAACATGCGCCGCGCGATTAAGATGGCGGAAGCCGTTTCCCCCTGCGTGCTGTGGATCGATGAAATTGAAAAAGGACTTTCGGGAGTCCGCGGCCACGGTGACAGTGGAGTCACTACGCGTGTTTTTGGGACGCTTCTGACCTGGATGGAAGAAAAAACCAAAGCGGTTTTTGTGGTCACCACCGCCAATGACATCGAAGGCCTGCCGCCCGAACTGCTGCGCAAAGGCCGTTTCGATGAAATTTTCTTTATCGATCTTCCCTCTCCCTTGGAGCGCGCCAACATCCTGGCCATTCATTTGACCAAGAATCACCGCGACTACCGTGATTTTGACCTTTCACCGCATGTAGCTGCCAGCGAAGGATTCTCCGGGGCGGAGTTAGAGCAAGTTGTTATCTCAGCGTTGTATGAAGCCTATGCGGAAGGAGAAAAAAGCCGGTTGGAGAATCGTCATCTCGAAAAAGCCATCCGGACTTCGGTTCCACTCTCCAAATCCATGGCTTCCAAAATCACCAAACTACGTTACGAAGCCCGTGACCAATGGCGGATGGCTTCCAGCGGGGAAGACGGTGGAAAGGACCAAGTAATCGGAGAGGTTTCCATGGGTGAAGTTCCACCCGTTCACACCAAACCCAAACGAGTGTTCGAACTGTGAACCGATCATGAAATTCATCAGTAAATCCAAATTGTCAGTGATTGGATCCAAAACAGATTATGAATCCACGACTCAGGTTCTGACGGTATGGGATTCAGTACTGAACCGTTTCCCCAATTTTCCCCCCATCATCGAGAACAAGAAAGACGGGACATTGCTTGTTTTGATTCGGGAAGGATTATTTTTGGCTGGTGTAAGTAGATTTCTGGTTCGATTACCGGCGTATTACTTGGCACTGCATCCAGTGACCAACGCGCAGTACAAGAAGTTTGTGAAGGCAACGGGGCATCGTCCGCCAAACCAGCTGGATTATGGGACACCGGTCTGGAGCGGGAGAGATTTTCCGAACGAGAAGGCGGATCATCCGGTGGTGTGCGTGAGTTGGGAGGATGCTCAGGCATATTGTCAATGGGCGGGATTGCGGTTGCCGACGGAGTTGGAATGGGAGAAGGGGGCACAGGGGAAGGATGGCCGGGAGTATCCCTGGGGGCTGGTGATGGATTGGGAGAAATGCCGGAATGATAGAAACAGAGGAGATGAGACGACCTGTAGCGTATGGTCGTATGCGGAAGGCAGCAGTCCGTGGGGATTGTACCAGATGGCGGGGAACGTGGAGGAGTGGTGTGAGGACTGGTATGACAATCAGGCCTACGATAAATACAAGGAAGGGAATATGTCCTTGCCGAAGAGTGGCCAATCTCGTGTGGTTCGCGGGGGCTCGTGGAACGACCGCTGCGCCTACTTCATCCAGTGCGCTGGCCGTCACTACCGCGTCCCGTCGGAGCGGAGCGACGGCCGCGGTTTCCGTTGTGCCAGGACTTGTTAGATTTTATTCTTTTACACACTTACCTTTTAGCGAGTGCAGCGAGCTCGCGCGAAAATCTTGTGAAGGATAGTCATCATGACCAGCGGCGGCCCTTACAAAATCGGCCAGGAATTCGGATCTTATTGCCTGGAAAGATACCTGGGTTCCGGCGCGTTCAAGAGTGTGTATTGCGCGACAAACCGGGGGATGGATATACTAGTAACGGCTGTCGCCCTTGGTTTTCCCCATCAACAGGACGCGTTGGGGCTGGAAGACCTTGAAAAAGAATTTGCTGTCAACAGCCGGTTAATCCACCCCAACATCGTGCGGACCTACGGATTGGAAAAACACGAAGGGATTGCCTTTCTAGTCATGGAATATGTGGAAGGTCAAACCTTGCGTCAAATTATGAAGGATCGCGGCCCTTTATCGCCGCCGGAAGCGATTCGATATGCCGGGCTGGTCTCGGAAGCCTTGGCCTACGCCCATGCCTCCCGTGTTTTGCACCGGGACGTAAAACCTGACAACATCTACATCACCCAGGAGAATATTCCCAAACTTTTCGATTTCGGCGTCGGCCGCCTGTTATCCCGTACCAGTCAAAAGGCCAGTACCCGTATCGGGACGGTGGAGTACATGGCCCCGGAAGCCCTGCAGGGCGCCACGGGAATCCAGTCGGACATCTGGTCGCTGGGTATCACGCTCTATGAAATGCTGACCGGAATCCTGCCGTTCGCGGGAGAAGTCGGGGAAGTGATCCACAAGATCATGACGGCCAAATTCGACGAAGCGCCGCTGCGCCAGAAACATGTCGATAACCGGATCATCCGGGTCCTTCGGAAAGCATTGAGTAAGGACCCCAATACCCGTTATCCCAACGCCGGGGAGCTGAGCCGGGACCTGGAAACCGTGGCCCGCCGTACCCGCATGGCCGATGATGACGAGAGCCGCTTAGAGATTCTCATCCGCGCCAGTATCCCACTCATTGGCGTTTGCTCGTTTGAAGAAGAACGCGTGCTGACCGCCATCCGGAACATCGCGCAACGGCTGACCGAAGACCGAGGCCGGCCGCGGCGGATGTATATCTGGAGCACATCCCGCGGCTTGCGCGACGAGGAAAATAAGCTGATCGGCAAGGATTCCGCGGGGGATCCCACCCTGGCTTTGTTGCATCTGATCGATGATCCCGACGATGCCATTTTTGTTTTTCTCGACATTCACGATCACTTCACGCCGGTGACGACGCGCCTGATCCGGGACGCCGCCCGGGCGGTCCGTATGACTCACAAGTCGGTTCTCTTTTTGTCGCCATTCTATAAAGTGCCAGATGAACTCCAAAAGGAGGTCACATTATCCCTGTATCAGTTACCTGACCGGACCTGCCTCGAACCGTTGCTCGATCAATTGATCGATGAGTTCAAGAACGCCAACTTGCCAGTTGAATTGTCGGATGAGGATCGAATGGCGGTCATCCGGGCGTCAATGGGATTGACTCTGAACGAAGCGGAACGGGCGATCCGCGCCGCCGGACTGAGATTGCAGGGATTGAAATCGGGCATCGACCGGCTCGTAGCCGAAGAAAAAACACAAGTGATCCGCAAAACGGGCATTTTGGAATACTATCATCAATCCGATTCGTTCAAGGACGTTGGAGGATTGAACGAATTGGTGAAATGGTTCCAATCCCGGCTGCCGGTTTTCGCCGGGACAACACGGTATGCCGGCCTTCCGCAGCCCAAGGGCGTTCTGTTAGTTGGCGTCCCTGGATGCGGCAAAAGCCTGACTGCACGCGCCTTGGCGGGAGCCTGGCAAGTCCCGCTGTTGCGTTTGGATGTCGGACGCATTTTCGGTTCGTTGGTCGGTGCTTCCGAGGCCAATCTGCGCCGCGCCATCCAAACCGCGGAATCAGTCAGCCCGTGTATTTTGTGGATCGATGAAGTGGAGAAAGGTTTTTCGGGTGTGCGCGGGCAAGGAGACAGTGGTGTCTCCGCCCGTGTGTTCGGCACATTTTTGTCCTGGCTGCAGGATAAAAAAAGTCCGGTATTTGTGGTGGCCACCGCCAATGATCTCTCCGGCATCCCCCCGGAGTTTTTACGGCAGGGACGTTTTGACGATATTTTTTTCGTCGGCTTGCCCGGTAAAAAACAACGGGAGGATATATTCAAAATTCACTTGAACAAACGACACCGCGATCCGGATACGTTTAACCTCCCCGGCTTGGTCGAGGCGAGCGGGCAATTTTCCGGCGCGGAAATCGAACAGGCAGTCATCGCGGGTCTTTTCCATGCCTTCGACCATGACCGGGAACTGGAAAGCGAAGATATCCATCAGGCATTGAAAGAAACAGTTCCCCTCGCTCAATCCCGTCGAGAAGACATCCGCCTCTTGACCGCGTGGGCCAGTCAAAACGCGAAATATGCCAATCTGGAAGGATCCACGCCATCATGACCGATCACATAGATCGTAATACAACAATCCCGATTCTGACTCCAGGTGATTTCGCGCTTGACAACATTTTGGGTTTTTCTCCAATCATTGAAAACGAAAAAGACGGAACGTTGCTGGTCCTGATCCCGGCGGGGGAGTTTTTAGCAGGGAAAGAAAAGTTCCCGGTCCATTTGCCGGCGTATTACCTGGCGCTGCATCCGGTGACCAACGCGCAGTACAAGCGGTTTGTGGATGAGACCGGCCATCGGCCGCCGGATCAGACGAATGGGGGAACGCCGGTGTGGAAGGGAAAAGATTTTCCCCAACAGAAGGCGGATCATCCGGTGGGGTGCGTGAGTTGGGTGTATGCCCAGGCCTATTGCCAATGGGCGGGAATGCGATGGCCGACAGAGTTGGAGTGGGAGAAGGGGGCGCGGGGGACGGCCGGCCGGGAATATCCCTGGGGGGAGGGGATGGATTGGGAGAAATGCTGGAATAAAGAAAATAAGGGGAATGAGACGACCTGTGATGTATGGTCGTATGCGGCCGGATGCAGTCCGTGGGGGCTGTATCAGATGGCGGGGAATGTGTGGGAGTGGTGTGAGGACAGGTATGACGACCAGGCATATGAAAGATATAAACGAGGGGATATATCCTTGCCGAAAAGCGGAACGTCTCGTGTGGTTCGCGGGGGCTCGTGGTACGACAATAACGTCAACTACTTCCAATGCGCCGACCGCAGCCCCTACGACCCGTGGTCGCGGCACCTCTCCTGCGGTTTCCGTTGTGCCAGGACTTGTTAGTTTTTATCCTTTTACGCTTTTACCCTTAAAACGAGCGAAGCGAGCTTGCTGCAAATTTTGCAGAAATGGTGTTTGCATGAAAGTCCAAATGCACGGCATAGAGTTAGCCAGCCGATCAAATGGACCTGGATTACGTGCGGCAATCTGGTTTCAAGGTTGTACGCTGCATTGCTTCGGTTGTTTCAATCCTGAAACTCACGATCCCACGAGTGGATTTGTGATGGAAACCCAGGATCTTGCCCATATGATCCATTCTTCAAACCTTCCCCTCGAGGGAATCTCGATATCCGGCGGGGAGCCGTTCCAGCAATCCGAAGCGCTATACGATTTTCTCACACAAGTGGACCGTTCAAAATTGAGCGTTTTGGTTTTTACCGGGTATACCTTGGATGAAGTGAAACGGATTCCATTGGGATTACAAATCCTGACAATGGCCGATGCACTAATCGCGGGACGCTATCAACCAAACCAACCGTCCAATTTCGCTCTATTGGGTTCATCGAATCAAAAGATCCATCTGCTCACCAATCGATATCGCATTTCCGATTTCGCATCCATTCCGCACAGCGAAGTAATCCTTCACAAAGATGGAACAATCACGATAACCGGTGTTCACCCCTTGAAAGCGCATGGGGCTACCCATGAATGAGAATTACTCACTATATAACATCGTATGTGCAGGCCTGACCGATCGGGGTCGAATCCGCGCGGAAAATCAAGATGCCTTTTTCATGCTGCCTGAGAAAGGCTTTTTCTTAGTCGTGGATGGCCTCGGCGGTCATCAAGCGGGGCGCCACGCCGCGGAAATGATAACCAACATCTTACCAGAACAGATTTTACAATTATCTTTAACGGTATCAAATGGCACAAAAGCCATCGCAGCGGTGCTGCAAGAAGAAATCCGGCGTTTGAATCATATTCTCTGGCAAGCAAGTGAATCCTACGAAAATATTCGTGGCATGGGAGCCACGCTGGTCATGGCATATTCGCTCCAAGAAAACGTATTCATTGCACATGTCGGAGACAGCCGGGCTTATTTATTACGCGCGAACCAATTGAATCCCTTAACCAAGGATCATTCCATCATTCGACATCTCGTGGATAGTGGGGTCATCACTCCCGACAAGGCAGACGATCATCCGATGAAAAATCAAATCACGCAATGTATCGGAATGGAAAAGGATATCGCACCTGATATTACATCATTTATTACTCAAGCAGGAGATCGGATTTTGCTCTGCACAGACGGACTGTCAGAAATGCTGAAGGATACCGAAATAGCGGAGATTTTGAATAGTCAGAAAGATTCCCAACTGGCTTGTCAAATACTTATTGAAATGGGTAACGACCGAGGCGGTGAAGATAACATGACCGTTGTCATTGTGGATTGGATATAGTTAATTTTAACATATCTTCTCTTGAAATGAAAAAGTGAAAAGATTATGCTGAAATTCCTTTTTTTACTTATGAATTCTTATCTACCTATCCATATTGGATTATTCCAGCGTACATTTGAGGATGGAGATCATATCTATCTACAATCCTCGTTTTTCAACCGTCTGCCTTTCACTTTTCAATCTCCAATAGCACGCTTTGAACAACATCTAGATAATCAAAATCCTCTCCCTCGCCATAGAGTTCAAGGTTTGTCCACACGAAGGCAGAATTCATAAGAGTCCTTCAATTGGGGGCAGGGCAATAAACCGCTGCGCAACTCTGAGCCAACGTGTGTAATTTTAAAATATTTTCAGTATCTATTTCATTCCGTGTAACTTACCAATAGAGAAGCTCCCCTTTATCTGGCAAAATACCGG
>JBHGBC010000131.1:0-17137 GCA_041946805.1 bacterium
TCTGGGAGAGGGCCAGGGTGAGGGAATTTAGGTCGGTGCGGACCTGGAAGTCCGCCCTCCTCCCGGGGTGAATGAAATCAATTTTACAACATCCGGTACGCACTTATCGGATGAACCTTTATTCTTATATTGAAACCCATACTCTGCCTAGAGAGGCGTTCCCGCGAAAAAAAATGAAATTTTTTTCGATTGATTGATTTTTTTTGCTTGACAATATTACATCGGTTGTAATATATATAAATAAATCCTAATCAGGGAATCCCGCCCGGGAAAGAAAACGGCCGCGGGAACCGGAAAAGCGCCGAAGGAGGTGAAGCAGTCAATGATAACGAAGAAATCCATGACAACGAAGAGGACGGCCGCCCGCAAGTCAACAACCGTGGGCAAAGGAGTGGCCAAGAAGACGGCGGCCAAGAAGACGACGGCCAAGAAAGCGACCGTGAAACGGACAACGGCCAAGAAAGCGACCGCCAAGAAAACGGCGGCCAAGAAGACCGCCGCGAAAAAAACGGCCGCCAAGAAAACCGCTCCCAAGAAAGCGTAAGGACCGGTTTTAACGCGGATGGCGGAACGCCCTGGGAGGCCAACGGTCCCGTGGGTGTTTTCGGGCAGCCGGGACAAACGCAGCTCATCCCTCGTCCAGCGCTTTCCCTGCTATTGCGGTTCCTTGGGATGTCTCGCCTGTAACGGCCGTTGACGTTGTTGCTATCCGTCCTTTGGGTTTGAGGGGCATCTTCAGGACTCTGGAGGTGCTGTTTTTTTCTCTTTTGCCTGAAGGAGAAAACGATGCTATGATGTTGTGACGATATTTCACCGGTAATAATTTGTTCGCTCTATCCCATTGCAGGACTGAACCCAGAAACCAAACCGGACATCATTCGCGAGGGGAGCCATGAAAACCGCCAAGATTCGACCGATCAAATCCGCTTTTCAATCCGGGGAAGTGATCGAATTGATCCAACGCCTGGACGGCATCAAGATCGATCCGGTCCGGCTGCATTACTACGAAAAGACCGGACTCATCAAGGCCAGTGTCCGTTCCGCCCAGGGCTGCGGCAAACATAAACTCTATTCGTTCGCCGACCTGGTGATGCTGCGGTGGTTCCTCCAACTGCGCAAACAGGGTCTGAGCATGCAAAAAGTCCGGCGGGGTATCTCGTATCTGCGCAAAAACATGCCCCGGTACATCGAGAAGCCCTTTGAACACGAACTTTTCTTCGTCACCGACGGCCAGGATATGTTCGCCCTGGTCAATGGCGAAGAGGCCATTTCCCTCGTCCGCACTCCCGGACAAAAATATTTTGGCGTGATGGTTTACGATTTCAAGAAGATGATTGACGATACGCTGGATGCGGTGGAAAAGGCCGCGTAAGGCGCGGTCACTCCTCGTAAAACGAGAAACTGGCGAACGTTACCACCGATTCGGTTTCCCGCTCGATCGCCTGGTCATAAAACAAGAAACGCCCGGGGCCGGGACGGGCCACGTCCAGGACCATATAGATGGGTGAAAGGCCGCACACATTGTTGCGGTCCTTCATTCCGGCCACGCACCCGAAAAACCGCTCCGCTTCCCCGCTCTGGATGGCCTCCAAAACCTCCCGGTCATCCCGCTCCACCCGCGCCAGCTCCATGGCGGAAATTCCTCGCTCGTGGCCGAACCGCTTGCCCACATGACTCAAATCCACCCCGGCGACCAAGGCCACTTCGCCGGGATACTCGTCCACCAGGCGGCGCAACAGGTCCAGACATTCCGACAGGACGGGATCCTGCCGCGGCGAGGTTCCCTCCATGACGTAGCGGTGAAACGATCCGCATAATATCGGCACAATCTTTCCCCGCCACTCGCCATCCAACATGTACCGCAGCCAGACGGCCTGGAACTCGGCCGAGTGCTCGTTACGGTGCAACAGTTCTTCCTCGAACACATCCACCGGCGCCTCCCGGCTGAACCGTTCAACAAACTCCACATCGGTTTCCATCCGCCCCAGCGGCGTATTGTAGTCTTTGGCCGTGAGGATGAACTGGCTGCTTTGGCTCTGATGCGCGGTGCCGAAGATTAGATACAAGTCCGCGGGAACGCTCCGGGATATTTCCCGGTAGGCATGCGCGAATCCGATTCCACCCCGGTGAAAATCGATATGGGGCGCGATCAATACCTTCAACCGCTTACTCGTATCCTCCACTTTCCCCGCCGGACGGGACCCATCCTCTCCGATCGCCTCTAAATATCCCCGCAGCTGCGCCTTCAGCGGCTCCGGCTCCGGATGGTAAACCGCTCCCGCGTGCGCGGGTTCCCGGAAGGGCGCCGCCCGGAACTCCTCCCGCAAGACCTCCAACGCCCGTTGGAAGGTTTCCGTATCCATATACAGTTCTTCATCCAGGCGGCAGATTATTTCTTCGATCTGTTTTCGCGTGATCAGTTGTTGAAAACGCCGCGTGAAGGCTTCCTGGATGTCCAGAATGGAGTGGCGCCCGTCAAACAAGGTTGCGACGAAAAATACCGGGAGGGGTAATACCAGAATGTTGGAGGCGATCCCGCGCGGATCCCGAAGGCAGATTCCCTGCTGAGGCCCCTCGTAGTGGGGAAACGCCTCCACGGGACGGATTTTGGGATACTCGCGGTCATACCGTTCCGACACGCCTTTAGCTCCTTGCCGGATGACTCCCCCTATGCGAACGGCGTCCCTGAGGACGCCGGATGTGCCGATTCATCGGGGCGACTGGATTCGAACCAGCGGCCTCCTACTCCCGAAGCAGGCGCGCTACCAGACTGCGCTACGCCCCGTATGTTTTTTATTCCTTGCACCAATCATCCTAATTTCAATCCCCGCTTTCATCAAGGTGATGAAACGGATGTCCGCGCACTTTGTGATGGGTTTCGATTCCTCCGGCCCTTGCCTGCCTATTTTCAAGCTGGCCCAATCGGTGTCCATACGGATTGGGCTTGAGAGATCAATCCAAAATCCCCTCCCCTCCCGGGGGCAGGCGAGGATGGGGGAAAAACCGTCCTGAAGGGAAGCCGGGACACGTTGCCACACATCCCTTCGAGCCTATGGAATTGAGCAACCCCCAAATACCACTTCTGAATCCCCGCTTTCCTGGGGATTACATCCATGGCATTCGTATCCGGGATGAACCAGGAATCCGCCCTCAATTCATCTTCACGATGTCCCCGTTGCTCGTCAATCCGTTGGTGACATCATAAGGAAATCCCATCCCCAGGACATTGTTGTACGCCCCCCGCTTGCCGTCCGGACCCGCTCCCAGCAGCACGTAAATCCCATTCGTCAAAGGCCGCAGACCCACTTTCCTCAACTGCGCCTCGTTGCTGGGAGCGAAGAAACTCAATCCATAATCCTGCCCTGGAATCGCGGGATCTTCATCCGCGTACATGTAAGCGTAGGGTGGCACAATGTCTTGGGATATCAACTGGCTGTTCGTATCCGCCGCCGACGTGGGCGCGAAAAAGGGATCCACGGGAATCGAGGACATATAGGCCACCGGTGAGGTCAAGGGAGCGAACAAGCCGGCCGTGCCTCCCCGGTCATTCTGCGCCGCGCCGCCGATGCCGTGAAATACTTCTTTCATCCGATTGATCCCCTCGGGAATGTCGTCGTCCCAGAAATCGATCAGTAACACGCCCTTATCCAAGCGCAACTGCTCGATGGCGGTCATGACGCTGCGCATGTCCGCCTGGGCGCGAGCGATCTTTGCCCGCATCTGCGCGTTCAAAAAGTTGGGTACCGCGATCGCCGCCAAAATACCGATAATGGCCACGACGATCAACAACTCGATGAGCGTAAATCCCCTTTTTCTCATCAAATTTGTCTCCTCCACCAGTGAATGGATTCAATTATAAGGTAAATCAGGGTGATCATCTACTCGCTGAAACGTAAATCCGGTGGAAACGCTGTAAAAAATTGTAATCGTTGGTTTTGGCGGATTTCGTGTTGCTCATCTTTCCTGCTATTCATATTTCACCCGAACCAACCGATATTTAGGAATGTGAAAACACGGAAACTTATTTTTCCCCTTCCTCCCGAGGAACTACTGGAAATCCTTCGCCGGAAAGACGAATCACTCTCCACGCTGGCCGGATCCCCTTTGCTTCGTTTCATCATTCAGAACTCACAAGTTCTTGTTTTTGAGCCGGATGAAATCATACTCACCCAAAATTCACCTTCCGATTCCCTATTCTTGATCCTGGACGGCCAATGTTCCGTGCGCGTGGACCAACGGATGATCAGCCGCCTGGGGCCGGGCGACCCGGCCGGCGAAATGGGCCTCCTGTTGAATTCTCCCCGGACCGCCACCGTGACCGCCCTCGAAACCACTCATGTCCTGCGGATCCCTCGAGCGGTTTTCGAGCGGATGAAAAAGAATCTCACCATTCTCGGTTGGATCATACGCCGTCTGACCGAACGGCTGCAACGCAGTTCGCGTGACGCCGCCCAGACCCTCACGGACATGGAAAAAATCATCCGTGATCAGATGGAACTAGGCCGCCTGCAACGTTCCCTCCTGCCCCCGGCCATGCCCCAGGACATCCGCTACCGCCTGGAGGTTCTCTACGAGCCGTGCGCCTATGCCGGAGGTGATTACTATGACGTCATCCCGCTGGATGACCAGCACCTCTTCCTGATCGTCGCCGATGTCACCGGACACGGGGCGCAAGCATCCATCTCCATGGCCATCGTGCGGTCCTTCATCCATCAACACAAACTGGGACATGATCCCTCCAGCATCCTGAAACAACTCAACCGCCATCTCTTCGAATACGGTCCCGGCCGGCACTATGTCACCGCCCAGGCGGCGGTTGTGGATTGGCGCCGGTCACGGCTCGTTTACGCCTGCGCCGGTCATCCGCCCATCCTGCGCCTCCACGCCGGTTCTTGCCAACCGCTGATCGCGCCCCGCGCCCCCTTCCTGCGCCATGATCCCGGCGCGGAATACCCATCAGCGCGGATTTTCCTGGAACCGGGAGACCGTCTGGCGTTTTATACCGATGGCATCCTGGAAACCTTCAATCTCCTGGGGCGTTTGTTCAACCTGGAAGGCATTGTACAATTCATGGTCAAGACCGAAAATCTCGGCCTCCATCTTCTGCCCGGGCGGCTCCATCAGGAACTGAAACGTTTCCGCCGTGGAAATCTCATGGAGGACGATCTCACTTTCCTCGTATTGGAGTGCCGAAATCCAGGCAGGGCAATCGATTCATCGCCCCGGTGATTTTCAGGCTATCCTGAAACCACGGGAAATCGTAGTATAGATAAAATGGAAAGGGACTCACGCATGAAAATTACACCTTTTCTCCTTTTTCTTATTCTTGGCGCGTTCTGTCTTCTTTCCCTTCCGGGATGGGCTCAAGAATCCGCTTCGTACAACCATTTCGGCGGGTGGACCCGTCTTTCCGCCGAACCGCGGATGTTCTTTTACACGAAACAAATCGACCAAACCTGGTGGTTGATCGATCCAGGCGGTAAAGCCTTTCTCTCCAAGGGTGTCAACCATATTTCCTTTACGGCTGATTTCTGTCCCGCCTTGGGCCTCAGCCCCTACGCTCTCGCCACGCAGAAAAAATACGGGACCGAGGATGCCTGGGCCAAGGCCGTGGCCGCCAACCTTCGCCTATGGAATTTCAACACCATCGGTTCTTGGTCCGGCGAAAGCATGCGCCGCCAGAAAATGCCTTATACCTACATCCTGGATATCGGTTCCAGCGCCGGCGGAGATTGGGAAAAAGGACTCTTCCCGGATGTCTACTCCAAAAAATTCCGCCAGTTGGCCGCCCATGAGGCCATGATCCAGTGTCAATCCCGCAAGGAGGATCCATACCTGATCGGCTATTTCTCCGATAACGAGCTGCGTTGGGGGGCGGATTGGCGCTCACCGGATTCCCTGCTGGTCAGTTTCCTCCGCCTGAAACCAGGGGAAGCAGGCCGCCAGGCCGCGTTGGATTTCCTCACCCGCCGCTATCCCTCCATCGATGTGTTAAATCAGGCTTGGGGAACCCAGGTCGAATCGTTCGATCAACTCCCCGGCTCTCATCCGATTCCCGCCGGCGGCGCTTTGAAAAAAGACGAGGACGATTTTCTGGAACAAACCGCCGAAATTTATTTCCGCGTTTGCATGGAAGAGATACGAAATCAGGACTCCAACCACCTGATCCTGGGCTGCCGTTTTGCCGGCCAGGCTCCCGCGCCGGTACTGCGGGCGTTACGGAACCATGTCGACGTGGTCACCTTCAACACGTACCAGGAACGTCCCCCCGAACCGGCACTGCGGGAGATTTACCAAATCACACAAAAACCCATCCTCATCACCGAGTTCTCCTTCAAAGCCATGGATTCCGGCCTGCCTAACACCAAGGGAGCGGGCAAACCGGCGCCGGTCCAGGAGGACCGCGCCCGGCTGTTCACTTCGTTTGTCAGTGAATTGATGGAACTGCCCTTCATCATAGGCTACCATTGGTTCGAATACACTGACGAGCCTGCCGAGGGGCGTTTCGATGGAGAAAACAGTAATTATGGATTGGTCAACATTCAGGATGAACCATGGGAGGTCCTCACCCGCGAAATGAGCAAGACCAATGGACAGATAGAATCCATCCACGCCGGGATTTCATCCGTGCCCTGATCGCCCTCCCATCGGTTGTCAATGAATGGAGACATCATGAGCAGAATTACTTCACTGCGTATTCTTATTTCGCTATGGTTCGCGGTTGGCGGTTTATCCCGCCCGGCGGCCTCCCAGCCGGACCCGGCAGAATCCCCCGCGGCCATGGAATCATCCGCCGTTGCCTCGGAGACTCCCGCCGCCGCCACCCGCGCGCTATATGTCCTAGATCTAGAATCGTACTTAACTTTGCATCCCGAAAACAAGATTTGGCAGTATGATGTCATCAATCTGGTTACCGCTCTCCAGGGACTCGTCAACCGGGATGAACCCCAGTTGTATGTCCTCTACGTGAGGGATCGCTTATCCTCCAGCGGCATCAACATCGACCGTTTCTGGCTCGAAAAAATTCATGGCGGCCGTGGTTTTTTGGCGGATCATGAACTCATCCCCATCGACTCGCTGGAAGAGCTTCTGCGGATTTTCCGGAGTTATTTTTCCGCCATCGTGCTCTGGGATCCCAAACTGCCCGCCACCGGCAATGTCGCGTTGACCGTAGCGGGCGCGGACGGCATGCTGCCCATCCGCCACGATCCTTCTCCCGATTCGCTTTACAGTCAGTTGGTCTCGGGCGGTCCGCGCCTGCCCGTCCAGGTCCGCCTCTCCGACAAGTTCACTGCCGTCAACAAGATTCCCGACACCAGCCTGGACACAACCACCACGCCCAAAACCGACGCGTACATCTGGGCCAAATCCCTATACCTGGAAAGCGGCGCGTGTTCGCCCGAGTTTCTCGGCTTTTTCCCCGATCCCGCCGATGAGGATCCGCGCGCGCCCGGTTATCAATATCCCGACCTTCAGAAGTGCATGATCGTCAACCGCGATTATTACATTGCCCGCAAAGCGTTCTTTCTCGATCTGGATCCCTGGTGGGATGAACCCGCCACGGATGGTCCCAAGAATCCGTTCTTCACCGGGATCGATCAAAAAATCCTGCTGGATATTTTGAAATCCGCTCATGAACGCACGGCCAGTGGAGAACGTATGATCCAGGCGGGCGGCTTCGTCCCCTGGTGGTTCAAGTACAGCAACGCGGAGGGCGGTACCGGGAAACACACCCCCGAGGAGACCGCCGAGGAATTCCTCGGCGCCCTCTCCGCATTCAACGGCATCCTCGACGCCGACGGCGCTCCCTTCCCCGCCATCGCCAACGCCTCGGTTTTTCAGCATTTCCCCGGCAAGGAGCGCTATTTCCAGAATCCCGTCCCCCCCGCCCGGCCGTTGGAGAAAAAGAACTATCTCCTCTTCGTCATCGGCGCGTTCCAATCTTCCGCCATGCTCTACCAGGCGGTCCCATTCCTATGGAACGATCTTTTCCGGGGCGAGATTCCCATCGCCTGGGCGGTTTCTCCCTTGTTGAGTGAGCGCGTCCCCCACATTTTCGACTACTTGTACGAGACCCGCACACCCAATGATTATTTCGTCTCCGGCGGCGCGGGGGCGGGATTGTGTTTCATCAACCGTTTATCCCCTCCCAACCGTCCCTCCGAACTGGGCGACGCGCTGCCCCTCTGGATTGACTTTTCCAAGGCGCTTTACCGCCGCTTCGATCTCCACGCCACCGTGGCCGCCGACTTGCGCCGCGAAAGCCGGAATACGGTATTCACGGAACTCCTGCAAACCGCATTCATGACTTTCTCCCCCCAGGGCGTGGCCACTCTCAAACCGTTTCAAACTCCCCTGGCCGGCAACCTGATTCCCTTCATCCAGGAAACCGCTTATTTTCCGAATAAGCTGCTGCCTCTCGACCAGGCGGCCGAAACCATATTCCAGGCCAGCGCCGCGGACAAACCCACCTTCCAGGTCTACCGTTTCAACCTGGCCAATCCCACCGCCCTGGTACAGCTCTACCAGCGGCTGCAGGCCTCGTCCACGAAATTCCAATACGAACTCACCGATCCCTATACCTTCTTTTACCTCTTGCGCCAACATCTCGCCCCGGACGATCCCACCGCCAATGCCCTCATCCCCGCATACCTGTCGCACACCATCCCCATCGTGATGCAACCGGGCGCCACACTGCCCGCCACCGTCGATCTGCGCAACGACGGCTGGGATATTTGGAACGGACCGGAAACTCCGGCCGGCCGCCGCTGCCGGTTGACCTACAGCTGGATATACGAGGGGGAAACCACCGCCACTCCCGGACTGCATCCCGCGTACATCGAAGGCCCCGTGCCCCCCGGACAACCGGTCCGGGTCTCCCTCCTGATCGTGGCCCCGGTCCGCGCGGGACTCTACCGCCTGATCTTGCAATTCGAACAGGAAAACGTCCGCGCCTCCTACCTGGAAGATGAAATCCGGATCCTCGTGAAATAAGGCTCTTCCGGATTCGGCGAATATTACCCAGATTTGCTCTAGATCGAAAAATGGGAAGCCTGACTCTTTCAAACCGGTCCAGGCCTTCCTACCCTCTCCTCCCGGCCCAGGAAATGGCCGCGATCAGGATGGTCTGAAAGCGCAAGAGGAAGTGAATGAAGGAGGGAGTATGAAAAAACCAGCCTAGGTTTTGTCGAGTTTTTCCAAGGTGATATAAAACAAGTCTATGGAACTACCATTCCGGTCGCATGCCTGTCCGGTATGGCACTCTTTCCGAACGACTCTCACCCTGGCCCTCTTCCAGAGGGAGAGGGAATTATTCCTTTACCCCCTTTCTGTACTACTCTCACCCTGGCCCTCTTCCAGAAGCAGAGAGAATTGGTGCGGGCTCTCACCAATCAGCCTAATGGGTGTCCGGCCACGCGTTCGGAAAAGTGTGCGCGCGTGCCGGATGAACCTCAGATTCTCAATTCCATGGAAAAGTTCCTTTCTCCCCTTCACGAGAATCTTGTCAGAAGGCGGGCTTTCATCCATCATGGTTGTATCCGCCGGGATCGGCCGGATGCATACGTCGAGCAAAAACCGGAATCGTTGGAATCCATTCCGCGCAAAAGATGGGGAGGAAACCATGGTGTCCATTTTTTCAAGTTACCGCAACAATCTGGTATTCCAGGTGAGCTGTTTGCTGGGAGTTGTCCTGCTTCTGGGCAGCCTGGCCGCGTGCCAGCGGGAGCAATCCCCCTCGACCGCCATCCAGACGGGAAACATCACCATCCTGGACACGCGCACCGACCTGACCGACCGGGCGCGGGCCAAGCAGAACGTCGAGGACACCTTGATCCGTTACCCGGACATCGATTGCCTGGTGGGGCTGTGGAGCTACAACGGTCCGGCGATTCTCTCGGCGGTGAAGGACGCGAACCAGCAGGGCCAGGTTCCCATCGTATGTTTCGACGAGGAAGAAGACACGCTCCAAGGCATCGCGGATGGGCATATCCACGCCACGGTGGTGCAACAGCCGTATGAATTCGGGTATCAATCGGTCCGGATTCTGGCGGCGCTGGCCCGGGGGGACAAGTCGGTGATCCCGCCGGACGGGATTTTCAACATCCCGGTGAAGATCATCACGAAGGACAATGTCCAGGAGTTCCGTAACAACCTCAAATCGCTGCTGGAGCAGGCGAACGCGCAACCCGCGGCGGCCGAGCCGGGAGACAAGATCCAGGTGGCGTTTTTGACGAACAATCCCTCCGATTTCTGGCGGATCGCCATGGCCGGCGTGCGCAAGGCGGAAGCCGAGTTCAATGCCGCCTGTGATTTTCAAATGCCCCCCACGGGCACCGCGGACGAACAGCAGCGGATGGTGGAAACCTTCATCGCCCGGAAGATTAGCGGGATGGCGATCAGCCCCAACGACGCGGAGAACCAGATTGACTTGATCAACCAGGCCTGCCAGGTGATGAACGTGATCTGCCACGATAGCGACGCTCCCAAAAGCAACCGCCTAATGTACGTGGGCACCAACAACTACACGGCCGGCCGGGAAGCGGGCAAGATCATCAAACAAGTGCTGCCCAACGGTGGAGAAATCATGCTCTTCGTGGGCCGCATGGACGCCCAGAACGCGATCGAACGCCGCCAGGGGATCATCGACGAACTGCAGGGGCTTCCCCTGCCGAAATAAGTGAATCCGCATTTCACACGATCCACAAATCTATCGGAGCCTGTTCGATGAGCCAACCGGCGGGCGCGTTGCTGGAAGTCCGTGGGATCAACAAACGATTTCCCGGAGTCGTGGCCCTGGATGACGTCAGTCTGGTGTTGAACCACGCCGAAGTGCTGGCGGTGATCGGCGAAAACGGCGCGGGCAAAAGCACGCTGATGAAGATTCTGGCGGGCGTGGAGCGGCCCGACGCGGGGGAAATCCGAATCGAGGGACAACCCGTCACCGTGGATTCTGTCACCCGGGCCACCGAGCTGGGGATCGCGCTGATCCACCAGGAACTCAACCTCCACGACAATCTGGACATCGGCGCGAACGTGTTTCTGGGCCGCGAACCCCGGTGGTCCCACCTTCTGCCGCTGATCGATTTTCCCACCATCTACCGCGAAACCGAAGCCATTCTGAAACGCCTGGGACTGGAGAGTGCCCCCCGAACCCTGGTACGGAATCTGCCGGTCGCGCAGCAACAGATGGTGGAGATCGCCAAGGCGCTGTCGGTCAACGCCCGGATCCTGATCATGGACGAACCGACCAGCAGCCTGTCGCAGCACGAGACCGTGCAGTTGTTCCGTGTCATTCGCGACCTGAAGACCCAGGGCGTGAGCGTGGTGTACATATCCCACCGGCTGGGCGAGGTGAAGGAAATTGCCGACCGGGTGCTGGCCCTGCGGGACGGAAAGAACGCCGGCGAACTGGCGCGCGAGGAAATCAACCACGACCACATGGTTAAATTGATGGTGGGGCGCGACTTGGTGCAGTTCTATGTGCATACGCCGCACGTTCCCGGCGAGACGGTGCTGGAAGTGGATGGCCTGGTGACTCCCGCGCATCCCGCGCACGAGATTCGTTTCACTCTGCGGGCCGGGGAAATCGTGGGCCTGGCCGGGCTGGTCGGGGCGGGGCGGACGGAACTGGCGCGCGTGCTGTTCGGCGTGGAACCGCCGCTGGCGGGCCGCGTCCGCTTGAATGGCGCCGAAGCGAACCTGTCCAGCCCGCGGGACGCGATCCGGGCGGGCATCGCCCTGGTGCCGGAAGACCGGAAGCTACAGGGGCTGATTTTGGAGATGGCGGTGCGCGAGAATATTTCCCTGGCGGCGTTGGACCGCCATCAGACCGCCTCCCTCATCCGGCGGGACGAGGAAACGCAACTGGCGCGGCGCCTGACCGAACAGCTGCGGATCCGTACTCCCTCCATCGAACAGGAAGTGCAGTATTTGTCCGGCGGGAACCAGCAGAAGGTGATTCTGGCCAAATGGCTTTCCCTGCGGCCGCGGATGCTGGTGCTCGACGAGCCCACGCGGGGATTGGACGTGGGGGCCAAACGGGAAATATATGGATTGATGGAAGAACTGGCCAAGGAAGGGGTGGCCATCCTGATGATTTCGAGCGAACTGCAGGAGATCCTGGGGATGTCCGACCGGGTGCTGGTGATGCACGAGGGGCGGCTGGCGGGTGAATTGCCCCGGGAAAACTTGAGCGAGGAGTCGGTCATGCAACTGGCGACGGGAGTGGCGGCATGAAAAAAGTCATGGGGATTTTGGTACTTTTGCTGGTTGTGATGGGAGTGACGGCCGCCATCGATCCCAAATTCCTGCAACCGTTCAACCTGCAAAACATCGCCCGCTGGACCGGCATGTACGGCATCATGACCATCGGCGAAGCATTCGTCATCATCACCGGCGGCATCGACTTGTCGGTCGGTTCGATCGTCGGGCTGGTCGGATCGCTGCTGCCCATGTTCGTGCGGACCCTGGGCATACCGGTGTGGCTGGCGCTCCTGATCCTCATGGGGATCTCGCTGGGCATCGGTTTGGTCCACGGCTTGTTGATCACGCGCCTGCGCCTGCAGCCCTTCGTGGTGACGTTGTGCGGATTGTTCGTGTACCGGGGGATCTCACGGTATCTGACCGGCGACGCCACCCAGGGATTCGGCACCGGTTTTCAAAGCCTGCGGTTTCTGGCCAGTGGAACCCCCTTCCCGGTCCCCTTTCCCGGGATCGGCTGGCTGTCGGTTCCCATGCCCTTCCTGCTGTTTCTCGTGGCAGCCGCACTGGCCGGGATCTTTTTGAATCAATCCATTTATGGACGCTACCTGATGGCCCTCGGACGCAACGAACAAGCGGCGCGCTACAGCGGCGTGAACACTAGCCGGATGATCCTGACCGCCTATGTGTTATCCGCCCTGACCGCGGGCTTTTCGGGGATATTGTTCGCCCTGGACCTGAATTCCGTGCAACCCTCCGGCCAAGGCAACTTCTTCGAGCTGTACGCCATCGCCGGGGCGGTGCTGGGGGGATGCAGCCTGCGCGGCGGGGAGGGCAGTATCCTGGGTGTGGTGATCGGCACGGCCATCGTCCGCGTGTTGTACAACGCGATCAACATCCTGGGCATCGCCACGCAGCTGGAATTCGCGGTCATCGGCGCGGTCATCCTGGCGGGCGTCTCGGCGGATGAAATCCTCAAGCAATACACCGCCGCCCGCAAGGCGTCGCGTGAAGCCAAAATCCATCTCCACGCGGCCGAACCGGGGGGAGGGTGAAAAAAAACGCGCCGGGGCGCGTTTTTTCGTGATGCCGTGGCCGCGATGCGACCGGGCCGGGGTCAATCCGCTTCGGGAGCGCTGGTGCGGCGGCCCAAAACTTGATCCATCATGAAGAGACCGTTCTTGTTGTCGCCGACCATTTTCAATTTTTCCACGACTTCGGTGGCGGTCGCTTCCTCTTCCACCTGTTCGTTCACGAACCATTGCAGGAACGAGTGGGCCGCGTGGTCTTTTTCGGCGGTGGCCAGATCCACGAGGTCATAAATCAGGCGCGTGACTTTTTGTTCGTGCTTCAGCACGTCCTCGAACGCCGCCAGGGGGGAGGCGAAGTCCTTGGGAGGGGCGTCCACGGCGGCGAGGGTGACGCTCCCGCCCCGGTCGAAGATGAATCCATAAAACTTCATGGCATGCGCGAGTTCCTCCTGGGCCTGGACGCGCATCCAGCTGGCGAAGCCCTTCAGATTCATCGATTCAAAATAGCCGGAGATGGAGAGATAGAAATAGGAGGAATACAGTTCCGCGTTGATTTGACTGTTGAAAGCCTTTTGCAATTTTTCACTCAACATACGCTTCTCCTCGCGTGGATAAATTTATATAAAAATATATCTGCTCACCGCCCCGCCGGTAAGGATAGCCGCCTCCTTCCCGGAGATATCGATTGGCGGACATCATATCATCAATCGCGCCGGGCGATCAATGGTGCGCGCCGCGGAGGCCGCCGGATTACCTGCTTTACAAAATATTCACCCGGCGTTTACAATGCGGCCAGGTGATAATCCCATGAAAATCATCGACGTGCACACCCATATTTTTCCGGATCATGTCGCCCTCAACGCCGTTCCCAAAATGGCGGAAGAGGCCGGCGTGAGTTACGCGCTGGACGGCCGCGTGACCAGTTTACGGCAATCCATGGACGCGGCGGGCGTCGCGGCCTCGTGGCTGCAGCCGGTGGCCACCCGCGCGGCCCAGGTGGATTCGATCAACCGCTGGCACGAGGAACTGCGGGACGAACGGCTGATCACCTTCGGCGCATTTCACCCGGAGTACCCGGATTTGCCCGGATTGATCCGCGATTTGTCCGCCCGGGGATTCCCGGGTATCAAAATCCACCCCGAATATCACAAAATCCAGCCGGATGACGAGCGCCTGTTCCCCATGTACGAGGCCGTTGTGGAAGAAAACCTGGTCATCCTTTTTCACGCCGGAGTGGACATCGGCCTTCCCACCCTGAACAGCACGCCCCGGCATTTCGCGCGGCTCCACGGCCGCTTTCCCCAGTTGCGGATGATCCTGGCCCACATGGGCGGTTTCAAGCAGTGGGACGAGGTGTTCGGCGAAATCGCGGGCCGGGATGTGTATTTCGACACCTCCTACGTGTTCGGGCACATCGGCGACGAGGACTTCGTCCGCCTGGTCCGCCTGCACGGAGCGGAGCGGATTCTCTTCGGCACGGATTCCCCCTGGGCCGGGCAGAAGGAAGCCCTCGAACATTTGTGCGGTCTGCCCCTTTCGGAAGCGGAAATCACGGGCATCTGCGGCGCGAACGCGGAACGGATCCTCGGCCGCGGATAAGGGAATTCGGCGAATGGCGCGAGGCCCATCCCATCCTGCGACGAAGGGAGGGAAAACCGCGAATTACGGTTTCGGCCCGATCATCTCTTCCGGACGCACGTAGCGGTCGAATTCTTCTCCGGTCAGGTATCCCAACTGCACGGCGGCTTCCCGGAGCGTCATATGCTCCTTGTGCGCCTTTTTGGCGATGGCGGCGGCCTTGTCGTACCCGATGCGCGTGTTCAACGCGGTGACCAGCATCAGCGAATTGTTCAGGTTCCGGGTGATCACCGCCCCGTTCGCTTCGATGCCCACCGCGCAATTCTGGTTGAACGACTCGCAAGCGTCGGCCAGCAGGCGGATGGACTGCAGCAGGTTGTAGATCATAACCGGCTTGAAGACGTTGAGTTGGAAATGGCCGTTGGCGCCCGCGAAGCCGATGGCCGCGTCGTTGCCCATCACCTGCACGGCCACCTGGGTCATGGCCTCGCATTGCGTGGGATTCACCTTGCCCGGCATGATGCTGGAACCCGGTTCATTCTCGGGGATCAGCAGCTCGCCGATGCCGCAGCGCGGCCCAGACGCGTAGAGCCGGATGTCGTTGGCGATCTTGAAGAGCGAGGCGGCCAGGGTTTTGAGCGCGCCGCTGGCCTCGACAATCGCGTCGTGGCTGGAAAGCGACTCGAACTTGTTCTCCGCCGCGACGAAGGGCAGGCCGGTGAGTACGGCGATCTTTTCCGCCACCAACCCGGCAAAACACGGCGGAGTGTTCAATCCCGTGCCGACGGCGGTCCCGCCCAGGGCCAGTTCGTACAGATGCGGCAGCGTGTTTTCGATCCGCCGGCGGCCGTGTTTCAATTGGGTGACGTAGCCGGAGAATTCCTGCCCCAGGGTGAGCGGCGTGGCGTCCATGAGGTGCGTGCGGCCGATTTTGACGATACTCTTGAATTTTTCGGCCTTTTCCTCGAACACCCGGGTGAGATCCGCCAGTTGCGGAAGCAGGCGGCGGTGGATTTCCATCACCGCGGCGATATGCATGGCGGCGGGAAAGGTGTCGTTCGAGGACTGTGACATGTTGACGTCGTCGTTGGGATGAATGGGACTTTTGACGCCGCGCGGCCGGCCGGCCATTTCGTTGGCGCGGTTGGCGATCACCTCGTTGACGTTCATGTTCGTTTGAGTGCCGCTGCCGGTCTGCCACACCACCAGGGGAAAATGCTCGTCCAGTTTCCCGGCGATGATCTCGTCAGCCGCCTTCACGATCAGCTCTTTTTTCCCTTCGGGCAGGACGCCCAAGTCATGATTCACCAAGGCGGCCGCTTTTTTGAGGATCCCGAAAGCCTTGATCAACTCCAAAGGCATTCTCTCCGTGCCGATCTTGAAATTCATCAGGGACCGGGCGGATTGGGCCCCGTAATAGGCGGACTCGGGAACCTGCATCTCGCCCATGGTATCTTTCTCGACGCGGAAATTCATGAGTGATTCTCCTGGATCGGTTGTATCCGGTGGGACTCCGGTTTGCCAAGTTGAATATTATGGCAGAAATCATGCCGGAAAAGGGAAAGTGAGAAAAAAAGAACGGGAGCCTGAAGGCCCCCGTTTTTCATCATGCTATACACATGGAAGAACTAGCGGCGGGGAGAACTGAACCGCTGAGTTTGCGCTTCCCGTGGAGCGCTGAAGGAACTCCCGCTGCCGCGGGGAACAGAGACTTGCGGGGCGCTCATCCGGGGGGCGCTTACACTGGGTGCGCTCATCCGCGGCGCACTCACGCTCGGGGCGCTCATCCGGGGAACACTGCGCGGCGCTGAGTAGCTGGGAGCCGAATAACTGGGAGCCGAGGACGCCCGGGGTGTATAACTCGGCTGGGTATTCGGTTGATAACTCGGCGCGGACCGGGGAGCCGAAAACGTCCGGGGAGCGGAATAGGTGTTGCTGGGCGTATACGTGCGGGGCGCGGTGTATTTGGGAGACGTTTGCACATCGGTGCGGGCCGAGCGGGGAGCGGAATAACTCGGCGCGGCCGATTCCGACGAACGGGATGGTCCAAGATACCGAACCGAAGGCTGATGCACGATATTCGGCTGGGATGAGGCCACCCGGTCGGCCGAACTGAGTGAGCGGCGCTCACTCAACGGAACGTAACTGCTCGTGGAAGAAGAGCGGGGAGCGCTGGTATCGGTGCGCGGCTGCAGGTTCATCGTGCCGGTCCGGTTGGGCGTATAGGTTCCCGAACGGCTGGGAGATGTAGCCGGTTTGCCAACCTCACGGCTGGGGCTGGTGGTCCGGGGGCTCGCGGCCGGCGGAGTGGTGGTCTCCGAGCGGGC
>JBHGBC010000132.1:0-17077 GCA_041946805.1 bacterium
TAGGGGCGGACCTTGGTGTCCGCCCTCGCCCCGTGGCGGATGGAATCCATTTTACTTCTTCAGGTACACACTTCCCGGATGAACCTAATTCCATCGAGGGAGACTGCGCGTGAAAGTTCTAGTTACGGGTTCGAGCGGCTTGATCGGATCGGAAGTGGTGGAGTATTTCGATCCGCGCGTGGAACACATCATCGGCGTGGACAACAACATGCGGGCCGACTTTTTCGGCCCCCCGGGCGACACCACCTGGAACCTGGCGCGGCTGCGGTCGGTCACGCGGCATTTCACACCGGTGAACCTGGATATCCGCGGCCGCCCTGGCGTGCTGCGCCTGTTCGAAGAGAATCCTTTCAACTTGGTGGTGCACTGCGCGGCGCAGCCTTCGCACGACTTGGCCAAGGATCGCCCGTTCGACGATTTCGACGTGAACGCGGGGGGGACGCTCAACCTGCTGGAAGCCGTCCGCCGCCACTGCCCCGAGGCGGTGTTTGTGTTCATGAGCACCAACAAGGTGTACGGCGACGCGCCCAACGAAATCCCCCTGCGGGAACTGGAAAAACGCTGGGAGTACGCCGATCCCGCCGATTGGGAAGGAATCGATGAATCCATGCGCGTCGACCGCTCCAAGCACAGCCTGTTTGGCGCGTCCAAGGTGGCGGCGGATATCCTGGTGCAGGAATACGGCCGCTATTTCGGCATGAAAACCGCGTGCCTGCGCGGCGGCTGCCTTACCGGCCCCCATCATTCCGGCGTGGAATTGCATGGTTTCCTGAACTATTTGATCAAGGCCAACCTGGAAGAACGCGTCTACAAGATCTTCGGTTATAAGGGCAAGCAGGTGCGGGACAATATCCACTCCTACGACGTGGCCCGGGCGATCGAGGAAATCGCGCGCAATCCCCGCTGCGGCGAAGTGTACAATATCGGGGGCGGGCGGTCCAATTCCTGCTCCATCCTGGAAGCGTTCGAACGGGCGGAGGCGGTCACGGGCAAGAAGATGCGGTATGAATACGTCGAAACCAACCGGGAAGGCGACCACATCTGCTACATCTCCAACCTGGGCAAGCTGAAATCCCACTATCCCGGCTGGGAGATCACCAAAAGCCTGGACGACATCTTCGAGGAGACCGCGCGGAGTTTGACGGAACGGAATAAATAAAGTAACTGTTTACCGGTTTGCAGCGCTGCTTTTGAGCGCCAACGGCGCGGCATGAGCATAGCCCAGGGCGTAAGCCCTGGGAAAAAGATGACAACAGGATGATTCCCCTCTCCCTCGGGGAGAGGGCCAGGGTGAGGGAATTTTTACAGAAGCGGACCTTGGTGTCAGCCCGGATTATCGAGTGGGTGGAATGCCTTCTTCACCATCAGTTACGCACTTGTCGGATGAACCTTTTTATCTCCCCTTGAGCACCCACGCCCGGGGATTGTGCTCGAAGCCGAGCTTGGGGTAATACTCGTTCGCCAGGGGGGCGGCCAGGAGCACGATCATGCACTCCGGCCACAGCCGCTGCCGCGTCTCTTCGATCAGGCGCTTGCCGATGCCCTGCTTCTGGTACTCGGCGTCCACGGCCAGGTCCGCGAGATAGGCGGTGTACGCCCAATCGGTCAGCGAGCGCGCGATGCCCACCAGGCGCTCGCCATCCCAAGCCGTGATGGTGAGGTTGGCGTGCTGCAGCATTTCCGCGAAGATGTCCGGCCGGTCCACGGGCCGCCGTTCGCCCAGGGTGGACCGGTTGTATAACTCGATCGCGGCTTCCACGGTGACCGGGGTGTTTACGCGATAGTCGATGTCCATGCGTCAATCCTTGGCCTTCGGTTTGGTTTTGGACCGCAGCCACTCCACCTCTGCTTTCAATTGATCCACTTGGCGCTGTAATTTGCTGATCGGTTCATCAGGTTTCATTGAATCGATTTCCCCGCCCCGGCGGAATGCTTCCGGTAAGAGATCCAACAATTGTTTCTTCCAACGGGAAACTTGATGGGGATGAATTCCATACCGGCCGGCGATTTCTTTGATGGTTCCCTCGCCCCGGACTGCTTCCAACACCACTTGGGCCTTGAATTCACTGTCGTATCGCCGCCGAGCTCGTATCATGGTGGCAAGCCTTTCTGGAATTCTCCGGATGGCAGGTCTCCTTGCCAAGGTGAACATCATCCAATCATCAACTACCCTCGATACCTGATCCATGATACCATTTTTTACCTTGGACTGGATTCCCGAATCCAAGGGCTGAACCGGGGAGAAAAAGGGAAGGGATCATGAAGAAACAAGGTTTTACATTGATTGAATTGTTGATCGTCGTGGCCATCATCGGGATTCTGGCGGCCATCGCCGTGCCCAACTTTCTCAACGCCCAGGTGCGCGCCAAGGTGGCCCATGCCCAATCGGATATGCAGTCCCTCAGCACGGCGTTGGAAATGTATCACATGGACAACAACCATTACCCGTATTGGGTGAAAGCGGATGGATCCTACGTCAATCCCTTGCCCGCCCGTTTCTATCCTCTGACGACGCCGATCGCCTACATGTCTTCCGTCCCCCAGGATCCCTTCATCTACGGACCGCCCGGCGCCCGGATCAATGAGAACCAAGACGCGGCCTACACCACCTACGATTACGTGGAATCCCGGGGCTCGATCCAATTCGCCGGCGTGACCGTGCTGCCCCCCTCCCGGCGCTGCGCGGAATGGCGGCTCTCCAGCGCCGGCCCCGATGGAACCAACACCTATGGCAATTATTACTCTTACGATGCCTCGAATGGCTTGCGCAGCTTCGGGGATATCGTCCGCACCGGCCCCCGCATGTCCTTCCCGTGCGACAGCACGCTGGTGGAGAAGTAGAGTTTTCTCTATCGCCAACGAAGCGGCAAAAAGAAAATAAGACTGAGTTGTTCCATAAATTGTAGCGCAGGCGTCCCGCCTGCAACTCTGTTATATACAAATAAGATGTCTAAACCACCATAAAGTGACTTTTTGCCGCTCCATCCTACATGAGAAAAAAAGCATGACGCGCCTATTTCAATCGTTTCAGGCCGATTCTTTTCACTTGTGCTTCCCCTAAAGATCTTGATTATTGGATTGTCAATAGAAATCGGCCACATCCAGGAAAAACGAGGTTTTTCCCTTCGGGGGTAGGTAGGGTAAGTTTCAGTAATTTCCAGTTTCAGAAAGATAATATTTTTGTTTTTTGATTGATTCCATGCTGATCGCCCCTTTCTATTGCGGGGAGATGAAAATCATCGGAAAAAACTGGGGTGGCTGATGGGATTTGAACCCACGGCCACTGGAGCCACAATCCAGTGCTCTACCGCTGAGCTACAGCCACCACAATTCGGGCAGTCGGGATTAGGATAAACCAAAACAAATCCTATCTCCGAAAACCGTTTTCGGCAAGACGCGCCTCTCGCCCACGGATATCCGCCATCCACGCATGATTTTTTAGGTTTCGTGGACCTGCCGATACACCGCCTCGGTCTGGCTCACCATCCGGGGGAGCGAGAAGCGTTGGGACAGGGTCCGCCGGGCGTTCTCGACGATTGCCGGGAGTTCGTGGGCGGAATGCAGCGCCCGCTGGATGGCGGAGGCGAGACCCTCGGCGGAATCGTCGGCCAGGTAGCCGTTGACCCCATGCTGGACCAGATCGCGGGACCCGGATACGTCGGTGGCGATCACGGGAGTTCCCGCGTTCCAGGCTTCGAGGATGGTCAGGGGCAGGCCTTCCCACCGGGAAGGGAGTACGAACAGATCCATGAGGGCGTAGAGATATTGGGCGTTGGGGCGGTTGCCGGTGAAAACGCAATGCTCCGCGATCCCCAGGCGTTGGGCCTGTTGTTCCAATCGAGCCCGGTCCGGCCCGTCGCCGACGATCAACAGATAGAGGTTGTTCCGGTGACGGCAGAGCAAGTGAAAGGCCTGGAGTAGCCGGTCCACGCCCTTTTGCCAATGCAGGCGGGCCACGGCGCCGATGACGTAACTGTCTTGCGGAAGGGCCAGGGCCTCGCGGATGGTCCGGCGGAGCAGTTGGATTTCCCCGGCCTTGCGGGCGCGGTCGGGCACCGCGTTTTCGACGAGATAGGTCCGGGGCGCCGCGGAGGGCACGGCGTGGAGAAACTCGGCGCGGGTGCTGGCGGAGACGCAGATGAACGCGGCGGCCAACGGCGCGAGCCTCCGTTCCCATGCGTCGAAGAGGCGGCGGGACAGGGAATTGCGGTAATGCGCGGGATGGTATCCGTGCAGCGTGTAGACGAGCGGGGGCGCATCCCGGACTAGCAGCCGGGCGGGCCGGGCGATGGAGGCGGCTCGGTGGCCATGGGCATGGACGTGAGTCAGGCCGCCGGCCGCCATCCGGTGGCTGAGGAAGGCAGCGGCTTCCCACGGAGCCGGGGAATGCAAGGGTACCTCGTGGAAGGGAATTTCCCGCGCGAGGATTTTCGCCCGGATCGGGGGATCGTCGTCCGGCGCGGCGATTTCCACGGCATGGCCCAGCGCCTGCAAGCGGGAGGAGAGCCAAAAGACATGCCACGCGGCCCCTCCCCGCAGAGACGCCACAACCTGGAGAATATGGAAAGGAGCATTCAAGGGCATCACCGCGGATCCCTGCCGTCAGGCCCCGGGTTTTTTCCAAGCATTGCGAAGAATCAACCACGAGACGCCGCGCTCGAAACCGGAACGCCGGCCCACCAGCCATCGCAGGAGTTGTTTGCCAGTGAGGTACAAGCGCAATGTGAACAGGTTCCAGAATCCCAAGTGTTTTCTGGTGAAATAACACTGGCTGTAGCGGTATTCGATTTCGGCTCCTTCGGGATCCTGCTCCACACTGGCCCCATGGGCGTGGGTGATCCGCACTTCGGAAGTGTGGTATATCAGGAGGCCCTTCTCCTTGGCCCGCAGGCACCAATCGATATCCTCGAAAAACAAAAAGAAATTCGCGTCCCAGGGACCTAGGCTTTCGGCGGTGGAACGGGCGAAGAACATGCACGAACCGGAAACCCAATCCACCGGACGGGTGGTGCAGGCCTCGGCCAGCACGGTCTGTTTCGCCCAGGGCTCGCGGTCGGCCAGCGCGCGGTCCAGCCGGCGGCGGCGGGCTTCCGCCTGGGGAGTGGGAAACGAACCCCAAGTGAGTTGGGGGAAGCCGTCTTCCTCGAGATGGAGGGGCGCGAGGATTCCAGGGAAATCCAACCGTTCCCAAATTCGCGCCAGAGAGGCGACGGCATCGGGCGTGATCAGGACATCGCTGTTCAACAACAGGATCTCCCGGTTGCGGGTGGCGGCGATCCCTTCATTCACGGCCGCGGCATAACCATCGTTGGTGGCCCGCGCGATCAGACGCACGGAGGGGAATTGCGTTTCCACCAGTTCCACGCTGCCGTCGGTGGATTGATTGTCGACCACGGTGACGGCGTATTGGCCGCGCCGGGAAAGCACTGTGGGATTTTTCCGCGCCAGCTCCAGCAATAACGCTTTCAGATGGGATATGCAGTTGTAATTGATGATCAGGATATCGATCACGATCGGCTTTTTTCTTTTCGATTCCGTATATGTAATCCGCTCACTCCATTGTATTAATGGACATCGAGGTCCGCCCCTTCATCAATCCTTACCCCCACCCTCTCCCATAAAGGGTGAGGGAGAATGAAAGAGAGGTTGTTGACTTTGATGGATAACGCCACGCGCTAATCCATCCTGCAACTGCTTGTCAGATAAATCCCCAAATTGCAATCCCTTCTCTTTTCTTGAACCCGCGCGCATCCCCGATCCTTTGGAATTGTAGTCATAAAAAATCCCCGGGTCAGGTCTCCGGGCGGAATCGAAGCGATCCGCCGGGCTGACCCGGGAATTTGGAATCGACACCCCCTGGAATATTCTCAGCGGAGGACCGTCTTGGGCGCTTCCGCGAAATTGGCGTATTTTTCGGCCACGCGGGCTTCTTTCAGGTCCCCGGCATGGATGAAGACGCGGTAACGAAGATGCCAGGTTTCGCCGTTTTTCAAAATCCGGCTGCCGTCCTGCGATTTATCGATGAAATCGGAAAGACCGAACGGATTGGCGGTGAAGAGGCCGTAGTCGCGGACATGATAATGGGTGGGATAAAAGGGATTCTGGGGATGATCCATGATGGTCAAACCCCCCGTGAGGTTGCCCACCGGGCCGCTGTAGTCGCACCAGGGAGCCGCCTTGCCCCAGGCTTCCTTGGTGCCCGTCTGCCCGTTGGCGTTGATGATGACGCCGCCTTTTTCATACTGGCCGGGCCCTTGGGTTTCCTGGAGGCTGGTGGCGACCCGCAGAGAGACCAATCCGCCTTCCTTGGTGTCGCCGAATTTCACGTCGCCCTCGGTGGCTTTGAATGTCATGTCGAAATCGACCATGCGGGCTGTGTCGGGAGTCCCCCAAATGGTGATCACGCGTTGTTCTTCCAAAAGTTTCTTCCCGTCCTTGTCCGTCCAGTCGTTCTTGGCGGTGATCCGTCCCGCGACGGGAGTGGCGGTGGTGGTGATCTCTTTTTGCTGCGTGTAGCCGTGGTTTTCACCTATGGACCACAAATCGATCCCGTTGATGCTGCCGTGGGCAACCCACATGGATTGGTGATGAGGATGGTCTTCCGACTCCTTGTCGAACTTCTCCATGGGAAAGCCCCGGGTCATGCGCACGCCCTGGGGGCCGAAGAGGGGATAGAAGATCGGCCAGGGTTTTTTGGGATTCGTGGTGTAATCGTAGGTCGTAAAAGGCGCTTCGCCGATGGTGACCACCACCCGGCCTTCCAAGGATTCGAGTTGGACGGGATGACTGGCCGCCGCTTCGCCTTCCAGGATCTGATACACCCGGTTTTCCCAGGCGTCCAGGTGGTTGACGATCAGAGCCAGTTCCACGCCCGTTCCCGCCGGTAAAACGGCCAGCGGAGCGGTTTCTTCCTCACTGACCGCGCGCAGGGGTTTGCCCGAGACCGCCAACGCGTGCAGCACGGAATCGGCAGGGACCGGCACGGTGACCGGGCATAGATCCCGGGCCTTAGGCCCCGCGCTGATGGTCAATTCCGCCTTTTCGCCCACGGCGTAACCGGCCGAGGAAAGGCCGCCTCCCACGATCAGCATTGTCATCAAAAACCTGGTGACCATACGATACGATTTTTGCACCATTGGATAACCTCCCCCGGTTATGGATGAACTCATTTTCATCGACATTCTGGTTGATGGATAGTCATTGCCGGGTGTTTGCACGCGGTTTTTTCAAGGATCCCTGAGGCAGGCCAACTGCCCGCGCCACGGATTTCCCTCACCCGGGCTCTCTCCAAGTGAAAGAATCAAGAAGACCAAGGCCTCTTTTCCACCGGGGCGCGGAATGGCGCGCCCCGGCCCGTCAAGTTGTATCCCTTTATTTTCCAATCGGTTCCACCATCAGGCCGCGAATACTTTTTTCAAATACTCCAGGCTACTGCGGGCAATGGTTTCGCCCCCTTCGGAATAATCGAAAACCTCGACGGACACGTAACCATCGTACCCAATCTCCCGGAGGGCCGCCGCGATGGGCCGGAAGTCGACATCGCCCGTCCCTGGACCCCGCCGGTTGCGGTCGTTGGCGTGAAAATGTTTCAGCACATCCCGGTTTTGCCGGATGACCTCGGCGTGATGGACGTATTCCCCTCCGCAGATGGCCTTGGCGTCGAGATGCAGCCGGAAATTCGGGTGATCAACCGCCCGGATGAGTTCCCGGGTGTCGCGGGCGCTGTTCATGAAGTTGGTCTCGGCGTGCGTCAGAGGTTCGAAACAGATGGTTACGCCGTTCTCCCGGCAGGTCTCCATGCACCCTTGGAAAAATTCCACCGTACGGGCGAAGACGTCCTGGTACCAATCAGCCGGGTCCCAGTTTCGCTGCTTGGGCGAACCGTGGACCATGATCGAGCCGCCCAGATCGGCGCAGAAACGGATGAGATCTTTGTAATAATCCTGAGTTTGCTTCCGGATGGCGGCATCGGGACAATTGATGTGCAACTCCTTCGCTACGCCCGGGGGAACGACCAGCAGCCAGTGGAGGCCGATGATTTCCACTCCCGCGTCCTCGGCGGTTTGGCGAATTTCGTTCCGTTCCCGGGCGGAGATTTCGGTCACCAGTTTCCCCAGGGTGAAGGGGGCCACCTCGATGCCGGCGTATCCACAACGGCCGGCGCACCGGCAGGCGGCGGTAACTGCTTGATCCTGAAAGGTTTCATTGCAGATCGCGAATTTCATCCCTCCCCCTCCTTTCCTTCCATATCCCCTTCTGCGCAAACCGGCGCTCAACTCAAACCTAACTTTGTAAAAATCAAGCCGTTTTGTGAGTTACAAACCAAGGCGGATGGTTCGATCTTACGAGGTGGGATCGGGGATCGTCAAGGTATATACCGGCATGATTTGGAAGGGACGCACCCGATGGACGGTAAGCGTGCCATCCGGCTTATAAAACACGACAGATATCAAGCCGGCTTCCAGGCAATGAACCACTCCCGGACTATGGCTGGGGACGTTGCCGATAGGCTCCACGGCGGTGACGTAGTGGCCCACCTCGATGACCATGTTGCGGTAAACCATGGACGCCTGGCTGGATTTGACTTTTTCCAGCGCATCGGCCAGTAGGGTCCGGTCTTCCGGGCGGGGGAACGACTGGATGATGAAGCGCAAGCTTTCACCGAGGTGGGTATCCTTGAACTCGGGATACTCGTCGCCCACCCGGCCTTCCCGGAGGCAATTCACAATGGCGCACACCGTGGCGTTGGTGTACGAGACGAAGATGGACCAGATGAGGGCCTTGAGATAGAGGAGAAAGTTCCGGGTGGACATGCTGGATTACCGGTCTATTTCAAAAAGAATGGTAGGGTAAAACTAGTCTAAAGCCCAATCCGGCATTTGACCAAGAGGAATGTACCGATGGGGATGCGATTTGATATCAAAATCAATAATCACGCGCTCGTGTGAATCATCCGGCGGAAGTGGCGGGCGGCCAGGAACTTGAAGGTATGCCAGGTATGCTTGGGGCGGGAAAGGACCCGCTTGAGCTGGCGGAAATCGTGCAGGGGGCGGGTCAGTTTGTACCAATCCCACTCGCGGTAAGCCATGCGCAGGGCCTTTTCGAGGTCGTGGCCCGAGAGGGCGTCGGTGCGGATGACGGCCGTGGTCCCGCCATCGTATTGCGACCAATCCTTGGTGAGCAACTTCCCGTCCCGCTCAAGCATTTGATAGAAGGTGGAACCCGGGAAGGGGGTCATAATGGAGAATTGCACGGTTTCGGGATTGAGCCGCTTGGCGAAGTCGATGGTTTTACGGACCGTCTCCCAGGTCTCGCCGGGCAGGCCGAAACTGAAGGTGAGGTGCTGGTTGATTCCCAGTTCCCGCGTGACGCACACCATCTCCTCGACCTTCGCGAGGTTCAGGTTCTTCTGGACATTGTCCACCAGGTCTTGCGAGCCGGATTCGACCCCATACTTGATCGCCATCAGCCCGGCGGCCTTCATGGCTTTCAGGGTTTCGCGGTCGGAGGTGTCGGCGCGGGACATGGCCGCCCAGGGCAGCTTGAGGCCGCGGCGCTGGATCTCCTCGCACAAGGCCAGGATGCGCTTTTTGCCGATATTGAAGGTGTCGTCGTCGAAATAGAAGGAGCGGAAGCCGTATTGCTTGACCATGGCCTCGATCTCGTCCACTACGTCCACCGGGTTGCGCACGCGGTATTGGTTGTTGCCGTACATGATCTGGGGCCAGGCGCAGAAAGTGCATTTGAAGGGGCAGCCGCGGCTGGACCACATCTGCAAACTGGGTTCGGGAATGCCGCCCGGGAGATCCCAGTAAGTGAGCATGGGCAAAAAATGGCGCGCGGGCCAGGGGATGGCGTCGAGGTCCTGGATGACGTCGCCCCGGGGATTTTCACGGGCCACGCCGTCCTCGCCCCGGTATACCAGGTTGGGAGCCTGGGAAAAATCGCCGTGGTTTTCGATGGCGCGGACCAACGTCTCCACCACCAGGTCGTATTCCCCTTTCAGAACGAAATCGACGAGAGAATGTTCGTCCAAAAAGCCGGGGCGGTACATATCGAGATGAATCCCGCACAGCACGACGCGGGTTTGGGGGCAGCGGTCCTTGATGGCCTGGGCCTGGCGCAGATCGGTTTCGAGGGAGGCGGTGGATACTTCGAGCAGGGTGATATCCGGCTGGAAGGCGGCCGCGCGCTGGATGAACTCCGGTTCGGGCAGGCGTTCGGCCACGCCGTCGACCAACAAGCATTGATGCCCGGCGCGCTCGAGGATGGCGGTGGCATAGGCCAGGTAAAAGGGAAAGGGAAGATACTGGTTGCCTTCTTCTTCAAAATGCGGCCAGCGGGATCCGGCCCGGACGCCGTAGTATCCCTCCTTACGCCAAGGTCCGTTGCCGAGAAATATCCGCAAACCCATCTGTCTGGCTCCTTCGGTCTTTGTTTCGGCGGCATTCCCGCCCGGAGCGCGGGCTACAATACCGCCGGGGATAACAAGAATGAAATCATAACTGGAACCGCGGCTACAAAAAGGGAACGGGCGGGGGAGAGTTTTTGTACGCGTTGGAAACCGCGGGCGCATACCACCAGCGATCCGATTTCCGCCAGAAAGATCCCCACGATGGGAATGAGCCAGAAGCATTGCGCAATCATCGCATAACAGCGGATCTGGAAGGTGGCGATGTAGCCCTCCCGGCCGTGAAACAGGGTTATCAGCATCTGCTGAAAAATGGACGCGATAATGATGTAATATACCAAATAGCTGATCGGCATTGTAAGAATTTCCAGGTTGGAAAGCGATAGCAGCCGCTGGCGGTGATCCTGCGGCATTGCAGCGGGCGGTCGTCCCGCTTCTCCAGCCCGCAGCAACAACTCGCCGTGGCTTTCCAGGTTATCGAGCAAGGGCGGGAAGATGTATTTCAGATGCACAACGTTCATCGGAAACCAAAAGAGCAGGATGCAGGTCACGGCGAATAGCAACGGCGGACCCATTTCCCGGCCGGCAGGCACGTGGGAAAAAAACAAGGCCGGTTTGAAAAACACTTGGCCGGCGGTCGCGATGAAGGCCTTCACCGGGCCGATCTCCCGCCACCGCCGCCAGGGAATCCCCATGCCGGATTCCTCGCGCAGATCGCGGATCAGGCGGACGCGCAGGGTGTACCCGTCCCAGCAAACCTGGCAGAACGGTTCGCCTTCCACATGAATGACACACGCGCCGCAGATTCTCTTCCCGCAATGACGGCAGGTATGGAGCGCCTCGTGACGGGAATGGTAGTAGCAACTCTCCATCGGATTTCCGTTTCTATCCCGGATCGCTCCCGGAACCAGTTCCTTATTCTAAATAATAGCCTACTTTTCGCCCAAGTGAAAAGCACGGGGGGGTGGGGAGGTCGTCGATAGAGAGATGTTCAGACCGTGGGGCGTGGCCGCGCCGCCTTTTCTTCATCGTACAAAAAGCAGCGCACCGAGCGGTCTTCGATGACGCGCGGGGAGCATTCGCTTTGGCCACACGGTTCGAATCGGGATTCGCAGCGGGGATGGAACCGGCAACCGGAGGGAAAACGCAAGGGATTGGGGACCGTGCCGGGTATGACGTGCAGTTTGGATTGGGAATCGCGGGCCATCGAAGGGATGGAGCGCAGCAGGCCGCGCGTGTAGGGATGGAGGGGATCGGAAAAGATTTGCTCCACGGTCCCTTCCTCCACGATCTGCCCGGCGTACATGACCGCCACACGGGCGGCCACTTCGGCGATGACGCCCAGGTCGTGGGTGATGAGAATGATGGACGCGCCGGTGCGTTCCTTCAGGTCTTCCATGAGGGCGAGGATTTGCGCCTGCACGGTGACATCCAGCGCGGTGGTCGGCTCGTCGGCGATAAGCAGGTCCGGATCGCAGGCCAGGGCCATGGCGATCATGATCCGCTGGCGCATGCCGCCGGAGAGCTGGTGAGGATACTCGCGGGCGCGCTGCGGGGCGGCGGGAATGCGGACCTTTTCCATCATCTCCACGGCGGCATCGAAGGCCTCGCGGCGCTTCATGTGGCGGTGGATGCGGAAGACTTCGGCGATCTGCTCCCCCACGGTGAAGACCGGATTGAGGGCGGTCATCGGCTCCTGGAAGATCATGGAGATCTCGTTGCCGCGGATGGCTCGCATCTCGTGCTCCTTGAGCCGCAGCAAATCTCTTCCCTTGAAGAGGATTTTCCCCTCGGTGATACGGCCGGGAGGCGAGGGGATCAGCCTCAGGATGGACAGCGAAGTCATGGACTTGCCGCAGCCCGATTCGCCCACCAGGCCCAGGGTCTCGCCTTGATTCACGTGGAACGAAACGCCGTCCACCGCCCGGCCCACACCCTCGGCGGTGAAAAAGTGGGTGTGCAGGTTCTGAATGTCGAGAAGGGGAAAATCCGTCATGCCGCTTCCTTTTCCGGTCCTTAGGGCTTCGTTTCCTGAATGATCTGATTATACAGGCTCACGGTCTGTTCGGCAGTCATCCGCCAGGAGAAGAGGCCGGCGCGTTCCAGCCCCTGTTGGGCCAGCCGCGCGCGGGTGGTTTCATCTTCCACGAGCGTCCGGATGGCCTCGCGCATGGATTCGATATCCATCGGATCGAACAACCCCGCCGCGCCGCCCGCGATCTCGCCCAGGGCGGTGGTGGATGAACAGATCACCGGCGTCCCGCACGCCATGGCTTCCAGGACGGGAAAGCCAAAGCCTTCGATCAGCGAAGGATTGGCCAGCCCCAACGCGGCTTGATACAACTGGACCAGTTCGGCGTCGGTGACAAAATCGAGAAACCGCACGCGATTTTCGAGTTTCATCTGGTGGACTTTCTCGAATAGGCTTTCCTCTTTCCAACCCCGGCAGCCGGCGATCACCAGAATGACATCCCGCCCGGGGGATGCTTCCCCAAACAACGCGAACGCTTCCAAAAAACGCTCCAGGTTGCGCCGTGGGCTGAGCGTGGCGGCGCAGAAGAGATAATGGGGAGAGGGCAGGTCCCAACGCTTCGCCAAGGACTGCGCCAGCGCCGCGCGGTCCTCCACGGGGTGAAACAGGATTGCATCCACGCCCGAATGGATGACCTGGATCTTCTCCGCGGCGCCGGGAAACCACTCGCGGATCTGACCGGCGGAATAGTGTGAAACGGTGATGATCCGTTCCGCCCGGCGGATGGCCCGGCGCATCAATAACTGCGACCCCGCCGTGTCCCGCCAGCGGCAGAAACGCGGGTGAGTGAGGGGTATGATATCGTGCAGCGTGACCACCAGCGGGCAAGCCCGGCGCGCGAACGGCAGCGAAACGCTGTCCAGCCCATGATAGAGCCGGGGGCGGTATTCGCGCAGGATTCGGGGCAGCGCCGTAAGCAGCCAGGCCGGACGGCTGGGGATGGACGTGGGAACGATTTGCCACCCTTCAGGCAACACGGGCATGCGGGATTGGCGCAGCTCCTCCTGCCGCGCGTACTGCGGGACTGTGGCGGGCAAGCCGTTGCTTATCAACAGGTAACGACGCCCGGAATCGGTTTCCGCCAGCGCGCGCAGCAATCCTGCCGTGTAGGTCCCGATCCCTCCCGCGGCGGAGAGGAAGCTGATGTCGAGGGCGATGTCGAACGGCGGCCCGGCGGATGGATTCATTCCCGCTTCCTCTATGCTTAGTTTTACTCAAACATCCTGTTCATGTCATGGAATTTCATCCCCGCAGGGGATGAATGTGAATAGCCGTAGGCGATAGCCTACGGTTTCGGAAAGAATCCGTACCAACCCCGTAGGGGGTTGAATGCGTAACGATTTACCCGAATGCAGACCTTTCTCACAGCTTTATACGCGGTATGACGAGGCGGCAAAAAGTGAAAATGATCCTGAAATGTTCCATATGTTGTAGCGCAAGCGTCCCGCCTGCAACAATAATCGTATGCAGACACGATGTCTGCACTACAATGAAAAGACTATTTGCCGCCGCGTCAGAAACGTTCCTCGGTTTTACCACTCCCGCACCCTATTTCTGTGTTTCCGGTTTTTCCTGCAATAGCGGTTTAACCAGCGATGTCCACAACTTGTACCCTTCGCCGTTCAGGTGCAGGCCGTCGTCGAGAAACAATTCCTTGCGGGGCTGGCCATCCGGGCCGATCATGGGCGTGTCGGTATCGACAAAAGCCAACCGGGCGTCTTTCCGGGTGAAATCCTGGATCAGGCGGTTGGCTTCACGCATTTTATCGATCAGTTTCCACCGCGCGATGCTGGGCTTGATGGCGATGTAAATGATCCGGGTCTGGGGAAGCGCCGCGTGCACTTTTTTCACGAACGCGGCGTAATCGTTGACCACCTGCTCCGGGCTTTTCCCCGAGTTGATGTCGTTGTCCCCGGCATAAAAGACGATGACGCGCGGCTGGTACGGCAGGACGATGCGGTCCGCGTAATACAGCGAGTCCTCTACGAACGAGCCGCCGAAACCCCGGTTGATCGCAGTAAGGCCGGGAAAGTATTGATCCAGCTTCCACATCCGGATGCTGGAACTCCCCACGAACAGGACCGCCCCTTGGGGCGGCGGGCTGGTTTGGTCTTGTTTCTCGAATTCCTGGATGGTGGATTCCCAGCGCGTGGGTTTCAGGTTCTCTTCCGCGGAGATCCAGGTGGATAAAACCAGAATAAACAACGAAAGGGAAAGCAGGGTAGTAAATATGGCCGACTTGGTTTTCGTGGCTTGGTCCGAGTGAGAATGCATGACCGGATCTCTCCTGTTCTTTTTATAAGGGATTTATGGCTCATCCGGCAAGTGTGTACTTTTTCCAGATCGCCGGATCGCATCTCTTCGAAATGATCGATGAAAACCACCCCCAAAATTCCCTCTCCCTCTGGGAGAGGGTTAGGGTGAGGGTATTTTTGCCGGGGCGGACCTTGGTGTCCGCCCTCATCCCGGAGTGAATGGAATCGATTTTACCTCATTATGTATGCACTTCCCGGATGAACCGGATTTATCAATTACCGTTGAGGATAGGCTACGGTGGATTCATCAAAAAACCTATCCCATGGGTAGGATATAGGCAAGACTCCTACGCCATTATGAATCGATGTTGTCTTTGATGGAGTGGGCTTCGCTTTGCTCGATCCATCCCTGCCTTTCCCCGGTGGAGGAAGCCTTCAGCCGCAGGCGGTACAGGCGGAAGAATCGCCCTTCGCGTATCTGTTCCTTGGTGAAGAAATCGGATACCGCCTCCCGCATCGGATCACCCCCGGCGGAATTGGACCGGGGGAAAAACGGGCTGGGCCCGCCTGGTCCTCCTGGACCGGAACTTCCAGGACCACCTGGTCCGCCAGGTTTCCCTGAACCACCCGGCCCTTCCGGGCGATCCAGAGGCCGCCGGCCGGGAGGTCCGGTGACCGGTTCCCGATCCTCGGGGCGGGGAGGACCCGGCGGACGGTTTTCCGGCCGATCACGGGTTATCGTCTCCTCGACGGACACCACGGCATCATATTGGTTCCATGTTTTCACGGCCAGGTTGGCCTGGTTGGTGATCCGCGTCTCCATGGTCCAGGCCACCCACCATTCCAGTCCATGACGGGCCACGGCCAGGGTTTTCCCTTCTGGGAGCGAATCCCGGAATTGCTTCAGTTCCTGGTATTCATCCCGGGAAAAAGACATGGGCGGCCCGAAGAGCATGGAGAGCAAGCCTCCGGCCACGACCACGGCCGCGGCGGGCAGGCCGAATTTCCATCCCCAGGGATAACGCGCCACGATGAAGGCCATGAGGACCAGCGCGGGAACATGCGCCATGAGGACCAACCGGCTGGAAATGTCGAAGTGGATCAAGGGGGAACAGAGAAACAACGCGCAGAGGCCCGCCGTTTCCAAAAACTGCAGCGTCACGGGCTCGACGCGGTCCCGTCGGCGGAACACGATTCCCAAACCGAGCAGGATCAGGGCGTTTCCCAGCAGGTAGCCTCCGATTTCGGGTGCCGGACCACCCCCCCGGCCGGCCATTAAGCTCAATAAAACCGATTGAGACAAGAGCCGGTAAGGATAGGTCATGACAAATGCCAGACGGCCTACCCGTACGGGATCGAAATACGACGCCAGAAAGAGCGTGGCGGCCAGAATCGCCGAAAGGATGACGGCCGCTATTCCGATTTTTTGATACTCTTTCCGCGCCGCCAAGCCGATCAGAAGATACAACCCCGTAAAGCTCAATGTCAAACCGGTCACTCCGAGATGCGTAAGGCCGATCAACACGAGAAAGATCATGGCCAGCAAATAATTCTTCCGGCCCGGCTCTCGATGCGACATATACATGTAGTAGGCGTAAAAAAGGAACAACGGCAGCGCGACAGTGTTTTTCTGGAAGTCCCCCGCCATCCGCAATAAGGCATGGTTGCCCACCGCCGCCAGGCCCGTCAAGAACGTGGCGGACGCCCAGGTATGACAATACCGCTCCTTCTCCGCGAATTCCCGCGCGTACCAATAGACGGGAATCGCGATTAACACCGGAAGGAATGTATCGGTCAACCGCGTCGCCAGCACCAACGCGTGTTCCAGGGACATGAACCACGACAATGCCCATCCCGTCAGCGCCTGGAGATAAAACAACAAGGGCAGGTCGGGAAGCGCCGGCCAGCCCGTGCGCAGGATCGCGCGGGCCTGGACGGGATAGTATCCGCCGTTTGCGCCGGGTGGCAGATCCGGCCCCAGGATGTAGATCCCGCGTAGAATCCAGCCCAATAGCAGGACGGACGCCAGGGCCAAGCCGGGTAGAAAACGGGGGGATGACAGATATGAAGATCGGGTGGAAGGCAGGACAGGGAGCTGGGTCAAGAATGTGTTCTTTCTAAGATGGATTTTCATATGAAATCGTAGCAGGCCGGCCCGGGAGGAAATAGACAAACTATCGTTTTATTTGTGGATCATCCGGCAAGTGTGTACTTTTTCCAGATCGCCGGATCGCATCTCTTTGAAATGATCGATGAAAACCACCCCCAAAATTCCCTCTCCCTCTGGGAGAGGGCCAGGATGAGGGTATTTTTGTCGGGGCGGACCTTGGTGTCCGCCCTCATCCCGGCGTGAATGGAATCGATTTTACCTCATTATGT
>JBHGBC010000133.1:0-16871 GCA_041946805.1 bacterium
AAAAAATACTTCTGAAATTCCGCAAAACAGGCTTGAGGGCTTATATTGCGGCGAAATTCCCGGTCTTCCTTCAGTCTGGGCCGGATCACGTAATCACGCGCGCTAACCATGGGTTCGTCCATGTATAATACGGGTCCCAGGTAGTTGCTGCGGTACAGGTATTCCGGGTAATGAATTTCCTTTCCTCCGATACCCCAATAAAATACATTTCGATCTTCATACCAACTGACCTGTCCGGGTTCCACGCGAAAACAGTTCAGGCCCGAATCGATCATTTCCTCATAATCTGCTTGGGTTAAACGGACGTATTCATAATCGGAATCGTCATAGCGGCGCCGGTCCTCCTTTTGTTTGGTATTCCCGGGCACCCCGATGAGAGCGTCCGGGAGAAGCTCGATACGGTTGACTGTGGCCGGCCGCATGGCAGTATTTGGTTCTTCTGACGCGCGCAGGCTATATTCCAATCCCAAATAAAAGGTTGTGGGAGGAGCCACCGGATTCGAGAAACCGTGTGTACCGTCACGCGGGAGGAGAAACTTCCAGGCTCCAAGAACGGGTAGCACCGATTCCCCGGTGAAGGGATGGAGAAATTCCCGGGCCCCGCTTTCCCCTTCTTGGAGGATATAGCGTGCGATCTCCGTCTGGGCCTCGTGGAGCTCCGGCGAAGGGTATTTATGGGTCAATATCCAAACGGTAAAATATTCGCCGTTGGTCTTGGCGGACCGCAGCTGGAGCCATTGGTATCTATTTGCATTTCTTTCTTCTACCGGACCGAAGCTCAGGGTAAACGATTTCACCACCGATTCCGGAATTGGATCGTTGGAATCAAGATCATATGTATAAGACATTCCCGGCTTGCCCAGTGGGAACTCGTTTGTCCGGTCCGGCGGGAAAACAGCCGGTTCCATATAGGTAAATCGATTTTCTAGGCCATAACCAATATCCACTAATGCGCATACAAAAGAAATATTCAGTATGACTAAATCAATTAACATTAGAATCTCCCCTATCGTCAAGGATTGGCAGTCAAATCCGGTTCATCCGGCATGTGCGTACTTTTTTCAGATCGCCGGATCGCATCTCCACGAAATGATCGATGAAAACCACCCTCAAAATGCCCTCTCCCTCTGGGAGAGGGCCAGAGGGAGGGTATTTTTGTTGGGGTGGACCTTGGTGTCCGTCCTCATCCCGGAGTGAAGGGGATCGATTTTACCTCATTATGTATGCACTTCCCGGATGAGTCTGCCGTTTTATCCCTCCTAGGACTTCCGCCCTGAGCTATACTCATACCGCGCCGTTGGCGCTTGAAAAAACATGATGGCATACATGTTGCCAATAAACCATATTGCACCCCAGGTCAAAAATCCGCGGCGGCTCACCTGGATCCCCCGCGGGGATGGAACTATATCATCCCCCTCACGGCGTCGTCACCCGGGGAGGCGGAAGGGATCCGGACTGAAACCGCCCGGTCTGGGCGAGCAGGCGGTTCCAGAAATCCTGAAACGACAGCACTTTGTTCGAATCGGCCAGCCGGATGCCGATGGTGTTGGCGAAAAGGTTCTTCGAATGGGCGAGGAGGTAATCGCCGTCCGCGGTTCCCATCAGGCGGAACTGGTCCCCATCGAGCGTGGCCTTGAATCCCAGGCGGGAATACTCGTATTTCTTGCGGGTGAGATTGGCCACCGCCACGTTCGACGATTCACCCAACTGCACGATTTTGGACAGCGTTTCCCGCCCCAGCGAGCCCCCCTTCCCCTCGCTGTGGATTTTGATGTCCAGGCGGACCGGCAGCGGAAGGCCGTCCGATCCCGCGGGCGGCAGCAGAACCTCCACACCCAGCATGCGGCCGGAGATTACGCCGGTCATCTCGCCAAAATTGAAATATTCCATCAGCGGCCGCAGGTCGATCCTCTCGATATCCAGATCGAAGCCCGCCAGGCGCGATCCCCCGGCGGTTTTCCGCAAAGCGATATTGAAAACCGTCAGTTTCCCGCCGAAAACGTCCAGCTCCAGGCGGCCGGAAATTTCGAACCGGTCCCCGGCGTACACAACATGCTCGACGAAACCGTTGAGGCTGCCCTGGGCGGGAAACAGGGGCATCAGACGGCTGAGGTTCGAAAGAAACAAGTGATCGAAACGGATCATCCCATCCAGCCGGGGGGATTCCGTATCCCAAAGCCGAAGCCGCGCGGTTTCAATCTGCACCTCTCCGCCGAATAGGGGAAGCACCACCGGCGTGGGCAGGGTGATGGCGTCCCGCGCGATGGGGATCGGATACGCCAGGTCCCGGTACGCGCCGGTGTCCCACGAGAGAGTGGCGGCGGAAATCTCGATCGTTTTCCGGGGCAGATTCTCGTACGTGAAGGGATAACCGATGGGGAACGTGACACGGGCGTCCTGGAGCCGCGCGTGGAGAAAATCCTCCCGGGTGAACGAACCGATCCTCAAGTCGGCCCAGCCTTGCGCGGCGGGGCCGGTCTTCGTTTGGCTCCACGTGAGTTCCAGGTCCATCCGACCGTTGCCGGACAACGGCGCCAAGGTGGAGGCGTCCGTGTCTTTCCACCCCTGCGAGAGGATGGGATACACCCACTCCTCCACGCTGAGGCCTTGCGCGGTGATCCGCCAAACCGGCCCGGGGCGGCTTTCGAGGCGCATCTCCCCGCCGCCCGGAGGCAGCATCCGCAGGGAGAGCGTTGAGTTGGCCGCCCGGGTGACGGAGAGGACCATCGGCTGGCCGGGCCATTCGTAATCGTATCCCATATACGAAAGATAGGGCGTGACTCCGCGGATTTCGGCGTTCCACGAGGGCTTGGCGGGATCGCGTCTTATGCGCCCCTCCAGGGAAAGGTCCCGCAGCTGTACGCCGAACTCCACCGGTTCCGAGAGAGAGTAAAACGAAAAATCGGGGCCGGCGGCGGAAATCCGGATGGGATTGGTTGAATCATTGGATTGCGCATGGATTCGCAGTTCCCCCATGCCTTCGAACGTCCCGGCCCAAGGGGGGAGATACGCTTCCCGCAGCGCCGGAAAGCCGGTTTCAAGCGGCAGCGTGCCTTCGATGGCCCAGCGCCCCGGCGGACGCAGCCAGCCGCTCACGGAATGGATGAAACCGCTTTCCGCCCGGGGCAGGGTGAGGGAATAATCTCCGGAGGCCGGGTCGTAACGCGCCAGGATTGCAAACGTCGCATCGAGCGGATCCGTGGCCGTGGCCGCGGATAGTGACGCCTTCGCGCGGCCGGTGATCGTGGCGTCGTGCAAGACGGCGTTGAAACCCCACATCGGCGCGGATGTTTCAATGACCACCGCGGCTGACGCGGCGGCCGCGCGTCCCTGGGCGGCGGCCTGCACGGAAGCATCCGGGATTTTGAACGCGGTGGCTTGATAGGAACCATCCTGCAGCCAGGCCGTGGCCGCGTAGCACTCCAGAGCGGTTCCTCGCCAACGAGCCTGCACGTCCAGCGAGATGTTTCCCTGCAGGGTATCGAGGGGAACCGGCCACTCTGCCTTCAGCAAATCACGCAAACAGGCCAGAGACCGGTCCCGGACAGCGATCCGGGCCTCCAGGGTGGAACCCCCGGCGGGAGGAAAGCGGTCAAAGGAAGCGTCGAGCGATCCCACTGCATCCGAACGCCAGGTGAGAAATCCATTTTCCAAATGATGGTCCCGTACGGCCGATCGCAGAATGAATCCACCCGGCGGGATAATGGACTTGCTTTCCGGCGGCGTCTCCACGATCCAGGAAGCATGCTCGACGCTGACGGTGGCGGACATGGGCTGATAGCGGGGGGAGAGCAGCAGGCTCGTATCCATCGTGGCTTCGGAGAGAAAAGCCGTGGCGGACACGGACAGGGCGGCGGCGAGGGAATGTAGAATCATCCGGCCGTCAGCCTGGTATTGGTTCTCTCCGGCGGGTATCAGTGACGCGGTCCCATCCACGATGACCGAAAACGGCCTCAGGCCGGAGAGCGCGAAGGGAAAACGGCGGAATTGGATTTGAATATTGTCGATTCCATCCAACGAAGGCTTTACCGCTGCCTCCACAATGGCCTGGTTTTCAGGCGGACCGGAGCTGGCAGTGATGACTGTATTGAGTTGAATATCCCTGTCGCGCGGGATCTGAATCACTCCCTGCCATTTATATTGATCTTCCCAGCCAGGCCCAAGCACCCGGGAATCGGTGAAGCGAACGGAATCGAGCCAGGACAGCTTCACAGGCGGGATTTTTCCGGACGCGGGGGGGGTATCCACGATCAACGGAGCAATATCGAGTACGGCGCGGCGCAGGATGGCCTCTAGACGGGAGTTCTCCCAACCTCCGCGCATGGGCATGGAAATCTGGGACGCCGAGCCGATGTGTTCGCCGCCCAGCGCGATCTCGACGTTTTTGATCTCACCCCGCGGATCGGAAGAGAGCAAGCTCAGCAGATGAACCGATTCGGCCGCGGCGGTCACCGGTCTTTCCGCCTGACCGGCTTGGATCCGCACGCGGGACAGATAGAGATTGTCCTGAAAATACCAATGGATGGAACCCCACGTGATCCGCGCGTTCAGGCGCGCTCCGGCCTGCCTCTCCAGCCACGCGCGCACCGGCGGGATGTCCAGTATCCAGGGGATCGAAACCACTAGGATCAGGAGCAGCCCAGCCGTCCAGATCGAGATCCGGAGCAGCCGTTGAATGCGGCGGGAACGGAATAATTTCATCATACAATCAGGATAAGGCCGGAATGACACAAACGGTAGGAGAAAAACGAGGCGCGCTTTCTCTCAATGCCATGATGTAAAAAAAGGTTCATCCGATCCGTGCGTACATTTTTCCGTACGCAGGGCCGGATATCGGTTCGACGGGTGGAGTAAGCCACCCGCCATCCCCTCTCCCTCTGGGAGAGGGTTAGGGTGAGGGAAGCCCTGAAAGGACGAAATTTATTTTTCTTTGCATTCGAGTAACTTATAACAAAAAGACGTCATCCCCGCGTAAGCGGGGATCCAGGAAAAGAATGGATTCTCCCCCGCGGTCTCAGTCGGGCCGGACGTCCAGCCGGACGGTGACATCGCGCTCCCTCCCGCCACGGCGCGCCCGCAGCGTGATTTCATCTCCCGGCGAGAACGTGTCGAGCCGGCGGTAGAGATCGTCCTGGTTTTTCACCGGCTTGCCGTTCACGGCGGCGATGATATCCCCCACTACGATACGGCCGAATTCGTCTTGCTGGATCCCGATCAATCCCGCGCGGTCCGCCGGGCTGTTCCTTACCACATTGCGGATCACCGCGCCCTCCAAATTTTGGATCCCCAACGCCTCGAGCCGTTCGACCCACGAATCATTGAGAACCACCACGCCCAGATACGGATTGGCGGTGCGGCCCCGCGCGATCAGTTGCGGAACGATGCGGTTGATCGTGTCGATGGGCACGGCGAAACCGATCCCCGCGTTAGAGCCGCTGGGACTGAGGATCGCGGTGTTGACGCCGATCACGCGGCCAAACGAATCGAGCAAGGGCCCCCCCGAATTCCCGGGATTGATGGCCGCGTCGGTCTGGATGACATCGTAGATCGTGTGATTGGTCTCCGTCTCGATCGTGCGGTCCAGGGCGCTGATGATCCCCACGGTCAGAGTGGTGCTGAGGCCGAAGGGATTGCCGATGGCCAGAACCTTTTGCCCGGCCTGGAGATCGTTCGAGGATCCGATCATCACCGGCTGCAGCTGGCTGGGCGCGGCGCCTATGCGCAGCACCGCCAGGTCCTTGTCGGGATCCGCGCCGATGACGGCTGCGTCCCACAAGGTCTGGTCGTGCAAGCCCACCTTGACGGACCGGGCGTCCTGGATCACGTGGTAATTGGTGACTATGTGCCCTTCGTTGTCCCAAACGAAGCCGGAACCGGTTCCCCGGGGAACCTCATCCATCCGGCGGGTAAAGAAATCGACCACCAGCTCGGAACTGGTGATATAGGTCACGGATGGTGAAACCCGCTTGAATACCTCGATGTTGGCCTTCTCCTCCGCCCCCAGTTCGCCCGGAGGGGGAACCACCGGCCGGGGTACCGCGGCGGGCCGGCTGAACGGATTGTAAAACGGATTGGGAATCCCCAGCATGTTCAAGAGCGTGACCAGCACGGATACCAAAAGCACCAAGACCAACAATTGTACGAGGAGGGGGGCGGATTGACGCATGAGATTCTGCCGATCCTAACCAGGAAAAGTGGAAAAGCAGCGCAAGGGCGCGCGCGCCGATATCGGATTATAAACAATTCGATTCCTGAAGGCGATAGCACCGGGAGAACCGGGAAATCCCGGATCCAGACCGCTGCCCTGCTTGACCGGCCGCGGCAAGACCGGGACAATGCCAGGATTGGTATGCGCATAAGGATATGCTACGGTGATGCCATCGGTCGATAATTTAATCCCAACCCTTCGCGAAAACGGCGTGGTCGGCGCGGGCGGCGCCGGCTTCCCCACCTACGCCAAACTCAAACCGCCGATCGAATACCTGATCATCAACGCGGCCGAATGCGAACCGCTGCTCCACAAGGACAAGGAACTGTTGAAACTCCACGGAGCTGAACTCCTCGAGGGCATGAAACAGGTCCGTTCGTTTCTCGGCGTCGGCGAAGCCATCCTGGGCATCAAGGGAAAATATCACGACATCATCGATTATTTGACTCCCCTTCTCGAGCCTGGAATGCGGATTCATCCCCTCGGCGATTTTTACCCCACCGGCGACGAATTCGTCCTCATCTACGAAACCATCGGGCGCGTGGTCCCGCCCGGCGGCCTTCCCTTCCAGGTGGGAGCCCTGGTGATGAACGTGGAGACGGTGCTGAACCTGGTCTGGAACCGTCCCGTCACCCACAAGTACTTGACCGTGGCCTGTGCCGTGAACGATCCCCAAACCGTCCGCGCGCCCATCGGCGTCTCCCTCCGCGAGGTGATCGCGGCGTGCGGCGGCGCGGCCGTGGAACCGTATGAGGTGATCACCGGCGGCGTGATGATGGGCCGGTACATCCAAAACCTGGACGAACCCGTGACCAAGACAACGGGCGGCATCCTGGTGTTCCCTCCCGGTCATCCGGTGATCGAGCGGTACAAAAAAACGCCGGACGAGATCAACCGGATCGGCCGTTCGGCCTGCGATCAATGTTCCTTCTGTACGGAATTATGTCCCCGCTACTTGCTGGGACACCCCATCGAACCCCACCGGGCCATGCGCTCGCTGGGCTTCAGCGTGGACCGGACGGCGCATGTTCTAGGCACTCTGTTTTGCTGCGAATGCAACCTGTGCACCATGATCGCCTGCCCCGAGGCGCTCGATCCCAAAAACGTCTGCGCCATGAACAAGGACGGACTGCGGAGACAAAAGATCACCTATCCGGAGTCCGGCCTGCACCGCCCCGTGCACTCCATGCGGGAGGGCCGGCAAACCCCGCTCTCCCGGCTCATCCGCATCCTGGGATTGCACATTTACGAAAACAAAGGCCCGTACACGGAGATTGATTGGAATCCCGCCCGCCTGGTCATTCCCTTGAAACAACACGCCGGCGCGCCGGCCACGCCGGTGGTCAGCGTGGGAACCCGCGTGCGCGAGGGTAGCGTCCTGGCCCGCGTGGACGAAACGCAATTGGGGGTTCCCATCCATGCCAGCCTGGATGGCGTGGTCAGCCGGATTACAGATAAAGCAATCGAAATCACGCGAGGATAAGGAACCGATGCCGAAGGCCATTGGAATGATAGAACTCTCCAGCATCGCCCTGGGGTACCAGGTCGAGGACGCCATGCTCAAGGCCGCCGCCGTGGATCTTCTGGTGGCCCGCACGATCTGCTCGGGGAAATACATCGTGATCGTCGGCGGCGAAGTGGCCGGCGTCAACAGCAGCGTGGAAGCGGGGCTGGGGGCGGCCTTGGATTCCATCATCGATCACATGGTCATCCCCAATGTCCACGAATCTCTCTTCCCCGCCTTGAGCAACTCGGTCACGCTGGCCCCCGGACAAATCCAGGCGCTGGGCATCGTGGAAACCTTCACCGCTTCCAGCATCCTGGAGGCGGCGGACGCGGCGGCCAAGGCCGCGGACGTGGTGCTCTTCCGGATTCACATCGCCATGGCCGTCGGCGGCAAGGGATTCCTCCTGCTCACCGGCGAAGTGGCGGCGGTGCGCGCGGCCGTGGAAGCAGCCTCCGCAATCGCCCGGGAACGGGGCGTCCTCGTCGCGCCGGTGGTTATCCCCGGCCCCCGCCCCGAACTCTTCGCGGAATATATCTGAAAATTTTGGCTTATCCGAAAAATACGTACATTCCCAAAAGGTATCTTCATTATCCAATGGATCAAATCCGGTAGAACCAATCCAACATCCCTCTCCCTCTGCGAGCCGGTGGATTCGCCGGCGCTGGATTTGACTCTCCATACCGCTATAGCCATAAATCCCCTCTCCCTCCGGGAGAGGGCCAGGGTGAGGGATTCAGCGCCCCGCAGGGGCAATCTTAGCTTAGCCAGGGGCATCGCCCCTGGTTTCTTTTAGCCAGGGGCATCGCCCCTGGTTCCTTTTCCATTTTTAGTCCCCTTTTTCCGCGGCTTCTTCCACATGAATAGGAGGCGTTTTACGGAAGGCGCGCGCGCGCCCCGTAAAATCATGCATCACGTTTTCGGCGAATGCTTGTAGCCGGTGAACGCAGCCCCATTCAAACCATGGGGCCGGCCGGCCGTTCCACGGGATTATCCGGAAGAGGCGCCGGATGATTCCCGCAGGGATGATATGTGGAGTCATCTCGGAGCGGCAGGCCGATCCAAGCCGATTCAACGCATCCAGGAATAAGCGCCCCCGGGAAACAAACGTTGGGGCCCCAACAAAACCTCCCCAAAAATACTGCCGAGCGAACATACAAAATGAATGACAAAGGATGAAAATCGCGGATCGAAAATCATAATAAAAAAAACGGCGGACAAAAAAAACGCGGGATGGATTAGCGCACTGCGCGTAACCCTTCATCCCCCCTTTTCACCCTTGTAGAGCAGGCGTCCCCCCTACATATCCTTCGGCTTTTCTCCGTGCCCTCCGTGGTTCAATCCCCACCTCTCCATCTCTTCTTGCTCATCCTGCCCATCCTGATTCAGACACGGAATCACTTCCGTTCTCGTTCATGCCCGGCGGGCTCTGAATGAGAGGGGGGATTCAAACGAGTGGGATCCATGGGTTCATACCCCGCCAGGATGCTGTGCGCCCGGTAGCCCGGCCGCACCACCGTCCCGTTTTGCGTCATGGGCTCGAAGGCGTATTCAGCCTGGACGAACCAGCCGATGGTGTCGCACCAGTACGTATCCACGACGGCCCTCATTACCGTCACCGTGTCTTCGGCCTGGGCGGTGATCTGGATCCGCTCGGTGAAATGCCGGCACAGGTAAGCCCCGGCCGGGGTGACCATGCGCACGTCATACCCCCGCAGGACCGCGCTGTCGATTTCCCCCGAGCCCACGGTCGTGTCGGTATGGAGATCGATCATGACTTGTCTGGAACGGAATTTCTTCTCGGATTCTTTCGGCAAATCCAGGTAGCGGACCGGCAGGGGCGGCGTGTAGCGGATCCGCAGTTCATTTTCTCCCTCCCGCAGATCCTGTTGGTAAAGCATGTAACTTTTGTCGTAATACCCGGTTTGAATGCCCGCATCCCGCTCGAATCGCTCCTCAAACCGCCAAAGCGGATTCTTCCCCGCCGTTTCCTGGCCGGAAACGGTTACGGTCCGGAGGCCCGTGGCGTCTTGGCGGCCGTCCCCCCAGGGCAACGGTCCCGTGTGTTGGTAGACAAATTGTTGCCCGGCCGCGGGCGGCGGAGGTTTGCGGTCCAGGGTGAAGTTCGATTTCTTGGGAGCGCCCGCACAGTGGGACAGGACCAACACGCAGCCTAGGAGAAGGAGAAAACGGAGGGCTTCCCGCCCGGGCGCGCGTCCGGGCCTGGGGACGGCCGGGAAACATCCCGCCGGCCCCCGGTCACTGGCCCTTGAATTGCTCCTTGGCGCGGGATTTCGCCCGAAACAAGGCGCTGGTGTAGGCGTCCTGGGGTTGATCGGTGAATGCCTTGGGTTCTTCATCGCGGGTCACTTCATGCCAGGGGGCTGTTTCCTCACCCGGTTTCATGATCTGCGCTTCCTGCGCATCCAGCGCGGCGATTTCGCTTTCCTTCACTCTCTCCAGACGTTGGATCAGGGATTCCTTCTCCTGATCCGGGCCGGCGGTGTACTCGGCCGCCCGCGCCTTGGCCTGCATCAACTGCCCCAGCTCCTCCGTCGCGGGACCGAGGGAAGCGGGCCGGCGGACAAAGGGCGCCATCACCCAATTCCAACCCTTGAGAATTCCCCGTTGGAGTTGAGGAACCTCGAAAAATACCCGGCGCGCCGCGATATCGCAGAAAAACAGAATCACCGCCAGTCCGAGCAAAGACGGCCACAGCGGAAGCCGGTCGCCGGTGGAATCGAGGTTGTGTTCGAATACGGGTGAATCCGGTGTCAGGGTGGAATGGCCGCTGATCTCCAGCAGCCGCTTCAGGACCATGTCGTTCTGTTTCGTCGTGTTGTGTTCCGGCGAATAGGGGACCGCGATGCCATGAGTCAGATAGCCTTCCTTCCCCTCCTCACCCTTGTACGTCATGTTGATCAAATAGCTGCCCGCGGCCGAGGCGGGAAACGTTCCCACATAACGGCCCGGTTCGGTTTGCCGTATCTCGAACGTCCGGGTTTGCAGATCGGGATCGATCACGGCGGCCGAGAAGGTCAAATCGTTCAGAAAGCCGCCCTCCTCGGTCAGGGCATCCACCGCGCACACCACCCGGTCGCCCTCGAGGATGGCCTGGAGCTGAAACGTGTCCTCCTGGGCCGCGCGCAGAGTCCAGCGGACCAGCTGGCTCCAAAACTTCGCGTACTGGTCCCAACTCAGCCAGTCCCGCCCCCAGCGGGCCTTGGCGTCCGATGTGAAGGCCGCTGTTTTCCCCAGCCCGTAGCGCCAATGGGCGAGGAGGGGGTCCTGCTTGTGTGTCGTCAACACCATTTCCGCCCCGGTTTTCGGGCCGGTGACGACATAGCCTTGCAGCGCCGGGAAACCGCCCTCGAAGCCCTTGATCACTTCGCTGTGCTGGGTGAGGACCGGCGTGAAAGGCTCCTCCAGGATCATGTTCCGCCGGACGGTCATGGCTTCCTTGGTGAAGATTTTGGGCAGGTTGGAATTGTTTTTGACGTGGTAGAAATTGCCCTGGCCCAGCTGGGCCAGCCGCTGCATGACGTCCACGTCCCGCTGGGCGTGGGGATTGATGCACACCGTGGAGATCGTGATCTGGTTCTCCACAATCTCGTCGATCAGGCTTTGCGAAGGCTGGGCCGGATCGCCGTCCGAGAGGATGACGATGTGCTTGATGTTGGTGGAGGTCTTCTTCAGCGCGTCGCAGGCCAGGCGCAGGGTGGTGTCGAACGAGGGCATGTCCCCCAGATCGCTGAAGGTCAAGTTCTGGATGGCTTGCCGCTGCTTGCGCTTGGTGCCCGCGCGGTCGAGGGGAAACAACCACCCTTCTCCCCCCAGCATACTGCTGAACCGCAGCATGCCGATGTAATCGTTGCTGGAGAGGGTATCCAGCGCGGCCAGGGAGATTTCCTGCGCCCAGTAATTGCCCTGGGGGATTTCGCAGGAATGGGTGATCAGCGCCAGCGCCCCGCTGGGAATGATCCGCCGCTGCTTGACGTCCATGGTGACCGGCAGCGCCTTTTCCACCGGGGTATCCTGGTACCCCCCCGCGCCGAAACTTTCCGGCCCGCCGATCATCAGGAGGCCGATGCCCAGATCGCTGACCGCGGTTTCCAGCATTTGCATCTGCGGTTTCGAAAGGTCGGCGGCGGGCACGTTGGAAAGGATCACGCTGTCGTACATTTGCATTTCGCGCAGGGTCCCCGGCATCTCCTCCGGCAGGCGCATGTCGGTCTGGATGCCCTCCGCCGCCAACGCCGCCGCGAGGAACCGCCCCTCCGGCGCCTCGGTCTCCACCAGCAAAACCCGGGGCAGACCTTTGACAAACGCGAAATTCTGGGCGCGGTTGTTGGAAGGCCGCCGGTCATTTTCGGCCTCGACCGTGGCCTCGTAGGTATAGACGCCGGCTTTTTCTATGCTGCGCGACACCTGGAACGCGTTTTTGCCCGGGCTGAGATCGACTTTTTCCTCCGCGATGACTTGTCCGTTTTCCGTCAACCGCAACACGCCCGGCCCCGCCTCCTGGGCGTTCACCAACACCTTGATGCTGAACGGCTCCTTCTCGCGGAGCGAAGCGGGTATCACCAGGTCTTCCACCAGCACTTCCTGGCTCGCGGTGTATTCCAGGGGCATGACGAGCAGGTCGATCTGGTTGGCCTTGGCCCGCTGCGCCGCCGCTTCCGCGTCCCCCTGGGTCTGGTTCCCGTCCGTGATCAACACGATGCGTTTCTGCACGCCTTCCGGAAACGCGGCCATGGCCAGATTGATGGCCGCCTCGATGTCCGTGCCTTCCGTATTGAGGATCGCCTGGTATTCCTGCAGCCGCACGTTCTCTTTCGGATTCTCTTGCAGCATCGCCTCTTTTCCGAAAAAGAGAACCCCCGCCTGGTCGCCCTCGGGGATTTCATCGAGGCGCTCCTGCACATACGCCAGGCTGAACTGCTGCCGGTCCACGGGAACGCTGGAGGAGCGGTCGATCGCGAAGAACACCGTCAGCCGCTTGCCCTTGTCCACCAGTTCCACTTCCGCCAGGGCCAGGATGAACGACACCAACACCAGGGAACGCAACAGCAGGGCAAGGGTTTTCCGCCCCCGGCCCAACACCCGCACGTTCCGCGCGGTGAGCCATAATGCGGGGACTAGCAACCAAAGCAACAAGTAGACCGGCTGCAGGACGCGGATCATGATCTCCTACGGATCGCCTTTCCCCTCCCGTTCCGGCGGGAGGAGGACGGATTCTTTCCGTATTGTAATGCAAAACCGCCGGCCTTGTCTTTACCTATATCACGGGTTATTCGGTTCCCGCGTCTTCACTCCGCCAGCACAGCCAGGTCCTTTTCCACCTCGTTCATCAGGGGCGTGATGATCTCCGCGGAAAAATCGAATTCCGCCCCCGCGGCTTTGAACAACGCCGGCAGGGGACGGGACCCGCCCAGGGCCAGCGCCTGACGGTAACGTTCCACCGCCGCTTTCCCGCCGGACTTGAAGTTTTTCCACAACTGCAGAGCGCCCAGCTGGGCGATGCCGTACTCGATGTAATAAAACGGATGGCAGAACAAGTGCAACTGCCGCTGCCACAGGCTTTCCTGCGTCTCTTCGTATCCGGTCCAGTCGAGGGGCATGCCGAAGCGCCGGTCCAATTCCAGCCAATACCGGCCGCGTTCCTCCCGGGTGTGCTCCGGGTGGGAATAAAGCCAATGCTGGAACGCATCAATACGGGCGATCCAGGGGATGATTTCAATGATGCCCTCCAGGTGCTTCCGCTTGGCGCGGGCGGCGTCCGCCTCCGAATAAAACTCCCCGTAATACTCGGCACAGAACAATTCCATCGACATGGAGGCCACTTCGGCGAACTCGATGGGCGAATCGCGGTAGGGCAACAACGGCTCATTACGGGAAGCCACAGCGTGGAACGCGTGGCCCGATTCGTGGGTCAGCGTCTCCACATCGCGGTGCAAGCCCGCCGCGTTCATGAAGATGAACGGCCTCCGGATTTCATCCAACGTGTATTGATATCCGCCCGGCGCTTTGCCCTTACGGCTCTCCAGGTCCAGTTCGCCCCGCCGGCCCATTTCCTGGAAGACGGCCGCCAACTCCGGATCGACCTGGAGCAGGATTTTCTGTACTCCGGCCATCAGTTCCTCCCCGGTCTGGAAGGGACGCAGCGGCGGACGGCCCAGGGGATCGGCGGCGGTGTCCCAGGGGCGCAGGGGATCCAGTTTCATGAGTTGCCGCCGCCGGCCAAGGATCTGCCGGGCCAGGGGAACCACCGCTGCCTCCACCGCCTGATGGAACCGTTCGCAATCGCGCGGCGAATAGTCGAAGCGTTTGTACATCTGGAAGGCGTATTCGATGAAATTCGTGCAATCGGCCTGAAGAGCCATGCGGTGGCGGATGGCGATCAACTGGTCGAAGATCTCATCCATCTTCTCCCGGTCTTGCAGCCGCCGCCGGGCGATGCCTTCCCAGGCCGCCTGCCGCCGCGGCCGGTCCGTCTCTTCCAGATACTTGGCCATCTGGGGCAGGGTTCGCTCCTGGCCGTCGAACTCGACGGTCATCGCCCCGCACAGTTTTTGATAGGCCTGGCTGAGTTTCTGGCTCTCCGTTTGCAGGGGGATGTTCTCTTCCCGGAACAATTGGATTTCCGCCTCGATGTTGCGGTCCAACACTTGGTAGCGCTCGGAATCCATCTCCCGCCGCAGGGGGCATTCCACGTATTTTTTATTCAGCGCGTGCTCGTACGGCTTGCACTTGGGATCGATGTTTTCGATGTAATCCAGGTATTGCTTTTCGTATTCGGCGTTGTCGGTGTGGCAGGTCATGCGGATATACCGCCGGCCCCGCTCCTCCGAGAGGCAGGCGAACAATTCGGATTGATCCACGAGCCATTGTTCCAGATCGGCTTTGGATTTCAGTTCCCGGTCCTTGAGATTCTGGAACAGCGGTTCGATCTGGTCCCATTTTCCCAGGTCCACGTTTTCCGGCACGAAACGTCGGGGATATTCTTTCGGTGGATTCGAGTTCATCGCGTCTCCTTATCTGGGTTTTTCGTGTTGTTTTATGGGTTCATTCGACGATGGTGTACTTATTTTCACTAAGGCGCGGCCGGTTTTCAATCGGATAGGCCTGCGAGGTGAATCCCAATTCCCCTCTCCCTGGGGGAGAGGGTCCGGGTGAGGGAAATTGGCAGGAGCGGACCTCGGCGTCCGCCCGGAGTCCTTTGAATGATCTGAATAAACAGATCATTTATTCTCATACCTCGTCCTCGTCCGTTACCTCATCCTTCTCTTCCTCTTCGGGAAGCCGGGCTTCCTTATAGGCGTCGGCCTGCTGTTTCATCAGCTCGTAGTGATGCCAGATGCGGTCGCGCGCGCCGGGGTGGATCTCCTCCAGATAATTCAAGATCGCCTGCAGCGCCCAGCTGTTGCTCAAAACCACATCCTGGAGAGGAATCGGCTTTTCTTTCCAGAGTGACCCCGGAGCATCGCTGGAAATCTCCGGTTTTTGAGGACGTTCCTTTTTCTTGGGCATCGCTTTCTCCCGTCCGGATGAAGGTGAATGTCCGGTTCGTGGACTCCGCCAGAAACCGGCTCCAAGAGGATAATCCCAGAATCCCCTCTACGCCACGCTTACTGGCATTGTCTTGGAGTCTGATCCTCCTTCATTCAAGAAAGGGCTTGGCGGAAATCTCGCCCTGCCGCGGCCAGGCCCGGTTTTTCTGCCGGTATTAGAATTCTCACGCCTGGCATAGACCTCCCTCCTCCCCATCCTCTCCCCAACGAAGGAGGAACACTGGAAAACGCAACCAGTCCCATTCCGGCATTGTCCCTTGATGTCATCCCCCCGAAAGCGGGGATCCAGGCTGTTTTCCACCTCGGGACGCGCCGCTGCCCGCCCCTGCCCTTCCCAGGGCACAGCGGTTCTTCCTGGGAATCTCCTTTTCGCCTCGGGAGAATGATACTTCATGCCCCGGATGACACACCGTCTTGATTTTATTCCGGTTGGGATTCGGAAAGGTTCGAATCGGCGGGGGATGGATTGAGCGCGGCCTCGATCTGTTCCTGTTTTTCGAGGATTTGGTGGTCCAGTTCCTCGATTTGGTTTTTGAGTTCCTTGATTTCCCCCATCACGCGCGTTTTTTTCTTGTGGATGGCAGCTTGCTCTTTTTTCAGCTTGTCCGAATCCTGGAGATACGTCATCACGATTACCAGAAACGCCGCCGCCAGCACGAGGAGAAACGCGGTGTATTGTTTTAACAGAAATACAATCATGGCCATCATCAATCCCACCGCCCCCCACATCGCCGAGTTGACTCCCGGCACCACCGTCGTGTGCAACACCGCGATACGGTTTTCCAGGGTCTGGATGTAGTCGGCGTGATCACGGCGTTTCTTCTCGAGTTCCGTGATTTCTTCCCGTATGGCCTGTATGTTGATCGTGGGAATGGGAGGGGGTAGCGGCGACAGCAGGCTGGTCCGCGCTTCCTGGATCATGGCGTCCAGCTGTTTCGCGTCATAACGGGATTCTCCCGCCAAGGAATTCAAGGCCTCGATAAAATCATGTTGGGCATCCGCTTCCACGGATTTCAACAATCCCTCCGCGAAGGGAATTTCGTTGCGATGCACCTTGAACGCGAGATTGAACGCCGCGCTTTTCATGCCTGGATTCGATCTCCCTGGATTCGATCTCCCTGGATTCGGTTTCACTATAATCATAATTCCCGGAGAGAGAAAACCCAGGGCCGGTTTCCAATCGGCGGGAGAATGTAAGGCTCATCCGATCAGTGTGTACAAATTCCCCGTGGAGTGACCGGTTTCCAATGGATCAGGCCCGGGAGAACCGCCCCGGATGCCAAATCCGGTCATAGGGCCTCAAATATACGCGCTTCCCGGACGAATCCCAAATATTTCCCTCTCCCCCTGGGAGAGGGCCAGGGGGAGGGTATGCCTCTGGTGATGCAGGCATCTTGCCTGCACGTTATCATTAACCTCACCCATCCCTGGCGCCCCTTTCCAGGGGCCGCCGAATAGCAGCCCAGGGTTTTAACCCTGGGCCAATTTTGTGATGCTTGATTTTTGTAGGATTTGTTTTATGCTAATATCTATTTATGTAACCGATTCCCGGCTGCCCACCCCGGAAGCCCTGCGCCAGGACGATTCC
>JBHGBC010000134.1:0-16773 GCA_041946805.1 bacterium
CCCGGTCCTGGATCAGCGCCCGGCGTTCCGATAACGTGGCCGAGGAACGCGGTTGCGCCTGAGGTTGATTGGCCGGAGTCGAAGCATCCGTCCGGCTGGGCGACAGGCTGCGCGTAGCGGCCGGCGTATCCGTGGCCGGATTTGCGTTGCGGCTGGGGCTGGTGGCCCGGGATTCTTGCGTGGCCGCGGGCTTCATCTCTTTGCGGGCCGCGTTGCCCCGGTCCTGGGTCATCGTCCGGCGCTGGCTGAGCGACACTTTTCCAGGAGTCGGCGAGCTGGAATTAGCCGTTTTCGCTTCCTCACGAACCCTGGAGGTATCCCGGCCCGGTTGAGCCGCCCGGAGGCTCTCACCCGTCTGTTCGGTTCCCGCGCGGGCGGGAGAGACCGAGGTGGGAGACTGACCGGTGCTTCCCTCAGCCCGGGGAGCCTTACTTCCCTGACCGCGGACCGGTTCAACTGCCGCGGGCGTGGTTCCGGCATTCGGATCTGCCGCGTTGCCCCGCGTCGCCGAAACATCGCGTCCCGTCTGGCTGGCGCGAGCCGCGTTCACCGGTTCGGTTCCGGCGGGAAGCGCCGTGGAGTTCACGTCCGCGCCGGCCGCCCCGCGTTCCGGCTTGGTTTCCACGGCGCGCCGGGGGGAAATCTGGACCGCCGCTTCCGGCCCCATCGTGACGTTGCGGATCTCGGACGGATTCAGGCTGGCGATGGCCTTTTTACTGAATTCCCCGTTATCGAAGTCGCGCTTGTTCATCACGGTCACCGCGTTGGGAGCGTTCACGTTCTGGTAGTTGTGCGTCGAGTAATCGTAATAGTTGGTCGAATTGTCAATATGCACGGAATTGTCGATATAAGTGCTATTGTTCTCATACTTGATCCGGGTGTAGCCGTAATGATGGTGGTAATAGTACGGATACGGGTCCAGCGGTCCCAGCGGGAACCAGCCCACGCACGGATAATCGGAGTAGTACCCGCCGGAGCCAAAAGCGAAGCTGTAATACCGGCCATGATGCGAGTACGAGAACGAAACCAACGCCGGCCACCATAGCGGACGCGAGTAGTAATAGGGGCGATGATGGACCACGTAAACATCCGGTCCTGGAACCCAGCACCAGTTGTAGCGGTTCACATAGACCCAACGGCCGTAATGGTAGGGAACCCATCCCCACGGTTCGTATGAAATCCACGTCCATCCGCAGTAATCCCGCCACACCCAGCGGCCGTCGCGGTACGGAGCCCAGGTATCCACCACCACGGCGGGACGCCAGACCCGGCCGTATTCGGGGATTTCCACCCAGGCGCCATACCGGTCGAGATCGCTGTAGCCGGCCACGCGGGGATTGACATATTGATCGCTGCGGCTGGCCGCCAGAATGGCATCGCGCATGTGGCACCATTGATCGAAATCGTCTTCCTGACGGATTTTTTCCACGATCAGGTCATTCGGATCGGCGGCGTTGATCCGCGCCTGCTGGCCGCGCTTCAGGCTTAGCAGGTCCTTTTCGCCCTTGGCGATGTCGACGCTGCCACGCTTGACCATAATGACCGTGTAGCCGGCTTCATCGGCGTCGAAGCGGACGTTACCCCATTCGTAAATGCCGGCCTGGAATGTTTTGGACTGCACTTCGATGGGCGTCCGGGTATAGGCCACCTTGGTGGCGTTGACATCCAGAGAGCCTTTCAGCAGTCCCACGCGGATCATCGTGTCTTCCAGGTTGGCGAAATGGAAATACGTATCGCCGTTCAGCCGGAGAACAATGCCGTCCTCCAGTTGGACTTCCGCCCGGCCCCCGATGCCGGTATACAATTTATCCCCCACCAGGAGCGGGAGATTCAGGGTGGCGTCCACCCAGTCCTCGTCCGTGGTGCGCTGGGTGGTGACAGGACCCTCGATGTAGGAAATCCGCGCCACGCGAGGCTTGAATTCTGTTTCCTTCGTGGTTTGTGACAAGGCGGCCGCGCCGGTTACGCCGATAAGCGTCACCGTGGCCAGAAAAAGTTGGAATAATCGCCGGATCGGTTTCATGGCCGTACCCTCTGCTCTACGAGAGATGAATGACATACAATCCTATATTCGTACCGGAGGGAGAGCCGGCTAGCATTTTGTCAGTCCGGACCGCGGATGACTTATCGATTACGATTCTCCCCGGGATCGGGCCAGACCGCACCCTCAATCCCCTTCCCGGTAGTATAGCATACCGACCCTATTCCGCCGAAACGGAAGAAGATGGGGAGAGGGAGAATCAGCCTTTCCCGGCCGGGCGTTCTGGCGAAGAAGTTATATTTATCATAATTTACTGATTGATATAATCTTACATATTAATTCTTCGAGTACAATCTTAGTGGTGTTTCCGATATTGATCACGCCATTTTGAGAGATGGAGCCTGTACGATTCGTTATGGTAGATTCCACCGTTTCCTGCGCATTGTACGGAGAGATAGCCCTGGGACAGGCGTATCGGATCCTGGGATTGGGCAACCGGGATCCCCAGTCGCCCGCCTATGGATGTTTCGACCGGTATTATTGGCATTACCGGCAGGTGGATTTCGTGAACGCCCGGTTTCAGGAGGCGGGCCATTTCCTGGCCTTGCTTTACAAGTATCCACACGCGGAAAACCGTTTTTATCAAGCCGGCCGGATTCGCGAATGGGCGATGGCGGCCGTCCGCTTCTGGGCGCGGATTCAGCGGGGTGACGGGAGTTTCGACGAGTATTGGCCCTTCGAGCGTTCGTTCTGCGTCACGTCGTTCACCCTTTACGCAGCCGCGGAGACCTGCCGCCTCTTGTCCCAAGCTCCACCGGCCGACGCGGTGGTCCGCGCGGCGCGGTGGTTGATAAAACATGAAAATCCCCGGGTCATGAACCAGATGGCCGCTTCCGCCACCGCCCTGCGCCTGGCGGGGGAAATCCTGCAGGACGACGGCCTGCTGCAGGCCGCGCGCCGGCGCGTGGAACGCCTGTTGGAGGGACAACATCCCGAAGGCTATTTCGTGGAGTACGGGGGGTATGACATCGGGTACCAGACCATCACCCTTTCCTGTCTGGCCAACTATTATCTGCATACCAGGGACACGGCGGTCCGCGAGGCGGCGCGGGCCGGGTTCCGGTTCCTGGACGGCCGGATCCGCGAAAATGGAACCTACGACTACCAGGCCACCAGCCGCAAGACGCAATATTTATACCCGTTTGGCTTCCGGGTGTTGGAAGAATGGGAGCTTCTCTCCCGTCACCGGGCGGGACTTCTGAAAAACGAGGTGCTCAATCCCGCGTGGCTGGACGACCGCTATTGCCTGCCCCTGGCGGCCGATTATCTCCAAACCGCCGTCTATGACGCCGGTGCGGCATAAAACGAGACTCAAATCCCGGGCCTTCTTCGAGCAATCCGAGCGGAATGATAGGCTTATTTCGTGGCCACTTTGGGAAGGAAATAATTGACCTTCTCTTTCAAATCGGTCAGATCACCCGATTTCACGACAAACGCGTCGGCGTTCCAACTCATGAAGTTATCCTGGTAGTGGGGATAGGCCGAGTGAATGATCACGGGACGTTTCCGGTCCTGGTTCAGCAAGCGGGAGATGGTTTCGAGGCCGTCCATGCCCGGCATGCGGATGTCGACGATCACCAGGTCCGGATTTTCCCTCTCGCACAATCGCAGGCCTTCAAAACCATCCTTGGCGACCACCACATCATACCCCTCATCCCGCAGTTCCGCTTGATACAGTTGGCGCAGGTACACCTCGTCATCAATGACTAAGATTTTTTTCACTTGGGACCTCCTGACGTTTCGGAAGCCGAATGGCCACCGTGGTGCCTTTTCCCAAACGGCTGTCCACGCGAAGGGTTCCGCCATGGCCTTGGACGATTCGCTGGGAGACGTGCAAACCCAATCCCGTACCCGCGTGTTTCGTTGAAAAAAACGGTTCAAAGATCCGGTGGAGATTCTCTTCCGCGATGCCCACACCGGTATCGCGGACCAACACATCCACCCACTGGTTGTCCTCCTTGGTTTCCAAGGTAATTGTACCACCATTTTCCATGGATTGGATGGCGTTTTGCAGGACGTTGAGCAGCACCTGGCGCATCAGGTTGCGGTCAAAGGGGACGGGCGGCAGGTTTTCCTGCAGACGGAGAACCACCTCGATCTCATGGAATTCCAGCTCGGAGCTCAAAAAAGTCAGCACCAGTTTGATGAAGGAATTGAGATCCTGGATCTGCGTCATGGGGCTGGAAGGCCGGGCGTAGAAGAGCAGGCGGTTGAGGACATCCTCCAGGCGCAGGGCTTCGTCGCGGACGATGCGCAGATGGCTGTACTCGGGATCGCCGGCATCCCGGTTCTTGAGCAGAAGGTTGACGAATCCGCCGATGGCCACCAGAGGGGTGCGGATTTCATGGGCCACCGTGGCGGCCATCTGGCCGAGCGCGGCGAACTTGCCCGCTTCGAAGAGCTTCTCCTGGCTTTCCCGCAATTGTGAATAGGCGTGCTCGGTTTCTTTCACTTTTTTGGCCAGTTCCTCCATGGTATTGGCGTGCGCGATAGCCAGGGCCGCCTGCGCCGCCAGGATTTCCAACATCTGGATGTCCTCGCTCCCGATGGCCTGCTTGGTGATGGCCTTGTCGACGATCAGCACGCCGATGGGATCTTCCTGCACCAGGAGGGGAATCACGGCGAAATGGTCCTGGCCGAGAAGTCCCAGGATGGAGGTGTCGAACTCCACGTCCGCCTTGCCCTCCTTCACGATAATGGCGCGCCGCCGCCGGATGGATTTCACCAGGATGGACGATTCGTGGGTTAAGGGAACCGCCAGTTTTTTCACCATCTGGTTGACGTGATAGTCGCCTTGGCCCACGTGATCCAGGTAGGCCTGCAATCGTTTGGCCAGCGTGTCCTTGGGAATGGTTTGTTCCAGCTGGCTCCAGATGCGGTTGGCCTCCTCCGGGCTGGAAGGGCCCAGCGCGATCCGGCCCTCGAGCATGCGGCGGTCCTTGTCCACCAGCAGAATAAACGCGCGGTTGAAGCGGAAAGTCTCGCCGGCGGTGGCCGCGATCAGGATCAGCCGCAGGCGTTGATCCAGTGTTTCGGTGCGATGAAACAACTGCGTGATGTCATGCAGGTTGGAAAGAGCGCGGGTGCGTTCCGCCACGAGTTTTTCCAGATTGCCGGAATACTCCGCCAGTTGTTTTTCAATCCGCTTGCGGTGGCTGATGTCCCGCTGCACGCAAATGAATCCCAGGATTTTTTTGGTTTCCGAAAAGATGGGGGTGATGCGCACTTCCACGTTTATGGGCGCGCGGTTCCCTTGCAGCCAGATCATTTCCCCCGCCCAGTTTTGCCCCTTGAGCACGCATTGCCAGATGTCCTTGTGCACGACGGGAGGATCGTGTTCGCTCCAGAATTGCCGCAGGTTGCGCCCCAGGATTTTCTCCGGCGGCAGGGCGATCATTTTCTCGAAGGCTGGATTCGCGTAAAAGATCAAGCCTTGCTCGTCGAACAACAGGATGGAATCGTCGGCCGATTCGATCGCCGTCTTGAAATTCCGCAGTTCCTGCTCCAGGGTCAGGATGCCGGTGTTGTCTTCCAGAAACAAACAGCAATATCCTTCCCGGCGCAGCGGGTGCAGGTGGACACGGATTTCCCTTCCCCGCGTGGTGATCAACGTCAGGAACAGGGGAAACTTGGCGGGAGCGGTAAGCGAAGCATGAAAGACACTGGAGTCCATGTCCGGAGAGATTAAATCCTGGATGGTTTTGCCGAGCAAATCCGAACTCAGGAGGATCTGTTCCGCCTCGGGATTGTGCTGGACGATTCGCGCGCCCGGATCGGTGATCAGGATGCCGATAGGCGCGTGGGTAAATATTTCCTCGTACAGGGTATCCGATCCGGTTTCGGACAACCGGGGCGTGTTGGGATCCAACTCGGGCATGATCGTCTCCACTCCTGCATGAATGGCTTTATTCTACTGAAAGGGCGCGGGGAAGACAATCATTTGTTTTTCCGGCTTGATTGTCCCGCGCGCCGTGGCATGCTCTTTTCGGATGGAAGGATGATGGAATAGGAGTACATCAGATCCTTGAACATGAAAGCCGGATTACGGATCAATCCGGTTAATCGGATTCATAGCCAAACAATCCCCTCTCCCCCCGGGAGAGGACTCGCGTGAGGGAAAGATATACCATCGCGGAGGAAGGCCGGGAAACGTCGCCCCGCGCACCTGTTTTCCCATTGGAATCGTTGGAGATGGCGGCCTGGTCCACACTGGGAGACCGCCCCGCAGCGCTGGATCCCCGCTAGCGCGGGGATGACATCCAAGGCGGCATTTGGAATGACCTTCCATCCTGACGCTGAAATCTCGCGGAAATATCCTGAAATGATGGGATGAACCGCCTGGGAGGATGAAACACATGGCCGACCGCTCGAGGCTGGAAACGTTGCTGCAAATGGTCCGGGACGATCCGGAGGATGCGTTCTCCCGCTACGCCCTGGCCTTGGAATACAAGAAACTGGATGATACGCATCGGGCCCTTACCGAACTGGAAGAGGTGATCCGCCGGCATCCGGATTATGCCGCCGCCTATTTCATGGCGGGGCAGTACCTGGAGGGGGAAGGGCGGCGGATTGAAGCCGCCGCCCGCCTGCGGGAAGGAATCGGGGCGGCGCGGCGGTCCAAAGATCAGCACGCGCTGTCGGAAATGCAGGACTTTCTGGAATCGTTGAATGCGTGAAGCCACTTTGCCCTCAGCCCAACGAATCGAAAAAGGGCCGCTTTGGATCCTGACCGGCGCCGCCGCGCTGCTGACGGCCGCGGGGATCGCCAGCCCTCCCTATTCCGCGCTGGCAGTGCTGGGGGCGGTGGTGTCGGGATTGATCCTCATCGCCCGGCCGGATGTCGCGTTCGCCCTGATTTTGGGCCTCGAGTCGCTGTTCACGGAAGATGTTCTGCTGGTCAACGAGCAGTTGGAACAGACCCTTTACAAAGTTTCCCTGCCTTACCTGGGCCTGAACGTGTTCGAGGCGGCCTTGATCCTTCTGGCCCTGGTGACTTTTTTGCAGCAACGGGGCGTGATTCATGGGACCCGCCTGGATTTATCCCTGGCCGGTTTCGGAGTGGCCTGCCTGGCGGGGTACATCGCCTGCCTGCTGTACTACAAGAATCCCGCGTTGTTGTTCGAGCCCCGGCGTTTGATGCACTTGTTCGTGGCCTATTACCTCACCGTGAACCTGCTGCGGACAAAAGCATCCATGCAAATGTTTCTGACGATTCTGTTCGCGGCGGTGGCTCTGAAGGCGATGGAAGGGGCGTATCTGTTCACCGCCGGGCAGGGGCTGCAAATCAAGTGGAAAATCCGGGCCATCTTCACGGACTGGGCCGATTCGCTGATGTTCGTGACTTACCTGCTGCTCCTCGCCGCTTTTCTGGTTGAGCGGGCGCCGTTTCCGGGCAAATGGATTTTCACGGCCTTCTCGCCGGTGGTGTTCTTCAGCCTTCTGGTTTCATACAAACGGGCCTATTACATCGCCCTGCTGGCCGGGCTGGCGGCGCTGTTTTGGATCCAGGGACATAAATCCCGCTTCCGTCTGTTACTGATCAGCGGGGCCGCGGCGGTGATCCTCGCGGGCTTGATCACGGTCACGGACCAATGGACGGCGGTGGGTTTGCGCGTCGACTCCATCCTGCATCCGACCAAGGAGAGCAGCGCCAATTACCGGCTGGTCGAGTGGCAAAACGCGCTCATCTGCATCCGCAGGAATCCCCTGTTCGGCATCGGGCTGGGAGGGATTATGCCGATGGAGATCTGGTTGTCCCGGACCAATCTGTTAGGCGTGCATAACACGTTTTTGTGGGTGGCGGTGAAGATGGGCGCCTTCGGATTGTTTACGTATCTGCTCGTCCATTTCGCGTTTCTGCGCCGCCTGCGCCGCCAGAACGTAGTGTTGCGCGATCCCTTCCTGCGGGTGCTCTCGAAAGGGATTTATTGCACTTTCATCGCCTTCCTGGCGGCGCAACTGTTCGCCCCCATGTTCGCCCAGATGCGCACCGCCGCCTATCTGGGGATGATTTTCGGAGGGGGCATGATGCTCGCCCGGTATGATCGACTTCAGGAAACATCCAGCCGTCTTCCTTGATAGCCGCACTCGGGTCCTGGCGGAATCCGCGGCGGTTATGACAGATTAGATTTTCTCCAGGTTGCCGTACACCGGTTTACCATTGTCCCAGATGCAGACAAAGTTTCGTTGTTTGAGGTCTTCTTCCTGGGAAATGACGCCGGCGGGGGTCATTCCTTCCTTGCGGTTTTTGACACGGGGTTGATCACCGGGCAGAATTTGCCGCCAGATTTCGTATTCCGCCTCATGTTTGGACACGGCAAAGGTCAGTTTTTGATTGACGAATTGCTGGACGATGCTGTAAAGATCTTTTTTGGGGAGGCGCTTGGTGACTTGGACCTGGATTTGTCCTTCATAGTTTTTCTCGGCCTTCATCTCGAAACACCCCCTTGGATTTGAGTCAGGGCTTACCTGGGGTTAAAGGCTCACCGAGTTTATCTAGAAGTAATCAATCCAACTATAGCTTATTCCATTTTGAATCTCGATACAAGAAAAAAACGATTTCTAGCCGCCCCCGAATGACTTTAACCAGGCTGTTCATAATCGTACAGGCTAAACAGGTGTATATTGCCACACGTTCCCCCATTCGGGGAAAAAAAGAGAGGGCGGCTATTCCTTCGCGACCTGATCGAGAACCTCCTTGGCCACGAAAATGGGAGTATGAGTGCGGATAGCCAGGGCGATGGCGTCACTGGGGCGGGAATCGACATCCACGTTGCCGCCGTTGGTGGTAAAGTAGATGCGGGCGTAGAAGGTCGAGTCGCGGAGATCGTTGACCACCACGCGCTCCATGCGCGCGCCCAGCGCTTCTACGATATTAACTGACAAATCGTGAGTTAGAGGCCTTTGGATATGAATATCGTTCAAGGCCAGATGGATCGATTGGGCTTCATAATAACCGATCACGATCGGCATCATCCGATGACCATGCTTTTCCTTGAGGATGATGATCTGATCGGCCCCGGTCTCGTCTAGCCGCAATTCATAAAACTCCATCTCGATCATAGGCGTAACCTTTTGAAATCTCCTCCGCGCAAAGGCTTTCTGGGATTCCCCCCCGCGCCCGTTTGGATCACCCCGGGGAGGATTCGATCGATTGGGAATCGATGGGCACGCCGATCTCTTCCAGGATTTTACCCAGTTCCATCGTCGGGAGCCCGATCACATTGTGATACGATCCTTTCAGATCTCTCACCAGCGTTTTGCCTAGGCCCTGTATGGCATATGCCCCGGCTTTGTCCATCGGTTCACCCGTCTGGACGTACGCGTCGATCTCATCCTGGGTCAATTCGCGAAAACGGACCGCCGTGGAAACCGCCTTGACGATTTCCGTGCCGGACCGCGCGTGATAGACACAAATCCCCGTCCACACTGCATGCACCTGGCCGGATAAGCGGCTGAGCATGAGGACCGCTTCCGGGAGACTCTTGGGTTTCCCCAGGATCACGTCTTGAATGGCCACCACCGTGTCCGCCCCAATGACCAGGTGATCGGGGAAGAACTGCCCCACTTTCACCGCCTTCTCCAGCGCCATCCGGGCCGCATAGGCGTTCGGCCGCTCGCCCATGGGGGGCAGTTCAGCCAACCGGCTGGGAACTACCTGAAATGCGATATTCAACTTCTCCAAGAGCATCTCGCGCCGGGGCGACTGGCTGGCCAGTATAATCCCCGCAATCCGGGACGCCAATGATTTTTTGGGATTGCCTGTGGGTTCTTCGATCATGAGCCATCCATTGGCCATGTGATTTTCGTTCCTGGGCGTATGCGCCACCCGGAGACCGCCGCGAGCCTTATCCATGAATTATACTCATCAAGCCACTGGCGTGCATTCCATCTTGGTTTGGATCACTTCATTATACAAGGGCATATCCCATGCCGAAGGGATTAGTCCGTCCCGGGATGGCGAGCGCGGTTCACCTCGTGCGCACCACATTACACTTCAATGAAAACGCGATGATGTCCCGGCTGGGAGATGAAAATACCATGAATCCGCCGCATCTCCCCATTCGCATGCAAAACGCCAAGACTTTTTTGAGGATCAGAGGGATTGTGGGACTTCTCGTTTCAGAAAAGCGTGCTTATACTTTGCTCTATCCAACGGGGCGCTAGCTCAGCTGGGAGAGCACTACCTTCGCAAGGTAGGGGTCGAGGGTTCGAATCCCTTGCGCTCCATGACTGAAAAACCTAGACTTACGACTCGTAAGATTCCGATAGAAAATTCAAACCCACCCATTTCACCCACCAATTCTACTCCAGATCAAAAAAAATCCCCCCTGGGGAGGAAATCCAGGGGGGGGCAAAGACAGATAGCAGAGACAGAATTGGAGGTACTTTATCCTGCCGCGGGAATGATCCCGTCGATGATCACAAACCAGGACGGCCGCGCGAGCATCACATCCGCGCGCAAAGTTGCTTTGAGCCAGATTTGATGCTGCTTGAAAGCGCTATCGTTGCCCGCGGCCGCATCCCGCGAGACCTCGATGGAAAGCGCGGTACGCATGCCGATCCATTGCTGCGAGAAGTCGCCCACGAAGGCATCCGAAGCGTTATTGGCCGTTCCCTTTACCAGATTCTTTGGAATCTGATTGGTCGCATATTTTGTCATGCGGTTCCAGGACTCGGGGGGGGCCAAGGGCTGACCTGTACCCGTCTCCACTAGCCGATCCAAGGTTCCCAATTCCCGCGGATTGAGAATGATCGAGATTTCATCCGCTGGCCCATTGGCGGAAAGGATCTTTTCCAGCGCTTCGGAGAACTTGCCGTAGCCGGTCAGGGATCCACCATCCTTGCCCATGTCGACCTCTTCAACGCCTTCAGTGCCCTTAATGCCCTGCGGCTCTCCGCCCGCCCCCGCACCGTAAAGACAGACGCGGTCCAATTCCAGCGCCAAGGCGTTACTCAAAGCAGCCTCTAGGATTTCGGCAACATTCTGGCCGTCCTCGATCAATTCTACTGAAGACCGCGCCAAGGCCATGAGCTTTTTGGCCTTCAAGACATACGCGCCAACGGTCATATCGCCGAAAGTACCGGCCACGTTTTCCGGCACCCAATAGGCCGCGGGATCCGCATCGATCCGCCCGACGGTCAACTCCGCGCTTTCCATCGGAATGATCTGCGCGCCGGCTTGGAGTACCCGGGCCTGATTACGCGCCAGGTCGATGATCCTTGCCGACAACGGCGTGGGGACCAGGTAGCCGCCCACCGATCCACTCCCGCCGCCCTGCACCCGCTTCTCGGCCTCGGCGCCGGACCAATCGCCTGAAACAATCCCGCGCATCCAGCGCCCGAGATTCAAATCCTCTTTGCGAATCCCATCCGGCAACTGGAAGTCCAAATGGTCATACAGCCGCGCGCTTTTCGAGAAGCAACGGATTTCCCGGCCATTGGGAGCCTGGATGGTTCTCACGCCGGCCGCGGCTTGCTTGGCTGTCTCGGTTTTCTTCTCCGCCGGCGGATCCCCGGCCTGGCCCGCGGGAGCGCTCCAGAATTGATCCTGGCGCTTCTGCCGCTCCTCTTCATCAAGGAAATCCGAAATCGCGGCCAGTTCCTTTTTGATTGCCGCCCACCGGGTCTCTTCCTGCTCGTTGAAATTGCGATTTTCACCGCGGACTTTTTCAAGCAGGCCCTTCATCTCAGCCTTCAATTTGTTTCGTTGAATTAACATCTCCGTCAACATTTCTTTAACCCTCATCGCCCTTAGGCGTTTCCCCACCAGAAGTCAAATTCTGGGGGACATAGTAAAAATCCCCGCCCTCTCGGGGATTCATATTTTCGAGGCCCCGGATTTCGTTCGGCGACTTCGCGCCGCATTGAAACGCCTTCCAGTGGGCCTCCCATCGAGACTTCGCATCCCCGCGAAGCAATCCATCAACATTAAACTTCACTTCGTAAATCTCCCTCTCAGATTCAGTGAAAAGAGAAATCAAAAGTTGTTGCTCCCAATTGATCAGCCAGGGGCTGAGCGAATAGAGCACAAATTCAAGGCTCATTTGCTCGATGTTGTTGAAGGTCGCCCGTTCAAGAGACCCAATCATGTGGGGAGGAAGATCGAATATCGCCGCGATTTCTTCTCGATTGAAACGACGCGTCTCGATCCATTGCGCGTCTTCGGGAGAGATGCCCACCGGCTTGAGTTCCATTCCCTCTTCGAGGACCATCACTTTGTGAGCCTTCTGGTGGCCCGCGTAGGCCTCCTCCAGCGAATTTTTAATATTCCCAACCGCCTCTTGGCCCAACTTTCCCGGATGAATCAGCGCAAAACTCGGAGCCAGGCCGCGCTTGTAAAATCCGGCCCCGAAATTCTGCGCCGCGATCCCCTCGCCGATGGTCTCTCGCGCCGCGCGGATGGGAGACATACCGAGCAAGCCGTCCGTAACCAACCCACGAAGATGAAGAACGTTCTCCGCCGGCCAGGGGATTTCCTTGCTGCCCTCAAGAAAGTGATACCTGAGGGAATTCCCGGCCAATTCGAAGCGGACACGGTCCGCGGGCATGGGGATAATCTCCGACACCCGGCCGGCGTTATCGCGAATGACCTTGGCCACCGCGTTGCCGCGCGCGGTAACGCCAGCCTGCATCATCTGCCGAAATTGATACGAGGTCATGTTGCGATTGGGTTGCCGGTGGAGAAGGTAAAAAAGCGGATGCTCGATTGCATGCGCCCGCCCGCCGCGCCCATCTTTTTTGAGCACGTGTAAGGGGATTTGCGCCACGGTCCGAGAAATCTTCTGTATGCAGGCAAAGACCGCCGCCAAGCGCATCGCGGATTCTTCCGAGACATAGACTCCGGATCCAGTCTCCATGCCGCCGAATAGGCCCAGGAGCGCCGAATCCCCACTGGCCAGGCTCCAGCCGCGGTAAGCCTGGATCCCCGCGGTAATCGCGCCCTTCAGCCTGGAAAAACGTTTTTGTTTTTTCATTCTCTTTCCTCGAAATTACAGAGCCTGTAACTTCACTCTGCAAAAAAAACGGCCATCAAGCAACTCGCTTGCGCAATCGCCTTACTTCTTCATAGACCGCCTCGATGGTCTTATTCTGAATCGCGTTTGTGACCTCTTCTTTCGTCGCTTCAAAGGCTGGCCGCATGAATGGCTGGGCTGGCATAGGGCCGGTTGATTTCCCCGATTTGGTCTCCCGGCCAGGGGATCCAAACTCCACCAGGTGGCCATATCGGACCTTACGGTAATCAATTCCCACACTCACATGAGTAGTTTCCGGCGTTCCTCTGTGCCGCTTGACTTGGATCGCCTTCCGCAATCTTCCGGTCTTCACCGGGCATAACTCCCGCGCCCTGGCCCGGATCACCACTCCACCCGCGTACAATGCCTTACGATGGACGTTTTTCAGCCGGCCGGCTTTCCCGAGTTGCGCAAAAGACGCCTGGATTTCTCTCCAGCCCCTCATTTCGATGTTCAACATGCTTTTGATCCTATCCTAGAATTTCCAATTCCTTCTCTTTGTAGAAAAGCGCCAGGTCGTCTTTTTTGGCAATCCGCCGCGCGCCTTCCGCCGCGGTCTCCGCCAGCGCCCGGGATACTTGCGCCTCGGTCGCGGAGTATGCCGGCCAGGTCACCAACGAAACATCAACCAGGTCCACATCGAGCAGCGCCCGAAAGAGTTCCCCGCCTTCCTCCCACCACTCATCTTTGATAGTCCGGAAAGCGAAGCTCATTTGATCAATGTAGCCGCGGCGAACCAGTTCCACCGCATCGCGCGCGGTCTGGGTCTCGGGGGGGTCGATCCTGACCTTCAAACCCTTCTCATCCTCGGCTAGCCGTAAGGTCTTATTGGCCACCCGGCCCAGCGTGTAGAGACCACCCGCATGTTCGATCACCGCCCGGACATCCACGCCGGCCGCAAGGGACCGCGCGAAAGCGCCTGGCCGAACGAACTCGTAAAAGCCGCCCAAGTTTTCAGACCTTGAGTTGAAGATCGCCGCGTAGCCCGTTATCCGCGGCCGCTCTCCCGCCCGTATCACTCGAAACGCGCCAGGTTGTTTACGCCTTTCAACTTTGTTCATATCCGTACATTTCACCTATGAAATATTTCATAGAAAAAAACTTAATTTCACTCGCGCATGGCTGCGTGGCCGGTCTAGGCCCGCGGGCTGAAGAGATTTCACCCCCCCTCCCCCCGCGGCCGCGGCCGGCCGGATCAGACCACGCCATGCGCCGCGCGGAGGGACAGCAGCATCTCCTCCGCCACCTGGATCCCCGCGCGCCGCCAGGTCCCGGCCTGATTGGCATCACCCACATTGACTTCCACATGTTCTACTACAAAATTAGATGATCGATCATTAACGTTGTGATCACCCTGCGCGGCCAGCATCCGCATTCCAGGGACATCAGGAATGATCCGCCCTGGCATCTCCGGCACGAACAACTCTTTCCCCCGCTCGCCCACCATGTAGGCCGTCCCTGCCTCTACTGCCCCGCCGGTTGCCCTGAATCCGCCGAATGAAAACAATTCCGACGGCCCACCCAGCACGCTCTGTCCTAGCCATGAAGCCAGTGGCCCGGTAATCTGCTGCCGGACAAAGATCCGCGTAATGTCCGCGCGGATGGAATCGATGAATGTTTTGAAGTCCATCTTCGCGGTCATGAAGAACTCGGTAAGAGTGTCCTCCAATCCGCGGAATGCGTTGGTGAACGCCTCATGGAAATTCTTGGCCGCATCCTTGGCCGCGTCCGCATACTCGGCCAGGCCGACAATCGCGCCGTTGACCCACTCGCGCGTAGCCATCATGATTTCCATCGTTGCCCGTCGAAGGTCCTCAAACGCCGCAGCCAGCGCCCGCGCGTGGACCTCTCCGCTGATCATCCCTCGGGAGAGTAGTTCATCAAATTCTTTCACCTGGGCTGCATATTTTGCCTTTGGATCGAATTCGAAAGTCAGCCGCTCGGCCAAGCCCGCCAGATAGCGATTGCGCGCCTGGGTTTCCTTTTCAAGATCCTTGAGAACCTTATCCAAGCCCTTCCAATCGCGCGGATCCTCGATGGCCTTGTCAACCGCATCGCCCATCACTGGAGGGATGGTAATCGTTTGGCTACGCGACGCCTGGCCTATCAATTCCTTCATGTGGGCCGCATCCAGTGTACCTGGAGGAAGTCCATAGACAACTTCGTAATTGATATGCGCCATGCGCCGGAAGAATTCATCCAGGCCGATCCCCGCGGCAACCAGCCCGCTCACGCTCATTTGAAGAGATTGCGTAAAGTTGCGAAGTACGCCCCCCAACAGGAATCCCGTGGTCGCGGCTTTGCCGGAGTTGATCATTTCCTCGTTGAACTTCGCGAGTTGATCCGCGGCATCCGCCACCGCCTGGGTGAAGCCACCCTCTCCGATCGCGAAAGCCAGCCGAGAGAATGAATCCTCGAGGTAGCTCAACCTGCCGGGAAGACCTTCCATCTGACGATCCATCGCGCCGGCGAAGTCCGTCTCCCCGATCCGGATCAAGTATTCCTGGATGGCATCCGCGTTGCGCGCCACCTCCGTTGTAACGCCCCGGAAGGTGAATTGGACCTTGTCGCCCTCCTGCTTGGCCTTGATACCGAACTCCTTGAGCCTCTCCATCTCGCCGGTGGACGCGTCCGCGACCGCCTCGATCATCTGGGTCATCGATTTCCCCATTGCCGATGCCGTGTTTCCATACGACTCCATCGCGCGCGTGGAAGGATCCAAACCCAGCGCCTTGAGCTTGATGAACGCCTGGATGGATTGCTCCAGGCTGAAAGGCGTTTTTCCGGCGAAGTCCATCAGCCGCTGCATCGCCGCGGCCGCCGCCTCAACGGAGCCGGTTACGGTCCGGAGTGAACCCTTCATGGATTCAAGGTCCCTGTTCTGCTCGATCAGGCTGCGGAAAAGCCGCGCCCCGCCTATGGCCGCGAACGCGCTTGTCAAATAAGCCCGGAAGCGGCTGGCCTCATTTCTCATCCTTCCAAGAGAGGAAGAAAATTGCCCGGTGACTTGGCGCATCTCCGCGTGGAATTGCGCGGTCTCGGCCTTCAGATCAACGATAACTTGCCCAGCAACCGCCGCCATGATTCTTCCCCTTCAAAAGCGTTTTTACGACAGGTCGACACTTGTCGTCACGATTTTGTAGTTGAGCCCTCGCACGCGCGCGTGTAAGCGTTTAATCCAGAACTCGCGTCGGCAAGTGTCGAACCGTCGACATTTTGAATCGTAATCACAATTTGCCCACCGATTGAAATTTGTATCATTGTAGAAATTTGCTGAGTTGCTGAAGATTTAAGGCTCTCGTGACGCGTGACGCGTTGTGACGCGGTTTTGGGATTGACGCCTCGCACGCGCGCGTGTATAGCGCTTATATCGGAATTCGCATCACCACGCGTCACTGGCATAAACGCGTCACTTAAGATTGATTCAGAAGAATCTGTAGCTAAAATCAATATTCCAAGCCATTTACGATCTAAACGACTTCGCGTTAAAGTGATTCCCGCTCTCTTTGCCAATTTCGAAATATGAATCTTCGAAGCCGCGGAAAAGCCCTTTTCCCGGCAAAAATCCAGGTACTTTTCATAGGCTTTGGAAACCAAAATCTCGGCCCCCGCAACCTTCCGGCCGGCGCTGGCCGGCGGAGGTGTGCGGCATGGCGAATGTCAAGGGGACCGCCCGGCGCAGGGCGTGGCGGCTGTGGCTGGGAGCGGCGGTGGGGG
>JBHGBC010000135.1:0-16659 GCA_041946805.1 bacterium
AACTTGATCAACTGAGTTATAAGGGGTTATTAAAAAAATTACGGGGTAAGTTGCGTTTTAGGGGAAGATTGATTTGGTACTTCCGGTAAGTACGCGCATGTTTGCAGAAATCGCGATCCATTTTCCATCAGGCTGGCTTAGGGATCCCCCAATCCCCTCTCCCTCAGGAAGTGAATCAGGATGAGGAAATTATTGGAGGGACGGACTTTCGTATCCTCCCGAATCCGTTTTTAAACTAGCCCAGGGCTTCAGCCCTGGGAATAGGTTGGACAACAATTTCTCCCCTTCTCCCTGCAGGATTGAGAATGCGTTTATACGAAACCATAGGCTGTCGCCTACGGCTATTCACATGAATCCCCTGCGGGGATCAAACTCTGATGCATGATCAGGACCTATGGATTAAGAGCAGAATTGGCGCCAGATGGAGGTTCAGCCCATACTGGTATCAATGCTATTTGAAAGAAATCGATCGAGTAGACATGACGAACCAGAAACAAAAAGAAGGAAGGAACGATCCATGGCCAGGCCGGTTTTACGCATCAACAACCAGGGAGTCGCGGTGCGGGAGTTGACCGCGATCTTGAAAGAGCGGGGTTATCTCGGCGCGGTCACCGATACGTTCGACCGCGCCGTGCGGGCGGCGGTCAAGGAGTTCCAGTCCCGCCATGTCGACGAGCGCGGCCGCCCGCTGGTGGTGGACGGCGTGGTGGGGCCGTTGACCTGGTGGGCGCTGGATCATCCCGACAACAGCGCCATCTTGATCCTGCCGGTAGCCCTTAACCTCACCGTGATTCCCTCCTCCGGAGGCAGTCCGCGCGGCCGGGCGGCGCTCGCCGTGGCCCTGGCTGAAATGCAGGCGGGCGCGAAGGAAACCGGCGCCAACAACAGCGGCCCCTGGGTGGAGAAATACCTGAACGGCATCCTCACCCCCCCGGCCAATTGGTGCGCGGCGTTCGTCAGTTGGTGTTTCGCCCAACATCCCGCGGGGATCCCCTTCCGGTACAGTCTGGGAGCGCGTGACATCCGCGACCAGTTCCGCCGGAAAGGTTGGACCTATGAAGTGGACGGCAGCCACCAGCCCGAACCGGGCGACATCATCGTCTGGTGGCGCGAACAACCGGACGGGTGGAAGGGTCACATCGGTTTCGTGCATCATCTGTCCGAGGGCGGCATCCTCTACACCATCGAGGGCAACAAAGGCGGCTTCCCCGCCCCGGTGCGGGCCTTTGATTACACCTTCAGCCATATCGACCGCCTGCTGGGTTTCGGCCGCGCGCAGTGACCGATTGATCCCCGAATCATCCTTCTTCCTCCCTTTTTAATCCGTTTTCCTCCAATTTCGGCCCGATTCACTTTCCCCCCGCGTGGATCGTATGGTATTCTTTTTCCTGTTTCTGATTGTTGATCATCCGATACGTAGAGTCCAATACGGCAGTACGATGACCGGACACCCAACAAAGCTGATGCGAACAAAGAAGCCATTCCCTCTCCCAGAGGGAGAGGGAATGGGTGAGGGGATTTTGTGGGGGGTGGCGGACCTAAGTGTCCGTCCAGATAGCGAATTTCCCGGAAGAAACAGATACACACACCGCGATCCTGAATTATCAATAGGAAAAATACGATGAAACTCCCGCTTCATACCTCTCGTTTCAAACGAATTCAACTCCTTCCCGCCCTTCTCGCCTTATGCCTGTGGGGCTTCGTGCCTCCTCTCATCGCGGCGGAAAACGAAGACGGCTTCAAGCCGATCTTCAACGGGAAGGACCTCAGCGGCTGGGACGGCGATCCCGCGTTCTGGTCGGTCGAGGCAGGGGCCATCACCGGGCGCACCACGGCGGAGAATCCCGCCAAGGAGAACACCTTCCTGATCTGGCGGGACGGCCTGGTTGACGATTTCGAACTGCGCCTCGCGTACCGCGCCGTCAACGGCAATTCCGGTATTCAATACCGCAGCCGGGAATTGGGCCGCTGGAGCGTGGGCGGTTACCAGGCCGATATCGAAACCGGCCCGCAGTGGACCGGCGCGCTGTACGATGAACACGGCCGCGGCCCCCTCGCCACGCGCGGCCAGAAAACCGTGATCTCGGAGAAGGGGGAGAAGCAATCCGAACAGGTCAACGACCCCGCCGCGCTCATGGCCAAGGTTAACCAAGATGGCTGGAACGAGTATGTCATCTCCGCCCGCGGAACCCACATGATCCATACAATCAACGGGCAGGTCATGTCGGAAACGGTCGACAACGAAACCGCCAAGAGCGTACGGCAGGGCATCCTCGCCCTGCAGATCCACACCGGCCCCCCCATGACCGTCCAGTTCAAGGACATCCGCCTCAAACGCTTTCCCTTGGGTGACAAGAAGAAAATCGTCCTGGTGGCTGGCAAAAAAAGCCACGGCCATGGTACCCACGAGCATAATGGGGGCATTTTGCTGCTCAAACATTGCCTGGATCCCTTCTCCGAAGTGCTGGCGGTCACGTATCTGGACGGCTGGCCGGCCGATCCCACCGCCTTCGACAACGCCGACAGCCTGCTTTTCTTCATGGACGGCGGGGGCGGCAATCCCATGATCCAGGACAACCGCCTGGCGGTTCTGGGTGAACGGATGAAGGCGGGCGCGGGCTTGGTGGTGCTCCACTACGCCGTCGAGGTTCCCAAGGACCGGGGCGGAGCGGAGTTTCTCGATTGGATCGGCGGTTATTACGAACGGCCCTTCTCCACCAATCCCATCTGGACCGCCGGGTTCAAGAGCCTGCCCGAACATCCCCTCACCCGCGGCGTAAAACCTTTCACCATCGAGGACGAATGGTACTTCAACATGCGCTTCCGGCCGGATATGAAGGGCGTCACCCCGATTCTCTCCGCCATCCCACCCGATGAGGTGCGGGGCACCGAGGCGGCCAAGGCGCATCCCGGGCGCTCCGAGATCGTGGCCTGGTGCGCGGAACGTCCGGACGGTGGCCGGGGTTTCGGCTTCACCGGCGGGCATTTTCACAAGAACTGGGGCGACGGCAACTATCGCAAGATCATCCTGAACGCGATCTTCTGGACCGCGAAACTCGAAGTGCCCGAAGGCGGCGTCCCGTCGCAGGTCACCCCGGATCTGTTGGACAAGTTATTGGAGAATGAACGGAAAACCAATGAGTAGAAAAGTAGGATGAGTTAGCGCGCAGCGCGTAACCCATCACTATCATCTTGAATTCCCTCACCCTGGCCCTTTCCCAGAGGGAGAGGGAATGGATTGAGCGATTTAAGCAAGACCCGATTGCTGGTAGGGGCACGTTGCCACGTGCCCCTACGAAAACGACGGTTCGTTCTTCAAAAGTAGGATGGATTATCGCGTAACGCGTAACCCATCATGAAACGATAAACACTCAATTCAAACAATCATCAATCAATCCATGGGGAAGGATAATACACCATGAAAATCGGAATGAATCTGCTGCTGTGGGAAGGAAGTATTACAGAAAAGCATGTCGGTGTGTTAGAGGACCTGGCGGCGATGGGGTACGATGGGGTCGAGTTTCCCCTCTTCGCCTTTGACCGGGCGCAGCAGGCGCAGAGCAAGAAATTGCGCGGGCATCTCGACCGCCTCAAGATGACCTGCTCGGTGGTCACCTGCGTGCCGCCCGAGGCCAACCCGATCAGCGAGGATCCCGCCATCCGCAAGGCCAGCCTTGAATTCCTGAAAAAGGCCATCGCCACCGCCGAAATCTTGGGATCGAACATCGTCGCCGGGCCGTTCACCTCGCCGGTCGGCCGCCTGGTGGGACGCCGCCGCACGGAAGACGAGTGGAAATGGGGAGTGGAGGTCATGCGCAAGGCCGCCATGGCGGCGGACAAGGCGGGCGTCACGCTGGCCCTCGAAGCCATCAACCGCTTCGAGACCTATTTCATCAACACCATGGCTGACGCCTATCAGTTCGCCAAAGCGGTCGACCATCCCCGCTTCGGGGTCATGTTCGACACCTTCCACGCCAATATCGAGGAAGAGAACATCCCCAAGGCCATGATGACCGCCGCGGAGAAGATCGTCCACGTCCACATTTCCGAAAACCACCGCGGCATTCCCGGCGCGGGGCATATCCGCTTCGAGGAAGTGTTCAAGGTTCTCAAGAAGATCAACTACGACGGCTGGCTGACTATCGAGGCCTTCGGCAGCGCCCTGCCCGAACTGGCGGCCGCCACCTGCATCTGGCGCGACCTCTTCGGCGACAACCTCGAAGTCGCCAAGAAAGGCCTGGCGTTTATCCAGAAGCAGTGGCAAAAGGCGAAGTGAGTTTTTCTAATGGACATCAATTGGGGGTGTTCCCGGATTTCATCGGGGACACCCCCGCGCTTCTTCCAAGGATGTCATTCCCGCGAAGGTGGGGATCCAGGGCATTTTCCCAGGGTTGAAACCCTGGGCTAGTTTAAAATCGTTTCCGGAAGGGCCGGAAATTACTTTGCAACCTCCTCCTAGCCTCCCCCGAACTTCGGGGGAGGAATGAAAGGACGGAAAGGACATGCAGGCTGGAAGCCGGCACCACAAATACCCTCACCCAGGCCCTCTCCCGGAGGGAGAGGGGTAGAGGGGGTCATAATGATGATGGGAAACAATCCCCGCAGGGGATTCACATGAATAGCCGTAGGCGACAGCCTACGGTTTCGATAACAAAAAAACCAACCCCGAAGGGGTTGAATATCATTCGACCCTAGGAGGGTCGTGTTATTCATTTTACGGTACCGTAGGCTATCGCCTACGGCTATTCAGATTGGACCCTTCGGGTCCAAAGTCTACTTCAGAACCGGTGCGTCACCCGCCCAATAATCCTTGCACCCGGAGATCCCCCCCAAAGAAACCGATATCCCCCAAACTTAGAATGCCGTTGCTGGGATCGTAGATCGAATCCCGCACCGAATCGCCTGGATACCGGTAACTATCGGGGAAGGGCACGTCGACGATGAAGGAATCCATCTGGTCGGGCCCCACGCTGGCCACGACGAACGCCTCCCGCCGCCGGGATTCCAATCCATGCAGTTGGGCGAAACTGACATAGGGGGTGTAGGTATACGAATTCTTCATGACCGGGTAATCGGCCGCCCCCACGAACGAATCTTCCGGTTCCCTTTGGGGTTCTTGGTATTCGGCCACCGGCCCGAAGGGATCCCGCAGGCGGGGAGAGGAAATATAGGCGATGGGCGAAGTGAGGTCGGGCAGCAGATAATCCGCGAAGAAAAGCAAATCGGTATCCCGGCGGGGAAAGATATTATGATCGAGGCGGTAGGTCTGGAGGGCGCCGCCCAGGGCGCGCAGGTCCAGTTTGGCGCGCGCCACGCGGCTTTTGATCATGGCGTCGCGGTAGTTCGGCACGGCGATGGCGGTGATGACGCCCAGAATCGCCACGACGATCAGCAGTTCAATCAACGTGAAGGCATCGCGTTTCATCAACGGATTCTCCCGCTCTCGGTGTAATATGGGAGTGCCCGGGGGGATACGTCTTTCCATTATAAGTTGGTCCGTCCCAGGCGTGAGCCGGGTAATAGGCGAACCTCTTACCGTGCGCCCTCTAGCGGAGTGGGGACAGCCAGTGAAGGATAATAATACCGCAGTTCCTCCTGGTTGCGCTGTTCCCGGATCTGGCTCACCCAGCGCATGGTCTGTGCCAGACGCTGCGCCTCGCGGATTTCCGGCCGCCCCGAAGGCCGCACGACGCCCTCCTTCCCCGCGTCCACTTGGATCGCGCGGGCGCCGCTTGATACCCGTACCTTCCCGCGGGTTACGGTCACCACCGAGCCGTCCTCGGCGATGGAGATGGCGAACGCCGTCCCCAGCACCTGGACCTCGCCGCTGGGCAGAATCACTTGGAAACTCTTTTCCTGCGGGGGAATATCAAAATAGGCAGTTCCGCGGTCCATGCGCACGGTGCGGGGATCGAGCAAGGTGAGACGCGATTGCTGCTCGACACAGATTTCCACGCCGTTTTTGAGTTGGACAATACCCTTCGCGTATTGCGGGGTTTGCACCGTGGTATTGCGGGGGATGGATTCTCCCCGGCGGGTATCGAGCAGCGTGTCGGCCATGGCGATCACATGGCCGGAAGTGTATTGAATCTCCCCGATGGTATGGAACGATTTCTGGATCCACAGCCCGGCGGGGACTAGAACCACGAGAAACAGGGCCAACGCGGGGACCATCCAGGATATGCGGCGATGAAAGAGAGAAAAAACGCCGAAGGAATCCAGCGCCAGTTCCTGCCGGGTGGAGTCGGTCAACGAGGCGCGCCGTTTTTCGCGCATGGCCTGCTCGACCAAGCGGTCGAAGAAGCCTTCTTCCGGCGTCCACGCCTCTTCTTGAGGCTGGAGCGCCTGGACCCAGCCCTGGATGGCGCTCCATTCCTTGCGGCAGGCAGGGCAGGTTTCCAGATGGGATTTCAAGTATTCGGGAACTCCGGCCCCCTTGTGGTCGATTTTCCAGGCCAACAATTCTTTTTGCACCGAGGAACATTTCATGAGAACAGTTCCTCCTCTTGGAGTCCTTCCTGGCGGGCGTAGCGCCGCAGGATCTTCAAGGCCCGGTGAGTCTGTGTGTTGACCGTCGAAACGGGAATCCGCAGCAAGTTCGAAATGGTTTCGCTGGGCAATCCTTGAATCAGGCGCAGAGTCAAGATGTCCCGGTACTTGGGTTTCAAACGATTCATGGCCCGGTGAATCCTTTCCATCGATTCTTTTTCCACCATTTCCCCGCGGGGATTCGCGGTTTCATCGGGAAACGAATACCCGCTCTCGTCCATCAGTTCATCCCACGGCACAACGCCCTGCTTGACACGCTTGTTGTACTCCTTGTACGCCAGGTTGCGGGCGATCTGGTACAGCCAAGGCCCCAATGGGCGGTTGGGATCGACCTTCAGGTGCGACCGGCAGGCGAGAAAGAAGGCTTCCTGGGTCAAGTCCACGGCGCGGTCCCGGTCGCGCAGCAAATGCGTCACGAAGTGGGTCAAGGGCGCGAAATAAGTCCGCGCGGCGGCATCGAAAGCCCACCGTTCGCCCCGGTGAAATCCCGCGCTGATCTCCTGTTCGGTTTGCGGCATGGATGATTCCACGAATTCTCCCTATCCTGACAACAGGGTTTCATCGAACAACTCCCTATCCCAGGCCGGAACCAGGTTCCGCGGGTCTCCTCCGAGCTCAGCGGCTATTGTGGCTTGCCCGTGGGCGTATTCGTATAGAAATATCCCGCCCGGGAGGGAAATCTTTCACTTTTTTCGGTTTTATTTGCCAGCCGAATCAGCGGGAGTGGGTTTCCTGGGTGAAAAACTGGCTCCGGCGGGATTGAAGAGACATAAACAGGCTGCGGCCCTGGATCAAATAGGCGGATCCAGGGCTTTCCATCCGCAATTCCCCCGGCAGACGCTGGGTGGGCGCGCCGATGATCACGTCCGCGAAGCCATCCCCCTGGATGTCACCCGCGCCGGCGATGCACGATCCAAACGCCTCGAAGGGTTCGACGCCCTCGACCACCACGTAGTTGATCCCGCTGATATCCCCGTTGACGATCGTGCGGATATCCAGGCTGGACGGCCATTCGTCTTGTCCGAAGAGAAAAACCACCCGGCCCGCGAACGCCCGGTCCCGCACGTAATCCATCGGCAGGGCCGCCGCGATATCGGGAAATCCATCTCCATTGATATCCCCCACCCCGTAGGCGGAAGGGGCTCCCTTGATGAGACAACCCCAGCGGGCATCCAAATTGCGGAGATCGATGGCGCCGTGGAGATAGCCGCCGCCCCACAACAACAAAACGGATTGATCCTCCATCCCCACCAAGAAATCAGGAAAACCGTCACCGTTGACATCGCCCGCCTGGCGGATGAAACGGCGGGCGTGGTCGATGAGAAAACTGTATTCGATGCTCTCGAACCGTTCGCGGCCGCTCAACAACACCGCCCGGCCTTCCAGATCCCGGCCGCCCCGGGGCGCGACGACAATCATATCGGAAAAGCCATCGGCGTTCAGGTCGAAATTCCCGCACACGAATTCCCCCACGCGCGATCCCGCGATCCCCCGCAGCGGCAGCAATCCGTCATCCCGGATGCGCGAATCGATTAGGGAGGGAAAATTGGACCGGCCGTAGATCACCACCACCCGGCCGATGTCATACTCCTCTTCCGGGCCGCCCGGCGGATTTTGAACCTGGATCTTACTCGAAGCAGGCATGCCGAAGACCACATCCGGAAATCCGTCTCCATTGACATCACCGGCTCCGTCCACCGAAAAACCGGTATAGGTGATTTCCACGCCGTCCTCACGCAAGTCGGCGGCGGGGATCAGGCGGCGGGGAGCGTTCTTTCCAAAAAGAAGAAAGCCGGCGTTGCCGTTTTCCGATCCGATGGCCAAATCCGCGAATCCGTCCGCGTTGATGTCTCCAATACGGGCCAGCGCATGGCCGAGACGGGACTCGAAGCGGCCCATCATCACCACGCCGTCGAATTCCTGAGAAGAGAGATCGATCAGCCCCCGGTCGCGGTTGAGTTGCGATCCAAAGACGATAAACACCGCCCCGTTGTCGTACTCATTGCCAAAGCCGCCGGGATCGTAGGAGGGCGCGCCGATGGCGACATCCTGAAAGCCATCGCCGTTGAAATCACCGATTCCCGAAAGCGCGGTGCCGATCTCGAAATGCTCGGTTCCCGGATAGACAATCCGGATGGCCCCCAGCGCCTCCACGGAGGTGATCACCTGGCCCGCTTGGGCGGAAGGGAACGTGAATATGAATACCAGGCTAAATGCCAGGTTGGCAAAAGTTCGCAATTTGTACCCGCCTAATCCCAGGGAAAGAATCCTATCCAATCGTATGATTACACCTGTATTGTAATCATCTTAATCATCGGTTGTAAACTCAAGAGGGCATTTCCCCCCATATTATATTCTATCCGTAGTAAAGGCGGAACATGAGTTTGACAGGCATCTTACACCCGGGGATGAAAAACGTCCCAACTCCAGTCCCTGCATTTGATCCCCGATTGCCGCCGAATCGCCCCTTTTGGAGCTCCGGGGAGCGGAAGGAAGGCTAAGGCCGGGGGGAGGAAAACAGGGACGGAATGGAAGGAATGGGCCTACAAGACGTTACGGGCGGAACGCCGGCAGGACAAAGTGAGATACCTTGATCCGTTTCCCTCCTCAGCGCCGGACGACATCCCCCGTACTGACCACGCCGTTGCTGGCGTCATAGGGCAAGCCCCGTAAATCCCCACTGGCATTGACTCCGATATACCCGTCCGGGCCGATGCTGATCATGGCGAACTCGTTTTCCTTGAGAGGATTGAGGTTATAGAGGCGAGCGTTGGCCTCCTGGTACAAGCCGATGCCAAAATCCTCCCCGGGGAATACAGGATCATTATCGAAATAGATGTAGCTCAATCCCTTCTCATCCGCGGAAAAGCCGACGCTCTTCTCCCGTGGGCTGAAGGGATCCCGGGGCAAGGATGTCAAATACGCTACCGGCGACGTCAGCGGAAAATACGGACCTTCGAAGGTCGTATAGGGCGGCTTGGGGCCCACGCCATGGAAATTTTTCTGCCAGCGGGTTTGCGCTTCGGCGCTGTCATCGTCCCAAAAATCGAGCAGCAAAACGCCCTTGTCCATCCGGAACGTTTCGATCGCGGTGGCGACGCTGCGCATGTCCGCCTGTGTGCGGGCCACCTTGGCCTTGAGCTGGGCGTTGAGAAAGTTTGGCACGGCGATCGCCGCCAAAATACCGATGATCGCGACCACGATCAACAATTCAATCAATGTAAATCCTTGTTTCATGTGCCGCTCCTTCAACAAATGATTTGGTTTTGCCATTCACTTTAGGCGATTTCCTCGTTTTCCCCTAGTATAATTAACCAGTATAATGAACATGCTTTGTTTTTTCACCGGCTGGGTGAGGCATAGAAAATGTAACTTGACAAAAAATGACTGGATTGATCCATTTATCGATCTTATTTGGCATCAGTCTCCCCCTGGCGGCGTCCTGCGGACAGCTGCCGCCTCCGCCGGTATCCGCCGATCCCGCGGCCGGAATCATCCAGTTCGAGGGAACGATATTTCCCCGGCGGTATAATTCCCATCCAGACCGGGCCAACGGGCATCATTTCATCGTCTGGTCCGGGGGCGCCAACGCCGCCAAGGCCCTGATCAATACCGCGGTCTCCGACCGGGAGATCCTCAAAGCCCTCGAATCCGTGGGCGCGGTGGTGGGAAACAATCTCACCCCCGCCACCTGGGAGCAACGGGCCGATCCCGCCGCGTCCGCCCCCGATCAGCGGGTGGAAGGATCCTTGCTGGAGATCCGGGTGCGATGGAACGGCCGGGAGCATCCCATCCAAGATCTTTTTCAGGATAAAAATCCTCTGGACTTCGCCATCCGCGCCGGGGGGAATGAAAAACTGATCCCCGTCTGGCGGTCGGGATGCGTCACTTGCCTGTTCTCGTGTCCGGGCGGAAAAACCAGCAATGCCGCCTATACCATTCGGGATCAATATTGGCAAAAAAAAGTCTTTCTCGCGGATGCGGCCGCGCTTCCCCCCGACGGCGCTCAAGTCCGAGTGATCATGCGGGTCATCCAGAAATAAGCCTTGCTCCACAGCCGATATTCAAGGAATAAGATGGTAGATGAACCAGGATGTCCAAGAGAATTAAGATCGCCAGGATGGCTTCCTGCCGGGGTGACGCCGATGGCGAATAGCCGAGTACCCCTTCCGTGCGCTCGAGTAGCTTTATATTGGGAGAGGATATCGCGGTGATCCATCCATCCTCCCGTTAACGATCCCTTTCCATATTCTCTCGATTCATAGAGGAAGATTGTGTAGGAGGAAGTATTCATTCCATTATTAGTAAATTCTATATATAATTATTTTAATCAGTTTTGTAAACATTTTTAACCTTTTCGAAAATTTGTTGAAATAGTCATCTTTTCTCGATATAATCTCCCCGATTCCGTCAACAACTCATCCTTCGAGGCATCTCCTGGGAGTATCATCCATGACATTTCGAAATTTTTTAAAACCATCATATGCTGTAGTTTTTTTTTGCATGATTTGTATCGGGTTCGGTATTCTCTCTCTACCACTTCTTGAAACCAGCCCGTTACCCCCGAAACCGGTTCCGTCTTCGTTGAGTCCTTCCCAGCCGGATACACTTTATACTCCCTTACCGGCCGCTTTGGCGCCGGTTTCGTCCGCGCCAGCCCCGCAAGCTCGGCCGATTCACGCCATGAAGCCCCCCAAACCGGTGCATCCCACGGTCCAGCGAACCGATTCCGCCACCGCGAAACAGGCCGCGAACCGCATTTTGGCACGATTCGATCAGATGCAACAACGCGTGGCGGACCAACCGTACAAGCCCATGCGGGGCCTGCCCCGGGCCACCGGAACGAAGGTTGCCAATCCGGAACAGCAAAAGGCCATCGACCAAATGTTGGCGGTACTGGGCGGCGGGGCCGTTTTGCATATGGACAACGTGTCCGGGACGCTGCGCCATTTGGAGGGGGATTTGAAGAAACTGGTGGACGATTCCCCCGCCTACCAGGAGGCGCGGCAGCGCTTGGACCATGCCGGCATGGCGGTGGCGTTGGCGAGTGATATCAAGACGGTGCTGAACATCCAGAATCCGGCGAAGGAATTCCACGCGGAGCGGGTGCAGCACGACGAGCTGGGAATGACCCATGTGATCCTGCAGCAGGAATACCGGGGCGTGCCGGTGTGGGGGGCGGAAATCGGCGTGCATTTCAACGCCGGCCACGATCCGGTGGGACTGGCCGGTGTGTATGCTCCCACGCCCGTGAAAATGCCCATACCCGAGATGGAGATCAGCCAGGAAACGGCTATCGCCAAAGCCGGGGCGGCGATCGGGCATACGGGCTCGCCTCTTGTTCCGGCCCAGGCGCGGCGCATGATCTACTGGGACATCGACCGCGCTCCGGTGTTGTGTTACAACGTGGACATTACCCCGAATTTCCGGGAATCCTGGGAGATTTTCATCTCCACGGCGGACGGCTCGGTGGTCCACAAGTACAACAAGATCATGATGGCGGCGGCCACGGGCGCCGCGCCGGATCTAAAAGGCAATCCCCAAACCATGAACTGTTGGGAAAGCCAGGGCAAATACTACGCCATCGACACCACCCTGCCGATGTACAATGCCGCCCAGTCCCAGCCGCCGGATCCCACCAAACTGACGGGCGCGATGTACCTGATGGATTTCCGGAACGCCGATCCCAACGCGCAGGATCTGCGGATCTACGATGTCGTGACCTCCAACGTGAACCAATGGGATCCCACGGCGGTCAGCATGATGCACAATTACCGGCTGACGGAGGATTATTACCGGAAAACCTTCGAGCGCAACTCCATTGATAACAATGGCATGAACATCTGGGCGATCATTCACTGGCGGTTTCCCGACGGCCAGGGGGGAAGCTACAGCGACAACGCCTGCTGGAATCCGGGCATCAAGGGGATGCAGTTCGGGGATGGGGAGCAAAACGACGGGGGGATCCTGCCGCAGGATCTGGACACGGTGGCGCACGAATACACCCACGGGATCACGAATTTCTCCTCCAATTTGATTTACGAAAGCCAATCCGGCGCGCTCAATGAGCATTTCTCCGACTTTTTCGGCTGCATGGTGGACCGCGACAACTGGCTGCACGGAGAGGAAACGATCACCGTTCCAGGAAAAATCGCCCTGCGGGACCTGTCCAATCCCGGAAATCCCCAGGTCATCTCGCAAAATCCCGCCACCATGAAGGAATACTTGAATCTGACCCTGGAACAAGATAATGGCGGAGTCCATATCAACATGGGCATTCCGTGTTACATGTCGTACCTGTTGGCGGAAGGCCTGAACGGCGGCATCGGAAAGGACAAGACGGAGCGGATTCTGTATCGTTGCCTGACACAATATCTCACCCAGCGGTCGCAATTCATCGACTACCGGCGGTTGTGCATCCAGGCGGCCCAAGACATGTATGGCGAAGCGGAAGCCGAAGCGGTGAAAAACGCGTTCGACGCGGTGGGCATCACGGAAGAAGGCGGCGGCGGCGGAGGAGGGACGCCCTCCACGCCCGGCACGCCCACCAGCGGCAACGAGGCGATCCTCTTTCTGCTGGCCGACTCCACCGTCGGCTATGACACTTTCCGGGACGATTTTTACTACAAACTGATCCTCAACACGCAAGGAGAGAATTATCTCTCCGCGTCGCGGTATGTGGCGGGTTCGCGCCCGGCCACTTCCGGCGACGGCCAATGGGGCGTGTATGTCGGCTGGGACAACAATGTGTATTGGACCGACGGCCAATCGGAAGAGCAATGGACCACGGAGGGCATCGTGCGGACCCTGGCCATGTCCAAGAACCTGCGGTACATCGCCTTCACCACCATCAATTTCGACAATCTCATTTACCTGATCGATGTGCAGACCAAAACGGTTTCCGAAGTGAAACTGCAAGTCCAGATCCAAAGCGCGGGAATGACCGACCTGTATTACGCGGATGTGTTGACCTTCAACTTCCGGGGCGATCATTTGTTTTACGACGGCATCGCGAAAATCCAACTCCAATCCGGGGAAAATATCGATTCCTGGGGCATTTACGGCCTGCGCTTGTCGGACTGTTCCAACTTTGAATTTCTCGCGCCGGTATCCGGCCAGGAAATCGGCGATCCCATCTTCGCCCACACGAACGATGCCTTGCTGCTGGCCGACATGGATCTCGTCGAGAATGGGCAAACCACGTCCAACGTGGTCTCGATCGACGTGAGCCAGCAAAAAATCGGATTGCTCTTGAAAAATACCGACTTGCTCGCCAAGCCGTCCTTCCGCGGGGACGACAAAAGCATCCTGGTCCGGCTGATCGATGAAAACCGGCAGAACTATATGCTCGTGGAGGGGAAACTGGCGAGCGACAATCTCAGCGTGGACACGCAGAACCTGCAACTGATCTTTTCCTCGAACGAAGCCATTACCTATCCTTTCGGCTTCCGGATCGGCCAGTATACCGCCCAGGAGGGGAAGATCGCCGTTCCCGCCGGCCTGGATTTCGGCCCGGTGCCGGTGCAGGAAATCACCGAACAGACCCTCAGTATCTCCAACCAGGGGACTGCGGACTTGGACGTGTTGAACATCACCCTCGAGGGTGCGAACGCCGGCTGGTTCGCGCACAACGGATGCGCGCAAAAGATCCCCCCCGCGGGGCAGTACCAGTTCAAAGTGGCCTGCCAACCGGCGCAGGAAGGTAACTTCCAAGCGGTGATGCGGATTCAATCCACGGACATGAGTCAGCCGGAGGTCACGGTGGAATTGAAAGGCGTGGGATCTCCCTCCACGCTTCCCACACCCACGGCGCCGCCGCAACCGACGCCAACCATCATGCCCATCGCGACGAACACCGCGACGGCCACTCCGGATTTACCCGTCATTACCCCCACTTCTCCCATCCCTGGCGAAACCGCGACACCCACCCCCGGCCAAGGCCCGATGGAATGGATCTATGAGTTCGGGCAGGACAGCCTGGAAGCGAACGGGTGGAATTCCATCCCCGGCGGATTCCTTCCCAACACGTCGGCGGGAATCATCGCGGCCCGGACTTTCTTTGGAAAACCGATCCCCTCGTCCCAGGACAACAAGGGCTTGATCGTGACGGTGGAATCCAAGCAGGTGGCGTTTCTCTATGCGCGGGATCCACTGCCCACGGGAGGCCATCCCATGCTCCTGCGGCTGACCGTGCGGGCCGATGATGCCGGCGCGGCCATCGCCCTGGTGGCCCTCAAGGGGAACCTGGCGGCCGGCACCGCGGACGGATCGATCGCCACGCACATCCCCGCCACTGCCACAACCTTCATCAACCAGGAATACACCCTGGTGCTGTTATACGAACCGGACCAGGGGGAATGGATCACCCCTGCTATCCAGGTGGCCTCGACGGGCCAGGCAGCCGCGTCGGTTTTGATCGACAAGATGGAGGTGATACAACTGGTGGCAGGTCTGGCCTACTCCGGTCAGGCGTTTTCCTCCCAAGCCCTGACGCATAGCGCGCTGGTCTCGGCTTTGCCCCAGACGGCGCAGCCTCTCCTCACCTATGAATTCAAGGAAGACACACTGGACCGGTGCGGTTGGAGTTCCATCTCCGGGGGATTCGGCAGCGCGGCCCCGGGCACGATTTTCCTGTCGGGATTTTTCGGGAATCCGCTGCCTTCGTCCACGGACCAGCGCGGCGCGATCCTCTCCGTGCAGCCGGGGCAGGTCGCGTTCCTGTACGCGAAGGAACCCATCTCCACCGGAGGCAAACCGCTCCTGTTCCGGGCGGTGCTGAGCAGTGACGGAGCGAACGCCGCCGTGGCGCTCGTGGCGTTGAAAGGCAATCTGGCCGCCAACGCCGTGGACGGCTCCATCGCCACGCACATCCCCGCCAATTGCGCCAGCCTGAGCAATACCGAACGCTGCCTGACGCTCTTGTATCAACCGGACCAGGGAGACCTGGTGACGCCGGTGATCCAGGTGGCCGCCACCGGCGCCGGCCAGGGCGCGGCGGTGTTGCTGGACCGGCTGGAAGTGTACGCGCTCGATCCCGCCGAAGCGTATTGGGGATCGCTGTGCGGATCGCAGTCCTATGGGATCGATCCCCAATCGCCCACCGCCACTCCCGCGGCAGCGCCCACGCCGACTTTCACACCCATCCCCCAAGGGACCGCCGAACAAGAGCTGAACAATTCGATCCAGCAGGCCCAGAATCTCGGCGGATTGAGTCTGAACGGTTCCATCCTGCTCACGGGGAGAATCGAGAAGGGCGGCATCTACAGTGGCGACACCGATTGGTACCTGTTCAATCTGACGGAGCCGGGATTGGTGAAGATCCACCTGGATTGGACCGGCGCGGCGGACCTGGACATCGCGGTGTATCAGCAAAATGGCGAGTACCTGGTCTCTGATGAAACGGCCGGCCAACCGGTGAATCTGGAGGGGTCCCTCGCCGCGGGCAGTTACTATTTCGTAATCGCCTCCAAGAACCACCCGGCGGAGTATCAATTCACGGTGACCGCCTCGGCGGCTTCCGCGCCCTACGGCAACGATGTTTCCCTTCTCAACGGCAAATACAACCAAGACCCGGCCTCCATGATGTGGTGGTACGTGTTCGACGGGCACGGCCGGTATGAATATTGGGGATGGAATGCAGTGTCGGGAGAGGCCCTCGTGCACAGCGGGACGTATGCCATTGCGTATCCCAACCTGATTTTCAACCACGACAGCCAAACCGAACAGTACATATTGTCCTTCGAAAGCCCCACGGTCTTCCTCCTGAACGGCAATCAAAGGTTTGTGCATGAATGAGGAAAGGGATTGGGTTACGCGCGGCGCGCACCAATCCCTCCTGCCCAAGCAGGCAAGATGCCTGTATCACAAAAAGGCCTTCCCTCACCCTGGCCCTCTCCCAGAGGGAAAGGGGGAAGTAAGAGGGGAGCTTTCGTTGGTGGGCTACGCGGCGCCTTGAGCCCACCCTACGGGGCATCCGGGTTACTCCTGCCCAAGCAGGCAAGATGCCTGTATCACAAAAAGGCCTTCCCTCACCTTGGCCCTCTCCCAGAGGGAGAGGGGAAAGTAAGAGGGGAGCTTTCGTTGGTGGGCTACGCGGCGCCTTGAGCCCAC
>JBHGBC010000136.1:0-16582 GCA_041946805.1 bacterium
TCCGACATGAAAGCCTTGGGCATGGCGGAAGAACAATACCGGCTGGACCGCGGACAGTTCACCTTCGATGGTGATTGCAACCTCGGCGGGGCGGAATACAAATCCTACTATCCGCTCACTTCACCCGTCGCCTATATTTCATCGGTTCCCAACGATGAATTTTCCGCGCTGGATCCCAAATTCCAAAACATGCAGACCATCAAGAGCGGATTGAAACCGGTGTTCGAATACACGTCCCGGATCTCTTTCGGTCCGAACGGAACACCGCAATGCAAAAACACCCTTCCGCTTTACAACATGCTGGGCGCGTACGGGATCGAGTACATCATGACTTCCCTGGGGCCGGACGGCGACCAGGACTACCCGTGGGGTGAAGGCGGGGCGCAGGGTTTGCGGGATCACACCGCGGGTTTCATTTACGAACCCTCGAACGGCCTGGTGTCCAGCGGGAACATTTTCGTCCTGAACAGCCAGATCATCGGGGCGGGACACTGAGTTCCGGGCAAACGTCGGAAACTGGGATAGAGTGCCCAGGGCGTTGTCCTTGGCTAAGCTTAGGATTACCCCTGCGGGACGAAACGGGGCGGGCTGCGCTGCGCATGGAGCCCACCCTATGTTGTTGGTTGTCGATCCTCTTAATCGGCCAAGATTGCCCGAATCGCGCCCCTGGATTATAGTTTTTTCCCAGCAATCCATCATTCACTCCACGAGGCCCCATGACTTGGTTCAATCCCGATGATCATCCCCACCGGCGGTGGAATCCGCTGATCGAGGAATGGATCCTGGTTTCCCCGCACCGCGCCAAGCGTCCCTGGTCGGGAGGCATCGAAAAGAAACCGCCCGTTCATTTGCCCGCTTACGATCCCGGTTGTTATCTGTGTCCCGGCAACCGGCGCGCGGGCGGGATTTTGAATCCCCCCTATACCAGCACTTTCGTTTTCGAAAACGACTATTCCGCCCTGCTTCCAGACACCCCGAACGCGGGCGGCCGGACCGCCTGCCACGGCCTGGTGCGGGAAACACCGGAAACGGGAATCTGCCGGGTGGTCTGTTTTTCGCCCAATCACAGCCTGACGCTGGCCGGAATGGACCTGGCCGATATCCGGCATGTGATCGACGTATGGTGTGAACAATACGAAGACCTGTCGCGGCGGCCGGATATCGGCAGCGTCACGATTTTCGAAAACCGGGGCGAGATGATGGGATGCAGCAATCCCCATCCCCACGGGCAGATTTGGGCCAACCGGGGCGTTCCTAACCAGTTGGCAAAGGAAGCCCGGTCGCAGGAGGCGTATTTCCGGCGCCACGGCGCGCCGCTGCTGGCGGATTATGGGGAATGGGAACGGGAACAAAACCTGAGGATCATCGAACAGAACGCCCATTTCACCGCCTTGACGCCGCATTGGGCGCTGTGGCCGTTCGAGACGCTGATCCTGCCCCGCCGGCCGGCGGCGGGCATACTGGACCTCCCCGGGAACGAGCGGGACGCGTGGGCCGAGGTTTTGAAGGCGCTGCTCATCCGGTATGACAATCTATTCGAGGTCTCGTTCCCCTATTCGATGGGCATTCACCAACAGCCATGCACGGGAGAGGCGTATCCCGGATTTGTCTGGCATCAGCATTTTTTCCCGCCGTTGTTGCGGTCGGCCACCATCAAGAAATTCCTGGTGGGCTATGAATTGGCCGCCGAACCACAGCGCGACATCACGCCCGAACAGGCCGCCGCGCGGCTGCGCGGGGTTCCGCCGGTGCATTACCAGGCCCCTGCCAAACCTCCATCCGCCACGGGATAGCCCAACGAGCGGAGGTTCTCTCACCCGCGTTCCCTCCAGATATTCTCCCGACGCTCGAATTCGTCTTTCCAATCCCAAGGGTTTGCTCTATGATCGTGCGTCTTGTTGTTTATACACCCGTATTCTAGCCGGCAACCGCGACAGGGAGGAACCATGCTCAACAAACTATTCGCCACGAAACCCATCCACCAAATCCTCGAAGAAGGGTATTCAGGGGAACATACGATGCGCCGTCACCTGACTGCCGTCCATTTAACGTTGCTGGGCATCGGGGCAATCATCGGGGCGGGTATTTTTGTCTTGTCGGGGCAGGCGGCCGCGGCGTACGCGGGACCGGCCATTGCCCTGTCGTTCGTCTTTTCGGGGATCGCGTGCGTTTTCGCGGGATTGTGCTACGCGGAATTCGCCTCCCTGATTCCCATCGCCGGAAGCGCCTATACCTATTCGTACGCGACCCTCGGGGAATTCTTCGCGTGGATCATCGGGTGGGACTTGATCCTGGAATACCTGTTCGCGGCTTCCACCGTGGCCGTCGGGTGGTCGGGATACGTCGTGAGTTTTTTGAAGGATTTCGGCTTTGTGATCCCTCCGGAGTTGTCCAATGCGCCGTTCAGTTACGAAGCGGGCAGAGGAATGGTAACCACGGGAGCGGTCTTGAATCTGCCGGCCATGTTGATCGTGGGATTGATGACCTATCTGTTGGTCATCGGTATCCGGGAAACCGCGCGGTTCAACAATGTCATCGTGTTCATCAAGATGACCGTCATCTTGTTGTTTTTATTCTTCGGATACCAATATATCAAACCGGATAACTGGACGCCATTCATCCCCGAGAATACGGGTACTTATGGGCATTACGGATGGAGCGGGATCATGCGCGGGGCGGGTGTGGTCTTTTTCGCGTACATCGGATTCGACGCGGTCTCCACGGCCGCGCAGGAAGCGAAAAATCCCCAGCGGGACATGCCCATCGGGATTTTGGGATCGCTGTTGATCTGCACCGTGCTGTACATTACCGTGGCGTTGGTGATGACCGGCATTGTGAAATACACCCAACTAGGCGTGCCCGATCCAATCGCGGTGAGCATCGACGCGGCGGGTGATGGATTGCGGTGGCTGCGTCCCCTGGTCAAGGCGGGCGCCGTGGCCGGATTGAGCTCGGTGATCCTGGTCATGCTGATGGGCCAGCCGCGGATCTTTTTCGCCATGGCCAAGGACGGTTTGCTGCCCCAGGCGTTTTCGAAAATCCATCCCCGGTTTCGTACTCCTTATATCGCCACCCTGGTGACCGGAACGGCCTCCATGATCATCGCCGGCTTGTTTCCCATCGGGATTCTGGGCGAATTGGTGTCGATCGGGACGCTGCTGGCGTTCACCATGGTCTGCGGCGGGGTGTGGGTGTTGCGGTACACCAAGCCGGATACGCCCCGTCCCTTCCGGACCCCCTTGGTCCCCTGGGTGCCCATTCTGGGCATGGCCAGCGCGCTGGCGCAGATGATTTCGCTGCCGTTCGACACCTGGATGCGGCTGATCGTCTGGATGGTCATCGGCTTCGTGATCTACTTCACATACAGTTATTCGCACAGCCGGTTCCATCAGCCGGCGTCCGGCGGCCAATGACTCACATGGATTCCGGCTGGTACTTGTGCCGGAGGTATTCATACACGCCCGGCAGCACCGAGATCACGATGATCGCCAAAATCACGAGGGTGAAATTCTGCTTGACGATGGGGATGTTCCCGAAATAATACCCGCCGTACACGAACAAAAACACCCAGGCCAATCCCCCGATCACATTGTAGGAGATGAATTTGGCGTAGTTCATTTCGCCGATGCCCGCGACAAAGGGCGCGAAGGTGCGGATGATGGGGATGAAGCGGGCCAGGATGATCGTCTTGCCCCCGTGCCTCTCGTAAAAGCGATGGGTCCGGTCCAGGTATTCTTTCTTGAAAAAGCGGGAATCCGGCTGATGAAACACCTTGGGGCCGATGTAATGCCCCAGCCAATAATTGACGGTATCCCCGGCGATGGCGGCGATGGCCAAGAGCAAGAAGACAAGGTGGACGTCCAGCGCCCCGGACGCGGACAGCGCCCCCGCCGCGAACAACAGGGAATCGCCGGGCAGAAACGGGGTGACCACCAGGCCGGTCTCACAAAAGACGATCACAAAGAGAATGCCATACGTCCATACGCCGTAATCATTGATCAATCCCACCAAGTGCTTGTCCAAATGCAACACAATATCGATAGCCTGATGAATCAACTCCATACCCGTACGATCCTCCAGTAGGATGGGGAATGAGAGATACGCTGGGTATTCAACTCCAAAATCCCGCCGAGGGAAGGTTTATGTCCAGATGAATCGTGATGGCTATCCAGGGCGGCCGCCTCGGCAACAGGAAGTTTTCAGGAATACTTGATAATTTTTATAAATTAAATCGAATATAATATCAATCGGATTATTCAAATAAATCATTGACATCCTCGCTTCGGTATTTTATTCTGGTACGGCGTTTCAATCGATTCCTCGGGGAGGAAAGGAAAATGAAAAAACCGTATTTGCAACTCGTCATGGCCATCCTCGCGATCAGCACGGTGGCGCCGATGGTCACCGCCCAGGACCAGTTCATCAATTGCCGCAAATTCGACGCCTCCATCAAGATCACCATCGATGGGGATCCCAAGGATTGGCCCTTGACCGCGTATGGGGATCCAGCGGTGTTACCCGATATCCCCGAAGGGGAAAACTTGTCGGACACCGCCAGTTCCAACGCGGTGAACCAGGTGCCTCTGCAGACGGGAGACCACTTTGTCTTTGATGGGAAGAAGGCGTTGATCAGCAGTGGCGCCACTGCTTCCTTCGAGGCGGAGGGAGAGGGTGATTTCGCCGCCACCACGTACATCGGCTGGGATGACAGCGGCTTGTATATCCTGAACATCGCCCAGGATAGCTTGATCGGCTGGTCCCATGGGTATTCTGATGATCGGGACGCCACCAATTCTCCTGGTTTTACAAATGATGGCATCGAATTGTGGTTCGATAACGACCACGACCGGTTGCCGCCCAACATCGATTCCGATCAAACATCGGAATTCGACCTGCAGACCGCCTGGAACATCGATGCCCCGCTCCTGAAGGAAGAATACAACATGGATCCCCCGTATCTGACCGGAGATACCATGCAGTACCAGGACCGGGCGTTTTTCCGTTCGGCGCTCAACACGAACGACGAAGCGGAAATGGAAATGCTCGATAAAATCCAATATGTGGCGAAACTGGACGACAAGCCATCGGGACAACACGAGGGTTATGTCCAGGAATTCCTGTTCCCTTGGGGTGTGTTCCCCTCCTTCGACAAAGGCGAACCCATCGGTTTCAACCTGAACTGGATCGACTTTGACAATAAGGTCTTTCAGCTGATGCGCTGGAGCCAGGGAAACGAATCGGACCTGCAATACTTCCGTGAAATGCGCTTTACCAGCGACCGGCCGCTGGGCGGTACCAGGGTTTTGGATTGGTCCCTCCAGTAACGCGCGCTAAAACCACCATCCAGTACAGAATTCCAGTATAGAATTGAAGATTGTCACACTAGGGAACTCCAAAAGGGGTTCCCTATTTGTTTATATGTTTCGTTTTCTAAGATTAAACGGCGCATCCGGCAAGTGCGTACTTTTTTTCGATCGCCGGTTTGCATCTCTTCGAAAGGATCGATGCAAACCACCCCCAAAATTCCCTCTCCCTCTGGGAGAGGGCTAGGGTGAGGGAATTTTTGTAGGGGCGTACCTTGGTGTCCGCCCTCGCCCAGTGGCGGATGGAATCAATTTTACTTCTTCAGGCACGCACTTGCCGGATGAACCTAAATTCATAAAAATCGTTGACATTGTCTTGCGTCAGTACTATCGTGATATGATATTCAATACGAATCAGTGGGGAGGTATGGCGATGAAAAAGGCGTATGCGCGACTCCTTATTACCCTCATCGTGATAGGCGCGGCGGCGCAAGTGGTCACCGCGCAGGACCGTTTCATTGATTGCCGGAAATTCGACGCCTCCATCACCCTTGTCATCGATGGGGATGGCAAGGATTGGCCGGTTGCCAGCTACGGCTCGCCCGCCGGCATCGAAACCGGCGGCCTGGTTATCACCGGCGATCACTTTATCATCGATCCCAACACGGCCAACTATGACAACCAGGGCAACACCAATCCGTACACGGGACCAGACGACTTAAGCGCCACGACGTATATCGGCTGGAACGACAGCGCGTTTTATATTCTTAACGTGGCCCGCGACAGCCAAATCGGTTTTGAGCATGCCTATGCGAACACCATCGATGCGGATGGCTACCTCACCGGCCAAGCCACGGGATGGACCAGCGACGGCATCGAGTTATGGTTTGACAACGACAATGACCGCTTGCCGCCCAATATCCAGGACGATCAAACTTCTCCCAATGATTTGCAGTTCGACGTGCTGATCGATGACGCGTTGCAGAAGCGGGATTATCCGGATATCCCGGAGCAAGACATCGGGATCCGCCAAGATAATTTTAACTACCAATACAAGGAATTCTTCCGTTGGGGATCACCCCAGAATGACGGGGGAGATCTTGAATTCGAACTGCTCTCCAAGATCCAGACCGCGACCAAGATCGACGCCGACAACATGGGTTACACCATGGAAATCCGGATTCCCTTCGGCGAGATCGAGATGTTCGATCCCACCCATCCCATTGGATTTAACATCAGCTGGACGGATTGGGACAACGGAGAGTTCAGCCATATGATCTGGAACGGAGGCGTGGACGCACAGACCGCGGATTACAAGGAACTGCGCTTCACCTCGGACCGTCCCCTGGGCGCGGGAACCAGCGTCCTGGACTGGGCCATTCAATAGCGCGGTCCGAAACAGCCGTCCGGCAGTGAGATAGGGAACGTTGCGCTAGGGAACTCCAAAAGGGGTTCCCTCTTCGTTTATATATTTCATTTCGTATGATATGAATAATCCAGTCACGGGTTTCAAAATCCATGAAAAAGTGGACTCCAATGCCGTGCAATCGCTTTAACATATGGCATGACGAATCCCGTTCCCGGGCACCATCCTGCCACTTGAGAAGGGACACGTGGGTGAAAAAATTGCTCTTGTTCCGGCATCCGGCCGTTCTGTTGGTGTTCCTGATGCTCCCGGCGATGGATTCCCGGGGCGATTTGACTTCCGGCGTGATCCGGTTTGTGGATATCGCGGCCCGCGCGGGCGTGAATTTTCTCCACGTCTCCGGGGATCCCAAGAAGAAGAACCTGATCATCGAGGCCAAGGGCGGCGGCCTGGCCCTGCTGGACGCGGACGGCGACGGGTGGCTCGATCTCTACTTCGTCAACGGCAGCACGATGAAGCCCCCGGCCGGGGATCCGCCCAAGGACCGGCTCTACCGCAACAACCGGGACGGCACGTTCACCGATGTGACGGACGCCTCGGGCCTGGGCGACACGGAATGGGGCATGGGCTGCGCCGCGGCCGATTACGACAACGACGGCGATGTGGATCTCTATGTCACCAATAAAGGCCCCAACCGGCTGTATCAAAACGACGGGAAAGGCCATTTTACCGACGTGATGGACCACGCCGGCTGCCAGTCCCTATCGTACAGCACCGGGGTCTCCTTCGCGGATTACGACCGGGACGGTTTGGTGGATGTCGTCGTGGCCGACTACCTGGACCTCAAATCCCTGCCGGAAAGCGCCAAGGCGGAATGGCGGGGTTTCGCCGTTTATCCCGGCCCGCGCGCTTACAATCCCTTGAAGATGTATCTATTCCACAATAAAGGCGATGGGACCTTCGAGGACGTGACACAAAAATCGGGTATCGGCCAAGCGCCCCCGGCGTATCATTTCACCTGCCTCTGGGCGGATGTGGACGAAGACCAATACCCCGACCTCTACGTGGCCAACGACTCCATGCCCGGGTATCTCTTTATGAACCAGCGGGACGGGACCTTCGCCGAGAACGGGCTGCTCGCCGGTGTGTCGTACAGCGAAGACGGCACGGAAATGGCCTTCATGGGCGCGGCGTTCGGCGATCCCAACGGGGACGGCCATTGGGACCTCTCGGTCACCACCTTTTCGGAAGAACCGTTCCCGCTGTGGTTCGGGAGTGGCGACGGGACTTTTACGGATGTAACCTACGCCCGGGGGATCGGCAACCAAACCTACTCCTCCTTGGGCTGGGGAGTGCAATGGATCGACGTGGAGAACGACGGGGACGAGGACCTCTTTTTCTGCAACGGCCATGTGTATCCCGAGGCCGATCATCCCGACCTGGACACCTCCTTCGCGCAAAAGGCCCAACTCTTCGAAAACGTGAAGGATGGTAAATTCGTTTGTGCTGAGACCGGGCTGGGCGATGATTTCTACATCCCCCGCGTGGGGCGCGGCTGCGCCAGCGGCGACCTCGACAACGATGGCGATCTCGACTTGGTGTTGACCTGCCTGAACGGTCATCCCGCGATCCTGCGGAATGACGGCGGCAACGCCAACCACTGGCTGCAACTGTCCTTGGAGGGAACCCGGTCCAACCGCATGGCCATTGGGGCGGTGGCGAAACTCCAATCCGGCAGCCTGATCCAGATGCGGGAGGTCCGCAGCCAGTCCAGCTTCCTCTCGCAAAACAGCCCCGTGCTGCATTTCGGGCTGGGCCCCAATCCCCAGGCCGAACGGATCGAGATCCAATGGCCTTCCGGGTCGAAAACCGTCCTGGAAAACGTGAAGGCGGATCAACGCTTGTTCATCCGCGAAGACGCGAAGGAACCACTCCAATGAGGACAACCCAATCCTTGATGCTTCTCGCCCTGGCCGCGGCCCTTCTCGGCTGGATTCCCGGCGGCGGCGCGCAGGATTCAGGGAACCAAAGCGTCGATCTGGAGTTTCCGGACCATCCAGTGATCCAGGATCCCCAATTCGCGCGGAAGGAACGAGCGTTGTTGGAAACCTTGAGGGCGGAGCCGGACAATCCCCGCGTGGAAATCGAATTGGCGCGGCTGTATCAAGCCCAGCGCTTCTATCCCCAGGCGGCCGCGTTGCTCGAAGAAGTAGCGTCCCGTCATCCGGAGATCAGCGAGGCGCATTTCTATCTGGGGCAGATCTATGGCGTCCAGAAAACCGATCCACAACGCTCCTTGGATGAATTGCAGAAAGCCATCCAACTGGCGCCGGACCGGACCGAATACCGGGAAGAGATCGTCAACGTGTATTACCGGCTGCAACGCTACCCCCCCGCCCTGCGGCACCTCGAAGAAATCCTGATGCGGGAACCGGACAACGCCGATGCCCTCTACCGTAAGGCGGCGATTCTCCACACCCAGGGGCGCGCCGGGGAAGCGGAGGCGATTGTCGATCGATTGCCCCATCACGAGCACGCCCGGGTGTTGCAGGCGATCATCCGGCAGCAGCGCGGCGAAAACGCCAAGCCCCTGTATGAAGCCATCCTGCGTGATTATCCCGAAGACATCCGGGCGCGGTATGAGTACGGCAAGATCCTCTTGAACGAAAAACAATTGCCGGCGGCGCGGGAGATCTTCGAAAAAATCATCAACGAGGATCCGTTCTACCAGCACGCCCTCTTCCAGTTGGTGAAAATCTATTCCTTTTCCAAAGAGACCGAAAAGGCCCGGCTGGCCAAGCAGAGCCTGGACACCATCAACCGGATGGGCCGCAACCAGAGGAATTTCTATCGCAGCTATCTGCGGCATCATCCCGACACGGCGGAAACCCATGAAGCCATGGGGCTGATTTATTTGGAAATCGGGCGGGGGAACCTGGCGGCCGATGAATTCCGCCGCGTGCTCGAATTCGCGCCAAAGCACCCCGAGGCGCCCTTCTACCTGGCTCAGATCTTCATGGCCAGCGATGAGTTTCGTGAAGCCCTTCCCTATCTCGAACAATGCCTCGCCGTCCGGGAAGACAAAGCCCGGCTGCACGCCTTGATGGCCCAATGTTATTTGGAACTGCAAGACGCGGAAAACGCCCGCCGGCACTTGGACGCCGCCCTCCAGCTCGATCCCCGCGATCCCCTGGCCAACCGCATCCGGGAGTTATGGATGAAACGAAGCGAAGAGGCCGGAGAGGAAAAAATGAGGCAAGACTGAAAGCGTGAGTCGGGGATTCATTTTTTTTATCTGTATCTCAAGGAATTTCAGGGGATTACCTAGTTTATCATTCTTCCAATAGATCATTTTTTCAAAAAAGTTATTGACAGATCGATAAAAGATGGTATTTTTTATTAAAATATCTTTGTTTTATTTCTTGATGAAAATTTATTGAGAAGATCATGTTTTACCATAAGCAAGAACTTTTAGAAAGTATAGGGTATGAATGGATGGGAGCGAGTAGTGACGTAAAGGTATTTTTGGGAGTATGTGTAGGGAAAAAATTGATAATTTTTTCATATACACATTAACTCAAAAAGGGATTTATAATCACATAGGTAGGGAGGTTTAAATATGTCTACAAAGAAGAACTCAAAAGAGACTAGCACACATACAGGTGATAAATCAATGACTGAAAAACCTACTGATCCACCGCAGAGCAGTCAAACCAAAGAATTGGAAATATCCGATTTGTTATCAAAAATATATGAAGGATATGGTACCGCCGGTACTGATGATTTGCAAAAGGTCGCCAACAAAACGATTAAAGATTTTATCAAACAAGTGGCATCCAAATTTAACAGCTTTAATAGTTACAATATTCTGCTGCTATATGATCCTACTATATTAATTAAGAGTGATGCAGATGATATTTACAAAGCAGTTACATTTTTCACAGAGAAAAAACCTATATTAATGATATTGCATTCTCGCGGTGGCGACACGGGCTCAGCATATCTTATAGGAAAGCTTTGTCGAGAGTACTGTAATGGAACCTTTATTATAAGTGTACCAAGAGCTGCTAAATCTGCCGCTACTCTTCTTTGTTGCGCTGCAGATGAGATACATATGGGGAGTCTGAGCGAACTTGGACCTATCGATCCTCAAATAAATAACATGCCAGCACTTGGGCTAAAAAACTCAATTGAACATATCGCTCAGCTTGTGAAACAGACACCTGAATCAGCAGAGATGTTCGCGAAATATCTGAATTATTCTCTTAAACCAATAGATCTTGGATACTATGAAAGAGTTGCGGAGTCTGCTACCCAGTATGCTGAAAAGTTACTTGATACTCACAAAGAAAACCTAACACGGAAGGCGGCAGATCTAGCTTACGAACTAGTGTATACTTACAAAGACCATGGATTCATAATCGACAAGACGGAAGCAAATAAAATCTTCGGTGACAAGACAGTAAAGACAAACACAGATGAGTACAACCTAGGAAACACTTTGTACATGACTCTATCGCTGATTGACAGCTTTGCCGACTACCTTGGCTATTATTTCTATATGATCGGATCATTTGATTCGGATCCAATTTTTAGGAAAAAGAAGAAGAAGTAGGATGCATAATAACATTTTGATTTTGACAACTTATGTTTGATTTGAATCTTTCATTTTTTTATAAAACCTAAGGTACTCGACATTACATGGCAGCGAATCTCACCAGTATCGTTATCATCCCTCCCTCCTCACCCCGCCCCCGCCTCCATCTCGTCCTGAATGTACGTCTTCTCCTGATACCGCATCGCCACGAAGATGAAGACCACCGCCGTGGCCAGCATGAGGCCCGCGAAGAAGAGGTAGTAGTCCGCGCCCGCCAGCTTGCTGGTCCCGTCCGGATTCTCGATGAAATAATTCACCGCAAAGGTGAAGAAGTTGCCCAGCGAGATGGACAAGAGGTACGCGGACATCACGAACGACTTCATCTTCTTGGGAGCCTGGGTGTAGGCGAATTCCAGGGAGGTGATCGAAATGAAGATCTCGGCCGCCGTCATGACCACGTACGTGACGAACTGCCAGACGATGTTGGGGCGCTCGCCCGCGCCGATCCGCGTCTCGATCCAGGCGCAGATGAGAAACGAAGCCGCCGTGAGGAACATGCCGATGGTGATCTTGCGCAGCGGCGTCAGGGGGAAAACTTTGCTGATGAGGGGATAGATGACGTACGAAAAGAGGGGGATGAAGATCAGGATGAGGATGGGATTGATCGCCTGCAGCTGCGAGGGGAGCCACTCGAAGCCCAGCCAGTTCCGGTCCATCTTTTCGGCCTGCAGCACCCAGGCCGAGCCGGTCTGATCGTACAGCGCCCAGAACATCGCCACGAACAGGTAGATCACGGCCAGCTTGCCCAACGCGCCCAGCCCTTCGCGGCTGAAGGTCTCCTTCAAAAATCCGATCCCTCCCGCGGGGATATGGACATATTTTCTTCTCCCCATCCAAAACACCACCGTGGCGATGAACATCAGGATGCCGGGAACCGCGAAGGCCACGTGCGGGCCGAATTTTTCGAGCAGCCACGGGGTCAAGAGCGTCGAGAAGAACGAACCGAAATTGATCGAGAAATAAAACCACCCGTACACGCGCTCGATCAGGTGCTTGTTGGTCTGGCCGAACTGGTCGCCGACATTGGCCGAAACGCAGGGCTTGATGCCGCCCGAGCCCACGGCGATCAGCACCAGCCCCGTGGCCAGGCCCAGGCGGGTGTCATCCAGGGCCAGGGCCAGATGACCCAGGCAGTACACCAGCGAGAGCCAGATGATCGTGCGGTACTTGCCCAATAGGGCGTCGGCGAGCAGGGCGCCGAAGAACGGCGTGAAATACACCGCCGCCACGAAGAGGTGGAAATACGACTTGGCCTCCTCCTCGCCCATGACGTCCAACACGCCGCCGGCGCCCATCAGGTACTGGGTCATGAACACCACCAGGATGGTCCGCATGCCGTAGAAGCTGAACCGCTCCGCGGCCTCGTTGACCACGATGTAGGGAACGCCCGGAGGCATGTGGGGGGTTTTGATGGGCGCGGTGAGATATTGTGTCTTTTTCATCGATGTGTTTATCCCTCACTACGGGATTTGCGTGTCCTGCTGGAGCAACGGGATATAGTATGGGAAATCCGCCCCGGAGGGTAGTTGTTGGCGCGGGGATGGCGACAAGGGAAAGAGTGGCCGATTCCCCGGCGAGAGATCCCACCCATCTATGAGATTTCGCGCACCATGGTATCGTGGTGGGCTATCCGGCCGGCCCTCGGCCCCGGCGGTCTCAGGCCTCATGAATCATCAAGGCGGGAAGGCATCATGGATCTCAGCGTCATGGACATCGGGGTATTCGCGCTTTTTTACGGTGTGGTGATCGCGGTCAGTTTGTACAAAAGCCGCCAGGAACAGAACAGCGTGGATTATTTTCTGGCCGGCCGGGGGCTCCCGTGGTGGCTGATCGGACTGTCAATTCTCGCGGCCAACATCTCCACCGAGCAGTTCGTGGGCATGGCCGGCCAGGGGGCGGGGACGGTGGGCCTGGCGGTGAGCGCGTGGCAGCTGACCGGCTCGGTGGGGATCGTGATCATCGCGTTCACCTTCCTGCCGCGCTTTCTGCGAAGCGGGATCTACACCATGCCCGAATACCTGGAGTACCGCTACAACGCCGCCGCCCGCGCCATCATGGCCGTTTACACCATGCTGATCTACGTGACGGTGACGATCACGGCGGTGCTCTATTCGGGGGGATTGACGCTCTCCACCATCTTCGAAACCGACCTGACCCTGTCGATCTGGATCATCGGCCTCATCGCGGCGTTCTACACCACCTGGGGCGGACTGAAGGCCGTGGCCTGGGCGGACTTGTTTCTGGGGAGCGCGCTCCTGCTGGGCGGGGCCCTTACCCTGTTTTACGGCATGCAAGCCGTGGGGAGCGTGTCCGCGTTTTTTGAGGCCAACCGCGACCGGCTGCACATGGTATTGCCCGCGGATCACACCGAACTGCCCTGGACAGGCGTGCTGTTGGGGATGTGGATCCCGATTTTTTATTACTGCGGGCTGAACCAGTTCATCGTGCAGCGGACCCTGGCCGCCCGCAGCCTGAGGGAAGGGCAACTGGGCGTGATCTTCACCGGCGCGCTCTGGCTGCTGGTTCCCTTCGTCATCGTCTTTCCGGGAATCATCGCCCACCAGTTGTATGGAGAGCAGCTGGCCACGTCCGACCAGGCCTATCCGATGCTGATCCGCCATTTGATCCCCCCCGGCATCCGCGGCTTCATGATGGCGGCGATCGCGGGCGCGGTGATCAGCTCCCTGGCCTCGATGCTGAATTCGGCTTCCACCATTTTCACCATGGACTTGTTTCTGCGGCATGTCCAACCCCAGGCCTCCCAGCGGGTCATCGTGGCGGTGGGCCGGATCATGACGGTGATCTTCGTGCTGACCGGCTGCTGGATCGCGCCTTACCTGGCCCTGCCCCGGTTCAAGGGGGTATTCAATTTCATCCAGGAATTTCAAGGCTATATCTCACCCGGCATCCTGGCGGCGTTCGTGTTCGGATTTCTGTTCCCCCGCGCGCCGGGGTCCGCGGGCGTCACCGCCCTGCTGGTCAGCGCGCCGTTGTATGGCCTCTTTCAGTGGCAATTCAGTTCGGTCCATTTTCTGATCCGCATGGCCGCCACGTTCGCCTGCGTCACCGGGCTGATGGGATTGATCACGGCTTGGCGGCCTCTGCCCAGCCCGCGCGTGATTCCCCAAAAGCACGACATCGACCTGCGGCCCTCGCCTCTGGCCAAGGTCCTGGGCGCGCTGGTCATCACCGCCGTGATCCTGTTTTTCATCGTTTTTTGGTAAAAAAATCGGGATTCCGCGGCCGTGGATCCAGTAACCGCTGCATCCCATTGGATGTGATCCTCCATCCGCCGTTTAACCCTCTTACCTTCCCTTTCCTCCCTCCAGAGCCGCCGTCCATCACATTCCGGCGGCCTGCCGCTTCGATTACATATACATTTTCTACTACCTCCTCCCCTAGTGGGAACGGACAAGGAGGGGGGGATTTCATAGAATCACTCCCCTCCTTGTCCGGCACAAACTATACCTGGCGCGGCCGGATCTCGTGAAAGCCAGTGGCGAGAGGCGCAGAAGCCAGATTTCCTTCCCATTCACCCCACCCACATGTCCCAGGTGAACTAGAAATTCATCCTCTTTTCTGAGATGAATTATTGGACTCATTCTTTCCCAAACCGATGACCAGGGAGGCGCGGCCAGCTCATGATCGACCGCCGGGGATGGCTTAAATCCTTGACCGCGGGCCTTTGTTCACTCACCGCCGGACGTTCTCTCGGATCCTGGGCGGCCGAAACGCCCAAGCCCGAGGCGCCCGCGCCCGTGAACCCTTCCCCGTTCCGCCACCGGGGCTACCTGGGGTGGATCACCGATCTCGCCGCCCGGCCCGACGCCAACGCGCCCTGGCCTTCCATGCGCTTGGATACTCGTCTGCTGGAGGATTACCGCCAGTGCTGCGGAGTGCTGCGGCGGCTGGGATTTAACGAGATATCCATCTGGGGGCTGTATGTGTCCCGCGCCTGGCCGGTGGATATTGTCAGCAGCGTGACGCCCGAACGCGGCGCGCTGGTGGAGCAACTGATCGAGACGGCGCGTCAAAGCGGATTGCGCGTGCTTTCGGGCCTGGGCGTGTACAGCTGGGGATTCGACGACATCATCGCCGTTCATCCCCAACTCAGCCGGGGCAATCCCCACGCCCTGTGCGCCAGCGAGCCGCAATCGTGGGAATGGATGCGGAAAGTGCTGGATTTCGTGTTCACCCGGTTTCCCATCGACGGCGTCAGCCTGCAGTCCGCCGATCAGGGGCGCTGCCGCTGCGAGGCTTGCGCGAAACTCAGCGATCCCGAATATCACGCGCTCTTGAACACCCGGACGGCGGACTACATCCGCCGGCAATGGCCGGACAAGACCATCGGCGTGAACAGCTGGGGCATGCGCTTCGGCGATCCCGCCGCGCGGCCGGCCCTGGTGGACATGAGCGGCCGCATTGATTACTTGATCGACGTCCACGACAGCAGCCGCGCGGAGAACCCCGCGTACCGGAAACAGCTGATCCAAAACTTGAAATGCGATTTCGGCACCCTGGGCGGGCCGCAGGTGGAGCCGCCCCAGCATTGGCAGCGCGACCGCTGGTTCCTGCCCACGGCCAAGGGCGCGGCGAAACACCTCCAGGAACTGGCCGCCGACGGCGGGCGGGCGTGTGAATATTTCTTCCATATCCTGGAAAATCCCGGCGATGAACTCACCCTGTGGGTGGCGGGCAAGGTTCTGTCTGATCCCACGGTCCCATGGGAAAACCACTTGCGGGATTCGGTGCAAGAACTGTACGGTGTGGAACGCCCCGCCGCCCGCGACGCCCTGGCCGAACTGTTCGTGGACGCCGAGGACGCGTATTTCAAGCATCTCGATAAGGTCCCCTGCGGGACCATCTCACTCGAACCGCTGATCGGAGACCAGCCGGGACCGCCCATCTACTTGCAACCGGGATTGAATGACCAACAGCGGGAGGAATACCGGAAAGACCTGCGCGCCATCCAGGAACGCTTCATCCAATTGGTTCCGGAAGTGCCTCAGAAGGAGAGGATGCGCAAGGTGATCGTCTGCCTGGAAAACGCAATGAAGGATATCGGCCCGTTGAAACCGTAAGAACTGATCTTCAAGAATGACAGGAAATTGTTCATCCGATCAGAGCGTACATTTTTCCGGGAGCCTGACCGGTTATCGATTAGACGGATTGGAAAGAGCGGCCCTAAATCTCCTCTTCCTCTGGGAGAGGATTAGGGTGAGGGAAGCCCTGAAAGGGCGAAATTCATCCTATCTC
>JBHGBC010000137.1:0-16343 GCA_041946805.1 bacterium
AACGGCGCGGGGAAAAGCACCCTGATGAAGATCCTCACCGGCGTCCATGCGGCCGACGCCGTCGTTTCGTGGAGTGTGCTATCGGTTTCGGGTACCGTCACATCGCCGACGCCGGAGATTTCCGCGTTCGCCTTCGGACCCAAGGGGACTCCGGTGCCGGGATACGAGCCGGCTCCCCTTTCCGCCCCCCAACTGATTCTTCCCGAAAACGGAAAGAATTTCGCCCCCGCCGACCAGGCGGTGACGTTTCTGTGGACAGCCGTCACCGGCGCGGCGCGGTATGAACTGACGGTTTACAAAGACAACGAGCCGTATATCCAGCGGAGCGTGACCGACACCAAAAAAATCGAATCCTTCCAGCAACAAATCTATGATGTATTCCAATGGGATGTGCGGGCCGTCGATCAAAACGGCCAGTACGGCCTGATTCATCCCCGGCTGTACTTCACGATCGGCTTGAACATCCTGCCGACGCCCACACCCTACCCGGTCAATCCGGATTACGACGGGAATCAGAAACTCACCGCCCGGGATTTGTATTTCTACGCCCAGTTGTACGCCACCAACGATCCGCGGGCCGATTACAACAACTCCGGCCTCAACGACAAAAACGACCTGCTGCGCTTTCTGGAATTGTTCGTGGCGGGGAAGTGAGGGGAACGGCAGGGATTGCGCGCAAGAGATTCAAGCAAGGGATTGTATATGAAAGCGCCCCTCCGGGGCTTCGGCTCTCACCTTAATCCTCTCCCCTGTGGGGATAGGGAATTGCCCCCTCACCCCCGGCCCCTCTTCCACAAGGGGAGAGGGGAGCGGAAGAGAAAGAGGGATGGTGATGGGATACGCGCTCTGCGCTACTCCATCCTACAAATCTGATCGGTTGCCGCCCAAGATAGAAACCCATCTTCATCCGGATCATCCTGATAATCCTGACCATCATGATTCAGACCAAGGCTGGATCCTTATTCTCATCGATCAGCGCAGCATCCGGGCGATTTCGGCGTACACGCGGGCGGTGCTGACCAGCGAGGGAATGACGAGATACTCTTGGTGGCCGTGGATGCCCGCGCCTTCCACGCCGTACCCGATGGCGGGGCAGCGGGCCTGGTTGGTGAAGAAATGGAGATCGGTGAACGCGCCGAAGATCCGCGGCTGGGGCGTCTTGCCGGTGATCGCGCCCACGGCCTGACAGGCCGCCTCGCAAAGCGGGGATGTGGAATCGGTAATGGCCGCGTCGAAGCCGGTGAGAATTCGCATCTCGGCCTTGAGAGTGGAATCTTCCCGTTTGGCCTCCCGGAGAAGACCTTGAAATTCCCGGATGACCGCGGCCACCCGTTCCTCGGGAAGCAGACGGCGGTCGACGGTGAAATGGAACCAGCCGGGAATCGTATTGACCTTGGAGCCGCCGCCGGAGACGCCGCCGAGGGTCATGGAGGGGCGGCAGGCATGGGGCTTGTCCATCTCGTGCCGCGTCACCCGTTCCAGACAGCGCTGGTGATATTCCAAAAAACGGTGGGCCAGGCATACGCCGCGCTCAAAGGCATTGACGCCCGCGCCTGGGTTGGAGCCGTGGGCAGGGACGCCGCGCACGAGGATGTCCGCCCATAGCACGCCGCGATGGCCGAACATGATGGTGTTACCCTCCCCCCCCTCGCAGACGACCGCCGCATCCGGACGGACGATTTTCTCTTTCACGATGAATCCCGCGCCGCATTCGCCGCCGATTTCCTCGTCGGCGGTGAACGACAGCTCCAGGTTCCAGGCTGGACGCAGTTTGAGGGCCTTCAGGGCTTGAACCGCGTAGAGGGAGGCCACCAGACAGCCTTTCATGTCGGACGTTCCACGTCCGAAAAGCCGCCGTCCCTGGATCACCGGGGAGAACGGATCGGTTTTCCAACCTTCGGTGGCGGGAACGACATCGTAATGGCTGTTAAAGTGCAAGGTCCGGGACGCGCCGGTATCCCACCGGCTGATCAGATTGAAACGAGGCTTATCCTGGCATTCGGGGGGTAGATATTTCTTCTGATATGCATCGGGGACACGCACCTTCTGCGTGGCGAATCCCCGCGCGCGCATGACTCCCTCGAGATAATCGACGCATTCCTCGAAATGGTTCCCCGGCGGATTTTCCGTGGCGAACGAACACAACCGCCGGGTCATTTCCACCATTTCATCCTGATGATCGTGCAGATACTGTTTGATCGATTTTTGAACCGGATCCATGAACACCACCACTTTTCTTTTGATGACAGTGCGTGAATCGAACCATTGTGGCATGCCGAAAACAGGAAGCAAGCGGGGCAGCGAAATGACCCTCTCCGCGCCTCGGCGGGGAACCTCTCAGCCTGCCTTCCCTTCCTCCCCCGAACTGCGGGGAAGGTTTGGAGAGGATCAGGGTGAGAGAATGTTGTAGGGGCGGACCTTCGTATCCGCCCTATGCCTTTTTTCTCCTTCACTTCCTTTGGCTTTTCTCCGTGAAATCCGTTTACCCATCCATGCTCCCCGTGGTTCAATCAGCTCACTCATCCCCATCCGGGTCTTCTTGTGCATCCTGACCATCCTGATTCAGACAACTCCCGCTCCCCGGCGAGGGCAACAACCACTTCCGCGGATGCAGAGCCATCACCAGGACGACCAGGCTGAGCATGGAACCGCTCACGGAAGTGGCATAGTAAAAAACGCGCGGGAAGTACCGAAACGTGATTTCATGTTCTCCCGCCTGGACGGGGACGGCCATGAAGGCGTGATTGGCGCGGTAGACCGTCACCGGCTCGCCGTCCACCGCCGCGTTCCAGTTGGGCGAATACGTCTCTTGCACCAACAGAATCTCGTCAAATGGGGAGCGGACACGAAGCATAAACTGATCGGAGATCCCACGGGAATACTCCAGGATGGCCCCTGGGGGAGACTCGAGGGGCACGGGGGAACTGTCCAGTTTGATCTCCTCGCCCCGGAGAAAGAAAGCGGGCGGGGACTGGTTGGATTTCAGGGTTTCGAGGGCGTCGATCATCTCCTCCACGCGGTCGTAAAGCACGATGTTGCGCGCGAGATAGGCCGGCGGCCCGGCGGAGGGATTGTCGTAGACCGGAAGTCCCGTCTCCGCGTCCGTGTCCACGAGGCGCAGGCCTTGCGTGTCCGTGGATTGCAGGTCGATTTCAAGCACCACGAACCGGCCTTCGGGCAACAGGAAATCAATGGAGACCTTGTCGATTTCCTTGGGCTGAGAGAGCCGGTACGTGGCCATGTATTGCCGGATCTTGGCGTAACCGGCGGACGAGGGGATGGGGAACCAGCGGAAATCCGTCGCCGGGCGGTGGCGGGCGAGGAGGCCGGGATAATCGGTCACATAGTCGGCGATGTCGAGGCCCATGCGGACCGGGAAGGTTTCCAAGACTTGATCTCCCCTGTGGACATGGACTTTCCCCACTTCCACGCCTTGTTGAATAGTGGACAATCCGGCCGTGAGCCAACGGAAGGTGATGAATTCCACCTCGCGGGGGGATTTCAACGGACTTTGCAGGGTCCCCGCGCCGTTCAGTTCGCCGCCGCTGCCCGTGAACAGGATTTCCTGGTTGGGAAAGCCGGTCACGTGGCCGACGCCGAGGAAATTCAGCAGCGGACGGGGCAGGCGTTCCATGCGGACGGTGCGGATCCGGTCGGTGGCGCGGGAATGGCCGGCCCAGGCGCGCAGCAGTCCGGCGTAGCGCTTGGGGTACAGCGGATCGTAGCCCTGGATTTCGCGCAACCGGTACACCTCGGGCAGCCGGTGCATCAGGGCGGAGGGCAGTAGGCGCAGGCGGACATCGCTGCCCGTGTCGATCATTGGCGCGTAGCCACAGACACGTTGACCGGACCGGGCGGCTTTCTTCTGCAGCAACTGGACGGATTCCGATGGATGAAAATACGAAGCGGGCGTGGTTTGCAGAAACAACCGTTGGGAGTACTGGGCGGACTCTGTGACCACCAGCAGCGAGAAGAGCAGAACGGCGACATGCGGCCGGATAATCCGCGCACCCAGGAGGGAGAGAAGCAGGGCGGTGACCGATGTCCAGAGCCCGAAGATCAGTAGCGCCCATTGGCCGCCGGTGAGCGAATCGAATTGGAACGTGCGGGTCAGGCCGGAGTAGATCAACGTGGCCCCCGCCCAGGGATGGAGCCAGGTGACAGCCCCGGCCGCCGCGATGCCGGACAGGGCGAGGAGCGGCAGGCCGTACCGCATCCAGGGGGAACGCGGGCGGTAGTCGAGCAGGCGCTGCATTCCGAACGCGCTGAAGATGGGCAGGGCGATGGCTGCCAGCAACAGCGAGCGGTTGGGCAGGTTGATCGTGTCCCAGCCGGGAACGGTCTTATACAGCAACAAAAAGAGGCCGCCGTCGCGGCCCAGCGTGCACAGGACCGCGAAGAGGATCAACGCCAGCAGGGAGCGGCGCAGGCGCGCGGACATGGCCAGCCACCCCGCGGGCAGGAAAAACAACGCGGTGGCCCCGAGATGGCAGGTTCCTTCCCAGGGATCGTGGCGGGAAATTTCCGGCTGGGACAAACCGCCCAGGAAGACTTTCCAGATATCCGGCCAGCCGATCGCTCCGGCGAGGGCCTCGGAGAGATCCAGGCGGGCGCGGGTGGTTTCCGGTATGTACAGGAACGCGGGCAAGCTCATACCCAGGGTGAGTAAGAATGCCGTGACGCCGACCGCCCCCAACGTGACGAGCGAGGATCGGTATGCAATCCCCCGGCCGAACGTATAGCCCAGGGTTACCAGCAAGAGAAGGACGAATGTGTAGATCACGGTGTGGGGGACGCCCGCCAAGATGACCAGGGAGAAGAACAATCCGGCGGTCAGGCGGGAGACCCAGGATCCGGTTTCCAGGCTGAGAAGCAGGTAGAAGAGCAGGCCGGGGATCCAGCTGATGCCCTCCAGCAGACCCAGGTTGGTGATCTTGCAGCGCCAGAAGGTGCTGAGCGCAAACGCCAGGGCGCCGAAAAAGGAGGCCTCGGGTGCAATGCGCAATCCACGGAGAAGCCAGTACATCAGCGCCACGCCGAGAAACAAATGGCCGGTCAGCAGGAGAGGATAACCCGCGGCGGGGGAAAGAAACAAAAAGAGGAGATTGGGGAAATACAGAATCTGCGACTGGGGATTGGCGTCGCGGGGGAATCCGCAAAAGAGGTAGGGATCCCAGAATTGGACGAACGGGTCGGCGTGCAAGGCGCGCAACGGGTAGAAGAAGAGGAGCGAATCTTCATCCAGAGGAATTTGCCCCTCCAACGCGATGGCGTGATGGAAAGCCACGACGGCCAACAAAAGCAGGAGGACGTTGTACAAGTCACGCCTCCCCAGCCGGGGTATTTCACACCCATGCGCATTCATATCCGGCATCCCGTCACTCTATATCCATGATCTGGATATGTATCCATTTCCCGACATGCACCTGCAGGGTGGATTGATCATCGCGAAATCCACCAATCCCCCTTCCTTCCCCGATGTTCGGTGGGAGGTTAGGAGAGGGTTGTCGATCTAGGATGAGCCTGTAAGGTGAACTCCAAACGTTCTGGAGGGTGGGCTCAAAGTGCAGCGTAGCCCACTAACAATCCGTTACCTGTAACGATGCCCCCCCCGCGAGAGTGCCATGATAAGGGAAAACCATTTCACAACGCTTCCACTTTACAAACTGTGCATATACCCCTACTGATCATCCGCGCCACCTTCCGTGATTTCCGTGGTTCAATCCACGTCCCCACCTCTCCCCATCCAGGTCATCTTGTGCATCCTGGCCATCCTGATTCAGACAAGGAACCATCGCCTCTTCCTCTGGGAGAAGGCCAAGGTGAGGGAAAGCCCACCGGTACTGGCATCTTGCCAGCTTGTTTCCCCTCCGAACATACCAAATCCCCCCGCGCTTGTCATCCCGGGGCGGGGCAATGGCTTGGGCCGGGGGCCGGAGGGTGGTACAGTCCTAAGTACCCATAGCCCAGCCTCGGGCTCCATCTCCAGGAAGAAACCAGCGCATACCGGCGCGGGAGAAAAAAATCCCCGTTCCGTACCGCCGGAACGTTTCGGGCCGTTTCATGATAAGGCTTAAACCCCATTGGGCTCCGGGTTGTGGGAATCCCGTATGCGGTTCCACGGGATGGGGAATCCGCCATGAGGGAAGGCGGGTGGTTTGGGGAATTCATGATATGAAATCACGCGCGAGGAACGCCAGCCGCCGATGAATAAAAAAGGTGCTCCCAAAGGCCCCTTGTGGAAGTTTTTGCTGGTTGACCTGGCGGTCATCCTGGGGGCGTTGACTCTATCGTTCCTCATCCGGTTTCAAGAGATCCGGATCGAAAATTTCCGGATTTACATATCCCTCTTTCCCGCCTTGATCCTGATCCGGCTGACGGCGATGGCCTTTTTCCGCCTGTACGATTTCAGCCGAAGCCTGACCCGCTTCGACATCGTCTATTTCACCGGTTGGGCGTCGCTGACCGCGCACGGGACCGAGGCGCTGGCGATTTTATACGTGGCCGCCTTTTACGGGATGGAGTACCAGGTCTCGCGCTACATCCTGTTTATGAATTTTCTGCTCAGTTGGGGATTGGCCGCGGGCTGGCGGATCTTGTACCTCAAACGCCGGCGGCGGTGGGCGTACGACCGCTCACGCATCCTGATCGTGGGAGCGGGCCCGGTGGGCGAAAGCGTGCGGCGCGACATCCAACAATATTCGCGCCTGGGTCACGAGGTCGTGGGGCTGATCGACGACAACATCGAAAATCCGGGGCAGGAAACGCCCATCCTGGGGAAAATGAGCGACCTGCCGGACCTGGCGCGGAAACTCGCCATCGACGAAATCATCGTCACCAGCCAGGGGGCCAACCGCCAGGAGTTGTTGAATATTCTCTCCACCTGCCAGAGCACCGGCTGCAAGGTCCATCTGATGCCTGAATTGTACGAGGTGATCATCGGGCAGGTGAATATCGGGCAGGTGGCGGGAATCCCCCTGATCACCGTGCATCCCGAGGCGTCCAATGATTTCGGCGCGTATGGCAAGCGGATCTTCGACCTGGTGTTCGGCACACTGTTCTTGTTGCTTTTGCTGCCCGTGTTCGGCCTGATCGCCGTGGTGATCAAGTTGAGCAGCCCGGGGCCGGTGCTGTACCGGCAGGAACGGGTGGGCCGGGACGGGAAATGGTTTACGATCCACAAGTTCCGCACCATGTACGTGAACGCGGAGATGGAAACCGGGCCGGTGCTCTCGTGGGACAAAGATCCCCGGGTGACCCCGGTGGGGCGGTTTTTGCGCCATTGGCGGCTCGACGAAACCCCGCAACTCTTCAATGTGCTCGGGGGGGACATGAGCCTGGTGGGGCCGCGCCCGGAACGGCCGGAATTCGTGGAGATCTACAAGCGGGAGATCCAGGCCTACCGGCTGCGCGAGGCGGTACGGCCCGGCATGACCGGGCTGGCGCAAATCCACGGCTTTTACAACTCGCCGGTGGAACACAAGCTGCGGTACGACCTGGCGTACATCAACAGCATGTCGCTGCTGCTCGATCTCAAGATCCTGTTCAACACGCTGTGGGTAGTGCTGTCGGAATACGGACACGTGAGCGACCGCAAGAAACGGCTGATCCTCTTTTTCATCACCCTGATCTGCTTCCTCCTGCCCTTCTTCCTCTATACCTGCCTGGACCGGCAGGGATTGAAGCCCCCGGCTCTTGAACCTTCCGCGCCCTTGGAAACAATCCGGGGCGGAGTGGAATATTCCACATAGGTGGATACCAGATTTCTGGTTCATCCGATAAGAGCGTACTTTTTTAAGAGCGTACTTTTTTTTAAGCATGTCCAGCCACTCTTCAATCGGGCTAGCCGGATTAATCAATCCCCTGATCCCCTCTCCCTCCGGGAGAGGGCCAGGGTGAGGGAATTTTTGTAGGGGCGGACCTTGATGTCCGCCCGAATGTCATCGAGTGGATGGAATGACTTCTTCTCCAGCAGGTACGCACTTGCCGGATGAACCAGATTTCTTTCGCGTTGATGCCCGCCGGCGGGGTTGATTTTGTCCGCGGATGGGATAAGATTTACCTTCTAAACGCACCTGATGGGGCTGTAGCTCAGCTGGGAGAGCGCTTGAATGGCATTCAAGAGGTCAGGGGTTCGATCCCCCTCAGCTCCATTTCTCCTCTAAATTCTCCAGAATAAAGCACTTACAGCAATCATTCCGATAAAGAATAGGCGATTTGAGGCGCATTTGGGGCTAGAATGCTGTCTCATTTTGTGTTTTTTTGTTATATTGTGCTGTAGTAGAAATCGTTTCCATAGGGGTGCAATAAGGCGAAAAAAGCCGATTGCACCCCGATAAGGCGAAAATAGGGGTACAAAAAAAGGGGGATTTTTCATGCGCCGGGACAAGGGATTGGGGTATGTCTATCGCCGGGGAAAATCATGGTACTTCCGTTTGCGGGTGGGGAAGATCGAGATCAACAAAATTCTGGTAGATCCCGCCACGGTGAAGCGGGCCGAGACCAAGGCCCACGCCTACCGGATCGCCAGCCTTGAGGCCGGCCGTTTTCTGGACCGGCCGGAGCGCGCGCCGGCCGTGAACCGGTTGGAGGATCTGGACGCCGAGTATGTGCGCGCGTTTCCGTGTTCGCTGCATCCGAACAGTTGGAAGACCCGCGCGGGCGTCATGCGGGTTTTCCAGGAGTGGTTTCCGGCGGTGGCCGATATCAACCATGCCGCCCTGGGTGAATTCGTTTCCTGGAGGCTGAAGCAGCCCAGCCAGCGCGGCCGCGGGACAATCACGCCAGCCACTGTAAACCGGGAACTGGCTTTTTTGCGCCGGCTGCTGACGTGGGGCGCGAACACGGGGCGGATCGAGAGGAATCCCATGGCGGGATTCCGGATGCTGCGAGAGCACAACAGCCGGGAGCGGGTGTTGTCGGACGAGGAGGTGCAGCGGTTGATGGCGGCGCTACGTCAACCGCGGTTCGCGGACATCCGGCTGATCGTGGAGATCGCCCTCTTCTGCGGGATGAGGCGCGGGGAAGTCTTCGGTTTGCGGTGGGTGGACGTGAACGAGCGAGAGCGGGTATTTGACCTGCTGTTCACGAAGTCCGGTCGGCGGCGGAAGGTTCCCATTCCCGGGGTTGTGTGGGAAGAATTGATGAAGCGGCCGCGGGAATCTGAATGGATCTTCCCTTCCCCGAAGACCGGCGGGTGCATGGATAACATCCGCAAGTCGTGGGCCTCGTTGATGCGCGAGGCGCAGATCGAAGGCTTCACGTTCCATGACCTGAGGCACACGGCGGCCACCAGGATGGCGGAGAACTGCGATCTGAAAACTCTGATGGAAATACTGGGCCACAGCAATCCGCGCACGGCGCTGCGGTATCAGAATCCGGATCTGGAACGCCGGCGCCGCGCGGTGGAGGGCTGGGCGGAGAATTGCGGGGTGTCTGGGGAAGAATGAGGATCAGGCGGTTTTGTATTCGGTGATGATTTGCAGTTCCGGGATATCCAGGAAGTCGGGGGCGTTGTGGGTTACCAGGGGAAGACGATAACGGATGGCGCAGGCTGCGATCCAGGCATCGGCGCTGGATATGGGATGCCCCAGTCGTTCACGGCCGGCCACGAGTCGGCCGTAACATTGTGCGGTTTCACGGTCGGAAGGAATCTCCACGAAGTGGCGCAAGGTCATTTCGAGTTGTTGGCGTTTTGACGCACCCCACCGTTTTTTTTCCACGCCGTAATAGAGTTCTCCCACCGTGATGAAGGCGATCGCCGGGAATCTCTTTTGCAGGTGCGGGGCATACAGGCGGGCCAATTCGCCGCCGCGCATGAGATACGAGACGATGTTGGTGTCCACAAGCAGCATGGGAGAAGTCATGGGCGGTTGGTGAACGCGGGATTGGCCTGGCGGAGCGCCCGGATATCCTCCTCGAAGCCATCGTTCTCATCTCCTGGCCAGGTGTTGAAAAGAATGCTGGGGTCCTCCAGGGGCGCGACGCCCTGGGATCGGACTAAGGCCTCCAAGGAGGGCGGGAGATCCTGCATGGATTCGCCGGGGTGTGGGGTTGTGGGTTTCAATACGGGCATGAGAGACTCCTTTCGCAAAGCAAACGTCTCATTGTTCATTATAGAAGCCTCTTTCATTTTTCCAATCATTGAGGGTTGTCTTCGAACAGGTCGAGTTGCCGATACGCCTTGCGGTGTTCGAGGACTCTAACGATTTCGTTTTCTCTACGCAGGCCAGTTTTGGTTTGGATCTGCCGGGTTTTCATTTCCACAACCAGGATGTCGCCTTTACGGAAATCGTTTCCTCGCTCAATGCTTATGATGAAGTCGGGATCGGTGATCTTAGCGTTGAGTTTGGAATTGCCATCGTGGAATTTCCATACAAGCCCCTCCCTGAAGGCAAGTGATGAAGGTGGAGCGGCCGGACCGCGGCCAGCCGCTGCTGGACGGGAGCCTGTCACTCTACACGGGGTCGCGGAATTTGAAGCTGCTGGGGTGGAGCCGGGAGTTGGAGATCCGGATCCACGGAGGAGCGCCGATGCCGTGCACGGTGTTGGGGATCCGAGGGGAGATTGAGATGAACCTGGGATGAGGCTTTGGAGACGGCGATGGACGTGATCCCGATGACGGCGGGGATGATCGAGTTGGTAACGGCGGCGGATCCGGAGATGGAACGGTGGCTGCGGCGGCAGATCCGGGAGCACCTGCGGCAGGCGGGGGCGGAGGCGTGGGTGATGATGGACGGGCTGCAGGCGGTGGCGGTGGGGGGGATGACGAGCGCGCTGCACCGGCGGCGCATGGTGTGGCTCTACGCGGCGCCGGAGCGGGTGGCGGCCCATCCGCATGGATTCTACCGGACGTTGAAGGCGGAGATGGAGCGATTGCAAGCGCGGCAGGGGATCACGCTGGAGTGCACGGTGGACCAGTTGCACGAGGCGGGGCACCGGCTAGTCAGGCATTTGGGATTCGAGCGGGTGGGGATGTTCGTGTACGACGACCCGATGCAGTTGGCGCAGATTTTTTACCGCAAGAGGAAAGATCATGGGACTGGATCCGATCACGATGCTGGCCGGCGGGATGATGGCCTTGCAAGGGCTGTCGAGTTTTCAGGCCGGGCAAGCGAATAAACAATTGATGGAATCGCAGGCGCGGCAGGCGCAGGCGGCCAACGCGGCGAACGAGACCATCGAGGGCGAGCGGACGGCGGAGATGCTGTCCACGCTGCGGGCGGCGGCGTTCGCCGGCGGGACGACGCTGGCGGGGGCGCCGGTGGTGGCGGCGCAGGACATCCAGCGGAAGTACCTGCGGGACAAGACCATCCGGCAATACAACGTGAACGTGGAGTCGGAGGCGCTGCGCGGCCAAGGACGGATCGCGCAGTTGGAGGGCACGGCGGGCCTGCTGGGCGGACTGAGCGGCGGGCTGGTGACGATCGGGCGGTATGGGAAGAAGCCCAAGGGGGACAAATAGCATGGTGCTGCCAGGCTATGAACCGCAAGAACGTTTGACGCGCCGCGCGCCGGGGACGATGCTGCCGGTGAATTGGGCGCAAACGGCGCTGGCGCCGGCGACGCAGGCGCTGACCGAGGCGGTGCAGGAGGAGCGGGCGTATTGGGAGAACAACGAAGCCGCCAAGGTGTTGGCGGACGCCTACCGGATCGGGGACGACCTGTTGCGGCAGGTGGACGCGGGGGAGTTGCAGGAGAACGAGGACGAGGTTCAGAAGCGCTACCGGGAGGCGTTGGACAAGCGGCTGGAGGGCGTGGACGGGCGGGTGCGGTCGCGGGCGTCGGTGCGGCTGGCGGAAGCGGCGCCGTACATGGAGAGCCGACTGATCGAGCGGGTGAAGACGCGGCGGGCGGAACGGGACAAGGCCGGGCTGATCACCGGGTTGGAGGACATTGCCAAGCAGGTGATCGACGCACCCACACACGACGCGGCCTTGATGATCTGGGAGCAATTGGCGGGGGGATTGGACCAATCGGGATTTTTGGGGCCGGTAGAAAAGCAGGTGATGCTGGGCCGGTACGCGGGGACGGTGTGGACGCCCCGGGTGAAGCGGATGCTGGAGCAGCCGGACGTGACCCTGGACGACGCGCGGGCTCAGGTGGAGCGGCTGCCGGGCCTATCGGCGGACCAGCGGGAAAATCTGCGGCAGATGATCGAAGAAGAAGGGGGGAGGATCAAGCGGACGGAATTGTCGAACGATCTGGCGGACTTGCGGAACATCTACGTGACGAACACGCAGGACCGGGACATGCTGCGGATCGGGGTGGCGCAGATGTTGGAAGAGGCGGAACGGCAGGGGGTGTTGAAACCGGGAGAGCGATTAGTGGTATACCGGGAGTGGAACCGCGGGGCGCAACAGGAGGCCATGGACCGGGATGTGCTCACGCTGGGGGCGATGGAAGTGCTGCGGCGCGTAGAGGACGGCCAGTATGGATTCGACGAGACGGACAAGACCGACGCGATCGAGCTTTTAAAAAAACCATCAAAGCGGAAGAGGACCAGCGGCGGTATAACGAGAACCTGCGACAGGCGGAACAGCAAAAGAATTGGGACATGGAATTTTATGGGCGGTTGATGGAGTTTCGGGAGAATCCGGATCTCGTGCAAGGAGAACAACTGAAGCGGGAGATCAAGGAGGCGATGAAGCGGGGGTGGGATCCGCGGACGGCGGCGGGGCTGTCGGCCCAGGTGGACGCGGAGATGGAATTATTCAAGAAGAAACAAGAGATGGAGGTGAGCATCGCGAACAAGTGGGGTTCGCCGGTGGCGCGGTTGAGCCAGGAGGAGGCGGACTATCAGTGGGAGCAGATCCGGGATGGATTGAAGAAACCAGAAACGGGACCAGGGGCGGCCGGGGCGATACCGGGCGCGGCGCTGGTGTCCCCGCCGAATTACGAGGACCTGGTGGTGGACACAGTTTTGAAGGGCGGGCGGTTCCCCACGGCGGTGAAGAACGACATCGAAGGGGTGGTGTCGCGGGGTAACACGCAGGGGATGCGGGAGATGGCGAACGTGGTGCGGCGGATCCAAACCGAGAACGCGCTGGTGGTGACGGAATTGAGTGAGGCCACGCGGGCGATCTTGGGGCAGATCCATGGGGACATGACGGACGAGGAGATTGGGGCGATCGTGCGCCGGGTGGCCGAGCCGAAGCCAGAGGAAGTAGGGTATCGGGAGAAGGTGGTCAATAGCGCAAGCGTGCAGAAGGCGATGGTGAACCGGTTCCGGGAAGCCATGCGGAGTCCGGGGGATTTCGAGCGGGTGACCGGGCTGCGGGCGGACCGCTATTACCCTGGCTTCGCGCCGGCGGAGGGAGATCCCATGGCAGCGGAGATGGAGGAGGCCTACGCGCGGAAGGTGAGCGAGAAGCGGATCTGGTACGGGGCGGCGCCGGACGAGGCGGAGCAGCAAGCCATGGCGGAGGTGCTGGCGGAGTACGGCCCGTTCTGGGATGGATCGGAGACGCGTTGGATGCAGCACGCGCCGGTGAATTATATTCCGGACGCGGAGTGGCTGGCGCAGACGCTGGACGAATGGCTGCAGGCGCCGGGGCGGGAGTATCGGCTGCCGGCGAAGACGCCGGCGGAGAAAAAGATGGCGGACTTGACCTTTCCGCACATGGGATTGGCGCCGGCGATGCCGGAGACGAACCGGTTGAAGGCGACGCGGGTGCGGCTGAAGGTCAAGGAGGGGACGGAGAGGCAGGAGTTTCCGCAGTATTACGTGGAGGTATGGGGGGAGGACGGCTGGGAGCGGCTGCGGGACACGCGGAAGGATTCGCCCACGTTGAACCAGCCGGTGTTATGGGGCGGGTTTGACGTGTACCGGGAGTGGAGCGCGTACAACACGCGGAAGGGATTGGCTGAGCAGGTGGAGATGTGGGGCGAGGAGCAGAAGGCTATCCAGCAGGATAAGCAAGGCGATTCGTGGTCTCGGTATTATCTGCAATGAGGCGCGTGAATGAATCAAGTGTTTTTGACGGGGAGAGCGGTGGCGGATCCCGAGGTGACGTATACCCAGGGCGGGGTGCCGGTGGCGCGGATGCGGGTGGCGGTGGACCGCCGGTTCAAGAACGCCAGCGGAGAGCGGGAGACGGATTTTATTCCGGTGACGGCGTGGCGGAAGTTGGCAGAGTTGTGTCAGCAATACGTCCACAAGGGGATGCTGATCGGCGTGACCGGGTCCTTGCGGCAGCAACGCTACACGAACCAGGCGGGCGAGAAGCGGGTGGCGTATGAGGTGGTGGCGGACCAGGTGGAATTTTTGAGCCGGAAGCCGTCCGGGCCGGAGAACGGGGAAGTGGAAGCGGGGGCAGAGGGTGACGCGCCCTTTTAAGTTATTCCTTACCTCCTATGTAAGGAGCGGATTGAAACATGCAAGAGATGTGGCAAGTGGATGAGGGGCCGGCCTGGCGCCGGCCTTTTGTGTTCCCCACGCTGGCGCGGGCCACGCGGCCGGGGCTGTGGGAATTGGTGGGGGCCTCGTGGCGGCAGGAGAACCTGCTGGGTTCGTTGTTGGCCCAGGAGAATCTGCCGGCGCGGACCGATTGGGATTTCGACGCGTTTCCGTATATCCCGGCGGAATTGCGCAAGCCGGAGTATGCGCGGTATTACGCGCAGGCCGACTCACTGGAGGACGTGGAGGCGGTGACGCGGCAGATCCGGCGGGAGATGGCGGACCGGGAGACGCTGAGCCGCGGGGGCTGGACGGGGCTGGCGGTGAACCTGGTGGTGGGCGGCTTGCTGGATCCGTTGAACCTGGCGGCGCCCGGCCCGGCGCTTTACCGGGCGGGGACGAAGGGCGGGCAATTCTTATTGAACGCGATGAAGGTGGGCGGGTACACGGCGGGATCGATCGCGGCCACGGAGATGGGCCTGCACGCCACGCAAATCACGCGGACGCCGGAGGAGAGCCTGGCGGCGATCGGCGGGGGGACGATTTTGGGCGGGCTGCTGGGCGGGGCGGTATCGATGCTGGGAGTCAAGGAGTTCGACCGCGTGGGGAAGTCGGTCAAGCAGGACCTGCTCACGATCCGCGGGGGGCGGGTTCCGCGAGAGTTGTTGGGCGAGGGGAAGCCGATGACCGCGCGGGAGGCGCTGGACGAGGCGCTGCGGGTGGGGATGATCGACCAGGGTACCTACCGGCAGGCGGTCCAGATGGTGGAGTTGGATCCGAATCTGGACCGGAACACGATGATCGAATTGGCGGCGGCGGCGCGGAAGACGTCCGAGAAGATCGCGGCCGAGCAAGGGAAGGCGGGGTATATCGTGGGGGAAACGATCACGGAGGGGATGGACACGGGATTCGCGTGGACGACGATCCGGCTGTACCGGGGGGCGGACGCGGACACCGTGGTGGAGGAATGGTTCCACCGGTTCTGGGATCAGTATCTGACGGTGGAAGAACGGCGGATGTACGAGGCTTACCATAAGGCCAGCGGGGACCTGCGGCCGGCGCATGAGCACTACGCGCAGGAAGGGCGGGATGTTTTCTATTCGGAGAAAGCGCACGAGGCGGCCGGGCCGATCCGGTCGTTGTTCACGAAGGCCCGGAAAACCCTGCTGGATTTGATCGGGCGGATCCGGAAGGTCCGCGGGCAGCAGATCCCCGATAAGATCATGGAGGTTTACCAGCGGGCCTGGATGCCGGTGGAACGAGCGGGGGAGCCGCGGGCGCCGGGGAAGATCACGGGAAAAGCGGAAGACCTCTTTCGCGGTGAAGACCTGCGGGTGGAACTGGAGGCCAAAAGCAAATCGGAGATTGTGCGCCTGGCCAAGGCGGCCGGCATCCCGGTGGGGAAGCGGGGCCGGAAGGAACTGGTGGAGTTGTTGGTGGAGAAGGAGGTGGGGGGAAAATGGCCGGCGCTGGAGGAGGAGATTCCCTTGACGGAGGGAATGCCGCCGCAGCCGGTCCGGCCGGCCGAGCCATCGGCACCCAAGCCAGTGGCACCGCCGGCGGAGAAACCGGTGGAGCCGGTGGAGGAGAAGTCGGCTGCCCCGGCGGAAGAGAAACCGGCGGAAGCGGAGGAGGTGGTGGGGGAGGATCCCATCGCCGCGGAGGTCTTGAGGCTGATTGATCGGAACGCGGAGAGAGTGGAACAAACGGGCAAGGGGGAGGCCATCCGGCAATTGCGGCAGGAGGGATTGAGCATCGAGGATATCGCGGATCGAGTGGAGACGGCGCCCAGCTGGGTGTTGGCCGTTTTGGCGAAGGAGGGGGACCCGGGGGAGGATGTGGCGCAAGGCCTGTTCGATTGGTACGCCTGGGTGGAGAAGGAGATGGGGCCGGCGGATAAGGCGGCCGGCGGGACGAACGTCGGGTATCAGATCCGGGAGGGGGA
>JBHGBC010000138.1:0-16218 GCA_041946805.1 bacterium
ATAGGCTTTCCCTCACCCTAACCCTCTCCCAGAGGGAGAGGGGATTACTTCGATCACCATTTTCCCAGTGCGTTGCCGTGCCATTCGATATGCAATCTCAACCGAACCAAAGCGGTAGAAGGAATTATGGATTAAACGCCGCGCGCTCATCGATCTTGCATTTGGTGGATCACCGGGTCACGCCGTGCCGATGCGTTTGATGCTGTCGTCGACTTCCTCGAGGCTGAGCATGCCGATGGTCATGGCGTCCACCAGGTCATTGCGCAGCACGTACTTCAGGGACGCGTCTTTCTCGCCGGGCTTCACCAGGGTGCCTTCGCCGAAGATTTTCATGCCGACGACCGCCTTGCCGTTGGCCCGGGCCAGTTTGATGGTCTTCGAGATTTCCTCCGGCGAGCCGTCCATTTTGTTGCCGGCGTGGTTGATGCGGGCGAAGATGAGATCGACCCAGGGGTGTTCGGCGGCGATCTTCAGCGCGCCGTGATCGTGGCAGGAAACGCCGCAGGCGCGCACCGCACCCTTTTCTTTGAGCTCCGAAAATTCATCGCGCGCGCGTTCGCAATCGTCCGCCCATTTGGAATCCGTCACGCAATGCAGCAGGCAGACGTCGATCATGTCCGTGCCGAGTTCCTTGCGGAAGCGGTCGATTTCCACCTTCGCCCCGCCCGAGTACGGATTCCAATCAGAACGGCGGAACCACAATTTGGTCAGCAGCACGTACTGGTCCCGGGGGATGCCCGCCAGGGCGTTTTTCATGAAGGGATGCGAGCCGTAGAGATCGGCCATGTCGAAGAAGTTGAGGCCGTTGTCGAAACCATGACGGATGAGCTCGGTGAACTTTTTCTGGCCCAGCCGGGTGTGGTCGGATTCGCGCCGGCCGCCCCGCATGCCAGTGCCCATGGCCAGTCGTGAACTGACGATGCCGGTTTGGCCGAGTTGCACGCGGTCGGCGGCGCTGAACTTCGTCTGGCTCTCCGCCCAACTCCATGCCGGACCATAGGCCAACGCACCCGCTCCCGCCAGGGAGGTTTTCAAAAAATGCCGCCGGGTATGATTCGAGTTCATGGTTTTTTCTCTCCTTTTTCACGGCCTTCCCGGGATCAGTCCGCCCGGGGCATCGCGGCCGTTTCCTGTCAACCGGATCGGAGCGCACCGTCCGCCGCGCCCGGGTCTTTCCGCCTCCGATGGAGCGAGGCGTGAGGTTATTAAACCAGATTTTCCAACCCATTGCAAAGACAAAGGCGAGTGGTGGGGGAATTTTGCCGAGACGGCCCTTGGCGTCCGCCGGGATCCTGGAGGGGATGGGATTCTGATCCCGTAAAAAAAATTCCCATCGAAACCTCTCTTGAAAATATCTTTGTAACAAACCACCCGGTTTCTCGTATCTTTACATGGAGAGGAAAACGACGGAGGTTGGAAGCACCTTATCGTTACCGACTCGGATTTGGCGCGGGCCGCAGGATATCAGGATATAAAGTTGAACTGATAGCCCCAGCAAAAATTCCATGGAACAGCCGCCGGTTCACTTGGAGCAACGCTTGCTGGCGGGCGATCCCGCCAGCTTCGACGACATCGTGGCCTGGTACGCGGGCGATGTTCTCCGTCTTGCCTGCCTTCTGCTGAAGAACCACGAAGAGGCCCAGGATGTGCTGCAAGAAGCGCTCATCCGGCTGGCGCGAGTGGTCAAGGCAGGGCAATTCCGCGCCCGCAATGGTTCCATCAAGGGTTTTCTGCTGACCGCCGCCCGCAACCTGTGCATTGACCGTTTGAAATCCCGTGTTTGGTTTCAATCCCTCGAGGAGGCGCCCGATCCGCCATCATCGCAGCTCGACCACCTTACACCCGACCGGGTGATGGATGAAATGCGCTTTCAGCAAGCCTTCGAGCAGGCCTTGCACCGTCTTACCGACACGCAGCGGACCATCCTGGTGCTGCGCGATCTCCAAGGCGAATCCTATGTGGAAATCGCCCGCTCCCTGAACTTGACCGTCAACGCGGTGACGACTCATCTCTGCCGGGCACGGAGAACCTTGCGCCGCTGGTTGGCTCCCTTTGGAGAAATGCCATGAACGATCCGATTCCTGAACGCCGCGAACACGATCTCTCGTCCCGCTTTGACCAGGGGAAAACCGTCCCCCGCGATGAGGTGGAGCAATCCGTGTTCGTTTTCTATGGCCGTGTGCGCGCGGGATTGCGCGGGCATTCGATTCCCCCCATCGACACCCGGCGGATGGCGGACGCGATGCGCCGGGCGATGGCGGAACAAGCGAAGACTGCGCCTATTTTTCAGTGGCCGTTCGCGCGTCCCCGCTTGGCATGGGCGGTTGCTCTTATGGCTATCGGGCTCTCCGCGGCATATCTGGCCTGGCCTCCGCAAAAAACGCCGGGGATCGATCCGATACGGGAAATCCGGTTGGTCAATCAATCCACATTCCGCGAGCAAAAAGTCATCGATGAACTGCACGCCCGGCTGCGCCAGGGCCGAAGGGTAAGGATTCCCCGGTCAAACCAAGCCATTCTGACGTTGGCCGACGGCTCGGTGACCACCTGCGCGCCCGGGACGGAACTGGCGGTGCGGTTCGACCGCGACCGCTGGATCACGCTGGACCGGGGAGAAATATCCGTGAAGGCGGCCCACCTCGACGGATCCACCTTCACCGTGCAAACCCCGCTGGTGGACGTAGTCGCCGTGGGCACGGAATTCGAGGTGGAGATTCTGAGGTAAGGAAAAATAGGTCATGGCTTGTTGTACAGAACGAAATGATTCAAAACCGACGGCCGTATTTGGATTCCCTCTCCCTCTGGGAGAGGGTCAGGGTGAGGGAAAGCCTGGAAAGGGCGGAATTCATCCTTTCTCGGCAATAAAGTAATCCGTTACGAAATATTTAACGAAATACAGTCTTGGTTAAGCGCCAACGGCGCGCAAGAAGCTAGCCCAGGGCAACGCTCCGGGAAATCATCCCCTGCTTCCAATCCCATAGGGATTGAATCTGAATAGCCGGGGGTGACAACCCCCGGTACCGTTCCTAATGGTATCGACCCAACGGGGTCGAATGAGGTATTCATCCCCTTCGGGATTGACGTTTTTCACTAACCGCAACCGTAGGCTGTCGCCTACGGCTATTCACATGGATCCCCTGCGGGGATTCAAATCAGGGAGAACCATACAAACCAATATCATTGCTCCCTCTTCAGCGGGGATGATCTTGCACAAAAAAATACATAGGAGACCTCTCATGCGTGCCTGGATCGCAGTCGCGGGATTTTTGTTCATCGTGGCCGTGATTGGAGTAACGGTCTATTTCGGTGGTGAGACTTCCACGGATGACGCCGTCAAAGGCGTGCGCGTCTCGGTCGCGTCCGGTGAAGTCCTGGTTAAAAACGGAACCGCGGCGAAAAACCTCCGCGGCGGGGAGGAACTGCATGCCTCCGCGGATGGCTCCCTGACTACCTCCGGGCAGCGGGCTGGGAGTGGGAATATATCGTCGGCCTCGGAATCCGGCGAAGACCTGTCGATGGCCGCGAAGGCGGACGGGACGGAGATCACGGCCGCCACCCCCGCGCAATTTTGGGTCACCGGCTATTCCCGCCTCGAAGACAAGACACCGCTCGCGGGAACCCAGATCAGCGCCTACTCCCGCCTTCCCGGGAAACCCAAACATCAACTCCTGCTCTCCACCGCGACCAACGAGGAAGGCTATTACGCCATCGATCTGCAAAACACGGGGAGGTTTTATCTCCTGGCCGTTCCCCGGGAGGAACTCACCGAGGAGGCCGCCTACTTGACCTTCGAAGCCACCGAGACGGCCCTCACCCAGGACTTTGTCCACCGCCCGGCGGGATTGTCCATGAAAGGCCGCGTGGTGAACGCCGAAACCGATGAGCCCATCGAGGGCGCGGAAGTCCAACTGCAATTGAATCCAATCACCGTCATGAATGTAGAACGTCCCAAACCGTCCGGGATCTCCGGGGCGGATGGATCGTTTGTCATCCGCCGCGTGGCGGAGGGGAGTTACAACGTCCAGGCCACCGCCAAGGGTTTCATGGATAACAATCCCCGGCCTTGGGAAGATTCCAGTGATCCGCTTGGGAATGTTCAAGTCAATACCAATACCCAGAACAACGAGGTGCTGGTGAAAATGAAGCCGGGCGCCTCGGTGATCGTGCGCTGTGTTGACAACAACCAAAAGCCGGTCGCGCAGGCCCGGGTGGAAGTGGTCATGCGCGACGTGGATTTCTCCGCCTCCAGCCTCGGCTATACCGATGAAAAGGGCGAATGGCGCACCGATTCGGCGGCCAAGGGCAAGGCCGTGGTGGTTGCCAAGAAGGAATCCCTCGCCACCACCACCAGCGAGGTGTTCGAAACCGGCACGCTCGAGGATCCCGCCGAGGTCGAAATCACGCTGGGCGAACCGGGATCCATTTCCGGAACGGTGTCCTACAAGGATGGGAGGCCGGCCAACCGGCACATTGTCTTTGCCTTCAACCGCACATTGAAAGGCCTCATCGGCCGTGACGGTATTATTTCGTACTCGACCGGCAATACCAACGAGATCGGCTACTACGAAATCAAGGACCTGGGGCCGGCGGAGTATTTAGTCCGCGTCAATGAACGCAACGAGCAAGGCGGTTACAGCAACCAGGATAAAAACGTGAGTAAAAGCCTTACCCTGAAGGCGGGGGAATCCCGTACTGATGTGAATTTCGTCCTGGACGCCGGCGAGGACCACGAAATCGTGCGGGGGAAGGTTGTCGATCAAACCGGCAAGCCGCTGCCGGATATCCGGGTGATGGTCCATATCCAGGATAGCTCCTTGCCTCCCGAAAGGCGCACCTTCAAAACCGGCAACACCAACGAGGTCGGTGAGTTTGAAATCGGCGGGCTGCCCAAGGTTTCCAAATTCACCGTCTCCGTCTGGGCGGACGGGTACAAAAAGTTCATGAAGGAGTTCAACATGGACGGCGCGCCCGTCCTGATTACCCTGGAAGGCGGAGGCAATATCGCGGGCGTGGTGATCGCCAAGGATTCGCGCGCGCCGGTGGGCGGCGCGCAACTCGTGCTACGCTGCCTGACCGATCTCAATTACCAATCCCCGGGAACCGCCACGAACGCCGAGGGGCAATTCAAATTCGAAAATCTCGCGCCGGGCATCTATCTGGCCGAAGCGTCCGCCAAAAAATACGTCAAGGCGCAAAGCGCGCAAATGGCCGTGGAAACCGGGAAAAACATCGAGGACGCCGTCATCGAGATGGAGTCCGGCCTGACCTTCACCGGCCGCCTGATCGATCCCCAGGGCCGCCCCGTGGCGGGCGCGAATGTGGGCCTTTTGTCCTACCGGTCTCAAGCATACCGGCCGATTGGCATGCTCCGGCAAGCCGAGGAGATCCCCAACAGCGTGATCTCCGACGGCGAAGGCGTTTTCCGCGTGGCGATCGACGCCCAGAAAGGTGATACACTGATCATCCGCCCCGCCGCGCTCGCCCCGCGCCTCGTGCCCGTTTCTCCGGACGCGGCTTCACCGGAGCCGGTCCCGATTCCTCTCACTCCGGGCGGCATGGTGGAAGGCACGGTGTGGGATGCCCATGGACAGCCCGCTGCGAATGCCCAGATCGGCGTATTCGACGATCCCCAGCAGTTCTTCCCGCAAACCGCGTCAACGGATGACCAGGGCCGCTACCGCTTCGAGCATGTCCCCGCCGGATCCATGATGGTTCTGAAATACAGCGCGGGCGGCTCAGGGGAAAGCGATTACAAGCGGGCGGCGGTCGTGGAAAACCAAAGCATCACGGTGAACTTCGGGGGCGAAGGCGCGGTGATTCACGGCACGGTCACGCGCGGCGGGCAGATCGTCTCCGGCGCGCCGGTGCTGTTGACGAGTAAGTACGGACGGCAATATCAGCAATTCACGGCGACGGGCGAAGACGGGAGTTATGAATTCAAGGGCGTCGATGAGGGCGAATACCAAATCGTTTTCGCCGCCACGGCCGGATCGGACCGCCTGACTCCCTATTCCGCCGACGGCATGCGCGATCTGGCGGTCACCCGCGAGCAGAAGGATTACCTGATGAACCTGGTGGTTTTCATCCGCGAGGTGGCCGGCAAGACCGTGGACGCGCAAACCGGCCAGCCGGTTCCCTGGGCGGACATCCGCCCGCTGATCCCCGACGTCAACCAATACGACGCGATGGCCTACCCCAGCCCCACCAAGAGCACGGAAGACGGCTCGTTCAAGCTGGTCTTGCGCAAACCGGGGACCTATACCTTGGTGGCCTCCAAATCGGGCTATACCAACGAGCATTTCGAGATCGTCCACTCCGAGGAGGAGGTCATCGGCGGAGTCAACGAACCGATCTCCGTGGAAGTGCGGATGACCTCATCCGAAAACGCGGTCGACGCCTTCCTCACGTTTAACGGCCGCCCGGTCAATCCCGAGCAAATTGAGATCATGACCTTCGCGGGGGGCGTGCAGGCGTTCCCGTATGAAGCCGATCCCGAACAGCCGGGCCTTTACCACATCACCGGACTGCCCGCCGGCCCCGTGAGCCTGCTGATCTACGCGTTGTGGAACGATCATGCCCTCATGGCGTTTCCCGATCCTGTCGCCGCGCAGCCCGGTCAGACTCTGAGCCTGCCGGTTAATCTAACGGAAATGATCAGTTATCAGCTGATGCTCAACACTCCGGACGGCTCGCCCCTGCCTTCGGACGCGTCCACCTACCATTTTGAAATCCCCGAGTATCCCCGCTTTGCCAACGCGCCCCTGGGAGTGACCAGCACCGGGGACTTGCGGTACTACACGCTCTCCGTCCCCGCGGGCCCCACCCGGGTAATTCTGAAAGTGCGGGGCTACCGGCCCATCGACTTCATCCCCGCCGCCATCGCCGAACCCTACTACCTCCCCCGCATCATGAAGGTGACGATGAATTTGGAGCGGGAATGAAAAACATCGTGCAGGTATTATCAAATCACACGGACCGGAAAGATCCACTCAATCCCCTCTCCCACTGGGAGAGGGTGAGGGTGAGGGTGTTCTGATTAGGGGTGGATCTATCATTCCGCCTGGCGGTCAATCAAAACTTGTTGTCTCCATCGAGCAGGTTCCCCAGGCCGCCGAGGAGGGAGCCTTCCTCCCGGCTGCCTCCCCGCCGCGGGGCGGCCGCCAGCATGCGTCCCGCCAGCCGCGAGAAGGGCAGGGATTGGAGCCAGATTTTCCCCGGCCCTTGCATGGTGGCGAAGAACAGCCCCTCGCCGCCGAACAGCATGGACTTGATCCCTCCCGCCTGTCGGATATCGAACTGCACCGACGGTTCAAAGGCCACCACGCAGCCGGTGTCGACGTGCAGTTCCTCGCCCCGTTCCAGCACGCGCTCCACCACCGTTCCGCCCGCGTGCATGAAGACCATGCCGTCGCCCTCCAGTTTCTGCATGATGAAGCCCTCGCCGCCGAACAGCCCGGTCAGGATCTTGCGTTGGAAATAAATCCCGATCGATACTCCCTTGGCCGCGCACAGAAAACTGTCCTTTTGGCAGATCAGGCACCCGCCGATGTTGGCCAGCGTCACGGGCAGAATGTTGCCGGGATACGGCGCGCCGAAGGCCACGCGCCCTTTCCCCTGGCCGGTGTGAGTGAAGACCGTCATGAACAGGCTCTCGCCCGTCAGCAGCCGTTTGCCCGCGCCCAACAGTTTGCCCATGAAACCGGAACCTCCGCCCGCCGAGCCGTCTCCGAACACGGTGTGCATCTCAATGGTGCTGTCCTTGTACATCATCGCGCCCGCTTCCGAGACCGCGCTTTCCCCCGGATCCAGTTCGATCTCCACAAACTGCATCTCCGTCCCGAAAATCTTGAAATCGATGTCGTCCGCCACCTTGACCGCCGCCGGGGGCGGGACCGGGATTTTGCCGGCTGACGGCGGGCGCAATTCCGCCACCTGCGCGATCGGCACCCATTCGGGAAATCCCTCGCTCCAGGCATGCCCGTTGGGATTGGCTTGTGCGCGCTCGATGGCCTGGTTCAGATCCATCGGCCCGGTCTGCTGCCCTCCAAAACTCAAATACCATTGCGACATGGGTGTTCTCCTTTATGTGTCATCCGGTACATGCTCCCGTATTATTCCTAATGTTCGCGTGTTCTTCAATCGGGCCGGCCGGAAAAACCAGAAGGTGAGCGATACTCTAGGAACCGCGTGCTACTCTTGCAATCCAGTGAATTTCTTCGCGTGACATAATCTTTTTTTACGGTTCATCCGAGATGTGAGTACATAATGAGGTAAAAACGATTTCATTCACGCCGGGATGAGGGCGGACACCAAGGTCCACCCCACAAAAAATCCCTCACCCTAGCCCTCTCCCAGAGGGAGAGGGGATAGTTTCTATTAGCGGATTACACTGTGCTTTGAGCCCATCTTGCTTGCGGTTGATGGATTTGCGGGGCGTGCTCCACCTTATCCTGGTCATCCTGTTCATCTGGACCATCCTGATTCAGACAATTATCCATTCCTTCGTCCACCACATTCATCATTCACTCCCCCCTGCCGCCGCCAAGAAGGTACAATCTCCAAACAAGGGCATAGCGAATTATCCGATCCGGAGGAAGGCATTTGAAACACGATCATCACCCCCGTGAACTGACCGTGATCCTTACTCCCCCCGCGCCGGCCACGGGACAGGCGCGTGATCCGGTCTGCGGTATGTTTGTCAATCCCGAAAAGGCCGCCGCGTCCAGCGAATACCAGGGCGAAAAATATTATTTCTGTTGCAAGGGCTGCCAGACAAAATTCGAGGCCGATCCGCTGCAATACGTGGCCTCCGCGAAAGAATCGGCCCCAACGGTTCCCATATCTCCAACCCCCGCCGCGCCGGGCGCCATATACACCTGCCCCATGCATCCGGAGATCGAGCAAGTGGGCCCGGGGGCCTGCCCCAAATGCGGCATGGCGCTGGAGCCCAAAACCATTTCGCTGACGGATGCAGCAGACCCTGAACTCATCGATATGATCCACCGGTTCTGGATCAGCGCCGCCTTCACGCTGCCGCTGTTTCTCTATGCCATGTTGCACATGGTTACCGATCATCCATTGGCGGGATGGCTCTCTCCCGCGGCGGGAATTGTTTTGCAACTAGTGCTGGCCACGCCGGTGGTGCTATGGGGCGGGTGGCCGTTCTTCCAGCGCGCGTGGTTTTCGATCGTCACCCGCAACCTGAACATGTTCACGCTCATCGGGCTGGGGACGGGCGTGGCGTATGGTTACAGCGTCATTGCCGCGCTGGTCCCGGGGATATTCCCCGACGCGTTCCGCTCACCGTCCGGGACCGTGGACGTGTACTTCGAGGCGGCGGCGGTGATCGTCACCCTGGTGCTGCTGGGCCAGATGCTGGAGCTGAAGGCCCGGGGCCGGACCTCGCTGGCTCTGCGCGCGCTCCTGGAACTCGCGCCCCAGCAGGCCCGGCGCGTGCGGCCCGATGGCTCGGAGGAAGATGTACCCTTGGACGCATTGAAGAGGGGCGACCGCCTGCGCGTGCGTCCCGGCGAGAAGGTTCCCGTGGACGGCGTGGTGTTCGAAGGCTCGAGTTACGTGGATGAGTCCATGGTCACCGGCGAGCCGGTTCCCGTGGAAAAGCGGGTGAACGACCCGGTGACCGGTGGGACGCTCAACCAGACCGGCGGCTTTTTGATGCGCGCCGATCATGTCGGCGAAGAGACGCTGCTCGCGCGGATCGTCCAGCGGGTCAGCGAGGCGCAGCGCACCCGCGCGCCAATCCAGAATCTCGCCGACCGGGTGGCCGCGGTTTTCGTTCCGGCGGTGAGCCTGGTGTCGGCGGTCACCTTCGCGGCCTGGGCGGCATGGGGGCCGTCCCCGGCAATGGCCCACGCCGTCGTCAACGCCGTGGCGGTGCTGATCATCGCCTGCCCGTGCGCCCTGGGGCTGGCGACCCCCATGTCGATCATGGTGGGCATGGGCCGCGGCGCGCGGCTGGGCGTGCTCATCAAGAACGCCGAAGCCTTGGAATGGTTCGAGAAGATCGACACGCTGGTAATTGATAAAACCGGCACCCTGACCGAGGGCAAGCCCAAGCTGGTCACCACCGAACCGGCGCCTGGCTTCACGCGCGAGGATCTGCTGCGCTGGGCCGCGGGCGTGGAACGCTCCAGCGAGCATCCCCTGTCGGCCGCCATCCTGGCCGGCGCGCGCGAGGCGGGCCTCGAGCCGCCAGCCGCCGCCGAATTTCAATCGGTGACGGGAAAAGGAGTTATCGGAATCATCCAAGGCAAACGCGTGGCGCTCGGCAACGCGGGCTTGATGGAAGACGAAAAAGCCGATGTTTCTGGATTGCGGGACCAGGCGGAAGCCTTGCGCCGCGAAGGCCAGACGGTCATGTACGTATCAGTGGATGGGAGACCCGCCGGACTGCTGGGCGTCATGGATCCCATCAAGGAATCCACCCGCGAGGCAGTGCGAATTCTCCGGCGTCAGGGCCTTTCGATTGTCATGCTCACGGGGGATAACCGGATCACCGCTGAAACCATCGCCCGCCAACTGGGCATCACCGAAATCCACGCCGGGATCCTGCCCGGCGACAAGCACCGGGTGATCCAACAGCTCCAGCAGCAAGGCCATATCGTGGCCATGGCCGGCGACGGCATCAACGACGCCCCCGCCCTGGCCCAGGCGCAGGTGGGCATCGCCATGGGCACGGGGGCCGACGCCGCCATGGAAAGCGCCAACGTCACCCTGGTGAAGGGTGACTTGCGGGGGATCGCCAAGGCCTACCGGCTCAGCCAGGCTGTCATGCGCAACATCCGCCTGAACCTGCTGCTAGCTTTCGGATACAACGCCCTGGCGGTGCCCATCGCGGCGGGGATGCTTTATCCCTGGACGGGCCTGCTGCTCAATCCCATGATCGCCGCCGCCGCCATGAGTTGCAGTTCACTCTCGGTGGTGGGCAACGCGCTGCGGTTGCGGAAGTTTCAGGCGTGAAATAAATGGATAAAGGCAGGCGCAGCATTTTGTTTCTTTACTCAACTTACGTGGGAAATGAGGATGGAATTGCCTATGCAGAGTGGATTGAGCGTCACACGGCCCGACATGATCTTTGTGCATGACTATCCATGAATATCAGAGACAGCTTTCACGGAACACGCGGTATAATGGCTCCGCCACGGCGCGGTGCCCGGCGGCGGTCAGGTGGCCTTCCATGGGAAAATAGATAGCTTCATCGCCTTCCAGGCATGCATCCAATAGCGGTTTCGTCAACGAAATGTATTGAATATCGGGATGGTCTTTGCAGTATTGCATAAACCATAGCTCGATATGATTTCTCAATTCATCCAAAAACGGCAAATAAATCATATAAATCTTGAATCGGTTAGTGAGGCTTATCCTGTGAATGACATCCAAATAGGAAAACGTGCGTTGGGCTTGCTTTGCGGAGACAATATAGGATTCCTTTTGATTAAAATCGGGCCGGATGGTTTGAAAATGATCATACACTTCGCTCTTGAATAGTTGCCATAATTGATTGACTTGATCAGGCGTTAACACGGCTGGGGAATTGAGAGGGAACGTGATTTGGGAAGTTTTGTCTGGATGATTTACAATTTCAATACCGGTTACTTTGGCGGATTTATACAAGGATGTGATTTGACCGGCAAGGCGGTCTTCAAGCACAAGGGAAATCCGAGGAAGAGAAGGAGATTCATATAACCAGGGAACCAAGAGCCAGCTTAAGTGGATTTGGCTGAGAGGAAAGGCCAAAGAGCCTGCGTAGCGGAAATAATACGGGTTGGATTCCGAAAAGGAACGGCGGGTAATCGAATGACCGGCTGGATTGACTTTCAATCCGAATTGCTTCTCCTATTACTCATCATCATAAAAATCCTTCCCGTTTAAGGATAGTACCAGTACGTCAATGTCCTTGTAAATGTCCAGAACGTTTTGGATGCGAAAAGCATAATCGGCGGGCGACATGCCCCGCATGGCGGCGTTGATGCAGTCAAATTTCCCCCCGCTCAGGGATTGAATCAGGTAAGGATAGGATTGGCGTAATTCGACCCCGTAGCCTTCGGTCAACGAATCACCCAGGAACACGATTCGCGTGGTTCCTGGTTTTTTATAGGTGGTATGGTCGATATCACGCATCCCCACCCGGTTGATTCGGTATTCCACGGCGAATTCCGCGCTGGGGGATACCGCCACCGTCCGGGTATTCGGCTCGAAGCGGTAAAACTCCGGATATCCTGGCCGCATGATCCCATTTAACGCGCGTATATCCGAACGGCGGGGAATATCGATATCGGTGACGCGGATGGCGAATTCACCCAGTACGAGGGCAAGGAGAATGGAGACAAAAAATAGAGTGCAGTTTTGAACTATGTGTTTGCACTTATGTTTGAAAGTAGAGGTGAAATGCTTTGTGAATGGACTGGTCATTTGTGCTCTCTTTATGATTTAGCAACTTGATTATTAATTGATGATTTGGCAAGAAAATTATAATTGTAAATAACAAATATAAACCAAGCATGGGCCTCTCCTTGCTAAATTTATATGCAAATGTAATTTAAAGTAAAAAGGGGACAGGCCGTTTTGTTGTCCTATCACCTTTGTCTCATCATGATTCAATCGTAGGCCACTATTCTATCTTATTCGTGTTATTCGTGCGGTCTCCCAGCAGCATGGTCAACCGCGTGATAAGTGGACGGCAGTTCGAATTTCGCGGCGTCCACTGGCTGATTCAACACCGCCTCCACCAGCGTCAAGACTTCCCGGGTGTTCCCCTGTTGCGTGATGATCGTCCCCGGAAGCCAGATGCCCTCCACGGGCCGAAAACCGCTGAACTCCACGCGTACACCAGGTTGGCCGGGAAGGGTGGGGTAATGGTACTCATAGGATGTCAGCACATATCCCTTGTCCGGGTCGTAGGTCCCCCGCATGAACGCAAAATCCGTGGTGGTGTCACGCACTTGGAAACGGTTGCCCTTTTCCACGATGAACTCTTTATCGAATGTCAGGGAGCCGGGAGCGAAGCGGGCGGGCTTCAAACGCGGATAGACGGCGATCGGATCGTTGGGACTGTACCGGCCGGTGGTCAGGCGCCATTGATCGACCCGGGTTTGGATATTGTCAACACCCGGCAATATGTCATATGTCATATCCGCGTCCCAATCATACAGTTTGAGATAATTAAAAGGTTGGCGGTCAGACACACCAGGGTTTTTCAGCCACGGATTGGATTCCACCAAGATCCGGTTTCCGGAGATCCAGACAATCTTGGCATCCTGTTTCCATTCCAGGCTGCTTTGAATGTCTTCAGGAGCCAAGCCCTTCGTGTCCACGAGAGTACTCGTTGTAAGTTTTTCCGCGATGCGCTCCGCGCGGCCGCTGTCCATGGATTTGATTTGCGTATAGACCAATTTCGCCGTCTGAATGTCCACGGCGGACGTTTGCATTCCGGCCAGCACGAATCCGGAATCCTGCGCCAACACCCCGGGCGCGGCCAGCCATGCGCCCACCATCATGACTATGGATAGATGCAATGCTTGTTTCATGGCCCTATTCCTTTCGATATCCATATATACAAAAGGGATGGAATCGGCGTTGCGCAGAATCCATCCCTTTAATCTGTTTTGGTTTCCTTATCGGCTATACTCCTTCATCACGATTTCCTTTCCCTCGGGCGCTTGGAAGAAGCCTTGAGGAAATTGCGGATCATGGAAATTGGCATTCACCAGTTCCAGGCGGAGAGAATCCTGCAGGTCCGCTCCACGGAGTTTTTGCCGAACGATCTCGCCCGGAACCAGGATGCCTTCCTTCTCCTGGAATTCACGGCAGAGCACGCGTTCCACGGCCGCGCCGCCGGGCTGGATCACATCCACTTGCGTCCAATATTCCGGATGGCCTTCCATCAGCGTGAATTCATACACGTTGTCCGGGTTCCGGCCTGTGAGCGGTTTGACCTGGAGAATCCGCCGGCCGGCGTCATAACTCACGATTTGGAAATCGTCACCCAGAAATTGATTGAGATTGAATCCATAGCCGGCCGCTTGTGTGGGATCGCTCCAGCGTTCCGTGAAACTGGGAGACCGGGTGACTTGCTTTTTGTTGGCGAAATAAACATATCCTTCCTGGCCATCGAATAGATACGCGTGATGTTCGTTCTGGTCATTGGGCCGGAAGACATCGCAACGCTGGAGATCGCCCTGACGGCTGAACACATAAATCGACTCGATGGAAAATCCCTGACTATGCCGTTCGTAATCCTGGAGCAAGCCTTCCAATTCCTCGAGGGTCTTGTGGCCGATGCGCTTCTCCTCCTCCGGCGACAACGTGCCGGCTTTCCGTTTCGCGATGGCGTCTTGCACAAACGCCATCTGCCCCTGCCAGAATTCCTCGCGTTCGGCGCCCGTTTCAGCGGGAACGTACATCCATCCGTGGTATTGCACCTCGAAGGCCTCGATGGGATTCAACCGGCTCTGGACATACGCCGTCAAATCCGCGGGGGTGGAGACCTCCGCCAGGGCCAATCCGCCGGCGCAAACGAGTAACGCGAATGTCATCCATGTGATTTTGTTCATTTCATCTCTCCTTATTTATTGTTTATTGGGATTTGCATTGTGGATAACTCAGCCATACGTCTTCCACAAAAGTATCAAATCCACAGTTGTGATACATTTTCTTGGACCAACTGTTATTAACACAGATGTATAACTCACCATCTCGTTCATATTCATATCTTGCTTTGCAATCAGCTGTATAGGGATTAGTACAGGTACCTGATAATTCCCACTTACTGACTAAACCAAGTGTAATTGGATTATTACACTGTCCATAATTTATTTCTGGATCATATTGTGCACCTGGACAACAACCTAGTGTGTCGTAACCCCAGGTATAATCACAAGCACCACCAAAGCAAACATCCTCCCATTCGGTAGTGGTCTGACAGTACGGACAAACATAATAGCTATACGCGAAGCGAAATAGTGGCACAAAAAGAAAAAGTCCGGAAAGTACTAGAATTATGCCCGTTCTATTCATTTTCATTTTTCGAAAAGCCTCCTTTACCATAAATCTACGTGCTTTCCTTTTTTGTAGTAATTCTCAGGCTCCTTTCTTGATCTACAAGAGAAATCATTTTTCAGAAATCAAGAAATGATTCTCTTCCCTCAGATCTAAATCATTCATTATTTAAACGCCCCAGACCCCTGCTATTCCTTAAAAAATTGTCAATTCATAAGATTTTCTTGCCCCAGTAGTACAAAATGTTCCCCACAGTTTTTTCTGAAATATTCAAAATCCGCGCGATTTCTTTATAGGATCTATCCTCTCGGTAGAATAATTCGAAGACCTTACGTGGTTGTTCAGGGAGGCGCGACAAGCGTTGTTCCACCTCGATTCGATCGATTGTTTTTTCGTGCGATACAACGGGAAGGAGGGAAGCCATTCCAACGTCTTGGACCAGGCGTTGCTCTTTCCGGAAATGGTCGATGCAGAGATTCCTGATTATCTGAAAGAGATATGTCTTGAACCGGGCCGTTGGCTGATACCGGTCCTGGGCGGTATAGGCCCGTAAGAAAGCCTCCTGGGCGATATCTTCGGCCTCATCCCGGTCCCGGGTGAACCGGTACGCCACATTCACCGCCCATTGGTAGTAATTGTTGTACCACATTTCCCAGTCTCGCTTGGTAGGGCATGGTTCTTGACAAGCCATGTTGCGTTTCCCAGACACGATATGGGGCCGGGATGACGCAATACCGCGACATCCTCTCCAACCTCGATTCTTTGATTCAAGATTACTAGGCAATTCAGAATATATTTCACTCCGTTGCCCTCTATAAAATTAAAAAAACAAAAAAAATATCTAAAATATATTGCTTATGATAAGATTCTTATGACTCGAAAGACCTATACAACTGGTACAACTGGTATACTTAATACAGTAATTCAATATGCCTTCTTTGTCAACCAAAATTCCCGAACGGCGGCGTAGCGAAGTGACGCACCTCCACACTTTTTTGCCGAAACAGGTTCGTCTGAGGTATAATTGTATGGAGTATGAATGAATTAAACCATTAAAATAGTAAAAAACACGATCTCTCTTCTCACTTGACACATCCTCCTTCCCGCCGATATCCTGTTATCCATCATGGGAAGGTGATCCGTGTCCGCACGGAGCCAAAAGGGAAGCCGGTGAAAAGCCGGCGCGGTCCCGCCACTGTA